>JAYQGE010000024.1:0-46888 GCA_038140435.1 Rhodospirillaceae bacterium | reverse complement strand
AAAAGTTCTTCGAGGCGGCAAGACCCGGAGACCCGCATAAGTTGGATGGCGATGGTGTCCCCCAAGACGACACCGAGGCGGTCCGTTGGTACCGACTGGCCGCCTACAGCCGGGCTACTGATCGTGGCTGGATAGTATACTTGTGCTGAGCAACACATCGTTTGAGGATGGACATAAGTGTGTCCGTTGGACACCTGCCACCGCTTCTCTGCTCAGAAGGCAGCCCGAAGAACCCTAGGCATCTCTTTTTCGCACATACTCGCCCAAGTTGTTTTTGACTATAGCCTCATGTCTCTTAGCTTGACGCATTAAAGCCAAACCTAAGCCCCACCCTATTGCAGAGGCACCTATACCGTACAATATTTCATTGCGTACTATCCAAGCCGGTTGACCATGAATATGGTCCACATAGGCTGCGAAGAAGCAGAATGCAGAAACCAACGTCATGCCGATAATCAGGAACACTCCGTAAGAAAACTTAAATTTTGGGAATACCGCAGCTAAAGCCAAGATAACCAAGCGAATTACCAAGTTCATATTTTAGGTTCCTTCTTGAATATCTCCGAGTCTTCTAAACGTCCTAGATTTGGTATTTATTGTTGTCACCTAATCGTTTAGGTGATTGAGAAGATAACTAAAAAACCCCAAAACATACTATTGCCGCGCTACTTTATGCCTTACCGAACCGAAAAAGAGATAGCATATTTTTTACCAATCTAGAAAAGCGTTATGTTGCTGTACCAAGCGATACATAGTTCTCATGCCACTAGATGAATTACCCTGCCACCATCTTCCAAACTTTCCTAACCTCAGAGCAAAAGACCTATTAGAATAGTGTCTGAGACTGGAATTTCATCCACTTTGTAAATGCATCTTCCGCAATGTTGTCACCGACACACTTACGGAGAGCATTGAGTTTACGAACCTGACCTTTGGTCATAGTGGATTGGTCAACAGACGCAGAGGTTCCTTGCGGCGATGAGATTTCTGATGTTCAAAATATGGACTGTAGATACGGGAATAATATTTATTTCATTATTTTTTATTTCTACACTTGAAATAAGCCTTAGTCGTGTGACCGAATATCAATCCACGCCCCGTAGATACGTGGTAAGCATCTTTATTATACTTTTTGCAATGTTTCGCGGCCGCATCTAATACCGACTGCGGCGGTGCTCCTGTCCCAAAACTAACCTCAATGTAGCGAACATCTACACCATCGGGCGTTGCTTTACTTAACGACGGCTTCATCAATGTTATTCCCATCGGCGAGGAAGTACCGACTTTTTGTCCCGGACCACATCCCGTTATAAAAAATAATGATAAAGTGAATATAATAATTATGGGATTAAATCTCATTAATTTTTCCTCTCAAGGGTTCAATAATAAATCTTATAATATAAAAAATATTTTAAGTAAATATATTCCGCCCCCCGCAACTGATAACCCACCCGCGTAACTCTAGAACCGGTGCGAGAATTGGCGGCTTTGGGGAAATTGCCCTGCATGAACGACAACAGCCCTGCACCCATCAGGTAAACTGTCGATGCCACTCAACGAAAAACAAACCCGATTCGCCCACGCCTACATAGCCTGTGGTGGTAATGGCCGTGCCGCAGCCATACAGGCCTGATATAACCCCAGTAGTGCCGCTAAGAGGGTCTTTGAGCTGCTCAAGCACCCCGAGGCACAGGACATCGTCCAGAGCCACCGTGACGACGTCCTAAGAGGTACTGAAGACTTCGATGTGGTCGAGGAACTGATTGGCCTCTACCGAATGTCAGTCACATCAGACAACCTTGCTGTGGCTCACAACACATTGGCGACCCTTGGCCGACTGCAAAATCTTGAACCTGTAAGACGGGTTGAGGTTCATAATCTTGATCCTGATGGGACCGATCGGCAGATCGCCCACTATCTCGATGTGATTGGAACTGGCCAAAACAAAAGGCCCCCGGAGGCGATGCCTCGCGGGAGCCTGGAGTAGCTGTGATATCACGCGGCCAATACAGCCAAATAATGGATAGCCGTGAGCGGCGAAGCCGATCGACAACGTAGGTCTCGACGCAAGCGGATTGCTTGGTCGGCGTGATTTCTTGACCGTACCTTCTGAGGAGGTCACTAACTGTGCAGTCGTTGGTGATCAGATGGCCGAGATCAATTTTACGCTCCACCTCAGATGCCCATCGTCGGGCATCACCGACGCGATTGAACGTCTTAGCCTGAAGAGGTGTACCCCGACGCCTTACTCGGGCGATGTATCGACCATTTCTTTTCGTAATTGATGCCAAGTCCATCTCCTGTGGCACAGGAGTGGAACAAGACAGGTGTATCCCCTAGTTCCGAGGGGAGTAGAGACACTGCCAAAACCACCTAAGGCCTTGTAGTCGATCCCAAAATATCTCGAAGCAAAATGGTCGGGAAGAGAGGATTCGAACCTCCGGCCCCTACGTCCCGAACGTAGTGCTCTACCAGGCTGAGCTACTTCCCGACGGCGGGCTTCATACGACACCCTGCGCGGGTTTGCAAACCCGCTGAAACCTCGTTCGCGTCAGGCTGCCGCTCCCCGCGCGGGCTCGCTGCGCGCGTCCTCGCGGATCATGTCGGACGCCTTCTCCGCCAGCATGATCGTCGGGGCGTTGGTGTTGCCCGACGTGACCGCCGGCGTCGAGAATCTCGGTCTCGAGCTCGTCCGCCAGCCGTGTCGCGTAGGTCTCGTCGGCTTCCCCGTCGTAACGCCATCGGTAGGCGTAGCAGGGGTCCACATGGCGGGTCTCGGCCATGATCTCGCGGAAGGGCGCGCGCCGCCACTCGTTGCCACCGACCGAGAGCGCGCCAAGCGTGTTGCCGTGATAGGACTGCCGCCGCGCGATGAAGACGGTGCGCTCGGGCTGTCCGATCTCGATGAAATACTGGCGCGCCATCTTCAGCGCCGCCTCAACAGCCTCCGAACCGCCCGACGTGAAGTAAACCCTGTCGAGCCCATCGGGCGCACCGGAGACCATCATCTCCGCGAGCTGCTCCATGGGCTCATTGGTAAAGAACGCACTGTGAGCGAACGGCATCCGGCCGATCTGCGTCTGCACCGCGGCGATCACGTCCGCGTCGCTGTGGCCGAGGCAGGACACGGCCGCCCCGCCGGAAGCGTCCAGGTAACGCTTGCCGTTGCTGTCGATCACATAGGGCCCGTCGCCGCCCACGGCGACCGGCAGAACGCTGTGCGAGCTGCGATGCAGTACCTTTGTATGCGGCGCCGGGCGCGCGGCCCCATCGAGCGCGGTATCGGACGGCGCGGCCATGGCTAGGAGCCGTGGCGATCCGTCTTGTGATCGACGGCCGCGATGTCCTCGCGCGTCGCGGGGGCATCGTCCGCTGCATCCTGCGGCACAACCCGGTCGGCCTCGGTCCAGTAGGCGCCGAAGGCCTCGAGCTGATGCTCGCTCTCGGCGACGCTGGTGAGCGCCGACTGCCCGCCCTGGGCCAGGATTTGTGCCACCAGGACCTGGGCGATCGACAGTACCGGCACCACCGACTTGAAGAGCGCTGGCGTGTCCGTGCCGACCAGGAGCATGTGCTTCGTGAGCGATGCGAGCGGCGAGACCAGGCTGTCCGTTACCGCGACGATCGTCGCGCCCCGGCCGGCGGCGAACTCGGCCGCCTCGACCGCCCCGCGCGAATAGGGGTCGAAGGAAAAGACCAGCATCGCGTCCTCGTCCGTCACCCCGCGCAGGGTGTCGGCGAAGGTGCCGCCATTGCCGTCCATCAGAATCATGTCTTCGCGGAACATCGAGCAGGCGTAGTGCACGTAGAAGGCCGCGGGAAACAGCGATCGTTGGCCAACGACGTAGATACGCCGCGCCTCGGCCAGCGCGTTCGCCGCGTCCGCCAGCTCGTCCGAACCGATGGCCTCCAGGCTCGCCGCGAGATTGTCGCGGTCCGCCGCCACCATCTCGTTCGCGAGCTGGGCGAGGGCCCGGCCCCGGCGCCGGCGGCTCGTGCGCGCCAGCAGGTTGCGCGCCCGCTGCCCGAAACCTGCCGGCTGGCGGCGCAGCGCATCGCGGAATGGCTCGCGCATCGCCTCATACCCGTCGAACCCGATGGCCTGGGCCAGGCGCACCATCGTCGCCGGCTGCACGTCGGCCCGGTCTGCGATTTGCCGCATCGAGGTGAAAGCGATCTCGTCGGGCCGGTCGATCAGGTAGTGGGCGGCCTGGCGCAACTGCGGGCTCAGTCTCGGATAGACGTCCTGAAGATTCGCGAGAATCTTCCCACTAGCCAACATCTGATCGCGTTCAGCGTCCATGGCATCGTTCCCCATCGATATGGCCTGCCTGTCTCTGCAACAGTTGAATCTCTGTATCGACACCATGAAACAACCGTTTCAACAGTTCGACAAGCGGAAAAACACGCAATCCGGCGGACGCAACACGTCGCCCGATTGTGCCCACGCGCCGTGCCCGCTAGCATCCGCCCGCTTTTGACCCGCCGTTTCAGCCCGAGGACGCCCCCGTCATGGACATCGCCGAGCACATCCGCACCATCCCCGATTTCCCGAAGCCGGGGATCCTCTTCTACGACATCTCGACCCTGCTCGCGCATCCCCAGGCCTGGCGTCACACCGTGGACCTGCTCGCGGTGGCGATCCGCCAACACGAACCGGACGTGATCGCCGGCATCGAGAGCCGCGGATTCCTCGTCGGCGCGCCTCTCGCACTTCAACTGGGCTGCGGGTTCACCATGCTGCGCAAGCAGGGCAAGCTGCCGGGCGAGACGACGTCCTACACCTACGACCTGGAATACGGCTCCGACACGATCGAGATGCAGGTGGATGCCGTCACGCCCGGCCAGAAAGTGGTGATCATCGACGATCTGCTGGCAACCGGCGGTACGGCGGGCGGCGCGCTACACCTGCTCCGCCAGGCCGACGCGGATGTCCGCGCGGCAGCCTTCATCATCGAACTCGAGGGGCTGGGCGGCCGCGATCACCTCGACGTGCCGATCACCGCCCTTGTCGAGTTCGACGCCTGACCCCTAGGCCACGAACTCCCCGCCGAGCTCGTCGGCGACGAAGTTCTCGATAATCTCCGCCACCGAGGCGTCGGGTTCCATGCCCAGTGCCCGGGCGCGCGCACCATCGGCATACCAGGGCCAGGCATCCACGATCGACTGGACCATCGCATCAGGCTCGTCATGCACCCGGTCCGCGACCGTGTCGCCGGCGAACGTCCGTAGCGCGTCGAGCATCTCGCCGATCGACGGCGAAATCCCGTTCATCATCACCGCCCGGTTCGGGCCGAGGACATCCCCGTCGGCGTTGTGGATGTCGATGAAGGCCTGCACCGCGCGCTTGGGCGACAGGATCAGCATCCGCGTGTCCCGGGATACCGGGTTCGCGGCCGTGTCGCCCTGGAGCGGCTCGCGCAGGATCGAGCTGGCGAAACCCGACGCCGCCTTGTTGGGCTTGCCCGGTCGCACGACGATGGTCGGCAGCCGGAGCGTGCGCCCGTCCACAAAGCCCTTGCGCGTGTAGTCGTTGACCAGCAGCTCGCCCATCGCCTTCTGGGCGCCGTAGGACGTCTGCGGCGTCAGCGCCGTTGCATCGTCCACCGAACGCTCCCCGCCATAGACGGCGAGCGAGCTGGTGAAGACGATCTTCGGGCAGCGCCCGGTGCGCCGACTCGCCTCGAGCACGTTCCGCCCGCCGGTCAGGTTCACGGCGTAGCCCAGATCGAAATCCGCCTCCGCGCCGCCGCTGACCACGGCCGCGAAGTGGAACACCGCATCCGTCTCGCCATCGATCAGGGCATCGACCGTCGCCGGGTCGCAGATGTCGCCGGTCACGACCTCCACGCGCGGGTCGTCGGGCGGCGGCTCGACCGGCTCGAAGGCGTCGAACAGGACCAGCTTGTCGACCGCCTCCGGCTTGCCGTCCGGGCCCACGAGTTCGGGCCGCGCGAGCACCCGCAGGGCCAGCCGCCGTCCGAGCATCCCCGTGCCGCCGGTAATGACAACCTTCATCGACTCGTCTCCCCGCCCGTCACGACAGCGCCGGCGCGAGCCGGTCCATCGCCTGGGACAGCGTGTCCGCCTCCGCGGCGAAACACAGCCGGAGCCAGCCCTCACCCGCCTCGCCGAACGCGCGACCCGGCGCCAGGCCGACACCGGTGTCGGCGATGAGCTCACGGGCGTATTCGACGCTGTCGGTCATTCCGTCCACCCTGAAGAACGCGTAGAACGCGCCCTCGGGCTTCGACAGGGTCACCCGCGGCATCGCACCGAGCCGCTGGTACACCAGGTCCCGGTTGCGCCGGTAACGCTCCACCATCTCGGTCACGAAGGGTTCGCCCTCGCGGATGGCCGTGACCCCGGCATGCTGCACGAAGGTCGTGGGCGAGGCGATGTTGAACTCGTTGAGCTTGGACAAATCCGGGCCGATGTCCGACGGATGGGTCAGCCAGCCGAGCCGCCAGCCGGTCATCGACCAGGTCTTCGAGAAGCTGTTGATGACGATCACCCGGTCGTCGGGCTCGGCGATGTCGAGAAACGACGGCGCGCGCGGCCGGTCGTAGATCAGCCGGATATAGACCTCGTCGGAGATCAGGTAGATGCCCCGCTCGCGGGTGAACTCCAGCAGCTCGCACTGCTGGTCCTGCTCCATGATCCAGCCCGTGGGATTGCCCGGCGAGTTGACGAACACCGCGCGGGTCCGCTCGTCGCACTGATCGCGGATGTCGTCCAGGTCGAGATGCCACTGCCCGTCGGCGTCAGGGCGCAGCGGCGCGGTCCGCGCCTCGCCGCCCATGACGAAGACGGTGCCCTTGCAGTTCGGCCACACCGGCCCGACCACGACGACGTTGTCGCCATTGTCCACCAGCAGTTCGGACGTCAGCATGATCGCGGCCATGCCCGAGACCGAGGCGGTGATCCGATCGACGCCGATCTCGCGCCCGATCAGATTGCTGGAATACTTCGCGATCGTCTCGCGCAGCGGCGGGATGCCCCGGTTCTGCGCGTAGAAGACATGATCGTCCTCAAGCGCCCGGGTAACGGCCTGCTTGATGTAGTCGGGTGTCGGCAGGTCCGGCTCGCCGAACCACAGCGCGATCAGATCCTCGCGGCCGAGATTGGCGTCCGCGACCTTGCGGATCAGCGATCCCTCGAGCGCATCGATGGCCGGCCGCAGCCGGCGGCCCCCGTTCGCGATATTCACCGTCTCGTTCACCCGAATCCTCCCGGTCAGGCGGCCAGTGTAGCCCCCTGCGACGCCGACGGGAATTGCCCCGGATGCGCCGATCGGGCATATCAGCACCTCGTTACGATTTGGCGTTACCACAGGGGTTTTCCGGCATGTCCGACTTCGAGGCACGCGACCTGACCGAGGGCCTCAACGGCTTCCTCGGCTTCCGGCTGATCGACTGGCGCGATGGCTTCGCGCAGATCGCCGTCGATATCGACCAGCGTCACCGGAACCGCCAGGGCGGCGTCCATGGCGGCGTCACCGCGACGTTGATCGACGCCGCGACCGGCTTCTGCGGGGTCTATGAGCCCGACCCGGAGAAGCGCCGGGGCAATGTCACCGTGTCCCTGAACGTCAACTATGTCGGCCGGGCCAAGGGCGACACCCTGATCTGCACCGCGAAAATCATCCGCGCGGGCCGGCGCATCTACTTCGCCTCGGGCGAGGTCCATGACGAGCATGGCAACCTCGTTGCCTCGGCCGAGGCGGTTTACGCCTATGTCGACCGGGACGCCCAGCGGCGTCCGGCGAGCTGACCGGCCCGATGCCCGGCGCCGCCGCACGGTTTCACGTCGGCCAGATCGTCCGTCACCGTCTGTTCGGCTATCGCGGCGCGATCTTCGACGTCGACCCCGTCTTCGCCGCCAGCGAGGAATGGTACGCGCAGGTCGCGCGTTCGCGCCCGCCCACACCACATACGTCGCCGAGCGGAACCTCGATGCCGACCCGGACCCGGCGCAGATCGATCACCCGATGCTCGGGGAATTCTTCACGCTCTTCGACGGCACCCGCTACCTGACCGGCGGCAAGGCGAACTGAGGCGCTTGACTCACCGCCGCGCGGCTCCCATCGTTTGCGCTGTTCGTGACGCTGGGGTGCCTCGCCAGATGCGGGGCTGAGAAGAAACCCAATCACCTGATCCGGATCATGCCGGCGGAGGGAGTTGTCACGGGCCGTCTCCCGCAGACGCTCCTGCCGCCAGCCCTCCGGATCAACGCTTAGGAGGCGAGACATGTCTGCCATCGCGCGCACCCTCGCAATCCTCGCTGTCCTGACGGCATCCGGACTCGCGGTCGCGGACGAGCCGCCGCGCCTGCCGGTCCTCGTACCGATCACGGGCTTCCTGTCGCTGGAGGGTACAAGCCAGCGCAACGGCGCCGAACTGGCCCTGCGCGATTCCGGTGTGGCCTTCGACGTGGACGATACCGCCACCGCGCCCGAGACGGCGGTCAACGCGTTCGAGCGCGCCATGGCGTCGGGCCGCGACGGCGAAAACGTCATCGCCGTGGTCGCGCCCATGCTCGGCACCCAGATGTTGGCGCTGGTGCCGCTCGCCGACGAGTTCGAGGTCCCCCTGATCACCGTCTCGGGGACGGCGCGGATCACCGAGCTGGGCAGCCCCAACGTGTTCCGCTTTTTCCCCGGGGACGTGGTCGTCAAGGCCGCCCACGCCCGCTATGCCGTCGAGGAGCTGGGCGCGAAGCAACCGGCGGTGATCTTCCAGACCACCGCCTACGGCCAGAGCGGGCACGCGGAGCTCGACCGCAACCTCGAACAGCTCGGCGCCCCGGCGGTCCTCGCGGAGGGGCTCGACGTTACGGTCAAGGACATGCTGCCCGTGCTCTCGAAGGTCCGCGATTCCGGCGCTGACGCGCTGCTGCTGCATCTCCACGCCGGCCCGACGGCGCTGGTCATCCGCCAGGCTCGGGCCATGGGGCTCGACATCCCGATCGTCGCCGGCTCGGCCATGCACCAGCCCGAGACCGCCGCCTTGCTCGAACCGGGCGAGCTCGCCGGGGTGTGTGCCGAGTCCGGCGCATCTCCGATCTCGGAGTCTGCGCCCGAGATGCGCGCCTTCGTCGAGGCGTATCGCGACGCCTTCGACCGCGAGCCCGACGCCTTCGCGCTTGCCCAGTATGACGGAGTGCGGATGGTCCTCACCGCCGTCGACCTCGGGGCCCGAACCGCCGCCAACATTCGCGACTGGCTGTCCTCCCAGCGCCACGAGGGGCTCGCCATGACCTATGCGTCCGACGGCAAGGGCAACATGGCCCACTCGGCCGTCATCCTCTGCTACGACGGCGATAGCCGGGTGCCGGCCATCGTCAAGCGCTACGACAACATCACCGGCGTGCTGTAGCGGCACTGCGATACACCACGGGACATGCTCTCCGCCCAGCTCGCCCTGAACGCCGTCGCGCTCGGCGCCGCCTACGCGCTGGTTGCCATCGGCTTCGTGCTTGTGCTCAACGCCACGACGGCGGTCAACTTCGCCCATGGCGAGAGCGTGGTTGCGGGCGGGTTCGCCGCCGTCGCGCTGACGGGACTGGTCGCGGGCATCTGGCCGGGGGCGGTTCCCGGGATCGTGCTGCTGCCCGGTGTGCTGCTGCTCACGGCGCTGCTCGGCCTGGCCATCGCAGGGCTGGCCTACCTGCCGATCCGGGACAGGCCGCCCGTGTCCGTCTTCGTCACGACCATCGCCTTCGGCATCATCGTTGCCAACGGCCTCAACGCCGGCTTCGGCGCTGCGCCGCGCACCGCGCCCGCGCTGCTGGGTGGCGGCACGGTCGAACTCCTCGGCATCACCGCCAGCCGCCAGTCCCTCGCCATCATCGCGACCGCGGCAATCCTCATCGGCGCGCTCGCCTTCCTCCTGCAGCGCACCCAGCTCGGCCGCCGATTCCGCGCCTGCGCCCAGGACCCCGAGATGGCGCGCGCGCTCGGGATCCGGTTGACCCGGATCACCCTCCTCGGCTTCGCGCTCGGCACCGCCTTCGCGGGCGCCGCCGGCCTGCTGCTCGCCCACCAGTTCTTCGTCACCCCGTCCGACGGCGCAAGCCTGATCCTCAAGGCGTATATCGCCGTCGTCATCGGCGGCTGGGGCAGCCTGCGTGGCGCAGCCCTGGGCGCATTCCTGATTGCGGTCTTTGAGGTCGCGGTCGCGTCGGTCTCGTCCCAGCCCATGGCCGAGGGCCTGCTCTATGCCGCGGTCCTGCTGGTGCTGCTCGTACGGCCCGAGGGCATCTTCGGCGAACCCCAGCGGCTGCGCGCATGATGGCCGGCATCCTCGCCTCTGTCCGTGCGAACCTGTCGATCCTGCTGGCAGGTGGCGCATTGGCCGTCTATGCGCTCGCCTTCGCATCGTCCTACGACCAGCGCCTCCTCACCATTTCGGGCATCTACGTCATCATGGTGCTGGGCTACCAGTTCATCTTCGGCCATGCGGGGGCACTCAGCCTCGCCCAGGGCGCCTTCTTCGGCATCGGGGCCTACGTCACCGGCATCCTCGGCAGTCAGTTCGGCGCCGGGTTCCTCGCGACCTTCCCGCTGTCGATCGCCGTCGCCGCCGGCCTCGCGCTGCTCGTCGCGTTCCCGGTGCTGCGCCTCGCGTCCCATTATTTCGCGCTCGCGACACTCGCGCTGAGCCAGCTCCTGCTCCTGATCGCCGTCAACTGGGAACCGGTGACGGGCGGCGCCAACGGCCTGCCCGGCGTTCCGCCGATCACCATAGGCGACTGGCGGATTGCCCGCGGCACGCCGCTCCTCGTCTTCGTCTGGGTGCTGGCATTTGCCGCAATCCTCATCGCTCGCTGGCAGCTCAACCCGCGCCGCGTTGCCATGTTCACCGTCATGCGCGAATCCCCGCTCGCGGTCGCGGCCTTCGGCATCGACCCCGGGCTGCTGCGGCTTCGGGCATTCCTTCTCTCCGCCGCATTCGGCGGCGCGGCCGGCGCGCTGTTCGTCCACACCAACCGGGTCGTCTCGCCCGAGACCCTCGGCTTCGGCATCATGGTGACCTGCCTGACCATGACCGTCGTCGGCGGCCGGTTACGCATCCCGGGCGCGATCATCGGCGCCCTCCTGCTGACCCATCTCCCTGAGTGGTTCCGCGGGCTCGACGAGTATTATCTGGTCGCCGTCGGCGTACTGCTGCTGGCCATGGTCGTCTTCGCGCCCGACGGACTTGCGTCCTTCATCGGGCGCGCGCCAACCGGGGACAGGGTCAATGCGCCGCCAACGGTGCGGACATCTTCGGAACAACGCCCGTCAGTCGGTGAACCCGCGCTCGCCGTCCAGGCCGTCTCGAAACGCTACGGCGGCATACAGGCCCTCGACAAAGTCAGCATGTCGATCGACGCTGGCGAAATCGTCGGGCTGATCGGGGCCAACGGGGCGGGCAAGACGACCCTCGCCAACATCGTCTCCGGGCTCGACCGTCCGGATAGCGGGACGCTTTTCTCACGCGGGCTGGACCTCGCCAGCACATCCCCCACCGCGATCGCGCGGCACGGGGTGGCGCGCACGTTCCAGACGCCCCAGCTTCCCGACATGCTTACGGTGCGCGACGCGGTCGAAACCGCGGCCGCGAGCGCCACCGTGCGCCCGGATACAGACGCGATCCTCGCGGGCTGCCACCTCTCCCAAAACACCGACGCCGGCTGCGGCACCCTGCCCCACGGGATGCGCCGCCGGGTCGAGATCGCCCGAGCGCTGGCAGGGGCACCGTATCTTCTGGTCCTCGACGAGCCCGCGGCAGGGCTCGCGCCGGAAGAACAGCTTGAGATTGCAGCGATCCTGCGCGCGCGCGCCGCCGACGGCCTCGCCGTTCTGGTGATCGACCACAATCTCGACTTCCTGCGCCCGCTCGCGACCCGCCTCGCCTGTCTCGACGGCGGCTGCCTGATCGCGGACGGACCTGTCGAGGCGGTGCTGGCCGACCCGGCGGTACGGGATGCCTATTTCGGGCTGGTGACGCCATGACCGAGGCGCTCGAAATCACAGGCCTCACCGTGCGCCACGGCGCCGTCGTCGCGGTGCGGGACGCCGCGCTCTCGGTACCCGCCGGCGCCATCACCGGGCTCGTCGGCGTGAACGGGGCCGGCAAGTCGAGCCTGCTCCGCGCGGTCGTCGGGCTCGCGGCCGCCGACGGAGGAATACGGCTGGGCGACCGCGAACTGTCCGGGCTTTCGGTCGAGGCGCGCATCGGTGCCGGCCTCGCCTATGTGCCCGAGGGCCGGCGCGTCTTCCCGGGGATGACCGTCGAGGAGAATCTCCTGGTCGCCGGACCGGGCAACGCGCGCCGCCGCCGCGAGCGCCTCGCGCAGGCGCTTGAGCTGTTTCCCCAGCTCGCTCCCCGCCGGGCGGACCGGGCGTGGCAGCTCTCCGGCGGGCAGCAGCAGATGCTGGCGATCGGCCGGGCGCTGATGGCCGACCCGGCGGTCTATCTCATGGACGAACCGACGCTGGGCCTCGCGCCGCGCGTGATCGAGGACGTCGCCGACGGCCTGGCCCGGCTCGCCACCAACGGGGCCGCCATCCTGCTGGCCGAGCAGAATGCGGGCTTCGCGGAACATGTCTGCGAACGGATCGTCGGCATCCGCACCGGACGGATCGAACCCGGTGCGGTGTCCTAGGGACAGCTTGTCTGGGTGATCCAGGCCCCGCCGGGGCCGTCCGCCGGCCAGACCGTCGCGATCACGGTGATCTTCGGCTCGAGCAGGTCGCGCCAGGCACAGGCCACCTCGCCGGCAATCGTCTCGGCACTGTCCACCGCGATATCGGGACCCAATACGATGGAAATCCGGTCGTCCGCCTCGACCGACACCTCCGACAGGTCCCCGCGCTCGGAGGCCCATTCGAGGAACGCGTTTTCCTTGTCGCCGAAGGCCGGCGCCATGAAGTCCTTCGGCAGGCGGATGAAGGATCGATGCACCCAGCCCGTCGCATCGGAATCGTCGAAGTCGCGGATGTGGATCCAGCGCCCGTCCTCGTCGAAGGCACGCACCTTGTCGCCGCGCTTGAGCTTGCCGACGATCGGGTGCCCCTCGCCGGGTCCCGCGCGCACGTTAAGCGTTCGCGCGCCGATGGTCGCGTCCCAGCTCCGCCGGGACTCCTCGGCCATTCCTGCGCCGCCCGTCAGCAGCAGGATCGCGAACAGAAACAGAGAAATCGTATTTCGACACATATCCGGGCTCGTCTCCCGCAGACTGCCGACGTCTCCCGACAGGGCGGTCGGCCGGTCGCCTCGACTTGCGCGACCGGTGCTGCGATTATGGCACGCCCAATGATCGGCACATAATGCACGCGCAAAAGTTTCAGATCCGCTACTCCCCGGTCCAGGATCGGGTGCTCATCATCGTCACGGGCGAAGATGCGCAGGAGCGGATGTTCGGCCTCACCCGCCGCCTCGTGAAGCGGCTCGTGCCGGGGCTGCGCAACATCATGGGCGCGGACGTGTTCGCCACCCTGTCGCCGAACGATCTGCAGCCCGACCCACCCGAGCCGAAACCCGGCGCCCGCCCTGCAAGCGACGCTGCGGCCGCCGGCCCGTCCGGTAGCGCGGCGGACGGCACGGCCACCACGCCCGGCGAACAACCGGCGCAGATGCCCGCGCCGGCACCCGATCCGACCCATCTCGTCACGCGGCTGCGCATCGTCGAGAAGGCGGAAGGCACCCACATGCTGCAGATATCGGACTCCGCCACGACCCTGAACGTGCCGCTGAACCGGGACCAGATCATCCAGTTCACCCGGGGCATCATGACGGTGCTCCACCGCGCCGAATGGGGGCTCGACTGGAACGAGGAAATCGCCGCACCCGATGCCGCGCCGGCATCGCCGGATGCGCCTGCCGGCGAGATCGACATCTCCGCCGACAGCCCGTCCCGCTACCGCCACTGAAGCCCGCGAAGTTTCCACAGGATTCAGGGCTGGCGCGAGGTCGCGACTCAACCCGACCCGCTAGTTTCCCCATAACGGGATGCTTTCCCTGTCGAGAATCGGAAAGGACACGACCATGGCACGTCCGGACAACATGGCGCATGGCAGCGAGGCAGCGGCCAAGGCGGCGCGCGAGACCGCCCATCACCTGCTCGACATCGGCGCGGTGAATTTCCGCCCGGAGGACCCCTACACCTTCACCTCCGGCCGGGTCAGCCCGAGCTACATCGACTGCCGCCGGGTCATCGCGTTCCCCGAGGCGCGCGAGGCGATGACGGCCCACGCGGTCGATCTCATCGACCGCGAGATCGGCCGCGACAATATCGACGTGGTCGCGGGCGGCGAGACGGCGGGCATCCCCTACGCCGCCTTCGTGGCCGTGGCGCTCGGCAAGCCCATGGTCTATGTCCGCAAGGAACCCAAGGGCTTCGGTCGCATGGCACAGATCGAGGGCGCGCTCGACGCCGGGGCGAAGGTCCTCCTGGTCGAGGACCTCACAACGGACGGCGGCAGCAAGGTGCGCTTCGTGGACGCGCTGCGCGCGGCCGACGCCGTCGTGGAACACACCTACGTCGTCTTCCACTACGGCATCTTCCCCGAGAGCCGGACGACCATGGACGAGCTCGGCGTCGGCCTGCACGCGCTCGCCACCTGGTGGGACGTGCTCGACGCCGCGCGCGAGCAGGGCGCGTTTTCCGCCGAGCAGCTCGACAGCGTCGAGGCCTATCTCCACGACCCGGACGGCTGGAAGCCCATGGCGTAATCGCAGGCGGGTCGCTTGCCCGCCGGGTCCGGCGCGGAATGTTGATTGCGCGTTCACCTGCGCCTTCGCCTACAATCGGCGCCATGTTCAAGCGCTTCAAAGTCTTCGCCATTCTGCTTCTGGCCGCCATCACGCCGGCCGCCGCCCAGGACAAGCCACGCGACGAGCTCGTGATCGGCGTCGGCCAGTTCCCCCAGGGGTTCCACCCGAACCTGGCGAGCCACGTGGTCCTGTCGCTGATCAACGGCATGACCCGACGCCCCTTCACCGTTTACGACGCGGACTGGAAGCTGATCTGCATGCTGTGCGAGACCCTGCCCTCGCGCGCGGCGGGCACCATCCGCGACTGGACGACCCCCGACGGCGAAGACGGCCTCGAGGTCGACTACACGATCCGCCCCGGCGCGACCTGGGGCGACGGCGTACCGGTGTCCACGAAGGACGTGCTTTTCACCTGGGCCATCGGACGGGACGAGAGCGCCGGCATCAACAACCAGGAGCTCTACCGCCGGATGGAGAAGATCGTCGCCCACGACGATGAAAACTTCACCATCTTCTGGAACAAGCGCACCTGCAGCGCCGAGGCGATCAACGATTTCGAGCTGGTCCCCGCCCATCTCGAGGCGGTCGTGGCCGCCGATCCTGCCGCCTATCGCGCGCGAAACGCCTACGACACGGACCCGACCCGGGCCGGGCTCTACTTCGGCCCCTACCGGATCACCCGGGTCGAGCCGGGCGCCACGATCACCCTCGAGCCGAACCCGACCTGGTGGGGCAAGCCGCCCGCCTTCAAGCGCATCACGGTGCGCACCATCGAGAATACGGCCGCGCTCGAGGCGAACCTTCTTTCCGGCGAGATCGACTATATCGCCGGCGAGGATGGTATCTCGCTCGACCAGGCGATCGCCTTCGAGAAACGCCATGGCGACCGCTTCAACGTCGTCTTCAAGCCCGGCCTGTTCTACGAGCATGTGGACCTGCGCCTCGACAACCCGGTCCTCGCCGACCGCCGGGTCCGCCGGGCGTTGCTCCACGCGATCGACCGCGCCGCCATCAGCGAGCGCCTGTTCGAAGGCAAGCAGCCGGTCGCCGACACCTTCGTCCACCCGCTCGACAGCGTACATATCGACGACGTGCGCAAGTATCCGTTCGAACCTGGCACGGCGAAGCAACTCCTCGACGACGCGGGCTGGACGGACATCCGCAAGGGCATCCGCCACAACACGGCCGGCGCGCCGCTCCAGCTCGAGATCATGACCACCGCCGGCAACCGGGTGCGCGAGCTGGTCGAACAGGTGATCCAGTCGAACCTGCGCGACGTGGGCGTCGATCTGCGCATCCGCAACCAGCCGGCACGCGTCCTGTTCGGCCAGACCATCCGCCAGCGCGAGTTCCCCGCGATGGCGATGTTCGCCTGGTTCTCGACGCCGGAGAACATCCCGCGCACGACCCTGCACTCGAGCATGATCCCGACAGCGGACAATGGCTGGTCGGGCCAGAACTACACTGGCTTCCAAAACGCCGTCATGGACGAGGCGATCGACCGGGTCGAGGTCGAGTGCGGGCCGGACGAACAGAAGAAACACTGGGCGACAATCCAGCAGACCTATGCCGAGGAGCTGCCCGTGTTGCCGCTCTACTTCCGCGCCAACGCCTTCGTCATGCCACGCTGGCTCAAGGGGGTGACCCCGACCGGCCACCAGTATCCGAGCACCCTGTGGATCGAGAACTGGACCGCGCGGTGACCGCACAAATCACCGTCACACCCGGACTTGATCCGGGTATCTGTTGCCGTGATCTCCCGACTGAAGCGCAAGAGATGGCCGGGTCAAGCCCGGCCATGACGAGAGCGTGTTAGCCTTCCTGGCCCGCCGGCTCATGGGCATGGCCGCGGTCCTCGCGGCGATGTCCTTCATCGTCTTCATGCTGATCGGGCTGATGCCCGGCGATCCCATCGACATCATGATCGCCTCGAACCCGGACCTGACACCGGCCGACGGTGAACGCCTGAAGCGCCTGCACGGGCTCGACCTGCCCCTGTGGGAGCGCTACGCCAACTGGTTGGGCGGCGTGTTCACCGGCGATCTCGGCTTCTCGCGCACCTACAACCGGCCGGTGATGGAAATCCTGCTGCCGCGCCTGGGCAACACGGTCGTCCTGCTGGGCCTGAGCTCCATCGTCGCGATCCTAATCGCCATCCCGCTCGGCGTCATCGCCGCGACCCGGCCCCGGTCCCGGCTCGACGGCGCAATCAACCTGTTCTGCTTCGCCGGCATCTCGGTTCCGCCCTTCTGGCTGGCGCTGGTCTTCATCATGGTCTTCGCCGTCACCCTCGGCTGGCTTCCGGCCGGCGGCATGGGCGCGCCCGACGCGGGCCCGTTCGCCCGGCTCGAGTTCCTGGTGCTGCCCGTCGCGACGCTCACCATCGCAAGCCTCGCCGGCTACACCCGCTTCGCCCGGGCCGCCATGATCGAGGTGCTGCGCCAGGACTACATCCGCACGGCACGCGCCAAGGGCCTCGGACCCCGGCGTACCGTCTTCGGCCACGGGCTCCGCAACGCCATGCTGCCCCTCACGACCATCATCGCGCTCGACTTCGGGACGCTCTTCTCGGGCGCGCTGATCACCGAAACCATGTTCGGCTACCTGGGCATGGGCAAGCTCATCTACGACTCGATCCTCGGGAACGACTTCAACCTGGCCCTGGTGGGGCTCCTGCTCGCGACCCTCGTCGTCCTGATCGGCAACTTCCTCGCCGACATCGCCTACGCCGTGCTCGATCCGCGCATCAGCTTCCGCGCACTCGAGGCGGCATGACCGCCGCGGCTCACGCGATCGGTGACGACGGATCCAACGCCGTCCGGGTCTGGCGAAGGTTCCGGCGCAACCGGGCAGCCATGGCGAGCGCGATCCTGCTCGCCCTGATCGCGCTGGCGGCCCTGCTGGCCCCGGCCATTGAGGCGCTGCTCGGGGTCGAAGCCACCCGGGTCGATCTCTTCAACCAGTATGCGCCGCCCCACGCCGAACACTGGCTCGGCACCGACGAGGCCGGGCGCGACGTACTCGTCCGCCTGCTATACGGCGGGCGCATCTCGCTCCTCGTCGGGCTGGTGGCGGCGCTCGGCGCGGCGACCATCGGGACCTTCATCGGCCTCATGGCCGGCTACCATGGCGGGCGGCTCGACGCGCTCCTGATGCGCACCACCGACGGGGTGATCGCGCTGCCGCTGCTGCCGCTGCTGATCATCCTCGCGGCGGTCGACCTCGAGAAGGCCGGCGTCCCCGCCGACATCGCCAACTCCGAGATGGCGAGCCTCTACCGGATCGTCTTCATCATTGCGCTCGTCGGCTGGACCACGGTCGCCCGGCTGGTGCGGGCCGGCACGCTCGCGGTGCGGGCGCGGGAGTTTGTGCGCGCCGCCGAGGCCATGGGCACACGTCCCGCCGTGATCATGGTTCGGCACATCCTGCCGAATATCGTCTCGCCGATCATCGTCGCGACGACGCTCTCCATCGGCGCGGTGATCCTGCTCGAGTCCGTTCTCAGTTTCCTCGGCCTCGGCATCCAGCCGCCGATCCCGAGCTGGGGCAACATGCTGACCAACGCCCAGGAACTGGCGACCCGCGCCCCCGCGCTCGCCATCTGGCCGGGCGCGATCATCTTCGTGACGGTGATGGCCTTCAACTTCCTCGGCGACGGACTGCAGGACGCGCTCGATCCCCGCGCGGTGCGGCGGTAGGGGTCATCACCTCGGCAGGGCGATGAAAGTCCCGTTGCTCCGGCGGGTCACCTCGCGCATCAGGGTCTCGAAGCGCCCGTCAGTGCGCAGCGACAGAAACCCGATCGCGTGCACCCGCGCCTTGGGCTCACCCGTGATCCGGTTGGTGTTGAGCCGCGACAGGGTGGCGATCACCGGGTCGTAGGATGCGCCCGTGTACTCGTCGCCAAAGATGTAGATAGAAACCTTCTGATCGGCCCGCACATAGCGCTTCAGCGCCACCTCCAGCCCCTCGACCGGGCTCGAGTTGGACGCGCTCTTCCAAGACCGGAACAGCCGGATCGCCCGCTCGCGCGCGCCCTTCGTATCGGGAATCCAGCGCCCGCTATAGCCGCCGATCAGGTGGGTGCCGTTGTCGTTCAGCACCTGGAAGCCCTTTATCTGCGGGTGAATGCGGATGATGTTCTCGACCTCCCGGGTCACCCGCTCCCAGATCGACTGCATGCTGCCCGAGGTGTCGACGACGAAGACGACGTACTCGCTGTCCACCGGAATGCCGCCCACCTCGGCGTCGCGCAGCGTGTTCTCCGGGGCCGACACCCCGGCCCGCGCCTGGTTCCGCAATGCACTCTTCACGGTCTGGAGCCCCTCGACATCGCGGGCGCGCGCGGTGGCCTGTTCGCTTGTCGACCGCAGTTCGCGTTCCGCCGTGTCGACCGCGGCGCCTCCGGCGGCGAGCTCGGCCCGGGTCGCCTCGAGGGTCGCCCGCTCGCGGGCGAGCGCTCCCTGCAGGTCCTCGATCCGGGTCTCGGTGCCGATCAGCCGTTGCAGGAGCGTCGCCGTCTCGTCCGTGCCGCCGACCTCGTTCGACACGCCGAAGGGCGAGATCAGGACCAGCAGGACCACCGCCCCGAACCCGCAGGAGATCACGTCGAGGAACGACAGGCTGAAAACCTCGAACTCCGCGCGCTTGCGCCTCATCGCCACCTCCCGAGGACACCAATCCTCATGGCCAGCTCGCCGCCGGGCTGATCAGGATGCCGTCCGTCGCCGCGGTCCACTGCCAGAATTCGTGCGCCGCCTGGGGATCGCCCTCGATGGGCAGCAGCACCACGTTCACCCGCGCCCGCCCCAGCCCGGCATTCCCGATTGTGTGGCGCAGCAGCCGCACCCGGCATTCGCCCGAGATCGAGGTGGAGCCACCCCAAAGCGCGCTGCAGTCGGAGAAGGGGTTGAGGCTCCGGTAACCGCCCGAGCCCGCCGTCGGCAGCCCGTCGGTGACGATATAGACGTCGGTCGGCTTGAACGCCGCCAGCGCCGCGAGCCCCGCCGCCAGGTTGGTGGGCCCGCTGGGCACCACCGCGTCGAGCGCGCCGAGCACCCGCCCCAGCCCCGCCGCGTTGTCGCCGCGTACGGGATTGCCGAGCGGCACAGCCTTGTCGCTGAAGGCCACGGCCCGCACCTCGGACGTCTCCGGTGCCCGGGCCAGGAACCAGTTGACCACCCGCTTGGCGCGCGCCCATTTCGGGCCGGCCTGTTTCTGCGCGGCGGCCATGTTCTTGCGCCGGATCACGTCGATCAGGAGTTCGTCGGTCATCGACGCGCTCGCATCCACCAGTAGCCCGATGCGCGCGCCCTCAACCCGGAGCCCCACGATGTAGGTCTCGCTGCCCGTCGGTGCGGTCTCGATCACGTCGGGCTGCTCGGGTTCCTCGATCGCGGTGATGGTCTCCTCAAGTGCCCGGGCCGCCTGCTCACTGGCGGCGAGTTTTGCCTGTTCCCGGTCGAGCGCCGCCTCGAGGCGCGCCAGCTCGGCCGCCCGCGCCGCCACCTCTTCCGCGCTCACCGCCTTGTCCTTCAGGAGCTCGGTGATACGTGCGCTCAGGTCGGTCTCGGTTGCCTCGAGCCGCGCCAGGTCCTCGCGCAGGCGGTCGCTTTCGGCCGAGACGGCGTCGGTGTCGAGCTTTACCAGCATCAGGACGAGGATCACCGCCCCGAGCCCGCAGGACATGATGTCCAGGAAGGCGAGGTTGAACCCCTGGGGGTTGCGCCGGCGCCTCAGGATGCGCCCCCGCCGGCCGTGCTACCGCTATGGCCGTCCACGACGCTGATCCGGTTGAGCAGGAAGGACTCGCAGTATTCCTGGGTGTCCACCAGCAGCCCGTCCTGCAGGCGCTGAAGCTGGTGTAGCAGGAACATGAGCACGATGGAGATGAGCAGAGCCACGAAAGTCGAGTTGAAGGCCACACCGAGGCTCTCGGTCATGCCGGCGATGTCGCCGGCGAGTGCCTGGTCGGCCTGCGACAGCGCCTCGCCGATGCCGCGCACGGTGCCGATAAAGCCGATCGCCGGGATCGCCCAGATCAGGTAGCGGATGAGCGAGTTCTCCGCCTCCTGCTTCTGGGCCAGAACATCGACACTCGCCTCGATCGTCTCGGAGGTGTTGTGCACGTCGCCCGTGATCAGGAATCGCCGCAGGCTCGCCATCAGCGTGCGGATCAGGGGCGCGCGGCGAATTTTCTCGGGCAGCGCCTCGAGCGTGCGAAGCGTCGCCGCCATGTCGCCGCCATCGCCTTCCTCCAGCAGGTCCACATTGAAGAGGTAGCGCTCGCGCAGGATCGCGAAGGACTTCTCGGCGATCAGGTAGAGCCCCCAGAGCATCAGGATGATCGCGATCTCCTGTTCCCAGTCCTTGAGGATCACCACGATCGCCCGCGGCGCGCTCTGGCCGTTGGCCCGCGCGGCCTCGATGAGCTGTGCCGATTCCGGCCAAACGATCCCGACATAGAGCAGGTGCACGACGACGATCGAGACGACCAGCGCGAGGATATTCTTGGCGACTTCGGGCATGGAGCGATCCCTGTGGCTAAAACTAGATGTCGACCGGGAAAGAGACCGGCGAGTTGAGACTGATCGAGGTCTGGGCGTAGGCGAAGCCGAGCAGGCCGACCCCGGCAACGAGCGCGAGCAGCAGCGCGAGTGCGCGGGCCCGGCGCGGCGCGCGACGGCCATCTGCCCTAACGCGGCGTGTTCTCGCCATGCAGGTATCTCCCGATCCTGAATCCGACATCATCACGTCCGCGCGTCAGCCCGTCCCGGTAGGCCGCCCGCAACGTGGTGCGGTTGCCGGAGCGCCAGCTCGACCCGCGCACCACATGGGAATCGCCGAAGCTCGGGCCCAGCGGGTCCGTCGCGACCGATCCCCTGGCCGGCGGCTCCAGCGAGTACCAGTCATGGACCCATTCGCTGACATTGCCCGTCAGGTCAAATAGCCCGGAGGTCTCCGCCGGGAACCGGCCCACCGGCGCGAGCCGCGCATAGCCGTCATTGTAATTGGGAACGAAATTGCGGGCCACACCGTTGGCGCTCTCGTCCGCGATGTTGCCCGCGCCGCGCGGCACGGTCGCCGAGTCGCCCCACGGGAACACCGTCCGCGCGGGCCGGCCCGCCTTGCGTGCGAGCCACTCCCACTCGGCCTCGCTCAGGAGCCGGTAGCCATCGGCGCGCGGGTTGAATCCCCGCAGCCGGCCGCCGTCGATGTCGTAGAAGGGCTTGAGCCCCTCGGCGGAGCTCAGCAAGTTGGCGAACGCCGCCGCCTCGCCCCAGCCGATATCGATGACCGGCAGGTCGGGCGCTCGTCCCTCGCTGCCGCGAAACTTCGCCATCTGGGCGTTGGTCACCTCGTGCTTCGCCGCATAGAAGGGGCGGGTCAGCCGCACCCGACGCTCGAACTCGTTGGCCCGCTGGCCGATCTCGTGGCGCGGCGCGCCCATGGTGAATGCATCGTTCGGCTCAAACAGCACCAGTTCGACACCCACGCTGTTGGTGTAGGCCCGCGGGGCCTCCGCGAGCCGCGCCGCTACCTCGGGAACAAGCGTCTCGCGAATCACCAGCGGCCGCTCCGCCGACGGCAGGATGTTGTGCATAATGGTCCGGTAACCGTCACGGCGCAGTTCGATCTTCGTGGGCACCGCCGGCAATTGAAGCGATACACGTCCCGCCCCGTGCGCCTTTCCGTTCACCAGGATCTGCGCCGGGGGCCTGGTCTCGATGTCGACCTGCCCCAGCTTTGGCTTGAGCGCGATCTCGACGGTTCTGGTCTCACCTGCCTTGAGTCGGACCGTCCGGGTTACGTCATGATATCCATCACGCAGATAGACGATGGTGTGGTCTTCTCCCGCGCTGACCTCGATACCTTGCGCCGGTTCGACCTGGCGTCCATCCACAAGCAATTCGCCGCCGTCGGGCTTCACCCGAAATGCGAGCTGCGCGACCCGGGCCAAAAGTCGATAGTTCCGAACCGCCTGCGGTCTGTCGTTGATGATCCGCACCACGTCCTCGACCGGTTGCCGCTCCGGCGCCGCGATCCTGACCCGGTACTCTCCGCCCGGCAGCGTTTGCTCGATCGGTGTCTTGCCCACATCCACGCCGTCGATAATCACCCGCGCGCCGGTCGGGTCCGAACGGATCGTCAGCCGCCCCGCAACCGGTTCCAGCGCGATCTCGACTTCGGTGGTCTCGCCGCGCTTGAGCTCGACCTGCTGCGTCGCCGGTCGGAAGAACGGATGTTGTACCGCGAGCTCGTATGCCCCCACCTCTCTCTCGATGTCGAGCATGGGACCCACCGTCGTCAACCGACCGTCGAAGAGCCATCGGTTGTCGTCGCGCGCCAGGGCTGTCGTCGCCACCAAACGGCCCGGCAACGGCACAAGGGTCACGGAGATCCGCCGCCCCTTCTCATCCGGGTGGATCTCCCGCAACGCCTCACGAAAGCCCGGCGCGGTGACCCGTACCGCCGGCGACCGCGAGACGGTATAGACCGCATCGCCCATGGTCAGTCCCCACCCCTCGACAAGCTCTATTTCGCCGCCGGCTTCGGCCTCCGCCGGCAGGATCGTGACCCGGGTTGCGTTGGTCGCAACAAGAGCCCCGGCCACCGCGACCGCGACCACGAGAATCGCCAGGAGTCCGATCAGGTAGAGTCGGGCCTGGCGCGCCCGCGCGGCGCGCAGGTCCCGTTCGAAGCCGCGCGATTCAGATTCGCTCATCGGGCACGATCTCCAGGACCAGGCCGGTCCGGCCCGGCGGGATATCCACGCGCATGAGCACCGCCTGGAAGCCCGCGCGGATGCCTTCGAAGGTGTAGCGTCCGGGCCGGAGTTCGATCGTCCGGTCGGTCACCTTGCCGACGATTCCGACACCACGCACGGAGATATCGGTCTCCCCGTCGGAGACGATGCGGACCGGCACCTTCACGCCGTAGGCCGCCACGAGCGCCGCCAGTTCATCCGCCTTGGACGCCAGACGGGGACTGTCGCCCCGGTACGCCGCGATGTCGTTCGCGACGGCGCTGGCATCGGCCGCGACCGCCTCCGAGGCCAGCCGCTCGGGAGACGCGAGATGCCGGGCGGCGCGGGCATCGAGCCCGTTGATCGCCTGCGCCCGGGCCAGCTCGTTCGTGATGTCGCGGGCCACCGGCGCCAATCGCCGCACCTCGATATAAGTGCGTTCCGCCGCCGGCCAGTCGTCCGCCGCCGCCGCCGCCCGCGCGGTCCGCGTCAGCCGCTCGATCGTCAGCTCGATCTGCAGAGCGGCGATCTTCTCGTCCAGCACATCGATTTCCGGGCGGTTCGTATAGATCTTGCGCGCCGCCGCGAGGCTGCGCTTGGCCGCCGCCAGGTCGCGGGTATCGACCCGCGCGAGCCCGTCGGCAATGTGACCTGCAAACGCGGCCTCGCGCAGGAGCCGGCGCACCTCTTCGAGGCGCGGCGCAAGTTCATTCCGGTTCGGGTCGATCTCCAGCGCGGCGGCCAGATGCCGTTCTTCGGCGGCAAGGTTGTTCTCAACGCGGGCGACCGCCGCGGCCTCGATGGTCTCGAGCAACACCGGCAGATTGTCGATCCGTTCCTTGAGCGCCACCGCGGGAGCCGACTCCGGGCGGATTTCCAGAGCACGATCGATGGCCGCGAGCGCACTGTCGTAATTGTCGGCCGCGAAAGCCGCACCGGCCGCCGCGAAGGCATCCTCGAAAGCGCGGTCCCGTGCGGCCAGCACCGCCTCGGCGTCCGCCTGCACCGCCGCGAGCGCGTCGGTCGCATCGGCATAGTTTGCGGCCCCGAAGTCGGCAATCGCCGCATCCTTCGCGTCAAGGATCCGGCGCTGGGCAATCACGTCCCAGCGCGCGAAGTCATCATGCACGACATTCGGCTCGATCTCCGCCTGGAACGCCGCCAGGCTCGTCTTGAAAGATTCGCGCGCCGCCTCGATCGCGGCCGCATCGACGGGCTCGGGAACCGCCACGGGCGCGGCCGGCTGCGGTAGCGGCGCGGGCGCGACGGCCTCCGCCGGTGTCTTGGCGACGCGCGCCGGGCCGTCACCGCCCGTGTCGCGGATCAGGAGGATACCGCCATAGGCCAGCGCCAGCACGACGACGCTCAGCGCGGTGCCAACAACCAGCTGGAGGCGGCGGCGGCGAACCGCGCGGCTTTCCTGTTCGAGCTTTTCCTCGAGCATGGGTCCCTAGAGCTTGACGTCCGGGGTGCGTTCTTCCGCGAAGACCCGCTGCAGGAACGCCCGCCACTGGGCAAACTGTTCCTTCGCCGTACCGGTCAGCTCCACGGTCTTCTCGTTGAACGCGATCACCCGCGGCGCCAGATCGATGTCGATCGACTGGCCCAGTTCCGCCAGCGCCTCACGATGAATTTCGGCCTCCTTGCTGGTCTGGAAGCTGTTCGAGAGCAGGGTCGCGCCTAGGGTTCCGGCGACCACGCCGCCCGTCACGCCGGCGGTCTGCCCCGCCGCGGTGTCCGCGTTGGCGCCAGCGATGACCGCGAGCACACCCAGCCCGATCGTGAGCACCCCGAGCGCCGCCTCGCCAATGGCCTTCTCGTTGGCCTCGCGCCGGGCCTCAATCTCGAGCAGGCTTTGCTCCTGCCAGATCAGGTAGGCCTCCTGCATTTCGGCGCTGAACGCCCGGTAATGGTCCTGCAGGCCGTCCACGAACAGCTGGTCGCGCACGCGCACGGCGCGCGTGCGTTCCAGCATCGGGTCGCTGTCACTCGGGAAGCTCACCAACGTGACCGTATCGCGTCCGGTCTCGAGGTGCGCCGCGAAGGCCTCCTGGGCGAAGTTCGACCCGAACCGCAGTTCGGTCAGGCGACCCAGATTCTCGAGCTCGGCCACGGAATAGTCGTCCAGCTCGTGGGCGACCCGGTTCGCCGCCGCCTCGAACACCGGGTCATAGGGATCGAGCCCCTCGTTGCGGATGTTCTTATGGAAGCCCGACGAGACCTCGTGGTCGAACCTCCGGACGAACCAGGTCTCGCCCGAGATGTCTGTCACCTCGATCTCGATCTCCACATCCTCGCCGGTGGACTCGACGATCTTCCCCTGAACGTAGAGATCGCCCGTTGCGCTGGCGTCCGGGGTCACCCGCACGGCACCGAACGCGCCGGTATCCTCGAGCGCTTCCTTGAGCTTGAGCGCAAAGCGGTTCGCCTCCGCCCGGCGCAGCTCCGGCCAGACACCCTCTTCCTCGTAGTTGCGGCCGGCGTCCGACAGGCCGGGATCGAAGACGGGCACGATGACATCGAGACGCGGCTTGGTCGCATCGACCTTGGCCGGCCCCTTCGGGTCGAAAAGGGACGAGAGCTGCGGCCCCACGCTCGGACCCGTGGTGTCGGTGCCGCCAGGGCCGCCGCCGCTGGTCACACAGCCGGTCAGGATGAAGCAGGCGCACAGCGCGTAGACGCCGGTCTTGCGAAGTAGCGTTTTCATGTCCGTCTCCATCGACCCGGCCTAGTTCGGCACGGGAAGCCCCTTATACCGGCGATACTCGTCCCAGAGGCGCTTTTTCAGCTCCGGGTCGGTCTCCTCGATTGCCGCCTTGCGGATCTGCGCCTCGAGCGCGCTGTCATTGTCCGCGGGCGGAATGTCCTCGGGCAGCTTTCCGTTCTCCTGGGTCCGCGCCGCCGTGCGCTCGGGTGCGTCGCCGGGCGCATCGTCCGACACGTCATCATCGCGCGCCGCATCCGGGACCGCAGCCTCGCCCGACACATCTTCCCGGGTCGGTTCTTCGCCCGTAACGGGCTGGGTCGCCGCCGTCACCGTGGGTTCGTCGCCCGACATGTCGCCCGCGGCGGTCGATTGACCCGCCTGGGACGGCGCCGTTTCCGGCGCATCGGGTCCCGAGATGTCCCGCGCGGCGGTCGATGTCTCCGCCCCGTCGGATTCCGCGCCCCCGGCACCCTCGCCGCCCGCGGTTTCCGTGCCCGACATGCCGTCGCCACCCTGGCCGTCTCCGCCGCCCTGGCCACCGCCGGCACCGCCACTCCCCGCGCCGCCGCCGGATGCATTGGTCGCGCGATCGGTCTGGCACTCCTCGAACCGGCTGAGCGAGCGCTGGAACGCCCGGTCCATCCGCGCGATCCGCTCCTCGCGCGTCAGGCCCGGCTCGTCGGCATAGTCGACCGAGACGTCCGCGCAGTCATGGGAGAGCGTGCCGGCGTCACGCGAAGCCGCGGTCCGCTCGGCATTCGTCTGCGCGAACGCCGGTGCGGCGAGCAACGCGAACAGGCACGCGATCGCCAGCGGTTTCGTCGGTGTTCCGGATTTCGTCAGCGTCTGCATGCCGACACTCCCATCCAAGCTGCTGTCCGCGATGGTACCGCCTTCGCGGCGGCAAGCCCAACCCGGGCCGCCGGAACCATGGGAGCCCCGAAATAAGGCGATTTTCCGGCGCCGCGCCCCCTTGAACTTGGCTTTTCCGCCGATCCCGTGCTAGAAGGCGCCTCCCCGTTGGGGACGGCATCGGAAACCGCGAAATTTCGCGGATTTCGGGCCGAGATGTGCGGAAGGGGGTGATTCCCATCGTCCAGGTCGTAGTTCGTGACAACAATGTCGACCAGGCGCTGAAAGCGCTGAAGAAGAAAATGCAGCGCGAAGGCGTATTTCGCGAGATGAAGCTCCGGCGCTCCTATGAGAAGCCGTCGGAAAAGCGCGCCCGCGAAAAGGCGGAAGCGGTTCGCCGGGCTCGGAAGCTCGCGCGCAAGCGCAAGGAACGCGAGGGCTTCTAGCCGCGCGCCAACACCTCTCCTGATATCAGGAACGAAAAACGCACGACCCCGAAAGGTCGTGCGTTTTGCGATTCATGGAGCGGCCG
This sequence comes from Rhodospirillaceae bacterium, assembly GCA_038140435.1. Classification (GTDB taxonomy): domain Bacteria; phylum Pseudomonadota; class Alphaproteobacteria; order UBA6615; family UBA6615; genus UBA8079. Next base: position 19,289 of record JAYQGE010000024.1, on the reverse strand, counting down.
AAGCCGCCAGGCCGGTTGCCTAGTGGCCGCCGCCCTTGAGCGCCTTGACGATGTCCTCGCACATCTTCTTCGCATCGGCGAAGAGCATCATCGTGTTGTCCTCGTAGAAGAGCGGGTTGTCGATGCCGGCATAGCCGGACGCGAGCGAGCGCTTGATGAACAGCACCGTGCCCGATTCCTCAACGTTCAGGACCGGCATCCCGTAGATCGGGCTGGTCTTGTCGGTCTTCGCCGCGGGGTTGGTGATGTCGTTCGCGCCGATCACGAAGGTCACGTCGGTCGATGCGAAGTCCGAGTTGATCTCATCCAACTCGAACACGACGTCGTATGGCACGCTCGCCTCGGCCAGCAGCACGTTCATATGGCCCGGCATGCGGCCCGCGACCGGGTGGATCGCGTAGCGCACGTCCACGCCCTTCTCCTCGAGGACCTGGGCCATCTCTGCCAGCGCATGCTGCGCCTGTGCCACCGCCATGCCGTAACCCGGCACGATGATGACCTTGTCGGCCTGTTCCATGATGAAGGCCGCGTCGTCGGCCGCGCCCTGGCGAACCGTCCGGTCGCCGAGATCCTCCATACCGGGTGCCGCGGTCTCGCCGCCGAACCCGCCGAGGATCACGTTGAAGAAGGACCGGTTCATGCCCTTGCACATGACGTAGCTGAGGATCGCGCCCGAGGAGCCGACCAGCGCGCCAACGATGATCAGCGCCGGGTTCCCCAGCGTGAAGCCGATACCGGCCGCGGCCCAGCCCGAGTAGGAATTGAGCATCGAGACGACGACCGGCATGTCCGCGCCGCCGATCGGGACGATGATCAGGATGCCGACCACCAGCGACAGCACGACGATCACCCAGAAGGCGGTCTCGGACTGGGTGACGGACAGCCAGGCGACGCAGAGGATCAGCGCGATGCCGAGTCCCAGGTTCAGCATGTGCTGTCCGGCAAAGACCAGCGGCTTGCCGGGCAGGATGCCCTGCAGCTTGCCGAAGGCGATGATCGAGCCGGTGAAGGTGATCGCGCCGATCGCGGTGCCGATGGACATCTCGATCAGGCTGGCGACCTTGATATCGCCGACCGTGCCGATCCCGTAGGCCTCGGGCGAGAAGAATGCCGCGCCGGCCACGAACACGGCGGCCAGGCCAACGAGCGAATGGAAGGCAGCGACCAGCTGCGGCAGCGCGGTCATGGCGATCTTGAGCGCGATCAACGCGCCGATCGCGCCGCCGACGGCGATGCCGATGGCGATCGTGCCGAACGAGGTCACGCCGGGCAGCGCCAGGGTCGTCAGGATGGCGATCACCATGCCGGCGATGCCGTAGACATTGCCCATCCGCGCGGTCTTGGGCGAGCTCAGCCCGCGCAGCGCCATGATGAAACAGACGCTGGCGATCAGATATGCAAATGCTGTCATGGAAGCAGACATGTCGAGCGCCCTGTTACTTCTTCGCGCGGAACATCGAGAGCATGCGCTGCGTCACGATGAACCCGCCAAAAATGTTCACCGACGCGAGGACCACGGCGATGAACCCGAATGTCTTGGAAATGTTCCACTCTTCCGGACCGGCCGCGATCAGCGCGCCGACGATGATCACCGACGAGATCGCGTTGGTGACGGCCATCAGCGGCGAGTGCAGCGCCGGGGTGACGCTCCACACGACGTAGTAGCCGACGAAGACGGCCAGCACGAAGACGGTGAAGAGGAACACGAAGGGATCGCCGCCGCCGGCGGTCTGGGTCAGGGCGAGCTGGGTCGCGTCCTGGGCCAGCGTCGCGGCGCTTTCGGCAATGCCCTGCGCCTCGTTGGCGAGCCGTGCGGCGTTTTCGGCAAGGGTCGAAGGATCCATGATCAGGCTCCCGGCTCGGATTTGCTGTCGTCATCGCCCTCGGCCCCGTCCGCAGGGGCCGCCTCGGCCTCCTCGGCGGGCGCGGCCGGCGCGTCCTCGGCCGGCACCAGCGCCGGATGCACGACCTTGCCGTCGCGCGTCAGGCAGGTTCCGACGATGATTTCATCTTCCCAGTCGATGGCGATCTTCTTCTCGTCCTTGTCGACCATCAGCTCGATGAAGTTGAGAAGATTGCGCGCATACAGCGCCGAGGTGTCCGCGGCCAGCTGCGAGGGAAGGTTGAGCTCGGCGAGAATGGTCACGCCGTTCTCGGTCGTGTGGGTCTCGCCCGGCTTTGTCTGGGTGCAGTTGCCGCCCTGCTCCGCGGCGATGTCGACAATCACCGACCCCACCCGCATCGAGGCGACCATGTCGTCGTTGACCAACACCGGCGCGGGCCGGCCCGGGATCAGCGCCGTCGTGATGACGATGTCCTGGTCCTTGATGTGCTCGGCGATCAGCTCCGCCTGGCGGCGCTTGTAATCCTCGGACATTTCCTTGGCGTAGCCGCCAGCGGTCTGGCCGGTGTCACCCTCGTCGGGCTCGACCATGACGAAGGAGGCGCCGAGGCTTTCGACCTCTTCCTTGGCGGCCATCCGGACGTCGGTTGCCGAGACGATCGCGCCCATGCGGCGCGCCGTGGCGATCGCCTGCAGGCCCGCGACGCCGGCGCCCATCACGAACACCTTGGCCGGGTTGATGCGGCCGGCGGCTGTCATCAGCATCGGCATCCCGCGGCCATAGTTCGCCGCACCGTCGATCACCGCCTTGTAGCCGGTCAGGTTCGACTGCGAGCTCAGCACGTCCATCGACTGGGCGCGGCTGATGCGCGGCAGCATCTCCATGGAAAATGCCGTGATGTTGCGCTTCGCGTAGGCCTCGACACCGCCCGGATCGCCATAGGGGTTCTGGAGACCGATCAGGATCGCGCCGTCCGGCACGTCGGCCAGCCCATCGTCGCCCTCGCTCTCGGTCAGCGGCCGCTGCACTTTCAGCACGATATCGGAACCCGACAGGGCCTCGCTGCGGCTCGCAGCCACCGTCGCGCCGGCATCGGCGAACGCGGCATCGGAAATGGATGCTCCCTCGCCGGCGCCGCTCTCGACGGTCACATCGAAGCCCCATTGCAGGTAGCGTTTGATCGTATCCGGAGTCGCTGCCACGCGCCGTTCGTGCGGGCGGCGTTCCTTTGCAATCGCGATCTTCATAATCGGAAGAACCTCGGTTCGAACCAGTTCACGCGGGGTCGCTGTCCCCGCCCATGCCCCAAAATCGGCGCGGGGCGAATATGCCGCGCTGCAGCACACAGGGCAAGCGGCATCCCGGCCCTGGTCCTGTGTCGCGACGTCACATTCGTCGTGTCATCCGGACAGCACGCGATCAGCCGCCGTAGAAGACGTTTTCTCCCAACTCGTTCATATGCAGGCCGGCCTCGTCGGGTCGACCTTCAACCGCCCCCCCAAATGCGCGTCCACCACTTCGCCGATAACGATGTGATGATCACCGCGGGCGATGACATTGGCCACTCGGCACTCGATGCTCGCGGGCGCGCCTTCGAGGATCGGCGCACCTGTCGAACCGCTACGATAGGGCTCGCCGTTGATCGTGCCGTCCTCGACAACGGTCGGCTTGAAGAAGGCGAAGGCCTGTCCCTGCTGGCCCTTGCCCAGAAAATTCATGGCAAAATGATGCGATTCGGCGATCGTCTGCAGTGCGCCCGAATCCGCCTTCACCGCGACGACAATCAACGGCGGATCGAAGGAACTCTGGGTCACCCAGTTCACCGTCGCTGCGGCAATGGCGCCACCATCGGTCTGGGCGGTGATCACGTAGATTCCGTAGGGAATCATGCGCAGGACGGTCTTCTTCGTTTCGGAATCCATGGGTTCGGCGCTCCGTTCGCGGAAAGTTCGGGTCCGCCATTCAATAGCCCTGCCGCGACAGTCGGCGTCTGACCTGGATCAATTTTCCCGGCGCGTTGATCCCCTAGTCTGCGTCCTGCGCTGCGGTCGATGAACAGACGCAAACCCGCATGGAGAAACCCGCATGACCCTCAGTTCCCTCGATCACTGCTCGATCCGAACCGTCAAGCTCGAGGAGACACGCGACTTTTATGTGGACCTGCTGGGCATGATCGACGGCGAGCGCCCCGATTTCGATTTCCCCGGAAACTAGCTCTACGTGGACGGCAGGCCGGTGATCCATCTCGTCGGTGTCGATCCGGACGATCCGTCAGGGCTGATCGCGTATCTCGGCGGCGACGTGGATGCCGAAAAGCTCGATGGGTCCGGCGGTTCCGGCGCATTCGACCATGTGGCGTTCCGCGCCCGCGAACCGGAGAAGTTGATGGCGCTCCTCAAGGCAAGGAATATCGGCTTCCGCGAGCGCAAGGTGCCGGACCTGGACCTGTTCCAGATCTTCATCGAGGACCCGAACGGCATCACGGTCGAGCTCAATTACTTCGCCGACGAACAGGCCGCCTGACCGCGCGTCGGCCTTGTGAAGGGCCGAACGGGGCTGCTACTCAAGGCGGGCGCGGTCGTCCGAGCCGCATCGCGAACAGGGGGCCTGCCATGTCCGATCCGAACAAGTCCGACAACGTCATCCTCAAATTCGACGAGATCGCCACGCTCGAGCGCGGGGGCGGCGTCGCGAGTACGCCGCTGGTGATTCCGCCCGTTCGCCCCGATGCGGCTTTCACGACGGGCATCAGTTCATTCCCGGTCGGCCAGTCCGCACCGCTGCACAAGCACAATTGCGACGAGCAGGTAACGCTCCTTTCGGGCCGGGCCGAGGTCGAGATCGACGGCGAGACGACCGAACTCAAGGCCTACGATACGACCTACGTGACCGCCGGTGCCGAGCACTGCTTCCGCAACATCGGAGACGAGCCGATGGTGATCCTCTGGATCTACGGCTCCAACAAGGTGACGCGCACCTTCGCCGGTTCCGACGAGGAGGTCCCGCACCTGTCCGATGCCGACAGGCTGGTGCGCTAGCGCGCAACCTTCACCGACCGGAGTCGCACCATTCTCCGCCGCCCGCCCACGATCCCGCTGCTGACCGTCCTGATCTCGAGCAGCGCCATCGCCTACAACCTGTTCCTGCCGTCCATCCCCGATATCGGCCGGGCCTTCGACGTGTCCTCGACCACGGTCCAGGGGTCCCTGATCGCGTTCCTCATTCCCTATGCGATCGCGCAGCTCTTTTATGGCGGCGTGTCCGACCGCTTCGGCCGTCGGCCAACCCTGCTCTGTGGGTTGGCCATCTATGTCCTCGCCAGCCTCGCCTGCGCCGGGTCGACCTCGATGAGCATGCTGGTTTTCGCCCGCATCGCCCAGGGCGTCGGTGCCGCGGGCTCGATGGTCATGGTCCGCTCGATCGTGCGTGACCTGTATGACCGCAAGCAATCCGCCCGGGCGCTGGCGATCATTTCCACCGTAATGGTGTTCGCGCCCGCGACCGCGCCGGCCATCGGTGGCTATCTTCACACCCAGTTCGGCTGGCAGGCCTCGTTCGTCTTCCTGGCAATCATGGGCGCGGTCCTGTTCACCTACTGCGCGCTGTGGATGGCCGAGACCAATGTCGTCCAGGGCGCAGACCTGCTCGGCAATCTTCGTGCACTCATCGCCGGTTACCGGGTCCTGATCGGCGAACGAACCTTCATCGCCTACAGCCTCAACATCGGCTTCATCGCAAGCGGCATGTTCGCCTGGTTCGCGGGCGTACCGGTGGTCCTGATCGACAGCTACGGCGTCGCTCCCGACCGGTTCGGCTACCTCATGCTCACCGGCACGCTGGGGGCGTTCTTCGGTTATGCGAGTGCCATCTGGCTGACCGGCAAGCTGGGCGTGAACCGGATGATCGTGCTCGGCACCTTCATCGGCCTGCTTGGCGCGGCGCTCTACCTCGCACTGCCGCTCGCCGGGGTGTTGACGCCGCTGGCCGCAATCGCGCCCATGTCGCTGTTCGGGATCGGATTGGCCATCGCATTCCCGTCGGTCATGGCCGCCGCCGTCAGCGTCCGGCCCGACTATGCCGGCACGGCGGCCTCGATCAACGGGCTGGTCCAGTACGGCACGGCCGCGATCGCGACCCTGCTTGTCGGGGCGCTCGCAAGCACCACACATCTGCCGCTGGCCTGGGTCATCTTCACCACCCAGTCTCTGGCGATGGCCGCCGCCTGGGTGGGTTGGCTCGGCAGGCCGGCGGAGTAGGCGCGCGGCGCACAGTTCATTTTGTTATTTATCAGTTGATAAATTAATTGACGGCCACCATTCATTTATTTATCAGGTGATAAATAACAGCCAACGAACTCCAGAGACGAACCATGACCTCTCAGAACGCCCCCGAAATCTTCGACTACCGCAACGTCGACAAGGCCGACGAATTCGAATCCATTCCCGTGCTCGACATGGGTCCGTACCTGGCGGGCGAACCCGGCGCTGCCGAGGAACTGGCGGCCAACATCAGGTTCATCCAGGAAACCATCGGCTTCTACGTCGTCATCAATCACGGGATCGACCGCCAGGTGATCGACGACGCCTATGGTGCGCTGAAGGAGTTCTTCAAACTGACGGCCGAGGAAAAAGCCGCGTACAAGTTCGACGAGACGTCGGTCGGCTATATCGCGCCGAAATCCACCGTCTACGTCACCTCGAAGATCAACGAGAACACCAAGCAGGATCTCAACGAGACCCTCGTCCTGTGTCTCGACCGCCCCGACGACCACCCCTATGTCCGCAACGGGGTGCGTTTCACGGGCCCGAACAAATGGCCGGCCATCGAAGGGTTCCGCGAGCCGATGGTACGCTATCAATATGCGTGCGCCGATCTCGGCCGCAAGATTGTGCCGCTCTACGCGCTTGCGCTGGGCAAACCCATCGACTTCTTCGACAAGCATTTCGAGGAGCCGATCATGTGGACGCGCAACGCTCACTACCCCGCTGTCGAGCCGGAGGAGAATCAGTTCGGCATCTCACCCCACAGCGATCACTCATTCCTGACGATCCTGCCGCTCACCAGGGTCGCTGGCCTGCAGGTCCTGACCCGCCAGGGCAACTGGCTGCCCGCCGAATTCAACAAGGACGCGCTGGTCATCAATACGGGCGAGTTCCTGAACCTCTGGTCGAACGGTCGTTTCATTGCCTCGCCGCATCGCGTCGTGCCGCCCGAAAGCGACCGCTATTCGATGGCCACCTTCTTCGACGCTGCACCCGATACATTGGCCGACCCGGCCGATTTCGCCGAACCAGGGGAAGAGCTGAAGTATGAACCGACGACGATGTACGACTATGTCTGCTGGTACATCGACCGAAACTACTCGTCGAAGGCGGGCGGCAAGGCCGAGGGTATCGAACCCGACGCCGCCTGAACCCGGTCCGAAACCGAATACACACAGGAGCCGAAATGGCCCCGACGACGAAAACGGCCGACGGGACGAAGCGCCAGCGCTTCTCCCCGGCCGAGCGCGAGCGGCTCATCGTCGACGGCGCCATCCAGTTCTTCGCCGAGGTGGGATTCGCGGGCCAGACTCGTGAACTGGCCCAGCGGCTGGGAATCTCGCAACCCCTGCTCTACCGCTACTTTCCCACGAAGCAGGACCTGATCGAGCGGGTCTATGACGAGGTTTTCATCGGCCGCTGGAAGGGCGAGTGGGAGCAGATGATCGCCGACCGCACGATCCCGCTGCGCGAGCGCCTGATTGACTTCTACGACGCCTATGCGAGCGAGGCGCTCACTTACGAGTGGATTCGGATCTACATGTTCGCCGGGCTTTCGGGCGAGGACATCAACCGGCGCTATATCGAGCTCCTGGAACAGAGGTTGCTCGTTCGGGTTTGCACCGAAGTGCGGGCCGCCGCCGGCGCCCCGGACCCCGACGCGGTGCCAATCTCGGAGCTGGAGATCGAGTCCGCCTGGAACATCCACGCCGCCATCTTCTATTACTTCGTGCGCAAGTTCATCTACCGGACACCGGTGGAGCCGGACCTCGCCGCCTACATCTCCGACACCGTCGACCGCACACTGGATGGCGCACTCGTTGTGACCCGCGAAACGGTGGGCAAAGCCAATCCACGAGCCGCCTAGGCCCGCCGACAACCAACCGGGAGCCGAGGGACGTCAGCCTTCCGGAACTTCCACACCATGCGATGACAGCATCGCGGCCCGCCGGTCCTCGATACCGTCGATATCGTAGCTCTCGATCAGCTCGTGGAAGATGCGGTGCCAGTTGAGTTCGGCCCGCAGCCGCAGGAACACCGACCCCAGGCCGATCGCCGCGCGGTCCATCAGCACGAACTCCCGCGGCGGGGTCACCCCGCCCAGCCCGCGCAGCTTTGCCTGTACTTCGTGGGCGATGCTGGCGCCGTAGAGACCGGACTCCGATTCCTGGATTCGCTGGACCCTGTCCTCCATCAGCGGGCGATAGAGGAACCGCGCCCAGATGTTCAGCGTGTCCAGAAGCTCATTCGAGATATCCGCGAACCCCCAGCTCGCATAGGCGTGGGCCGCCCGGTCGCGATCGTTCTCGCGCAGCGCGTGGTAAAGCTCGATGACCCCGCGCACGAAACCTGGTCGGAAGACGCGAATACACCCGAAGTCGTAGAGGTTTATCGAGGCGTCAGCGTTGACCGTGTAGTTGCCCAGGTGGGGATCGCCGTGGATCACGCCGTAGCCGTAGAAGGGCACGTACCAGGCGCGGAACATGTTGAGCGCCGCCGCCTTGCGCGTCTCGGGATCGGCCGCAGCCGCGAAGTCCGCCATCGGCTGACCCTCGAGCCAGCCCGTCGTCAGGAGTCGCGCGGTCGACAGATCTTCGATCACCGGCGGTACGCGCACGCTGGCCTCCTCCGCCAGCATCGCGCCGTAAAGTCGCGTGTGCCGCGCCTCGCGAACATAGTCGAGTTCCTCGGTCAGCCGCTCGGCGAGCTCGGCATGAATCTGCGTCGGGTCGATGGCGGAATCGTATCGGCGATAGACGGCGAAGACGAGCTTGAGCTGGTTCAGATCCGCGGCAACCGTCGAAGCCATGTCCGGATACTGCAGCTTGCAGGCGAGCGCCGCACCATCGTGCCCCGTGGCCCTGTGGACCTGCCCGAGCGACGCCGCTTTCGCCGCATCCCGCTCGAAATCTGCAAACCGGCCCCGCCAGTCGTCGCCGAGCTCGGCGGCCATGCGCCGGCGCACGAACGGCCAGCCCATGGGCGGCGCATTCGCCTGTAACTCCGAAAGCTCGCGGGCATAATCCGCGGGCAGCGCGTCGGGAATGGTCGCGAGGATCTGGGCCGCCTTCATCAAAGGCCCCTTGAGACCGCCCAGCGCGGCTTTCAGATCGGCCGCATTCCGTTCCGGGTCCGCCGGACGCCCGAGATAGCGCTGGCCCGCCATCCGGACCGCCGCGCCGCCGACCGCCGCCCCGACCCGTCCGTAGCGGCCGACCCGGCCGCGCACGGTCGCGCGTTCGTCATCGCTCATGAGGTCTCACTCAACCGTCGAGCGCCTCGAGCTCGTCGATCAGGCCGGAGATGACGCCCAGGCCACGCTGCCAGAAGGCGGGGTCGGACGCGTCGAGTCCGAACGGCGCAAGCAACTCCTTGTGGCGCAGCGTGCCGCCCGCCCGGAGCATGTCGAGATACCGTTCGGCAAACCCGTCGGCGGCACCTTCGTAAACGGCGTAGAGCGAGTTCACCAGGCAGTCGCCGAAGGCATAGGCGTAAACATAGAAGGGTGAGTGGATGAAATGCGGGATGTAGGTCCAGAAGAACCGGTACTCGTCCTCGAACCGGATCGCCGGGCCAAGGCTCTCCGCCTGCACGTCCATCCAGATTTCGCAAATCTCCTCGGTGAGCAGCTCGCCCTCGGCGCGCTTGTCATGCACCCGACGCTCGAACTCGTGGAACGCAATCTGGCGCACGACCGTGTTGATCATGTCCTCGACCTTCGATGCGAGCATCGATTTGCGCCGCTTCGGATCGTCGGCCTCGGCCAGCAGCTTGCGGAAGGTCAGCATTTCGCCGAACACCGACGCCGTCTCCGCCAGGGTCAGCGGCGTGTCCGACATCAGGTGCCCCTGCCCGCCAGCCAGCACCTGGTGCACACCGTGGCCCAGCTCATGCGCCAGGGTCATCACGTCGCGGGTCTTGCCCTGGTAGTTGAGCAGCAAATACGGGTGCACGCTCGGCACGGTGGGATGGGCGAACGCGCCCGGGGACTTGCCTGGCCGGACCGGCGTGTCGATCCACGCGTTGTCGAAGAACTTGCGCGCGACATCCGCGAGATCGGGCGAGAAGGCACCGTAGGCATCGAGAACCTTCGTCACCGCGTCGTCCCAGCCAATTAGCGCGTCGTCGTCGTCGGGAAGCGGCGCGTTGCGATCCCAGTAGTCGAGCTGACCGACGCCGAACCATTTCGCCTTCAGCGCATAGTAGCGATGGGACAGGTCGGGATAGGCACCGCGGACCGCGCCGACGAGCGCGTCCACGACCTCGTCCTCGACGACGTTGGCGAGATTCCGGCTCGAGACCGGGCGTGCATAGCCGCGCCACTTGTCCTCGATCTCCTTGTCCTTGGCGAGCGTGTTGGTGATGTGGGTGAAGATGCGTGCGTTCGCGCCCAGCACCGCGCCAAGGGACTTGGCGGCCGCCTTGCGCACCGCCGCGTCGCCGTCGGACAGGAGGTTCAGCACCTCGGCGCTGGTCATCTCGCGATCGCCGTCGGGCAGCGCGACATCGAAGCGCAGATCCGCCATCGTCTCGTCGAACAGGCGGTTCCAGGCGCCGCGTCCGGCCACGCTCTTCTCCAGCAGCAACTTTTCCAGCGCGTCGTCGAGCTGATGGTCGCGATAGACCCGGCAGTCCCGCAGCCACGGCCCGTAGCGCTGCAACGCTTCGGACTCCACGAGCTGGGCCTCGAGGCGATCGTCCTCGATCCGGTTGATCTCGAGCGCGAAGAACAGCAGGTGCGACGAGATCTCGGTCACCGTCTCCTGCATCGACTGCATGAACTTGCCGTTCTCCGGGTCCGTCATGTCGCCGGCATAGAGCAGGCCGGCAAAGCTGATGATCCGGCCGAGCACCTCGTCGATGGACTCATACTCCGCGATCGCCTTCGCCAGCGCGTCACCGCCGAACTCCGCCAGCTTGCCCTGGTGGTGCTTTTCGAATGCCTTGGCGTCCTTGCGGGCGCCCGCGATCGCCGCCGCGAGTTCGGGACTGTCCGGCGCGGGATACAGATCGCTCAGATCCCACTCTGGGAGCTTCGCGGGCTTGCCGCGCGCGGGGCTTCCCTCCGGGGCGTAACTGGGGCGGTTTCTGGACATCTCGACAGCTCCTTGAATCACGTCCAGAGATAAGGTCCATTGGGGCCGTCAACAAGCGCTGATCCCGAAATTCACGGGCATGTGCGGCCGCGGGGAAACGGGGCAATCGCGATGGACTACGCCGAACGCTACGAACGCTGGCAGAACCTGCCGCAGGTCTTCTTCGAGAAGGCGGCGGAGCGCGGGGACGCTCCGATGCTGTGGGCGAAGCGCTTCGATGCCTGGCAGCCGATCAGCTGGCGCGAGGCGCGAGACACGGTGAGCGCGGTCTCGCGCGGCCTGCGCGCAGCCGGGGTCCAACGGGGCGACCGCGTGATGCTGGTGTCCGAGAACCGCCCCGAATGGGGTCTCGCCGACCTCGCCATCATGGCCGCCGGCGCGATCACGGTGCCCGCCTACACAACCAACACCGTCGCCGACCACATCCACATCATTTCCGACAGCGATCCGCGCGTCGCCATCGTGTCCGATGCGAAGCTGGCCGAGCGCCTGCTCCCGGCGATCCGCAACACCGGCACGATAAAGACGCTGGTGACGATGGAGGGCGCGGGCGGCGAAAGCGACGGCGTGTCCATCATCAACTGGCGCGACCTCCAGGACAGCGGGGCCGCAGTGCCCGACGACGTCGCGGACGTGGTTGCCTCCACGGCACGCACCGACACGTCCTGCCTGATCTACACCTCTGGCACCGGTGGTGCGCCCAAGGGCGTGATGCTCAGCCACGGCGCGATCCTGTGCAACTGCACGGGCGCATATCACCTGTTCGAAAAGGACGGGATGCTCGAGTTGGACAACGAGGTCTTCCTGTCCTTCCTGCCGCTCAGCCATTCCTACGAGCACACGGCGGGCCTCCACTTCCCGATCACGATCGGGGGCCAGATCTACTATGCCGAGAGCGTGGACAAGCTGGCCGCGAACATGGCCGAGATGCACCCGACGATCATGACCGCCGTGCCCCGTCTCTACGAGTCGATGCACCAGCGCATCATGGCCGGCATCAACCGCAAGGGCGGACTCTCCGAGAAGCTTTTTCTCAAGGCCGTCGCGCTGGGCACAAAACGCTATAAAAAGGGGACCCTGTCGCTTTGTGAGCGGGTGCAGGACGCGCTCCTGGACAAGCTCGTGCGCAAGAAGGTCTCGCAGCGTTTCGGGGGACGGCTCAAGGCCTTCGTCTCCGGCGGCGCGCCGCTCAACTACGACATCGGCGTCTTCTTCCTCGCGCTGGGCGTGCGCCTGCTGCAGGGCTACGGCCAGACCGAGACCGCGCCCGTGGTCAGCGCCAACCTGCCTTCCAAGATCAAGATCGACACGGTCGGCCCCGCCTTCCCCGGTGTCGAACTCCGCATCGCCGACGACGGGGAGATCCTCATCAAGGGTGAGCTCACCATGCAGGGTTACTGGAACGCCCCGGAGCTGACGGCGGAGACGCTACGCGACGGCTGGGTGCACACCGGCGACATCGGCGTGCTCGACGAGGACGGCTACATCAAGATCACCGACCGCAAGAAGGACATCATCGTCAATTCCGGCGGCGACAATGTCTCGCCCCAGCGGGTCGAGGGCGCGCTGGTTTTCGAGCCGGAGATCAACCAGGCGATGGTCCATGGCGACAAGCGCCCGCACCTCGTCGCGGTGCTGGTGCCGGACGACGAGTTCGTCCGGAAGTGGGCGGCCGAGAACGACCGGGAAGCCGACCTCGCGGCGCTGGCGGATTCCGAGGCGTTCCACGAGGCCCTGCGTGCCGCGATCGAACGGGCAAACGCGCGGCTGTCCCAGATCGAACAGGTGCGCCGCTTCATCGTCGCCGCGGAACCCTTCACGACCGAGAACGGGCTGATGACGCCGTCGCTCAAGATCCGGCGCCACGAGATCCGGAAAATCTACGGTGAACGCCTTGAGGCGCTCTACGGCCGCGGGCGGACCTGACGCGCCGAGACCCTATCCGTGGAACTCGCGGTACCAGGCCACGAAGTTCGGGATGCCGATATCGATGGGCGTCTTGGGCTCGAAGCCAAAGTCGCGTTGACTGGCACCGATGTCGGCGTAGGTGGCCTGCACATCGCCCGGCTGCATGGGCTGGAAGTCGATCTCGGCCTTGGTGCCGAGCGCGTCCTCGATGACGCCGATGAACCGCATGAGCTGCTCGGACTGGTTGTTCCCGAGATTGTAAACCCGGTGGCGTGGCTTGCCGTTGTCGCCGATGTCCGCGGGCAGTTCGAGCACCGCCAGAACGCCGGCGACGATGTCGTCGATGTAGGTGAAATCCCGCTGCATGTCTCCATGGTTGAAGACCGGGATCGGCTCGCCCGCGACGATCTTCCTGGTGAAGATATAGGCCGACATGTCGGGGCGGCCCCAGGGGCCGTAGACGGTGAAGAAGCGCAGACCCGTCAGCGGAATGCCGTAGGTGACCGCATAGGCGTTGCTCATCAGCTCGTCGGATTTCTTGGTCGCGGCGTAGAGCGAGACCGGATTGTCCACCTGGTCCTCGACCGCGAAGGGCAGCTTGGTGTTGCCGCCATAGACCGACGACGAACTGGCGTAGACCATGTGGCGGAGCCCGTCGCTGAGACTCCGCGCGGCCTCGAGCATATTCATGTGCCCAACGATATTCGCCTGGATGTAGGCACCCGGATTCTCGAGGCTGTAGCGGACCCCCGCTTGGGCCGCGAGGTGAACGATCCGGTCGGCCCCCTTCACCGCGTCCATCACCGTCGGGAGGTCGGCGATGTCGCCGCGCACGAAGGAGAAGTTCTCCCGCGCCGTGAGCCGTGCGAGGCGCGCCTCCTTCAGACTAACGTCGTAATAGTCGTTCAGGTTGTCGATGCCGATCACGGTCTCGCCCCGGTCGAGCAGGGCGAGGCTCACATGCATGCCTATGAAACCGGCCGCACCGGTGAGAAGAATGGTCATGGTTCCCGGAATTCTCCGTCGTCTTGACATGCGCGCCAGCAAGCGCCGACACAGCCGTTCATATAGATGAGACCGGCAGCGATTGCACGTGGCCCGGTGAACCGCGCAAGATAGGCCCACGCGCCGCCATGGCATTCGGCAATGTGCCGATTGGCGGGGCCGAATGGACAATTAGGACAGCAATACTTACATTTCTGTCCGGGGTGCCCACAGCCACCCCTCCAGGGAGAGACATTCATGGCCGAGACCGCCGTCAGCCTCGACGACAAGTACGCCCTCGAATCGGGGCGGGTGTACCTCACCGGCACCCAGGCGCTGGTCCGCCTGCCGATGATCCAGCGCCAGCGCGATGCCGCGGCGGGGCTCGACACGGCGGCCTATGTCACCGGCTATCGCGGCTCGCCGCTGGGCGCCCTCGACCAGCAGATGCAGCGGGCCAGGCCCTTCCTCGAACGCAACGATATCGTGTTCCGCGCCGGCGTGAACGAGGACATGGCCGCGACGGCTGTGTGGGGCACCCAGCAGCTCAACCTGTACCCCGACGCGAAGAAGCAGGGCGTCTTCGCCATGTGGTACGGCAAGGGTCCGGGCGTCGACCGCTCGGGCGACGTCTTCAAGCACGGCAACCTCGCCGGCACCTCGCCCCATGGCGGCGTATTGCTGCTCGCCGGCGATGACCACACCTGCAAGTCATCCACGACCGCCCACCAGTCGGAATATGCCTTCGTCGACGCGATGATCCCGGTGTTGAACCCGGCCGGCGTGCAGGAATTTCTGGACCTCGGCATCTATGGCTGGGCGATGTCGCGCTATTCCGGCTGCTGGGTCGCCTACAAGACCGTCGCCGAGACGGTGGACAGCTCGGCCTCGGTCCATATCGACCCGAACCGGGTGCAGATCAACCTGCCGACGGATTTCGCCATGCCCGAAGGCGGGCTGAACATCCGCTGGCCCGACGAATTCCTCGCCCAGGAAGAACGCCTGCACCGGCACAAGCTCTACGCGGCGCTCGCGTTCGCACGCGCCAACCGCCTGGACAAGACCGTCATCGACAGCCCCAGGAAGCGTCTCGGGATCGTGACGACGGGCAAGAGCTATCTCGATGTGCGCCAGGCCCTGGACGATCTGGGCATCAGCGAGGAAATGGCCTTCGACATCGGCATCAGCATCTACAAGGTCGCCATGCCCTGGCCCCTCGAGCGCGAGGGGATGCGCGCCTTCGCGGAGGGGATGGAGGAAATCCTCGTCGTCGAGGAGAAGCGCGCGCTGATGGAGAACCAGCTCAAGGAACAGCTCTACAACTGGCGGCCGGACGTGCGCCCCCGCGTCGTCGGCAAGTTCGACGAGGCCGGCGACTGGGTGCTGCCGTCGGCGGGCGAGCTGACCCCGGCACAGATCGCCCGGGTGATCGCAAAGCGGCTGGCCCAGTGGCACAGCTCGGATACCATCGAGCAACGCCTGTCCTTCCTCGAGGCGAAGGAGGCCTCGATGGCACAGCAGCCGCCGGGCGCGAAGCGCATCCCCTACTTCTGCTCCGGCTGCCCGCACAACAGCTCGACCAAGGTGCCAGAGGGCAGCCGCGCGCTGGCCGGTATCGGCTGCCACTTCATGGCGTTGTGGATGGATCGCGACACCCAGACCTTCACCCATATGGGCGGCGAGGGCGTGACCTGGGTCGGCCAGGCGCCGTTCAGCGGCACCGAGCATGTCTTCGTCAACCTGGGCGACGGCACCTACTACCATTCGGGCTACATGGCGATCCGTCAGGCCGTCGCCGCCAACGTGAACATCACCTACAAGATCCTGTTCAACGATGCGGTCGCCATGACCGGCGGCCAGCAGGTCGACGGCCCGCTGACCGTTCCCGCGATCACCCGCCAGGTCGAGGCCGAGGGGGTCAAGCGCATCATCGTGGTCAGCGACGAGCCCGAAAAGTATCCCACCGGCGCGCCCTTCGCCCACGGGGTCTCGATCCATCACCGCGACGAGCTCGACAAGGTCCAGCGTGACCTGCGCGAATTTCCGGGCGTCTCGGTGCTGGTCTATGACCAGACCTGCGCCGCGGAGAAACGCCGGCGGCGCAAGCGGGGCACCTTCCCCGACCCGGCCCGCCGGGTGATGATCAACGAGGCGGTCTGCGAGGGCTGCGGCGACTGCTCGGTCAAGTCCAACTGCCTGTCCGTGGTGCCGGTCGAGACCGAGTTCGGCCGCAAGCGGGCGATCGACCAGTCGAGCTGCAACAAGGACTTCTCCTGCCTCGGCGGCTTTTGCCCCAGCTTCGTGACGGTCGAGGGCGGCCGCCTGCGCGCGCCCGACAACGACACACCGGCCGGCGCCGAAACGGCGTTCGACGGCGTGGAACTCCCCGAGCCCGTCCTGCCGGACCTCGACAATCCCTACGGCATCCTCGTCACCGGAGTGGGCGGCACCGGGGTGGTCACCATCGGCGCGCTCCTCGGCATGGCAGCACATATCGAGGGCAAGGGCGTTTCGGTGCTCGACATGACCGGTCTCGCCCAGAAGGGCGGCGCGGTGATCAGCCATGTGCGGATCGGCCAGGCGCCGGAAGACCTCCACGCGGTCCGGATCGCGGCGGGCAGCGCCGACCTGGTGATCGGCTGCGACCTGGTCGTCGCGGCGGGGACGGACGCGGTCGCGCGGATGCAATCCGGCCAGACCCGCGCCGTCATCAACAGCCATGAAACCGTGACCGGAGACTTCACCCGCGATCCGGACTTCGACATGAACGCGCCGGAGATGCGCCGGACGATCCAGGTGGCCGTCGGCGAGACGGCGGCGGACTTCGTCGCGGGCACCCGCTACGCGACGGCGCTTCTCGGCGATTCCATCGCCACCAACCTCTTCATGCTGGGCTACGCCTGGCAGAAGGGGCTGATCCCGGTCTCGGGCGCGGCGATCGACCAGGCGATCGAGCTGAATGCCGTGGCCGTGGACTTCAACCGGGGCGCCTTCCTGTGGGGCCGCCGGGCCGCCGTCGACGAGCCACGGGTGGCGCGGGCCGCCGAGCCGGTGACACCGCTCCGCCTCAAGGCGCCGGACATCGCGACGACCCTCGAGGACATGGTCGAGCGGCGCATCCGCTTCCTCGCCGACTATCAGAACGAGGCCTATGCCCGGCGCTACAAGGACCTGGTGGTCCGGGTGCAGAAGGCCGAGGGCGAGAAGGCCAAGGGCCAGGTCGGTCTCGCCGGCGCGGTCGCCCGCTACTACTACAAGCTGCTCGCCTACAAGGACGAGTACGAGGTGGCGCGGCTCTATACCGATGGCCAGTTCGCCCGCAAGCTCGCCGACCAGTTCGAGGGCGACTACAAGCTCAAGTTCCACATGGCGCCGCCCCTCTTCGCCAAGCGCGATCCGGAGACGGGCGAACTCCAGAAGCAGGAATTCGGGCCGTGGATGATGGCCGCCTTCCGGCTTCTGGCGAGCATGAAATTCCTGCGCGGCACCGCGTTCGACCCGTTCGGGCGCTCGGCCGAGCGCAAGCGCGAGCGGGCGCTGATCGCCGAATACGAGGCGGTGATCGGGGAAATCTGCGACGGGCTCAACCGGAACAACCACGACCTGGCAGTGGCGATCGCCTCGATCCCCGAGCACATCCGCGGCTACGGCCATGTGAAGGACGAGCACCTGGCGAAGGCCAAGGCCGAGGAAGCGGCGCTCCTGCGCGCCTTCCGCGACCCGAACGCGCCACGCGCCCAGGCGGCGGAGTAACCGGAAACGAAAAAGGGCCCGGCGATTGCCGGGCCCTCTTTCTGAAAACGCTGAAACGGCGTCAGTCGTCGCCAGACGCCGATGTTTCCGCCACGGCCACCCCGGCGAACCGGAGTTCGTGGGTCAGGCCGAGATAGAGACTGACGCACATGGCGATCAGCACCAGGGTAAACGGCAACCCGACAGTGATCGCCGCCGCCTGCAACGCGCCGAGCGCATCCGCGCCCCCGCCGAACAGCAACGCCGCGGCGATAACGCCCTCCATCACCGCCCAGAAAATGCGCTGGGCGGTCGGCGCGTCGATCTTGCCACCGGCGGTGATGCTGTCGATCACCAGCGAGCCGGAATCCGACGAGGTGATAAAGAACACCAGCACCAGCACGATCGCCACGAAGGAGGTGATCTTGCCGATCGGGAGGTTCTCGAGCATCTGGAACATGGCCAGCGGGACCTCGCTGATGCCGTTGGCCAGCGCGCCGATACCGTTGGCGGCCTGGTCGAGAGCCGTGCCGCCGAAGACGGACATCCAGACCACGGTCACCAGGGTCGGCACCAGCAGAACCGCAATGACGAACTGGCGCACCGTGCGGCCCCGGGAGATGCGAGCGATGAACATGCCGACGAACGGCGACCAGGAGATCCACCAGGCCCAGTAGAAGACCGTCCAGCCGTGCAGGAACTTCTCGTCCTCGCGGCCCATCCAGTTACTGAGCGGCACGATGTCCGTAACGTAGTTTCCCAGGGTCGTCCCCATGGTCGAGAAGATCGTGATGGTCGGGCCAAGCAACAGCACGAAGAGCAGCAGCAGCGCCGCCAGCCCCATGTTGATGTTGCTCAACAGCTTCACGCCACCGTCGAGACCGCGCACCACCGAGACCAGGGCCACGGCCGTGACGCCGACGATGATTGCGATCTGGGTGTTGATCCCCGGATCGACGCCGAACAGGAAGTTGAACCCGCTCGCCGCCTGCTGGGCGCCGAAGCCGAGGGAGGTGGCCAGGCCGAAGATCGTCGCCAGCACCGCCAGCGTGTCGATGATGTGGCCGAACCAGCCCCATGTCCGCTCCTTGAGCAACGGATAGAAGGCGGACCGGATCGTCAGCGGCAGCCCCTTGTTGTAGGCGAAGAAGGCCAGCGACAGGCCGACAACCGCATAGATCGCCCATGGATGCAGGCCCCAGTGGAACATGGTGCCGCCCATGGCCGCGCCGGCGCCCTCGGCTGTGTTCGGTGGGGCGTTCAGCGGCGTGCCGAACCAGTCCGTGTAGTAGCCGACAGGCTCGGCGACGGACCAGAACATGAGGCCGATGCCCATGCCGGCAGCGAACAGCATCGCGAACCAGGACATGACCGAGAAATCGGGCGTGGCACCCTCACCGCCGATCCGGATGTTGCCGACCGGCAGGACGATCAGCGCCAGGCAAAAGAGCACGAAGATGTTC
>JAYQGE010000023.1:33201-47863 GCA_038140435.1 Rhodospirillaceae bacterium | reverse complement strand
CGCCGATGGTCAGATCGATTCCGCGCAGGATGTTGACGTCGCCGCTCGCACTCGCCAAATGGAGTTCGGCCCCGTTGAGCGCGATCATCGGAGCCGCATCGCCGCCGTGCCGGGTGGCGGGCCCCGAGTCGGGCAATTCATTCATGCTGGTTCGCCTTTGACCGATGATATCCGTCCTGCCTTGTACATATGGCCGTCGTGCCCGGATCATCAATGACGGGGCGATACGGCGCGCCGCCGGCCTGTGCGGGCTGGTCTGGCTGGTGCTGATCCTATCGGTATGGCCCGCGGCGGCGAATGACAAGCCGGTGATCGTGGCCTTCGGCGACAGCCTTTCGGCCGGCTTCGGCCTCGACGAGGCGGACGCCTTCCCGGTGCGCCTCGAGGCGGCCTTGCGTGCCGAAGGCATCGACGCGACCGTCATCAACTCCGGCGTTTCCGGCGATACCACGGCCGGCGGCCGCGCGCGGCTCGACTGGTCGCTGCCGGAGGCTGTGGACCTGGTGATCGTCGAGCTTGGCGCGAATGACGGCCTGCGCGGGATCGATCCGGCGGAGACCGAGGCGAACCTCGACGCGATCCTCCGCGCGCTGAAGAACCGCGAGACGGCGGTGCTGTTCACCGGGATGCTTGCGCCCCCGAACCTGGGCCGTGAGTACGCGGATGCCTTCGATGCGGTGTTTCCGCGGCTGGCCGCGCGCCACGGCGTTCCCTTCTACCCGTTCTTTCTCGAAGGCGTCGCGGCGGAACCCACACTCAACCAGCCCGACGGGATTCATCCCAACGCGGCGGGCGTGGCGCGCATCGTGAACGGTATTCTACCCCTCGTGCGCCGCGCACTCGCGGCCGGCGCAAAGAAAGCAGGCTGACGAGATGAGCGCGTTCCCCTTCGCCCATGCCGGGGTCGATCCCGCGGGACCCGTCACGCACTGGACGGGCTGGCAGAGCCTCGCCGAGCATTGCGTGACGATGCTCCCGTCCGACGTGCGCGGCGTGGGGCTCCTCTATGTGACCGACCCGCTCGGCGGCGATATCGATACGATTGTCGAGTTCCTGCGGATGCGCACGGGGATCGCGGACTGGAGCGGTGCGGTGGCGCCGGCGATCTGCGCGCCCGGCGTCGAGTATTTCGATGTTCCGGCGATGGCGGTGATGCTCCTCGACTTGCCGGCGGACGGCGTGCGGGCGTTTCCCGGACCGTCAACCGCCGACGGCACCTTCGCGATCGTCCACGCCAACCCGCAGGCGCCGGGCGTCGTGGACAATGTGCCGGAGCTCGCCGAAGGCACCGGCGCGTATCTCGTTGGCGGGCTCGCGACCGGCGGACATGCGCAGCCACTCATCGGCGCGGGACCGGAGGGCCTCGCCGGCCTGATGTTCGACCCGTCCGTTCCCGTCGCCACGGGACTCACCCAGGGTTGCACCCCGATCGGGCCGGCCCACGAGATTACCGCGATGCATGACCATCTCGTCGCCGAACTCGACGGCCGGCCGGCGCTCGATGTGCTGAAGGAGGATGTCGGGGAACTGCTCGCACGCGATCTCCGGCGGCTCGCCGGATACATTCACGCCGCAATCCCGGTCGCGGGATCGGACCAGGCGGATTACGTGGTCCGGAACCTCGCGGGCATGGATACGGCGCATGGTCTGATCGCCGTGGCCGAGGCGCTCGATGTCGGTGACCGGCTGATGTTCGTGCGCCGCGATGCGGCGAGCGCGGTCGAGGACATGCAGCGCATGCTGGGCGACCTGAAGCGGCGCGCCGGCGACCGGGTTCGCGGCGCGGTCTATCACAGTTGCGTCGCGCGAGGCCCGCACCTGTTCGGGCCGGGCGCGCGCGAGCTGAACATGATCGGCGAGGCCTTCGGCGACATTCCGGTCGTGGGATTCTTCGGCAACGGCGAGATCTCGAACAACCGACTCTACACCTACACCGGCATCCTCTCCCTGTTTCTCGATGACGCGGACGACGGATGATCCGGCTGTTCGTCGCGCTCGGCATTCCCGAGAGCCTCGGGACGCGCCTTTCCGGCCTGCGCGGACAGATTCCGGAGGCGCGGTGGGTCCCGCCGGAGAATTTTCACATCACCCTGCGTTTCGTGGGCGAAGTGGATGAGGGCGCGGCGGCGGATGTTGACGACGCGCTCGCACGGGTCGCGGCGATGCCCCTCGATGTTACGTTGCGCGGCGTCGGGCATTTCGGGTCCCGGGGACGGGTGCGGAGCCTGTGGGCGGGAGTCGAGAAATCCGCAGCCCTCGAGGACCTGCAGGGTCGGGTCGAGCTGGCATGCCAGCGCGCGGGCCTGGCGCCCGAGGGCCGCAAGTTCCACCCGCACGTGACCCTGGCGCGCTGCCGCGACACCCGGGAGGGACGCGTCGCGGGGTTCCTGTCGGATCATGCGGCGTTCCACGCCCCGGCGTTTGCGGTGGACAGCTTCGCGCTCTATTCGTCCGCGCTCGGGCGCGGCGGTCCGGTCTATACTCGCGAGGTCGAATACCCCCTGGCCCGCCCCTGACCGGATTTTGCCGATGCGCCTTCGCGACCATGTCTCCGCCACCGACCCGATCGTCATCCTGACGGGCGCGGGCATTTCCAAGGAATCGGGACTCCAGACCTTCCGCGATCCCGACGGGATATGGGCGAAGCACAGGATCGAGGACGTCGCCACGCCGCAGGCGTTCGCGCGCGATCCCGAGGCGGTGCTCGGCTTCTACAATCTGCGCCGCGCCCAGATGAGCGATGCGGAGATCAAGCCCAATGCCGCCCATGCCGCGCTCGGCGCGCTCGAGGAATTCTGGCCCGGCGGGGTGCTGCTCGTGACCCAGAACATCGACGACCTGCACGCGCGCGGCGGCAGCTGGAACCTCATCCACATGCATGGCGAGCTGGCGAAGACCCGCTGCAACGACTGCGGGCACCTGATCGACGGGATTGGCGACATCGAGACCGACATGACCTGTCCGTCCTGCGGTGCCACCGGAACGTTGCGGCCCCATGTGGTCTGGTTCGGCGAGATGCCGCTCGAGATGGACGCCATCGGCGCGGCGCTCGGGCAGTGCGGCCTGTTCGTGTCCATCGGCACGTCGGGCAACGTCTATCCGGCGGCCGGCTTCGTCCAGGAAGCCCGCCAGCACGGGGCCTACGCCGTCGAGCTCAACCTCGAGGAATCGCTCGGCGCGGGCCTCTTCCAGGAGGGCCGCTACGGGCCGGCGACCGAGATCGTGCCCGCCTTCGTGGACGAGCTGCGGGCCCTTGCCGAAGGCTGACTCCGCGCTCGACGCGGTGCTGATCCGCGCCCGCGCCTGCACCGCATGCGATGGCCTTCCGCTTGGACCCTTGCCGCTGGTGCGCGCGGGGCCGACGGCGCGCCTGTTGATCATCAGCCAGGCGCCGGGGACCAAGGCACATGCCAGCGGATTGTCATTCGACGACCCGTCCGGCGACCGGTTGCGGAGTTGGCTCGGGATGGACCGGGACGTCTTCTATGACGAGGACCGGGTGGCGATCATGCCCATGGGGTTCTGCTATCCCGGTCGCCTGCCGGGGGACGGCGACGCGCCGCCCAGGCCGGAATGTGCGCCGCTGTGGCATGAGCCGATCCTCGCGGCGATGCCGAATGTTGCGCTGACGCTCTATGTCGGCAGCTACGCGATCCGCGCCTACCTGCCGGGGTACCGGACCATGACCGACGCGATCGCGGACTGGCGCGGCCACGGGCCCGACAGTTTGCCGCTTCCCCATCCGAGCTGGCGGACGAATGCGTGGGAGAAGAAGAACCCGTGGTTCACGGAGGAACTGTTGCCGGAGCTGCGCCGTCGGGTCGGTGCGCTCGGGCTCTCGTCCGGTATCTAGCCGGGGTTTGCCTCGATCTGGTCCATGTCGTCGTCGGAGAAACCGAAATGGTGTCCGATCTCGTGGATCAGCACGTGGCGGACCAGGTGGTAGAGGTCTTCCTCCGTCTCGCACCAGTAGTCGAGGATCGGCCGGCGATACAGATAGATCCGGTCGATGTCGCTCGGCGTGTGAGACAGTGACTTCTGGTCCAGGCTGACCCCCACATAGAGGCCGAGGATGTCGAAGGGGCTCTCGAGCTCCATCGCCTCCATCGTCTCGTCGTCGGGGAAATCCGTGACATGGATCGCCACGTCGTCGACATGGCGCGACAATGCGCGCGGAATCGTCGCGAAGGCCTCACCCGCGATCGCTTCCAGATCGGCGAGGGAGGGCGCGTTCCCGTATCTGCCCGTGGCTGCCATGACGCCTCATATAGGGGGCCTTGATCCCGAGGCCAAGCGTCGTCAGTTTCACCCGCAACACCGACACGGATAGACAGGAGGCCGCCATGGCCGAGAAACTCGAGGGCGCGGACCGGGAGAAGGCGCTGGCATCACTGGCGGGCTGGAGCCTCGTCGAGGGCCGGGATGCGATCGCCAGGACGTTCCAGTTCGACGATTTCAACGCGGCCTTCGGTTTCATGAGCCGCGCCGCGCTCAAGGCCGAGGCGATGAACCATCACCCGGAATGGTTCAATGTCTGGAACCGGGTCGAGGTGACGCTGTCCACCCACGACGCCGGGGGACTGACCGCGCTCGACATCGAGCTCGCGAAATTCATGGATAGCGCGGCCTAGCGCAGCTGGTCTGCCATCCAGTCGGCCGACTGGAGCCGGTAGCGATAGGTGCGGTTGTTGGCGATGTGGTTGCCGTCCTCGACCACCAGAAGTTCGACGGGACCCGAGGCCTCCGCCGCCAGCCGCTCCGCGTCGATGTAGGGCACCAGCCGGTCGAGCTTGCCCGCGAGCACGAAGAGCGGGCATTCGATCCTTTCGGCCACGCCCTCGAGCGACATCCGGTTGGCCACGTCGCGGGCCGCGTCCTCGGTTGCCGATTTGCTGCGCGCCGTGAAGGCGGCCCGTGTGAGGTCGGGCAGATTGTCCCAGACCGCGCCCCAGCTATAGGGACCGGACAGCGCGATGCAGGCCTTCAGGCGTTTCTCGAAGGCAGCGGCCCGAGGCGCGTAGTAGCCGCCGAGGCTGACCCCCCACAGGCCGGCCCGGGCCGCGTCGATATCGTCGCGGAGTTCCAGCCAGTCGAGGACAGCGCCGACCGGCGCCTCGTAGTCGGGCCGGATCGCGAACTCATACTCGCCCTCGCCCTGGCCGGGACCGTCGAAGGTGAGGGTGGCAAGGCCGCGCGCGAGGAACAGGCGCTCGTAGGAATCCATCTCCTCCTTCGAGGAGTCGAGGCCCATCGCCATCACGACGACCGGCGGGCGGTCGGTGCCGGCGGGGCGGCGCAGGATGCCGGCGAGCATCGAGCCCTCGTAGGGGATCATCACCCGCTCGCCCGCCGGCTGGAGGAACGGCAGCGCGAGGCGCCGGCACTCGACCGCCTTCATGTGGGCGGCACGCATCTGGTCGATGTCGTTGACGAACAGGAACTTCGCGAAGTGGTAGCAAACCCCCGCGGTCGTCAGATGTTCGCCGGCGGACAGCTCGTAGCCGTCGTCGAGGGCCTTACGCCCCATGGTCTCATGGATCGCGGCGCGGGCGGACCAGGCGGAACACCAGTCCTCCCAGCGTTCGATCGAGGCCGTGACCTCCTGGAAGTCCGTCAGGGGGACGCCGTTGGCGACGAAGCGCGGCGCCCAGTGGCCGAGCGCCGTCGCGACCCTGGAATCCGCCGCCACGGGCCTAGCGGGCCGCCATGCGGAGCGCGCCGTCGAGGCGCAGCACCGCGCCGTTGATCAGCACGTTCTCGCACATGTGCATCACGAGCCGCGCATACTCCTCGGGCCGTCCGAGCCGCCTCGGGAACTCGGGCTGCTCGGCGAGGCTGGCGCGCGCCTCGTCGGGGAGTCCGGCCATCATCGGGGTGTCGATCAGGCCCGGCGCGATGGTGTTGACGCGGATGCCGCGGGACGCGAACTCGCGCGCGGCGACGAGGTTGAGCGACACGATCCCGCCCTTCGACGAGGCGTAGGCCGCCTGGCCGATCTGCCCCTCGGTCGCGGCGACCGACGCGGTCGAGACGATCAGGCCGCGCTCGCCGTCCTCGAAGCTGTCGGCCTCGCCGAGGTCGGCGGCGAACAGCCGCATCATGTTGAAGGAACCGACGAGGTTCACCTGGATGACGGTGTTGAACGCGTCGAGCGGCAGGGGGCCGTTGCGCCCGACGATCCGGCCCGGGGTGCCGACGCCGGCGCAGTTGACGAGCAGCCGGCCTACGCCGTTCGCTTCGCGCGCCGCCGCGATCGCGGCCTCGCCGCTCTCCGCGCTGGTGACGTCGCATTCGATGGCGACCCCGCCGGTCTCCTTGGCGACGGCGTTCGCGCCGTCCATGTTGACGTCGAGCAGGGCGACCTTCATGCCCGCCTTCGCGCAGTGGCGCGCGACCTCCGCGCCGATGCCCGATCCGCCGCCTGTGATCACCGCGGCCAGTCCGTTCACATCCATCGTTTGTCCCCGATCCCTGATTGTTGCGTTGCGTTGTTTTTAGCGCGCGGCCTGCCGCGGCTCAAACGGGGTTCTCAACCCGAACGCGGGCGCAGCCGCGATGCGTCGAGCCCGAGAATCCAGCCCTCGATGTCGCGGACGGTTGCGTCGCGCGGGTCACCCGGCGCGCGGTGACCGAAGACGACGTTGAGCATACCGAACAGGCCGACCGCCGCGTCGAACCGGTCCTCGCCGTCGGCGGCGGACCCGAAGCCGTCGCGAATGTCGGCGGCGAGCGCGGCGGAGAGTTCGACGCCGTTCCGCGCGGCCCAGTCGAGCAGGGGCGGGGCGTCGTCGCGCCGGTCCGCCCGGTTGCGCTTCGACTTGTTGGGCGCGCCGATCCGCAACTGGAGATGGGCGTAGACTTCGCCCGGATAGGTCTCGGCGACGACGATCCCGGGCCGGGTCAGCAGCTCCGCGAACCCGCCGTCGAAGGGCCAGACCCGGAGCTCGTTGCGCGTGCGCCGGGCCGGGGCGACAAGGTCGCGCCAGCCGCTGATGGCGGCCTTGCCGACCTGCTGGCCGCCCAGGGTCCAGAACAGCGGGCTCGCCGCGAAGCGCAGGTCGGTCGGGTGGTCGCAGGCGCGGCGCAACGCGTCGATGTTCGCGACACCGAGCCCGTCGGTCAGATGCTTGTGGCGGGTGCCGCCGGGTCGCGCGGGATAGAAGGGGCGGCGGAGCGAGATCTCGCCGGGTGTGCCGGCCGGCTCGTAGAAATCCGCCCAGCGGCCGCGGCCGAAGCGGAGCAGCGCCGGGATGAAATGGCCGATCCCGGCGGCCTCGGCATATCGTTCGGGCAGTCCCAGGGGGAAGTCGAACCCGGCGAGCACCGTTTCGCCCGGCCCCGCGGCGGCCGCCAGCCGGTCGAGGAAATCGTCGAGGCTTCCGACCGGTTCGGGGGCGAGCGCCGTGTAGCCGCCACGCTCGGTGCGGACGGCCCGCGCGACCCGGCGCTTGCGGGGGTCGATCGACCAGTCGGCATGGGCGACGACCGCGGGCGGCGTGATCCCGGTCACGCGCTGGACGCCTGTCGTGCTCACCGCCGTCCTCCGCACCTGTGCCGCGTGTCTGTCCTGCCGCCTATCCTGCGGCCTGCCCCGCGGCGGTCCGTGCCCGGGCGTAACGGCCGGCCGATGCCAGCGGACCGACGCTTTTCTCGATCAGCGGGACGACCTCGGTCGCGAACCGCTCGATCGAGGCCATGACCGTCTCGTGGGCCGTGTCGCCGATGGTCATGTAGAACGCGATGTGGTCCGACCCGACCTTCTCGATCTCCTCGACGAGGCGTTCCGCGACGGTCTCGGGATCGCCGATCGGGTTCCAGCGCAGGATGTCCTCCGGCGACATCTCGCCTTCGAAGGATTCCTCCGGCAGCCAGGGCGCGTCGAGCTCGGTCTGCCCCTGGCGCAGAAACGCCGACAGGCGCACCTGCGACCTGGCGTTCTCGGCGAAGGCCAGCGCGGCGGCCTTGTCGTCGGTCACGAAGCAGTAGCGCAGGGTGCCGAAGCGCAGCAGGTCCGGGTCGCGGCCGGCCGCGCGCCAGGTCTCGTCCGCGCCCGCGCGGATCTCTGCGAGCGTATCGGCGTCGCGCCCGAACCCGGTCGCGATGAGCGGGTGATCGCCCTTCACCGCACGGGCCTGGGAGCCGGGGCTGTTGCCGGCGATCCAGATTTCCGGGCGCGGGGCCTGCACCGGGTCGACCGTGAACCAGGTCTGGGGCAGGTCGATATACTTGCCGTGAAACTCGTAGCTCTCCTGGCCCAGGCCGCCGGACAGGAAGTCGATCCATTCGTCCGTGATGGCGCTGGATTCGGCGAGGTCCAAACCGAACCGGCGCAGCTCGTAGGCCTGGTAGCCGCTGCCGAGCCCGAGGACCAGGCGCCCGCCGGAGAGATTGTCGGCGAAGGCGATGTCGCCGAGCAGCCGGGCGGGCTGGTAGAGCGCCGGCAGGACCACCGCGGTGCCGAGCCGGATGCGCGAGGTCTGGGGCGCGACATGGCCGACCATCATCAGCGGCGACGGCGCCATCGAGTAGTTGGTGAAATGGTGCTCGGTGAACCACGAGATGCCGAAGCCGGCCGCCTCGGCCGCCTGAATTTGTTCGACCGTCTCGGCGATCACACGCGGCACCGACTGGCTGCGGTGCCGGCGGTTCATGAGGTTGAAGATGCCGAAATCCATGGGTGCCCCCGTCGCTGCGATCCGCCCGCATTAACCCGTCGGCCGTGCGGCGGAGTCAAGTCACCCGGGCGGTCACCCGGGCGGCTTCGGCGGGTCGGCCAGGCGGGCCGAGACGAGGGTCGCGCCGACGATGATCAGCGCGCCGACAATGGTGAACAGGTCGGGGATCTCGCCGAAGGCGAGATAGGCGATGGTCGCGATCATCGGCAGGCGGATGTAGTCGAAGGGCGCGACGATCGACGCCTCGGCCAGGTCGAAGGCCCAGGCGACGAGGAAAATCGCGGCGGTGCCGAGGCCGCCCATCGCCGCGGAGCGCCAGGTCGCCTCCCAGCTGGGCCACTGCCACCCGGGCAGGGCGATGAGCGTCAGCAGGAGCGCGGACCAGAAGGTCTGGTAGATGGTGGTCGTAGCCTTGGATTCCGTGCTGCCGAGCCGGCGCATGAGAATGAACCAGAAGGCGTAGGCGAGCGCGAAGCCGAGCGGCAGGACGGCGGCGGGCGAGACGGGCGCGACGCCCGGGCGCAGGATCACGAGCACGCCGGCGAAGCCCGCGAGGATCGCCAGCCAGCGTGCGGGCGTGACCCGTTCGCCGAGGATCAGGATCGCCATGACGGCGGCGAACAGCGGCGCGGTGAAACTGAGCGACGTGGCGAAGGCCAGCGGCAGGATGGACAGCGCGGCGAACAGGAACAAGGTCGAGGCGAAGGTGATGAACCCGGCGAGAAAATGCAGCCCGTGGCGGTTCGTCCGCAGCACGCGAAACCGGCTGCGGACCAGCCAGGGCAGCATCAGCGGGAGCGCCCACAGGAAGCGCAGGGCGGAGGTCTCGAGCGCGCCCACCTCGTCGGCGACGAAGCGCACCAGCGCGTGATTGCCCGCGAGACAGGCTGCGCCGGTGAGCATCGCCAGGATCGCGACCAGGGTGCGGGGCAGACCGAGGATGCGCTCGCGGTTCATGGCTTTGGCACGGTGACGGTTTGTCTGGCCGCCATCGCCTCGCGCCGGGCGATATAGACGGCGGAGCAGCCGATGATGGTGGCGCCGAGGATGGTCCAGCCGTCGAGGATCTCGGAGAACCAGACGAACCCGATCAGCACCGCGAGCGGCAGGCGGATGAACTCGAGCGGCACGATGGCGGATGCCTCGGCGAGGCTCATGGCCTTGGTCAGCAGAAGGTGCGCGACCGTCGTCGTGACGCCGACGGCGAAGGTGACGGCCCACATGAGCGGGCTCGGCCAGGTCCAGACGACCATGGCCGGGATAAGCGTGAAGAAGACGATCGCCAGGTTGAAGGTGGTGACGATCGCGCGGGTGCTGTCCTCCTGGGACATGACCCGGATGAGCAGCACGTTGACGGCGATCGACAGCGCGCTGCCCAGCGCGAGGATGGCGCCGAGCTGCACGGTCTCGCCGCCCGGCCGCACGACGATCAGCACGCCGATGAACCCGACGATGGTCGCGGTCCAGCGCCGGGCGCGCACCGCCTCGCCGAGGAAGATCGCGGCGAGGAGGGTGGCGAAGAGGGGCGAGGTGAAGTTGAGGGCGACGGCCTCGCCGAGCGGCATGATCGCGATGGCGGTGAACCAGGCGAGCGTGTTCATCGCCGACAGCGCGCCGCGGATGATGTGCAGCTTCGGGCGCTTCACGCGCAGGTCGGAGAAGTCCCAGCCCTTGAGGATGATGGGCAGGAGGAAGATCAGCCCGAAGACCGAGCGCAGGAAGCCGATCTGGAACGAGTGCAGCTCGTCGCTGGCGAAACGCACCAGCCCGTGGCCGGCGGAGAACAGGACCATCGCCCCGACCATCAGGGCGATCGCGATCACGGTGGGGGACGGGGAGGCGAAAGGACGTGGCATGCGCGTGCACTCTAGACCAGCGCGCGTCCGCCCCGATAGTTGCGGCGCGCGGGGCTGGATTGCGCCCCCGGCTGCGCGAAATGCCCAACACGGGCTATGAAGGGCGCGCCCGGTTCGGCATAATCCCGGCCGGTTCAGTTGGCAACGGGCACGAGACCCAGGTTCAGAACAATCAATTCGGGGCGAAGAAATGAGTAAGAAGGTTTACGCGGATGCCAAGTCCGCGCTCGACGGGCTTCTCCATGACGGCATGACGATCCTCGCGGGCGGTTTCGGCCTGTGCGGGATTCCGGAACACATGATCCTGGCGATCCGGGATTCGGGCGTGAAGGACCTGACGATCGCGTCGAACAATGCCGGTGTCGACGATTTCGGCCTCGGTCTCCTGCTCCAGACCCGGCAGGTGAAGAAGATGATCTCGTCCTATGTGGGCGAGAACAAGACGTTCGAGGCACAGTTCCTCGCGGGCGAGCTCGAGCTCGAGTTCAACCCGCAGGGCACGCTGGCGGAACGCTGCCGCGCGGGCGGCGCGGGCATCCCGGCCTTCTACACCAAGACCGGCGTCGGCACGATCATTGCCGAGGGCAAGGAGACCAAGGAGTTCGACGGGCAGACCTATGTCATGGAGCGCGGCCTGGTTGGCGATCTCGCGATCATCAAGGCCTGGAAGGGCGACACGACCGGCAACGTCGTGTTCCGCAAGACGGCCCGCAACTTCAACGCGCCCATGGCGACGGCGGGCAAGACCTGCGTGATCGAGGTCGAGGAGCTGGTCGAGCCCGGACAGCTCGATCCCGATTGTATCCACCTGCCCAGCATCTACACCGACCGTATCTTCCAGGGCTCGGATTTCGAGAAACGCATCGAGTTCCGGACCACGAGCGACGGCTGACGGTCGCCGGGAACCGGAACGCGAAGAGGAAAGCAAGGAGACGAACAATGGCTTGGACACGCGACGAGATGTGCGCCCGCGCGGCGCGGGAACTCGAAGACGGCTTCTATGTGAACCTGGGAATCGGGATGCCGACCAAGGTCGCCAACTTCATTCCCGACGACATGGACGTGCAGTTCCAGTCGGAGAACGGCATGCTCGGCATGGGCCCGTTCCCGACCGACAACGAGGTCGATGCCGACCTGATCAACGCCGGCAAGCAGACGATCACCGAGACGTCGAAGTCGGTCTATTTCGACAGCGCGCAGTCCTTTGCGATGATCCGCGGCGGGCACATCAACATGTCGATCCTCGGCGCCCTGCAGGTGGCCGAGAACGGTGATCTCGCGAACTGGATGATCCCGGGCAAGATGGTCAAGGGCATGGGCGGCGCGATGGATCTCGTCGCCGGCGTGAAGCGCGTCGTGATCCTGATGGACCACAACGCCAAGGACGGCACGGCCAAGCTGCTCAAGGAATGCACCCTGCCGCTGACGGGCGCCGGTGTGGTGGACGACATCATCACCGAGCTGGGCGTGTTCCGGATCGGCGAGGGCGGCGTCCATATCGAGGAACTCGCACCCGGCGTCACGGTGGACGAGGTGCGCGACCGCTCGGAAGCCACGATCGTTACCCAGTAGACGAACCGCGCGCCGGAACCGGTGTTCGGAACAGCATCGAGGCCCCATGCCGCATAGCCAGCCGCATGGGGCCTTTTTGCTGCGCGGGTGCGCGCCATGAACCGGGATGCGGCTCTCGGCGTCGGGGCGGGCGTCGCCGTCATGGTGCTGTTCGCGGGCATGCTCGTGGTCTCGCGGTTCGGCGCGACGTCGAGCCTCACCGTCTATGACATGGCGGGGCTGCGCTTCGGTGTTGCTGGGGTCTGCACGCTGCCGGTCATCCTGTCCATCCGCTGGCCCCGGCTCGCGCTTTGGAAGATGCTGGTCATCGCCGCGACATCAGGCTCGCCCTTCGCGTTGTTCCTCTTCGCCGGCATGTCCTACGCGCCGGTCGCCCACGGGGGCATCGTCATCAACGGCGCGATGCCGGTTCTGGCCGCGCTCGTCGCGTGGCTCGCGTTCGGGGACCGGCTCGGTGCGTGGCGTATCGTCGGGATCGTCCTGATCGTCAGCGGCGTGCTGGCGACCGGCTGGGAGGCGCTTGCCGACGGCACTCCCGGTCAGTGGCGCGGTCACCTCCTGTTCCTTGGCGCCGCGACCTGCAATTCCGTGTTCCTGACCTCGGTCCGCGGCTGGGGCATCACGGCCCTGCAGTCCCTCGTCATCGTGAACGGGATCAACCTGCTCCTCTACGTTCCGCTCTGGCTGCTCGTGCTGCCGAGCAACCTCGCCGCGACGCCGTGGCCGGAAATAGCCCTGCAGGGCGTTTACCAGGGCATTGTCGCGGCCTTCATCGCCTCGATCCTGATCGCCCATGCGGCGCGCATGCTGGGCGGCATGCGCCAGGCCGCGATCATGTCCGGCGCGCCCGCCGTGGCGGTGCTGGTCGCGATTCCGGCCCTTGGCGAGGTGCCCTCCGTCATCAGCATCGCCGGCGTCGCCGTCGTGACGGCCGGCATCCTGGTGGCGATCGGTCCCGGCCTGCTCGCGGGTGCCGCCTCCCCGAAGAAATCGGAGCCGGCGACGTGACGGCGCGCGCGACGGGCCAGGCCCCCGGTTTCGCCGTCGGCCTGGCGTGCGGGCTGGTCGTGCCGTTCATCTGGGGCGGCTGGATCGTCGCCTCCCGCTTCGGGGTTCTCAACGCGCTCACGCCCTTCGATGTCGCGGCGATCCGGGTCGGCTTCGCGGCGATCCTCGTCCTGCCGCTGTTGCTGACCCGCGGTCTCGCCGGGCTGCCGCTGTGGAAGGGTGCGGTCCTCTCCTTCGGGGTGGGGGCACCGTTCGCGCTGACCTCCTTCGGGGGTATGGCGCTCGCGCCGGTGATCCATGCCGGCGTTCTGACCAACGGGGTGATGCCGATCTTCGCGGCGGTGATCGGCTACTACTGGCTGCGCGAGCTGCCGTCGCGATACCAGATGGGCGGCCTGCTGCTGATCGTGGTCGGCGGCGCGATGGTCGGCGGCGACAGCTTCAGCCTCGACGCGCCGGCCGGCCAGTGGCTGGGGGACCTGCTGCTGATGGGGGCGGCGGGCTGTTTCGCGCTCTACATGACGGCGCTTCGGCGGTGGAACGTGACGATCGTACAGGCGTTGATCGCGGTGCCGACCATCAGTTCCGCGATCTACATCCCGATCTGGATCCTGTTCCTGCCCTCGGGCCTGCTGCAGTTCGACAATTTCCCGCCCTGGCCCGAGGTCGCGCTCCAGACCGTCTATCAGGGGATCGTGGCGAGCTTCATCGTTGTCATCCTCGTGACCCGCGCGACCCGCTCGATCTCGGCGACGACGATGGCGGTGTTGCTGTCCGGCGCGCCGGCGCTCGCCGTCCTGTTCGGGATCGTCCTGCTGGACGAATGGCCCACGGCCCTGGCCTGGTCCGGCCTCGCGGTCACGACGGCGGGCATGGTGCTTGCGGTGGGCCGGCGTGACTGACCGAACAGGCGCCACGGATCCAACGACGGGATATTGGAATTTCGGAAATCCGGTGTGTTTGGCAAATTGTCTGGTGGGGGATAAACATGTCCAGATCCTTGTTCGAAAAGTACGGGGGCTTCGCCAGCGTCAGCAAGGTCGTGTTCGCCTTCTACGAGAAGGCGATCGAGTCCGACGTGATCGGGCCATACTTCGAAGACTCCGACATGCGCGCGCTGGTCGATCACCAGACCAAGTTCATCTCGTCTGCCGGCGCGACCGCCCGCAGCATGTCCTGCATGTGATAGATGCCGGTCCGGCCGTACTCGCCATAGACCATCACGCCGATGCCGCCGTCCGGTGCGAGCTGGTCGGCGAGCGCCCGCAGGCCCGCATCCGGGTCCTCGAGATGGTGCAGGACGCCGCAGCAGTCGATGTAGTCCCAGGGCCCCGGCGCCAGGTCGGCGACGTCGAGGAGGGAGCCCGACACGAAGCGTATGCTCTCGAGGCCGCGCACCTCCGCGCGCGCCTTCGCCACGGCCTGGCTCGGCCCGCTCAGGTCGAGATGGACCACCTCGCCGGGCACGCCCGCGTCCTGCATGTGCTGCGCCAGCATGATCGCCGCATCGCCCGTGCCGCCGCCGGCGACGAGCGCGCGCAGCGGCTTCGT
>JAYQGE010000023.1:0-33101 GCA_038140435.1 Rhodospirillaceae bacterium | reverse complement strand
TGATCGCCGCATCGCCCGTGCCGCCGCCGGCGACGAGCGCGCGCAGCGGCTTCGTCAGGTCGCGCGCCCCGCCGAACACATAGTGGTTCAGTTCATGGAGGCTGCTCGGCGAGCCGGCGATCAGCCGGGTCTTCTCGTCCGCCGGGTCGCGCTCGGGATAGGGATAGGATTCGTACTGGGACTGTACGAGCCCGTCGCGTTTCTGCTTCTGCTTGTCCCGCGAGCCGGTCATGGGGTCGTTCGTCCTCGTGCCGTCCGCGGGGTTCAGCCGTCGATGTCGATCACGAGGCGGCCGGTCGCCTGCCGGCCCTCGAGCATCGCGAGCGCGCGGGGCACATCGGCCAGGGGCAGCACCTCCGACACGTGGGGGGAAAGCTTGCCGTCGCGCCACCAGGCCGCCAGTTCGTCGAACCCGGCGCGGAAGGTGTCCGGTTCCTTCGTCCGGTAGGCACCCCAGTAAACGCCGACCACGGCGATGTTCTTGACCAGCAGATAGTTCGCGGGGAAGGCCGGGACATCGCCGCTGGCGAAGCCGATCACCAGCAGGCGGCCCGACCAGGCCATCGTGCGCAGCGCGGTTTCCGCCAGCGCGCCGCCGACCGGGTCGTAAACGACATCGACCCCGCGGCCGTCAGTGATCGACCGGACCGCCTTGCGCAGGTCGTCTTCCGCGTAGTTGATCAGGTGGTCCGCGCCGCGGGCCTTCGCCAGGGCGAGCTTTTCGGGCGTCGAAGCCGCGGCGATGACCGTCGCGCCGATCGCCTTGCCGCATTCGACCGCGGTCAGGCCGACACCGCCGCCGGCCCCCAGCACCAGCAGGGTCTCGCCCGCCTTGAGGTTGCCGCGATGGACCAGGGCGAGATGGGATGTGCCATAGGCGACGGGAAAGGCGGCGGCCGTGACATCGTCCATGCCGTCGGGCACTGGCAGGACGGTCGTCGCGTTGCAGACCGCCTGTTCGGCGAAGGCGCCGGCCGCCACCAGCGCCATGACACGGTCGCCCGGCGCGAGCCCGGTGACACCGTCGCCGACCTCGAGGATTTCGCCCGCGCCCTCGAGCCCCGGTGCGAAGGGAAGGTCCGGTTTCTCCTGGTAGTTTCCGCGCACCAGCACGCAATCCGCGAAGTTGACCCCGGCGGCGCGCATGCGAATGCGCACCTGGCCCGGTCCGAGATCCGGTTCGGGCAGTTCGCCCAGCTCGAGATCGGCTGGCTCACCCCAGTCCCGGCAGATGATCGCGCGCATCGAATAACTCCCCTTGGCCATTGCCGCGAGTGCCGCGGCGATCCGGAATCTGCCGGTATTGTGCCCGGCCCGGTCAACTTGCCTCGGCCCCGGAGGCCATGCAAGTAAGGTCCCATGAGCGACACAAGAATGCGCGGTTATTTCGGGGTCGGCGTCGAGGGCATCTCCAAGCAGATGAACGTCGGCGCGATCATGCGCACGGCCCATGCCTTCGGCGCGAGCTTCGTGTTCACGATCGACGCGGTGTATGCCAAGCGCGAGGGCGGCCGGTCGGACACGTCGGACGCGCCCGAACACCTGCCGCTCCACGAGTATGCGACTCTCGACGATTTCCGGCTGCCGCGCGGCTGCGCGCTGGTGGGGGTCGAGCTGATCGAGGATTCAGTCGATCTGCCGAGCTTTCGCCATCCGCGCCAGGCCGCCTATGTGCTCGGGCCCGAGCGGGGTTCGCTGTCGCCGGAGCTGGTCGCGCGCTGCGACCATGTGGTGAAGATTCCCACCCGCTTCTGCGTGAATGTCGGCCTGGCCGCCGCCATCGTCATGTACGACCGGGTGCTGACCCTCGGCCGGTTTCCCGCGCGCCCGTTGGTGCCCGGCGGTCCGATCGAGGATCTGCCCGACCATGTGCACGGCGCACCGGTGTTGCGGCGTCCGGAGAAGCCGGAAAAGGCCGAACAATAACAAGACGTTGATTGGTTTCACGCTTGGCAAGACTCGTGCCGGCTTGCTAAGGGCCGGTGCATGATCGCTCTCAACAGAATTCCGCTCGTCGCCGCGGCCCTGCTGCTGGTCCCGTTGCTGCTCGCGCCGTCCGCCGGTCACGCCCAGGAGGCCAAGCGCATCGGCCAGTATGGCGACTGGGACGCCTACACCCGCGGCAGCGGCAACGACCGCTTCTGCTACATGGTCTCCAAGCCCCAGACCGCGAGCCTGCAGTCCCGGCGCGGCGAGATCTTCTTCCTCGTCTGGCATCGCCCGGGACAGCAGGAGTTCGATGTCGTCCAGGTCGATATCGGCTATCCGTTCAAGGAGGCGTCCGAGGTGGAGGTCCGCATCGGCGGCGATGCCTGGTCGCTCTTCACCAAGGACGAGAGCGCCTGGACCTACAAGCAGGCCGACGACACGGCGCTTGTCGCGGCGTTGCGCAAGGGGGCACGCATGACCGTGAAGGGCACGTCGAGCCGGAATAACCCGACGACGGACACCTACTCCCTAAAGGGCACGAGCGCCGCCCACGCCGCGATCAACAAGGCCTGCGGGCGCTAGAGCGGATAATCGCGCGCGGGGTCGACCCCGGCGTCCATGATGAATTTCGATATCCGCCGCACCTCGTCGGGATGCAGCGTGTGCTGGGGATGGTGAAACTCGGCGAAATGGTCGTTCAGACGAAAGCCGATGCGGCCCCTGTGGAGCTGCTCGACCGTACCGCCCAATTCCTCAATGACGGACTCGACTGCGCGCGGCGCGATATTGGCGCTGGCGGGGTGCGCAAACAGGGCATGCAGGACCTTGCGGTGTTTGTGATTCATGATCGGCCTTCGCGTCTGTGATCTGGAGATCAATGCCTTCCAGTCTGCATGCCCGATCCGATGGTGCATTGATCTAACTCAGAAGCGCGCAAGCAGTTGCGTTCGCGGTCCGCCGGGCCTATGTGAACCGGCATGCCGATCAATCCCGAACAGTTCGCGCCACCGACGGCGGCCGACCGCCCGATCAACCTGATCGGAATGGGCCGTGCCGAGCTCGCGGCGCTGGTCGAAAGCCTCGACGAGCCGAAGTTCCGTGCCGACCAGCTGTTCCAGTGGATCTACGGGCGCGGGGTCACCGCGTTCGACGACATGACCAATCTCTCGAAGAGCCTCCGCGCCAAGCTGGCCGACCGCTACGTGGTGGCCCGGCCCGGAATTGCGCGCGACCTGGCGTCCACCGACGGCACCCACAAATGGCTGCTTCGCCTGGACGACGCCAACGAGGTCGAGTGCGTCCATATTCCCGAGTCCGACCGGGGTACCCTGTGTGTCTCCAGCCAGGTGGGCTGCACCCTGAACTGCCGCTTCTGCCACACGGGCACCCAGCGGCTGGTCCGCAATCTCGGGCCGGCGGAGA
This sequence comes from Rhodospirillaceae bacterium, assembly GCA_038140435.1. Classification (GTDB taxonomy): domain Bacteria; phylum Pseudomonadota; class Alphaproteobacteria; order UBA6615; family UBA6615; genus UBA8079. Next base: position 29,750 of record JAYQGE010000023.1, on the reverse strand, counting down.
TCGTCGGCCAGATCATGCTGGCCCGCGATCACCTGGGCGAATGGCCGACGGCGGAGCGCCCGACCATCTACGAACGCGAGCTCTCCAACATCGTGATGATGGGCATGGGCGAGCCTCTCTACAATTTCGAGAACATCTCCGCCGCGCTCAAGATCGTCATGGACGATGCCGGGATCGCGATCTCGCGGCGCCGAATCACCCTGTCCACGGCGGGCGTGGTGCCGCTGATCGAACGGTGCGGTGCGGAGCTGGGCGTGAACCTGGCCGTGTCCCTGCACGCGGTGCGTAACGACCTGCGCGACGAGATCGTGCCGATCAACCGAAAGTATCCGATCGAGGAACTGCTGGCGGCCTGCCGCGACTATCCGGGCGTGAAGAACTCGCGGCGCATCACTTTCGAGTATGTGATGCTGCGCGACGTGAACGACAGCGACGCCGATGCGCGCGAACTCGTACGCCTGATCGCGGGCATTCCGGCCAAGGTCAACCTGATCCCGTTCAATCCCTGGCCCGGCGCGCCTTATGACCGCTCGACCGACCAGCGGATCGAGGCCTTCGCGGATATCGTCCGCGCCGCGGGCTATCCCTCGCCTGTGCGCACGCCGCGCGGCGAGGACATCATGGCCGCCTGCGGGCAGCTCAAGTCGGAAAGCGAGCGGCCGCGGCGCGCCGCCGCCGGGTGATTTAACAATATAAAACAAAGGCTTCCGCGCCGGCGCTTGTCATTGCCGCCCCGGCCCACTATCTTCCCGGCCAAGGGAAGAGGACACCACACCCAAGTTTCACCTGCGCAACCAACGCCGGATCGACGGGACATGATCGACGATTTTCTCATGGGTTTTGCCCTCGCCATATTTGGCGGGACGCTTCTCGTTATGGGACTGCCGAGCATTCGGCGCTGGAACCTGCCCTCCCTGACCCCCCATCACTCGAGCCGCGCCGGACAGATCGCGCGGATCCTCATGTCCACCCTGGCCATCGGGACCGGACTGCCGCTGGCGCTGGCCGGGCTGGCGACCATCGCCGCCGCGCTCGCGGGCATGCGGATCCTCTGGCCGATCTAGGGCGTACCCCCACGCTTGCTCCGGCGGCAGGCGCGACTATACTCCGCCGCGATTTATCCCAACGCGAAGCGGATCAGTGTCATGGCGTCTGGTGACGTGAAGAAGGTCGTGCTCGCCTACTCGGGCGGCCTCGACACCTCGGTCATTCTGAAATGGCTGGTGGAGACCTGTGGCTGCGAGGTGGTGACGTTCACCGCCGACCTGGGCCAGGGCGAGGAAATCGAGCCGGCGCGGGCCAAGGCCGAGATGTTCGGCGTCACGGAGATCTACATCGAGGATCTGCGCGAGGAGTTCGTGCGCGACTACGTCTTCCCGATGTTCCGGGCCAACGCGCTCTACGAGGGCGTGTACCTGCTCGGCACCTCGATCGCCCGCCCGCTGATCGCGAAGCGTCAGATCGAGATCGCCCACGAGACCGGCGCGGACGCCGTCTCCCACGGCGCAACCGGCAAGGGCAACGACCAGGTCCGCTTCGAGCTCGGCTATTACGCCCTCGATCCCGACATCAAGGTGATCGCGCCGTGGCGCGAGTGGGAGCTGACGTCGCGGACCAAGCTGATCGACTTCGCCGAGAAGCACCAGATTCCCATCGCGAAGGACAAGCGGGGCGAGGCGCCCTTCTCGGTTGACGCGAACCTGCTGCACATCTCCGCCGAGGGGAAGGTGCTCGAGGACCCGTGGCACGAGCCCGACGAGTTCGTCTTCTCGCGCACGGTGGCCCCGGAAGAGGCACCCGACACGCCGACCTATATCGAGATCGGGTTCGAGGCGGGCGATCCCGTGTCCATCGACGGCGAGAAGCTTTCGCCGGCCGCGCTGCTCACGAAGCTCAACGCGCTGGGCGGTGCCAACGGCATCGGGCGGCTCGACCTGGTCGAGAACCGCTTCGTCGGCATGAAGTCGCGCGGCGTTTACGAGACCCCCGGCGGGACGGTGCTGCACGCCGCGCACCGGGCGATGGAATCTTTGACCCTCGACCGCGAGGCCATGCACCTCAAGGACGAGCTGATGCCGCGCTACGCGAAGCTCGTTTACAACGGCTTCTGGTTCTCGCCCGAGCGCGAGATGCTGCAGGCGCTGGTGGACAAGAGCCAGGAGCGGGTCTCCGGCATGGTGCGGCTCAAGCTCTACAAGGGGAACGTGGTGGTGGTCGGCCGGCAGTCTCCGAATAGCCTCTACTCCCTCGACCATGTCACCTTCGAGGATGACGAGGTGTACGACCAGCGCGACGCCGAGGGCTTCATCAAGCTACAGGCGCTGCGGCTCCGCCTCGCCAAGGCGCTGCGGGACGACTAGCTGCCGCGCTTCCTAACCGAGCCCCTTATCCCAGTCCGGGCCAGGCGGCTTCCCCGAGCACGAACGGGTGGGCCCAGACCAGGCCCAGATAGATCGCGACGCTGAGCAGCAACCGCCACCAGCCGATGCTGGCCCAGTCCGTCCGGGTGCGCTTCGCGACGATGGCCCCGAAGGGGACGACGCTGGTCGTCAGCATGATGGGCCCCCAGTCCGCGCCGAACAGGAATTCGCGGCGGCGGTCGATCCGGAACATCCCGACCACGCTCAGGATCAGCATGCCTGCGAACAGGATGACCGCGCGCGTGTCGCCGTTGGCGAGCAGGTGCGCGATCGCCCACAGTGACATGCCGTTGAGAAACGGGTGGCGGGTGATCCGGATGATGCCGCGGGTGAGGTCGCGCCCGGTCTCGGACGGCCCCGAGCCCGCGATGGTCGGCGACGGGGTGGTGATGCCGCACACGATCAGGAAGATCGCGAGCGGCATGACGACGGCCGGCACCCAGCGCAGCGACGCCGGGGGGACCCAGAGCGTTTCGATGGGGGCGGTGACGAAGGCGAGGATCACCCAGACGAAGACGGCCAGCATCACGACCGAGTACCAGCCCAGGTAGCGGGTCTCGCCCATGCGCTCGATCAGCGCCAGGCGGACGGGCACGCTCGACAAGAGAAAATGCCCCCCGACGAACAGCGTGGTGGCGGCGAAGAGCGCGTCCAGACTGCCGATCATGCTGGTTCCCGATATCCCCGACGGTGGATCGGATTATCCGGCGGGACGGCGGGAGTCGTCCAGCCACCCTCCTACATGCTAGTGAGGGGCATGACCGATACGAATGATGCAGATCAACCAGGCGCGGAACCCGACGCGGTTTCCGTTGATTCCGCAGTCCATGATCCTGTCGCTGCCGCGATCCTGGATGCGCTTGCCGCGGCGAAGCCCGGCGGGTCGGTGTCGCCCGAGGACGTGGCCCGCGCCGTGGCCGAGAGCCGCCGCAAGGCGAACGACCGCCCGGACCTCTGGCGGCGCTACCTGTCCGCCGTGAAGCAGCAGGCGATCCATCTCGCCCGCGCGGGCGAGATCCAGGTCCTGCGGAAGGGCCAGCCGGTCGAGGACCCGGCGCGCGCGAAGGGCGTCGTCCGCTACCGCCTGCCCGGGTAGCCGCTATCGCTTGCCCGCCTGCGCGGGCGCAAGGCCTACCAGGCCGGCGGTTCGATCCCGTTCTGGCGGCAGGCGGCCGTGACCGTGTTGGCCAGCAGGCAGGCGATGGTCATGGGGCCGACTCCGCCCGGGACGGGCGTGATCGCGCCGGCGACCGCGCCGGCCGCGTCGAAATCCACATCGCCGACGAGGCGGGTCTTGTCCGGGTCGTCGTCTGTCGGGGCCGAGATCCGGTTGATGCCGACATCGATGACGGCGGCGCCGGGCTTGATCCAGTCGCCCTGGACCATCTGCGGGCGGCCGACGGCGGCGACGAGGATGTCCGCCCCGCGGCACACCGCGGCGAGGTCCTTGGTGCGCGAATGTGCGACCGTCACCGTGCAGCTCGCCTCGGTCAGGAGCGCCGCCATCGGCTTGCCGACGATGTTGGAGCGGCCGAGCACCACGGCGTTCAGCCCGGACAGATCGCCCAGCCGGTCCTCGAGCAGCATCCGGCAGCCGAGCGGCGTGCAGGGCACCATGGCCGCGTCGGGCCCGGTCATCTGGCCCGTGGCGAGCCGGCCCGTGTTGATGACGTGGAAGCCGTCCACATCCTTCGCCGGCGCGATGGCGTCGATGACGGCGTTGGGGTCGATCTGGTCGGGCACCGGGAGCTGCACCAGGATGCCGTGGACCGCCGGGTCGCCGTTGAGCTGTTCGACCAGCGCGACCAGCTCCGCCTGGCTGGTCGATGCGTCGAGGCGGTGGTCGGTCGCGGTGATGCCGGCCTCGGCGGCCGCCTTGCCCTTGTTGCGCACATAGACCTGGCTCGCCGGGTCGTCGCCGACCAGCACGACCGCGAGGCCGGGCGTCAGGCCGTGTTCGTCCTTCAGCCGGGCGACATCGGCGCCGATGCGCCCGCGCAGGGCCTCGGCGAAGGCCTTGCCGTCGATGATCTTGTCCGCATGTGGGTCGGTCATGGCGTCAAACTCCCGCTTCGTGACAGCGCCCGCGTCTAGCACGGGCGCGGGAGTCGGGCCATCGCCAGAACGCGTCGGGTTCTAGCGCAGCAGGAGCTCGGGGATGAACTGCTGCAGGAAGCCGAGGATGAGGATCACGATCAGCGGCGAGAGATCGATCCCGCCGATCGACGGGATTAACTGCCGGATCGGGCGCATCACGGGCTCGGTGATCCGGTAGAGGAAGTCGCCGATCTGGTAGACGAGGCGGTTTGACGTGTTGATGACGTTGAACTGGACCAGCCAGGTCAGGACCACCGAGATGATCACGGCCCACATGTAGAGGCCGATGATGTTGGCGATGAGGTTGGCGAGTGCGACCATGGTCTTCGATCCGTGGGTGCGTCCGAAACGCTTGGTGAAAGCGGGTTTGAGACTAGCTAGCGCCCCTGCGTCTGTCCAGTCGCGCACCGGGAATGCGGGATGGAACGGGTTGGCGGGGAGACGACTTGACAGGGACGGCGGCCCGCACCCATATTCCCGCCGCGCCGCGATGCCCGCGACCGATTTTGGGGGGCCGCGCGCAGGCCGTTTTCGGCATCGGTGGGGCCGTAGCTCAGTTGGGAGAGCGCTACGTTCGCAACGTAGAGGTCAGGGGTTCGATTCCCCTCGGCTCCACCAAATTTCTTAGTATATCCGGGGACCGCCGGAGATATCGTCTGAACCCCCGGTTTTCGGGGGGGTTTGTCGTTTTGAAGGACGATCCGTTTTTTTCTTCGCTAATTCCCCATCTTTGCGATCCGAACGACCGCCTCGGGCGTATAGAATACTACTCGACAAATGGATTGAGCCTATGCGCCTTGGCTATTTTACAATGCCGGTACACCCCCTTGACCGGGACTATCCCACCACGTTGCAGGAAGACCGGGAGACCATCATCCTTTGCGACAAGCTGGGTTTCTACGATGCGTTCGTGGGTGAGCATCTGACGGATAGCGCGGAGAACATCACGAACTCGATGATGTTCCAGGCGACACTCATTCACGCGACTGAAAACATCAAGCTGGCGACCGGAACGACAAACCTCTCCCACATGCACCCGGTGCTCGTGGCAACGCATGCGGCCATGTTCGACAACCTGGCACAGGGTCGCTTCATTCTCGGGGTCAGCCCTGGCGCGTTGCGTTCGGATGCCGAGGCCCTCGGTATCCTGGACGAGGACCGGAACCAGATTTTTGCCGAAGCGATCGACGTTATCCTAGCGGTTTGGGCAGGCGAGACGCCTTATGACATCGATTTCGAAAACAACCGTTTCAAGGTGACGACTGCCGAGACTCGTTACCTCGATGTTGGCTACGGAATCATGCCGAAGACATTCCAGCAGCCGCGCCCGGAGATCGTCGGCACGGTCGTTGCTCCGTTCTCAAAGGGCGTGATTTCCATGGGTGAGCGTGATTTTCACCCGCTCTCGGCCAATTTTCTTCTCCCGAAATGGGCGGCAACTCACTGGGGCAACTACGCAGAGGGCAAGGCCAATGTCGGAGAGCATGCGAACCCTGCGGACTGGCGGATCGCACGGACCATCTTCGTGGCCGACGATGACGCCACGGCGAAGACCTACGGCAAGGACGATGCGAATAGCCCATACCGCTTCTACTACAGCCAGATTTTGAAGAAGCTTGTTCGCGGCAACAGGCAGGCCGTTTTCAAGCACGACCGTAACGAGGCAGACGATGCGATAACCCTCGACCGGGTTCTCGACGATCTGGTGATCTGCGGCACTGTGAACGACGTTGTTGACCAGATCCTTGCCTTTCGGGAGGTGACGGGCGATTTCGGCGAGCTCGTTTATGCCGGCATGGACTGGGTGGACGAAGGCCTGACCAAACGGTCATTGCAACTGATGGCTGAGGAGGTCATGCCGAGGGTGAATGCTGCAATCGGTGCGGCAGAACCCGCGGCGGCGGCACAATAGCCACAGCGGAAGGTAAGCTTGTTTATTGCCGCCGACGCCCGATCAGTTCCAGCTGCGGCGGCCTGGCTGGGCGCCCTTGGTGCGGTCCCGTTCCTGGCCTGCGCCGGGGCCATACTCTTCGGGCCGGCTGAAATAGCAGGAACGGCCTCGGACGTGGTCACGGCCTATGGCGCGATCATTCTGTCCTTTCTCGGCGGGATTCAATGGGGATTTGCGACGAGGAATGTGCCCGTCGGAAACGAACACATCGCCCTCCTGCGCAGGCTTTCGATGAGCGTGCTGCCGTCTCTGATGGCCTGGGCGGCCCTTCTGGTGCCCCGGGAAACGGGGTTGCTCGTTCTTGCCGGCGCCTTTCTGCTTGTCTTCGCGTCCGACATCCGAGCAGCGCGGATGAACGCGGCGCCCGGTTGGTACCCATCGCTGCGAATGCCCCTGACGTTTCTCGTGGTTGCCTCAATCCTTGGCGCCAGCCTCGGGTGAACCCGCCGCGCCGGACCAGGGAGGGCATCCGTATGGGACATAAACGCGATCGGCGAACCAAAACCTGTCCGACCTGCCATCGCCCGTTTTCATGGCGTAGACGGTGGATTGGATGCTGGGATGCCGTGAAGTTCTGTTCGGAACGATGCCGCAAAAACCGAAACCGGAACCAGAGGAAGGATACAGCTCATGAAATACGCGGCGCGCATTGAGCCCGGCCCGGGCCAGGAATCGGTCTGGGACTATCCTCGGCCACCACGTCTCGAAAGCGTCAGGGACCGCCTTCGCGTGGAGTTCGCGGGCGAGACAATCGCCTCTACCGAACATGGTTCCAGGGTTCTCGAGACCAGCCATCCTCCCGTTTATTATATCCCGGCGCGCGACATACGCCGCGAGTTCCTCGTGCGTGCGCCGGGGCAATCCTTTTGCGAGTTCAAGGGAGTCGCGCACTACTGGTCTCTCGAGGTGAACGGAAGAACGTCTCCAAAAGCGGCATGGAGTTATCCGGCACCGACCGAATCCTTCGCACCGATCGCAGATTGTTTGGCCTTCTATGCCTCGTGCGTTGATTCGTGCTGGGTCGGCGAAGAGCGTGTCCTGCCGCAGGAAGGGGATTTCTACGGCGGCTGGATCACGCCCCGGATTGTCGGCCCCTTCAAGGGCGGGGCAGGAACGCGCGGTTGGTAGGTTTTCTCGCAGCGTGGGTTAAAGCGTGTATGCCGGTTACACGACCATACATCGTTCAAAAACAGTTAAAATCCCTTCGAATGAACGAACCAGTTCGACGGGTCATGTTCTTCCTCACAAGTATCGAAAGACATGGTTCCGCTGCCTGCGTATCGCACGCGCGGTCAGAACAACGCGGCCTTCCACTGCTCGGTGTCCACGAACCAGCGTTCCTCGTAGACCTTGTCGCCCTTGAAACGAAAAAGTATGGCGAGCTGGCTGCCGCCGGGAACCTTCTCGCTCTTCCATTCCGCGACCGAGACGACCTCGTCCGCGTCGCCGATCTCGCGATTGGACAGGAATTCGAGCCCGGGTGTTCGATCTGTGGGGCGACACCGTGAACGTCGCCTCGCGGGTGTCCGATCATGCGGAACCCGGAACCGTGTTTCTATCCGGCGATGCCTGGATGCAGATCCATCGCTCCGCGTCCGGACAAAGCCGCGGCATGGCGCCCCTCAAGGGGCGGGGCGAGATGGAGCTCGTCGAGGTGACCGGGACCGGCGCATAGCCCCGTTTGCCGGAGTGGTCCGTGAGAGCCCGGTTGCCTAGCGCCCGGCCGCGGCCTCCGCGGTCCGCGCGCTGTAGACGGGGTCTGCCGGGTCGGTCGCGATCAGGTAGTTGCCGGCCTTAAGGGTCAGCACGTCGTTGGTGCCGTCGGAGTGCAGAAAGCTGTGCGCGTCGCGGAACAGCTTCTCGAGCGGGTTCTTGCGCATGTAGCCGGCCGCGGCCCAAAGCTCGAGCGCCTGCTTGCACACATGCGCCGCGGTCTCCGACGCGAACACCTTCGACAGGCTCGCATGCATAGGATCCTGGTCTTCGCGGCCGGCGTGCCAGGCCGCGTTCCAGAGATACGACCGGGCAGCCTCGATCTCCATGGCCATGCGGGCCAGCCGGGTTTTCTGGATCTGGTGATTGATGATCGGGCCGCCGGCCTGTTCGCGTTCGAAGGCGTACTGCAGCGACAGGTCGTAGGCGCGCTGCGCGACGCCGAGCACCGTCGCGCCGGCCTGGATGTTCGAGCCGTACCCGAGCAGGAACTCGGTGCCGATATGCGCGGCGTTGCCGACCTCGCCGACCCGGTCGATGTCGGGTATCTCGACATTGTCGAACACCAGCGTACCGTTCTGGACGCAGCGCTGGCCCAGCTTGTCCCAGACCTCGGTGACCCGGAATCCGGGCGCATCCGCCGGCACGAGGAACGAGGTCAGGCTCGTCGCCATCGGCCCGTCGGGGTCGGTGCGGGTGCGCACCATGTAGAGCTTGGCGAGGCCGCCGTTGGAGATATAGCGCTTGGTGCCGTTGAGGACCCAGACGTCGCCCTTGCGGACGGCGCTGAGCTGCATGCCGGCGCCGGGCGCCTGGTAGGGCAGGATGTTCTCGCTGCCGGCCGTCGGTTCGGTCGAGCAGATGCCCATCAGGAAGGTGTCGTCGTCGACGATCTTCGGCAGCCAGCGCTCGCGCTGGTCCTTCGTCGCGACCCGCGTGATCGCGGTCAGAATCTTCCACGTCTGGTCGAAGGCGACGGCCATGCCGAGATCGCCGTAGGCGAGGGCCTCTCCGACCATGGAAACGGTCAGCACGTCCGCGCCCTCGCCGCCGAACTCCTTCGGGATGGTCAGCGTGCGCAGCCCGCGCCGCGACCCCTCGCGGACCACGTCCCAGTCGAACGCGTTGGCGGGATCGGTTTCGCGGTCGGCGATCTCCGCGGACGGAATCATGACCTCCAGGGCGAATGCCTTGGCAATCGACCGCAGCTCCTCCTGGCGTGGTGACAGAGTGAAATCGACCATGCTTCCTCCCGTGTTTCGTGCGGCCCTGTCCGGGCGCGTGCCCGGCGGGCGTTGCCGGAAAGTGTCGCCGACCATCGTGACGGGGCCGGCGCGGGGGTCAAGAGGGATATCGGTTCCGCAGCTCAGGTTGGCGGCAGGTCGTCCGCGGATGTCTTGTCCCGGAAGGTCTCCAGGATGCGTGCCGAAGATACTTCAAGCTCGGCGATTCTCGTGGCCAGGTTCCCGAAGTCGAGCTTCCCGCCCTGCTTCACGGGCCGGCCGGCGATGAACACCGTGTCCACGTTGCCGGGGTTGGCGTGCATGACGATGGCGTTGACGGGGTCGGCGGCGCCGACAAGGTTCAGGTCCGTCTTGCGCACCAGCGTGATGTCGGCCTGCTTGCCGGGTGTCAGCGACCCGACCGACCCGTCGAGATGCGCCATGCGCGCGCCGTCCATGGTCGCCCAGCCCAGGGCCTCGCGGGTCGTCGCCGGGATCGGGTGCGGCCGCTCGCCGGTCTCCGCCAGGGACCGCAGGCTGGCCTCGTGCCGCTCGAGCTGCATGGTGGTGCGCATAACGGCGAACATGTCGGGCGCGTAGGCGCTTTCGACGTCGCTGCCGATCGGTACCGGCAGCCCGCGCTTGCGCAGCCGGCTGGTCAGGGGCGAGCCATAGGCCATCTGCATCTCGACCTCGGCGGTGACGGCGAACGTCGCGCCGTGATCCGCCAGCAGCCCCAGATCGTCGTCGGTCAGCTCGTTGCCGTGGACGACGTTCACGCGGTCGGACAGGAGGCCTTCGGCGGCGGCCGCGGCGTAGCCGTCCGGGGCGGCCATCTTCGCGCCGGAATGGTGCAGGCTCGCGATCAGGTCGAACTCCCGGGCCAGCCGGAAATCGGTCAGTGTCACGTCGTGCACCGCGATATGCGGGCCCAGCACGGCGAGGCCCATGGACAGGAGGCCGTCGTCGCCGGCGAACCGGCCCTTGCGCAGGCGTTCCACCTCGCCGCGCGGCATGGGGATCTCGTTGAACGGCTTCTGCCCCGGCTTGGGGTCCGGCTTGGGCGATCCGTGCAGGAAGAGCGCGCGGATGCCCGCCTCGTCCAGTCCGGCGATGGCACCATCCGTGTGGTCGGGCGTGGGATTGTTGTGGTGCCAGTCCACGAGGGTCGTTACGCCGGAATTGATCTGGTTCAGCGCGCCGACGAGGTTGGCGATGTAGATATCCTCCGGCCGGAAGAACGTCGCCAGGCCGGCATGCATCGCCCGAAAATAGTTCGTGCCGGTCCAGTTGCCGGCGAGGCCGCGCAGCCCGGTCTGCCAGGTATGGATATGGGCGTTTACGAGGCCGGGGATGACGATCATGTCCGACGCGTCGACCACGGCCGCGCCGTCGCCCGCGTCCAGGTTCGGGCCGATCGCCGCGATCCTGTCGTCCTCGATCAGGATGTCGCCGCGGTCCATATCGGCGATCGACGCGTCCATCGTCACGACGGTTCCGCCTTGCAAAAGGGTCAGCGCCACTGCGGGCCTCTCTGGGTTCCGATTGGGAAAATTGGATGACCGGCGCGCCGTGGGCTCAGCCCGAGCCCGGTGACCAGCCGTAGATGCGCGCGGCGTTGCCGCCCATCAGCGCGCCGCGCTCGTCGGCGGACAGCCAGTCCCCCTGGCGGAACGCCTCGACCCCCTGTTCGTAGCTCAGAAGCTCGACCGCGCGGGTCCAGTCCGTGCCCCACATGCAGCGGGCAACGCCGAAGGCGTCGAGGATGCGGCGCACGGGGTCACGGATGTCGGCGAAGGGGAACGGCTCGTGTGCGAGCGTTCCGGCACCGCTGATCTTGACGGCGACATTCTCGTGTTCGGCGAGCGCCAGCAGGTTCGGCAGCTCGGCCCAGCCATCCTCGGGCGCCGGCGGGTGAAACGGCTGGACGAGGCCCATATGATCGACCACCAGCGACACGTCCGGAAATTCTGCCACGAGCGCCGCGACCTGCGCGTGCCGCTGGGTGCAATAGACGTTCACCGGCAGATCGTGGTGCCGGGCGGCGGCGAGCAGGTTCGCAATTCCGGCCTCTCCCGCCGCGTCGGAAATACCGTGGGCGAGCAGCAGGCGGACACCGACGGTACCGTCCGTCGCCGCCCAGTCCGCAACCTTCTCGCCGACCGCCGGGTCGGCCGCATCGAAGGGGGTAACCAGGCCGAACCGGTCCGGATACTGCGCATACACATCGAGCGCGAAGCTCGGGTCGTAGCGGTACATGGTGTAGGCCGAGACGAGGATTGCGCCATCGACCCCGACCGCATCCATCGCCGCCACCATTTCCGGGCCGTTGGCCGAGGGCGGGCCCGTGAGCACCGCCGCCCAGGGACGGCCCGGGTGGTCGGCCTCATAGGCGTGCACCTGCGCGTCGATGATCGTCATCGGGACTCCCTGTCCTGATTGCTCACGGGGGTCACGACCGCCCGAGGATTGCGAAGGAAGCGCTGTCTAGCGCAGCGGCGAGAACGCGGGTGCGAGCAGGAGCTTGTTGTCTTGCGTGATGATCGCGCCCTTGGGCGAACCCTTTGGCGGCCAGATGCCGGTGGCCACGCCCTCCGCGCGTACCTCCGCGCGATGCTCGAAGCTCTTGTACGGCCAGATATGGACATACTTGTTGAGGCCGCCGATCTCGGTGTGCATCGCCATGGCGCAGGGCGACAAAGCGTTGCGCGCCTCGATGGCATCCTTCCAGCCGTTGATGATGCCGGGGATCGTGCCGGCATGGACCGCGTACTCGCGATACTCGAACAGGGGGCCGTGCTCGCCGCTGAGGAACTCGGTCATGAAGGGGAAGGGATTGAAGATTTCCACCTTCATCTCGTGAATCATGTCGGTGACGTCCGGCGGCCACACGCCGGTTTTCGTCGCCTCCGCGCGTACCGCCTCGCGTTCCGCGAGATTCTCGTACGGCCAGATATGGATCACCTCGTTGAGCGGGCCGACCTCCGAATAGAAGAAGGCGGCGAGCGGCGACAGCTGCTTCCGGCCGTTCTCGTAGGCCTTTTCGAACGTCTCGAGGAACTGCGGAACCATGCGCAGTTTCAACCGGTAGGTGCGGACTTCGTAGATCATGATTTATCCTCGGGGTGTTGGTCACGCCTTCGATAGGCCGCGGCAGGTTGTCGCAAGTCGCGCAGGCAGACCGGTGTCGGGAATTCGGCCATCGGGGCGCATTCGCAAGATCATCGCGAACGGCAGTCTTGATTGGTTTGTCAATTGCATCGCGACCAATATATGAAAGGCCGACCATGCTCAATTAAATCTCTCCGGAGCATGGACCAACAAGGACTTTGGAATGGACGCGGCTGCGAACTCCGACAGGGATCTGCACGGCGACAAGATCGGGCGCTGGGCCGATGGTATTGCGCCGAAGCGCAACGCGTGGATCGACCGCAATCGACACTATTACAAGCAGGACTACGAGTATCTGAAGTATCTCATTCCCGAAGCCTCGCGGGTCCTGGTCCTGGGGTGCGGTACGGGGCGGCTTCTGTCGGAGCTGCGGCCGTCGGTCGGCGTCGGCATCGACATCAGCACCGAGATGATCGCCGTGGCGAAGGCGGATCATCCGGAATACGAGTTCATCGCGGCGGACCTGCAGGATCCGGCGACCCTGTCAGGCCTGGGTGACGCGTTCGACTATGTGGTCATCCCCGACACGCTCGGCTTCCTGTACGACTGCGAAGCCTTCATCGACCAGCTCGCGCAGGTCTGCGGCGACCAGACCCGGATCGTCATCACCTACTTCTCGCATCTCTGGGAACCGGTGCTTTCGCTCGCCGAGGCGCTGTCGCTGCGGATGCCGCACCCGCTGCTCAACTGGCTTTCGATGGACGATATCGTGAACTCGCTCGAGATGAGCGATTTCGAACGCGTTCACCTGGAGCGGCGGCTGCTCGTTCCCTTCTCCTTTTTCGGGCTCGGCACTCTCGTGAACCGTTACATCGCGCCGCTGCCGCTGATCCGGCAGTTCTGCCTGCGGCACTATATCGTCGCGCGCCTGCCGCGCCCGTCGGCGGAGCGTGCCAAGTCGGTCTCGATCGTGATCCCGTGCCGCAACGAGCGCGGCAATATCGAGCCCGCGGTGACGCGCCTGCCCGAGTTCTGTTCCGACATCGAGATCATCTTCGTGGAGGGGAACAGCCAGGACGGGACGTGGGACGAAATCCAGCGGATCAAGGAGGCCTATCCGGACCGCAACATCGTTGCGCTCCAACAGCCGGGTGTCGGCAAGGGCGATGCGGTGCGGGCCGGGTTCGAGGTCGCGACCAAGGACCTGCTGTTCATCCTCGACGCGGACCTGACCGTGCCGCCCGAGGACATGCCGAAGTTCTACAACGCGCTCAACTCCAACAAGGCGGAGTTCGTCAACGGCACGCGCATGATCTACCCGATGGACCGCCAGGCGATGCGGTTCCTCAACTACTGGGCCAATCGCGCATTCGCCGTGATCTTCACCTACCTGCTGAACCAGCGCTACACGGACACCCTGTGCGGTACCAAGGGCATGAGCCGCGAGAACTATCTGAAGCTCGCGCGGAACCGAGACTATTTCGGCGACTTCGACCCGTTCGGCGACTTCGACCTGATCTTCGGCGCCGCGAAACTCGACCTGAAATTGCGCGAGGTCCCGATCCGCTACCGGGAACGGTCGTACGGGAGCACCCAGATCTCGCGCTTCCGCCACGGCGTGCTGCTGCTGCGCATGGTTCTGTTCGCCTACCGAAAGCTGAAGGCGATCTAGGCGCGCGTCCTTCGCGGCGTTAAAACGTATCGGCTCGCGGCGGTTCCGTCGCGCACGGTTTCTGACGAGGAAGGTTCCATGACCACGGATCGGATCATCACCCGCCGCGATGGCGCGGTCGGCTATCTCACCTTCAACAATCCCGAGCGGCACAACGCGATGTCGCTCGAGATGTGGCGCGACGGCGCGACCGCGATCCGCGAGTTCTGCGACGCCGGAGATGTTCGCGTCGTCGTGCTGACGGGAGCCGGGGAGAAGGCCTTCGTCGCGGGCGCGGATATCTCGCGCTTCGGCGAGGAACGAAACTCGGCCGACGCGGTCGCCGAATACGGTGCTGCGGTTGCCGATTTCCAGCAGACATTGACCGTCGCACCGATGCCGACCATCGCGAAGATCGGCGGCTACGCCATCGGCGGCGGCCTGGCGATCGCGCTTTGCTGCGACATCCGCATCGCGTCGGACGACTCGCGCTTCGCCGTCCCGGCCGCCAAGCTGGGGCTCGGCTATGCCGCATCGGGCATCGAGCGCCTCATGCAGATCGTCGGCCCGTCCTTCGCCATGGAAATCTTCTACACCGCGCGCCAGTTCGACGCGGCGGAAGCGCTGACGATGGGGCTGGTGAACCGGGTGGTGCCGCGTGCGGACCTGTCGTCCTGCTGCGATGACTATGTCGCCCGCATCGCCGGCAACGCGCCGTTGACGATCAAGGCCGTGAAGACCGCGGTGCAGGAAAACCTGAAGGCGCCGTCCGACCGCGACACGGCACTCTGCGAGGCGCAGGTGGCGGCCTGTTTCGCGAGCCAGGACTATATCGAGGGCCGCACGGCCTTCGCCGAGAAGCGCAAGCCGGTCTTCACCGGCACTTAGGACCCGCGTTCGTGCGCCTCAGCCGGTGGCGATGTAGGCCTTCAGGGCCTCGGCCTCGTGCTCGGTTTCCCGGATCCGGTGCTTGACCACGTCCCCGATGGAGACGAGGCCGACCAGCGCGCCGTCCTCGACCACCGGCAGATGCCGGAACCGGCCGTCCGTCATCGTGTCCATCAGGTGGGCGATGTTGTCCTCGACCGAGCAGACGACCACCTTGTCGACCATAATGTCGGACACGAGCTGGTCCAGCACGCCCGCACCGTCGCGGGCGAGCCGGCGGATCACGTCACGTTCGGAGACGATCCCGTCCACTGTCCTGTCGTCGGTGCTCACGACCAGCGCGCCGATGCCGAGGTCGGTCAATCGCTCGCAGGCCTGCGCGACCGTCCAGTCCGGCCGTGCGGTGGCGACGCTGTTGCCCTTGCTTCGAAGTATTGCTGCAACGTTCATGGGGGCCCCTTTCGCTTGCGGACACCCGTGGCGGGTCGGTAGATCGGTTCGCATGGACCCGGCCACGAGGTGTCGTACGTGGCATCTCGGACATGCTCTCGCGAGACTGCGTCAGGTTGTCGCACATTTTTGCGCGGCTGGCGAGTTTCGACCGCCGCGGGCGCGCACGGCTCCTAGTTGAGCGAAGCGCCTGCGTCCGCGAGCCCGCAGATTTCCGCGGTCGTGACCCCCGCCTTGTCCTTACCCGTCAGCGGGCAGTGCCGGACGAGGAAGGCGCAGGATTCGAGGACGTTGGCATACTGCGGGGACTCCGTGCTGCGCACCGGACGTTCGCTCTCGGCCTGGCGGAAATTGACAATGCGCTCGCCGCGCAGCAGCACGGTGTTCTCGTGCGCGAGGCACTCGGCGTCGCTCGTCGTCAGTCGGCTGGTCGAAATGGCGACCAGGAATACGGCGCCGAGGCCGACGATCAGCTTCGCGCGAAAGGGGCCGAGCCGCGGGAAGCGCCAGCGCAGGCCACGGTAGAGGCCGTAGAGGATGGCCGCCGCCGCCGCGACGGCGACAACAAGACGGACGGCGGCAAGCAGACCGTCCATGCCTCAGCGGGTCGGGTTTTCGGCGTCGAGCCGCTCGATCGCCTCGCTGACCATGCGGTGAACGTCCGTGTCGGGCGGGATCAGGTCGCGCAGCCGGACGAAGTTCGCGCGCGCGGTGACGGTATCGCCGGACTCCGCCGCGGTGATGGCGCCGCGCAGCAGGGTCTCGGGGTGGTCGGGATCCAGCGCAATGGCCCGTGCGTAGGCCTGCGCTGCCGCGGCCGGGTCGCCGAGCATTTCCCAGGAGCGCGCGAGCATCCGCCAGCCGGCCAGGTCGTCGGGCTCGTCTTCCAGCCGCGCGGCGAGACCTTCCACCATGCCGCGGATCATCTCCTGCCGCTCCTCCGCGTCCATGTTCCGTGCCGCCGCGATATCCGCTTCGGACGGACCGCGCGCCACAGGCAGCCAGTCCGCGGGGTCGTGGCCAAGATCGCGCGCCGTCTCCGTGACGCGCGCGACGACCGTCGGCAGCCAGGGGGCGTCGGCCGGCGCGTCCTTCGCGAGCGCAGACCAGGCATCGAGCGCATCCTGTTCGCGGCCGGATTGATAGTCGGCCAGCGCGAGGAAGTATCGGGCGCGGGGATCGTCCGCGTTCCCCTCGAGCGCCGCGACGAATGCCGCGCGGGCGGCGGGCGTCACCAGCCCGTCGGCGAGCCGCGCGAGCGCCTCGCCATGGGCCGATGCGATCTCGGGCCGGTCGGGATCGAGGGAACGGGCCCGTGCAAGCGCGGTCTCGGCCCCCTCGATGTCGCCGGCAAACAGGCGCAGACGGCCGAGATCGAGCCAGGCCTGCGGGTCGTCCGGCGCAGCGCGTGTCTGCGCTTCGGCGTCCGCGAGACGTCCCCGGACGGCCTCGGCGACCTCGTTCGTCGGTTCCGTCGGTGCCTCACGGGTGGCGAAGGGCTGGGCGGGAAGACCCGGATTACCGAGGTTGAGATAGAGCGGGACGCTCGCGAGCGGCAGCAGGAGCACCAGCGCGACCGCAAGCGCGACGTGCCGCCGGATACGCGGTGTTCCCGAGAGCCCTGCGTCGCGACCGGCATTCAGGAGCCGCCGCTCGATCTCGCCGCGCGCCGCGTCCGCCTGGGTCGCGTCGATGAGGCCGCGTGCGCGGTCGCGGTCGAGTTCCTGGAGCTGGTCGTAATAGACGGCGACGTCATACTCGGCGCGTGCCGGATTGTCGCCGCGCGGACGGAACAGCGGCCAGGCGATCCAGGCCACGAGGCACAGGGTGAGTGCCGCGAGTGCGAGCCAGAACATCATGCCGGCCGGGGTTCGTTCGGATCGGACGGCCCGGCGTCGTCGGCGTCCGCCTCCGTGTCTTCTTCTTCGTCGTCGCCCGGCCGACGCAAGCCTTCCTCGATCTCGTTCCGGAACCGGCTGCGCGGCGGTCGCGGGCCGTCCGACGCGGCGATCCGCTCGACCAGCGCATCGAGTTCGGCGCGATCGCTCGGTGACAGGGGATCGAGCCCCGTCCCCGCCGCGCGCCGTCGCTGGTAGGTCTGGAAATAGAGGATCGCGAGAGTGGCCATCACGACCGCCATGATGGGCGGCGCAAGCCAGAGGGCGAGCGTGTTCGCCTGAAATGGCGGGCGAAGCAGGACGAAGTCGCCATAACGCGCGACGATATACGCGACGACCTGTTCGTCGCTGTCGCCGGCGACCAGCCGTTCGCGCACCAGCAGGCGCAGATCGCGAGCGATCTCGGCGTCGGAATCGTCGATCGACTGGTTCTGGCAAACGACGCAGCGCAGCTCGGCCGAAATCTCCCGTGCCCGGCTCTCGAGCGCCGGATCGTCGAGCACCTCGTCGGGCTGGACCGCAATCGACGGCATGGCTCCCGCCAGCAGCGCGAGCAGGACGGCGGCCAGCAGTGTCGCTGTCGGCCTCATCCGCCGGCTACCTCGCGCAGTTTCGGGACGATCCGGCGCTCGAGCACGTCACGCGTGAGCGGTCCCGTATGCTTGTAGGCGATCGTGCCATCGCGATCGATGATGAAGGTTTCGGGAACCCCCGTCACGCCCCACTCGAGCGATGCCCGCGCGTCCGCGTCGAAGCCGATCGCCGCGTAGGGATTGCCGTGGCGGCGAAGCCAGGTGATGGCATCGTCGGCGGTGTCGCGGTGATTGATGCCATAGACCCGCGTGCCCGCTTCGGCGAGCTCGGTGATCAGCGGATGCTCGGCCAGGCAGGGCACGCACCAGGACGCAAAGACGTTCACGACGGTGACATGGCCCTTCAGGTCGTCGGTCGAGAAGCCGCCGGGAATGCCAGGCGCGACGGGCGGCAGCGAGATGGCCGGTGCCGGCTTTCCGACGAGGGGCGAGGGCAGGCGCGAGGGGTCATTGTTGCGCTCGCTGTCGGTCAGCAGCGCGGCCATGATCCCGAGCAGTGCGGCGAAGACCGCCACGGGCAGGATGACGACGAGCCGGCGCATGATCTACTCGGCCGCGACCGGCGCGGTGTGCGTGGCCGTACCGGCGGCGCGGCGCGGTGCCCCCACGCGGTGGCGCCGGTCGCTGAGCGACAGGAGGCCCCCGAGTGACATCAGCAGCGCACCCATCCAGATCCACGGCACCAGCGGGTTGACGAAAAAGCGGACGGTCCAGGCGTTCGCGGTCTCCGGCGTGCGGCCCCGCTCCCCGATGACGCCATACAGGTCGGCCAGGAGCGTGGTGTGGATGCCGGCCTCGGTTGTGGTCTGGTTGGCGACGGGGAAAAAGCGTCGCTCCGTGATCAGCGTTGTGACCGGCGCGCCGTCTTCCGAGATGAGCAGGGTGCCGCGCTCGAAGCTGTAGTTGGGGCCGCGACCCTCGGTGACCGCTTGCAGGGTAACTGCATACCCCGCGCCCTCGGCCGTCTCGCCGGGGACCAGCGTGGTGACCAGCTCGGCGCGCCAGGCCGACGAGCCCGTGATGCCGACGATCATCACCGCGAGGCCGAGATGCGCGAGGGTCATGCCGCTGGCCGCGCGCGGCAGGCCGGAAAGCCGGCGCAGGGCGTCGGCCGGGGGGGAAGAGAACAGCCTGATGCGGCTGCTCCATTCGGCGAGCGTGCCGACTCCCAGCCAGGCGGCGAGCCCCATGGCAAACGGTGCGAGGGCGGGGCCGTCGGGCACCGCCAGGAAGGTCGCGACGATGGTGGCGACAGCCGCGATCGCGGCGGGGATGAGCTTGTGGGCCGCCGCGCCGAGGTTCCCGCGTTTCCAGGCCAGGAGGGGCCCCACCGCGACCAGCAGCACCAGTGGCACCATGATCGGGCCGAACGTCGCGTTGAAGAAGGGCGGGCCGACGGAGACGCGGGTCTGGCCGCCCGACAGTGCCTCGAGGATCAGCGGATAGAGCGTGCCGAGCAGCACGGTCGCGGCCGCGACGGTCAGCAGCATGTTGTTCGCCACCAGCGCGCCCTCGCGGCTCGCCGGCGCGAACAGGCCGCCCCCCTTCATGCCGGGCGCGCGCACGGCAAACAGCGTGAGCGCCCCGCCGATCGCGACGGCGAGGATGGCCAGGATGAAGACCCCGCGCTCGGGGTCGGTCGCGAAGGCGTGCACTGATGTCAGGATGCCGGACCGCACCAGGAAGGTTCCCAGGAGGCTCATCGAGAAGGTCAGGATCGCCAGCAGGATGGTCCAGCTCTTCAGGGCGTCGCGCTTCTCGACCACGATCGAGGAGTGGAGCAGCGCGGTGCCGAACAGCCAGGGGATGAAGCTCGCATTCTCGACCGGGTCCCAGAACCACCAGCCGCCCCAGCCGAGCTCGTAGTAGGCCCACCAGCTGCCGAGCGCGATGCCGCCGGTCAGGAAGGTCCACGCGGCGAGCGTCCACGGGCGGACCCAGCGGCCCCAGGCGGCATCGACCCGGCCCTCGATGAGCGCGGCGATGGCGAAGGAGAAGGCCATCGAGAATCCGACATAGCCGAGATAGAGTAGCGGCGGGTGAAACGCGAGGCCGGGGTCCTGGAGCAGCGGGTTGAGCCCGGTGCCGTCGGGCGGTGCCGGGCTCAGCCGCGCGAACGGGTTCGAGGTGAAGATGATGAAGGCGAGAAACGCGACCCCGATCATGGCCTGGATGGCAAGCATGCGCGCCTTGAGCGTCGGCGGCAGGTTGCGCCCAAAGATCGCGACGGCGGCGCTGAACAGTGCGAGCACCAGAACCCAGAGCAGCATCGAGCCCTCGTGGTTCCCCCAAACGCCGCTCACCTTGTAGAGCATCGGTTTGAGCGAGTGGCTGTTCTGGAACACGACGGCGAGCGAGAAGTCGGAGGTGACGAAGCCGTGGGTGAGCGCCGCGAAGGCGATGAGCAGTGCCGCGGCCTGGGCGATTGCCGCCCGCCCGCCGACGGCCATCAGGCCGATGTCACCGCGCGCCGCGCCCCACAGCGGCACGACCGACTGAACGGCGGCGATCACGAAGGCGGCGATCAGGACATACTGGCCGATTTCCGCGATCACCGCGCGGCATCCCCGTCGCGCCACTGTCCGCTCTCGCGGAGCGCATCGGCGACTTCCTTCGGCATGTAGGTCTCGTCATGCTTGGCCAGCACCTCGCGCGCGGTGAACCGGCCATCGGGTCCGAGTGTTCCCTCGGCGACCACGCCCTGTCCCTCGCGGAACAGGTCGGGGAGCACGCCCGTGTAGCTCGCGGGGACAGCCTGGTTCAGATCGGTGACGACGAAATGGGTGGTCGCGCCCTCGGTCCGTACGCTGCCTTCCTCGACGAGGCCGCCGAGGCGAAACCGGTTCTCGGGCGGCGTCGCGCGTTCGGCGAGATCCGTGGGCGTATAGAAGAAGACGAGGCTGTCCTCGACCGCGTTGAGGATCAGGCCGGCCGCCGCGCCCAGCAGGCCCAGCGAGACCGCGACGACGAGCAGGCGGCGGTGCTTGCGCTTCATGCGGTGCCCCCCGCGCCATCGCGGTTTCGGCGCGCCGGTGCGTTTGCCTCCGCGGCACGCAGGGCGTTTTCGCTGTGGCGCAGGCGCCGGATGCTGGCGACGGCCATGACCGCCAGAATGACGGTCGCGATTGCGAGCGCGGGCCAGACGAAGGCGGCGTGCCCGCCCATGTTCAGGAATGCAGTGATGTCTTCCACGATTGCGTAACCATCTCGGTCAAACGCGCGGCAAGACGCGGGCTGTGGCAGCCGGTGAGCTCAATCCGTTTACCTTTAACGGTGCCACGCATACTAGCCCAATCCCGTCGCGATCACATTCGTGTGGGAGCCGTTCCACGGGGGCCGTGGCCGTGAGCCGGGTGGCTACTGGGTCACGCTTTTCAGATAGGCGATCACGTCGTCCCGCTGCTCGGCCTTCTTGAGGCCGGCGAAACTCATGCGCGTCTTCGGCACCGCCTTGCGCGGGTTTTCCAGGTAGGCCGACAGGGTCGCGTCGTCCCAGACGATGCCCGAGTCCTTCAGCGCCTTGGAATAGTTGAAGCCGTTCGCGCGGGATCCGGCGGTGCTGCCGAAGATGCCCCAGAGATTGGGCCCCACCTTGTTGGCGCCGCCTTCGTCCACGGTGTGGCACGCCATGCAGCGGCGGAACACCTTCTTTCCGGCGGCCGCGTCCTGTGCGACGGCGGCGGTGGGAACGGCAACGGTCAGGATGGAGAGCGCGGCGGAGACAATCAGTGTTTTCACGATGTGTATTCCGGTTGGAGCGGGAAATATGCTGTCGTTCTTAGGCCAGGCCTCGGGCCCACGGCAACGCGGAATCGATTAACCCCACGTGCGACCAATCTTCACACGCGAATGTGGCTAATCGGCGGCGGAGAGTTGCAGCGCGCGTGCGCGGGCCGTGTTCAGGTCGGCGCGCATCCGGATCAGCAGCATGGTGACGAAATAGGCCATGAAGGCGAGCGCCATGAGCAGGAGTGGCGTCAGCATGGCCGGGTCGATGGCCGGCCGGTCGAGCCGGGTCAGGCTGGCGGGCTGATGCAGCGTGTTCCACCAGTCCACCGAGAACTTGATGATCGGGATGTTGACGAAGCCGACCAGGGCCAGGACCGCGGCGGCCCTCGCGCCGCGTTGCGCGTCGTCGAAGGCGTGGGTCAGGGCGATGTGGCCGAGATACAGGAAGAACAGCACCAGCACCGAGGTCAGCCGCGCGTCCCAGACCCACCAGGTGCCCCAGGTGGGTTTGCCCCACAGGCTCCCGGTGGCGAGCACGATCACGGTGAAGGCGGCGCCCAGGGGTGCGGCGGAGCGCGCCGCGATATCGGCCAGCGGGTGCCGCCAGATCAGCGATGTCGCGCTCATGACGGCGATGAAGGTGTAGCAGGCCATGGCCATCCATGCCGACGGAACATGGACGTACATGATGCGCACGGTCTCGCCCTGCTGGTAATCGGCCGGCGACGCGAATACCGCGAAGTACCCCCCCGCGATGAACAGCAGGACGGTGATCGCGGCGGACCATGGCAGGACCCTGGCGGCGATCCGGGAGAAGCGTGCGGGGTTGGCGAAGCGGTGCAGCAAGGTCAGGTCCGTGTGGCGGTGGCGCGCAAGTCTAGTCGATTGCCTGGCGCAGCGCAGCCGCCGTGGCCCAGGGCGCGAGCGCGAGCGCGGCGAGCAGGAAGCCGCCGAGAATCATGAGCTGGGGTCCGATGTCGCGTCCCGCGATGGCGCCGTCAACCGCGCCGGCGCCGAAGATGAGCACCGGGATGTAGAGCGGTAGCAGGAGGAGCGCCAGCAGGACGCCGCCCCGGCGCGCGCCCAGCGTCAGCGCCGCGCCGATGGCGCCGACGAGGCTCAGGGTCGGGGTGCCGAGCAGCATCGTCGTGAGGAGCGGGAGCAGGGCCGTGTCGGGAAGGTTGTAGAACAGGGCCAGGATGGGCGCGGCGATCAGCAGCAGGACCCCGCTGGTCAGCCAGTGGGCGATCGCCTTGGCCAGCGCGAGCTGGGTCAGAGAGACCGGCGACAGGTAGAGAAGGTCCAGGCTGCCGTCCTCGTGGTCGGGCGCGAACATGCGCTCGAGCGACAGCAGCGCGGCCAACAGGGCCACGACCCAGATGATGCCGCCGCCGATGCGCGGCAGGATCGCGGCGTCGGGTCCGACGCCGAAGGGAAACAGGACCGCGGCGAGGACGAAGAAGATCACCCCCATCATCGCGTCGGTGCCGCCTCGAAAGGCGAGGCGCAGGTCCCGCCTGACGAGAAGCGCGATTCCGATCATGGGGTCTGCTCGCGCATGTCGAACCGCTCCGCGTGATCGGCGAGAAGCTCGTCGAGGCGCCCGCCATGGGTGGAGATGACGGCGACGCCCTCGTTGGACAGGTGGGCGAGGATCGTGTTGGCGAGCATCGAGACGGCGCCCGCGTCGAGGCCGGTGGCCGGTTCGTCGAGGAGCCAGAGCGTGGGGCCCGCCTGCGAGTTCTGGCCGAGGGCGAGCCGTGCCAGCGTGACACGCCGGCGCTGGCCGGCCGAGAGATAGCGCACGGGGACGTCTGCGAGCTTCTCGATGGAAAACTGGAACAGGGCCGGCTCGATATCCGGGTCGAAGCCGTAGAGACCGGCCCAGAAGAACAGGTTCTCGGCGGCCGTCAGGCTTGGCTTCAGCGGATCGGCATGGCCGACATAGGCCACGCGGGCGCGGTGTGCGTCCCGGTCATCCGCGATGTCGACACCTTCCCAGTCGATGCGTCCGTCGGCGGGGGGCAACAGGCCGGCGAGCACCCGCAGGAGGCTCGACTTGCCGCTGCCGTTCGGGCCCGACAGGAGGAGCGCGCGTCCGGGGTTGAGCGCCAGGTCGAGCCCGGCGAAGACGGCCCGTTCGCCGCGAATGCAACCCAGCTTATGTGTGGTGAGACCCTGCACGCTTCCTCGTTTCACGGCCGCGCGCAAAGTTGACGTGCGGCGGCCGCGCGAACCTAGCAAAGTGTCGGGCATCTGCCGAGCGCTTGTCGGACGGGGATGTTACGGCAGCCGGGAACAGAAAAAGGCCGCCGGTTGGGGGGTCCGGCGGCCTTTAAGGGCCTGGATCAGCGTCGTCCCGAAGGGGATCGGGGCGACGCGTCGGAGGCAGACCGAAGCGTTGATGGGGGACGCTATCGGTCAGGCTTCAATATCGTGCGCCAGTTTGGCGAGAGAAGGGTCGCAATGCGGCGGAAATGTGGTTTCTGATGCCGCGATCAGCGCCATGTCACGCGCCTCGGCGGCGCGGCTGACATCGTCGATTGTCCAGTCCGTCAAGCCGATGTCGCGCAGCAGCCGCGGATCGAGCGTGTGCAGTTCTTCGCGCCAACAGGCGTGGGCGCGCTGTGCGAGCCAACGGTCGTGCCGATGTGCGAGGAACCGCATGAAGCGGCTCGTGCGCGGCAGGGTCGAACGCGGCGCCGGCCGGTGCCGGCGCAGAAGTTCGTGGGCGTGTGTCCGGTTCATATCCATGTCCCGATCCTTCCTTTCGTGCAGACGAGCGCCGAGGTCTCGGCGCGCGCCGTCGCGCAGACGGGTGACTGCGTCCCGATCTCGTTGGCGCGGCGTGTCCCGGCCTTGACGGGGCCGCGCATGCGCGCGGTTGTCGAGAACGGCCGGATCAGTCGCCGGATGCCGAGAATTTCTGCCCTCGGGATGGCGCATATCGTCTTTGCGTCGGTCATGGGAGAGAGATGCGCCTGGGCCCGACTTAAATCCAACGAATAGTTTTGATTGAATGAATCAAATAAATTGATATAAGGCTCCCATGGCTGAAACCCTCGATATCCCCTTGCTGCGCACGCTGCTCGCCGTGGTCGATTCCGGCAGCTTCACCCAGGCTGCGGCCCAGGTGCACCGGACCCAGTCCGCCGTGAGCATGCAGATCAAGCGCCTGGAGGAGGTGGTCGGTCGCAGCCTGTTCGAGCGAACGGGGCGGCGTTCGGCGCTCACGCGCGAGGGACAGGCGCTCGCGGAATACGCGCGCCGTATCCTGCAGCTGCACGACGAGGCGCTGACGACGATCAGCGAGCCGGAGATTTCCGGCGCGGTGCGGCTCGGGGTGCCGGACGATTACATCAGCGGGTTTCTGCCGCCCGTGCTTTCGGCGTTCGCGGAATCCTATCCGCTCGTCGAGGTCGAGCTGCACTGCGCGAGCAGCCGCAAGGTCTCGCGCGCCCATGATGCCGGCGAGGTCGATATCGTTCTCGTGACGATCGAGATGGTCGAGCAGGAATGCCAGCTGGTGCGCCGCGAGCCGGTGATCTGGGCGACGTCGCGCCGGCATGTGGTGCACGAGCGCAACCCGTTGCCGCTCGCGGTTTTCGAACCGGGATGCTCGTTTCGCAAATGGGCGGTCGAAAGCCTGGACTCCATCGGCCGGCCGCACCGGATTGCCTATTCGAGCGAGAGCGTGGCGGGGCTTGTGACGACCGTGGAGGCGGGGCTGGCGGTGACCGTCCTGCCCCGCAGCGGCATGCCTGCGGACTTTCGCGAACTCACGCCCGATGAAGGGTTCCCGGTTCTGCCGGTCGTCGATATCGGCCTGATCCCGCCGCGCGACGACGCGGGGCTGGCCGTTCACGCGCTGGCTAATCACATCGCCCAGGGTGCGCCGGGTTAGGCCGTCCGTCCAAAGATATTTGACGCTCCGAAGCTTGGAGTCACAGGGTGTTTGACCTATAACCGCCCCCGAATTGGCGCGGCCCGGGTCGCCACCCGTCCGCCAGCATCAGCAATCGTCAGAAGAGTTCCCGATCGGGAAGGAGAGAACGTCCATGAGCGTCACCGGCCAGGACAGCCTGAAGACCCGCCGCACCCTCGATGCCGCGGGCCAGAGCTACGACTATTTCAGCCTCGAAGCGGCATCTGAGAAGCTCGGAGATGTCTCGCGGCTGCCCTATTCGCTGAAGGTGCTGCTGGAGAACATGCTCCGCTACGAAGACGGACGCACGGTCACGACAGATGACGCCAAGGCGCTTGTGGACTGGCTGAAGGAGCAGCGCTCGCCGCGCGAGATCGCCTACCGGCCCGCCCGTGTCCTGATGCAGGACTTCACCGGCGTCCCGGCCGTGGTCGACCTGGCCGCCATGCGCGATGCGGTCGATGGCCTGGACGGCGATCCCCGGCTGATCAACCCGCTCTCGCCGGTCGACCTGGTGATCGATCACTCGGTGATGGTCGATCATTCCGGCGACGAGGCCGCGTTCGCCAAGAACGTCGAGCTCGAGTTCGAGCGCAACGGCGAGCGCTACGAGTTCCTGCGTTGGGGCCAGGGTGCCTTCAACAACTTCCGGGTCGTCCCGCCGGGGACGGGTATCTGCCACCAGGTCAATCTCGAGTATCTCGCCCAGACCGTCTGGACCGACACCGAGGACGGCAAGACGATCGCCTATCCCGATACGCTCGTGGGCACCGACAGCCACACGACGATGGTCAACGGCCTCGGCGTACTGGGCTGGGGCGTCGGTGGTATCGAGGCCGAGGCCGCGATGCTCGGCCAGCCGATCTCGATGGTCGTGCCGGAGGTGATCGGCTTCCGCCTCGACGGCGAGCTCAAGGAAGGCATGACCGCAACCGACCTGGTCCTGACGGTGACGCAGATGCTGCGCGCGAAGGGCGTCGTCGGCAAGTTCGTTGAGTTCTATGGCGACGGGCTCGATCACCTGACCCTCGCGGACCGCGCGACCATCTCGAACATGGCACCGGAATATGGCGCGACCTGCGGCATCTTCCCGGTGGATGAGGAAACGCTGCGTTACATGCGGTTCACGGGCCGCACCGAGGAGCGCGTCGCGCTGGTCGAGGCCTACGCCAAGGCGCAGGGCATGTGGCGCACGAAGGGCGAATGGAACCCGGTCTTTACCGATACGCTTTCCCTCGACCTGTCCACGGTCGAGCCGTCGCTCGCCGGTCCGAAGCGGCCCCAGGATCGCGTGGCGCTGTCGGGCATGGTTGACTCTGCCAAGGCGGCGCTCGCCGACATGGGCGCCGGCACGGCGACCCAGGTCGAGGGCGCCGACTATGACATCTCGCCGGCCGACGTGGTGATCGCGGCGATCACGAGTTGCACCAACACCTCGAACCCCTCGGTGCTGGTCGCCGCGGGCCTGGTGGCGAAGAAGGCGCGTGAGCGTGGGCTGAACAGCAAGCCCTGGGTCAAGACGTCCTTTGCCCCGGGCAGCCAGGTCGTGACGGACTATCTCGAGGCCGCCGGCCTGCAGACCTATCTCGACGAGGTCGGTTTTGACCTCGTGGGCTATGGCTGCACCACCTGCATCGGCAACTCCGGCCCGCTGCAACCCGAGATCCACGAGGCCATCGTCAACGGCGATATCGGCGTCGGCGCGGTCCTGTCCGGCAACCGCAACTTCGAGGGCCGGGTGCATCCGCTGACCAAGCTCAACTACCTGGCCTCGCCGCCACTGGTCGTTGCCTATGCACTCGCCGGCTCCATGCTGGTGGACATCTACAACGATCCGATCGGGCAGGACCCCGACGGCAACGATGTCTTCCTCAAGGACATCTGGCCGACCAATGGCGAGATCCAGGAGATCCTCGACACGGTTCTGACGGCCGAGATGTTCCGCAAGCGCTACGACAATGTCTTCGCCGGCGACAAGGCGTGGCAGGACATCAAGACCTCGACCGGCCTGACCTATGAGTGGAACGACGGCTCGACCTATGTCCGCCATCCGAGCTTCTTCGAGGATATGGCGCCGGAGCCGGGCGACATGTCGGACGTGATCGGCGCGCGGCCGCTGGCCATCCTGGCGGACAGCGTGACGACCGACCACATCTCGCCGGCCGGGTCGATCAAGGAAGACGGGCCCGCGGGCGAGTATCTGAAAATGCACCAGGTGCGGCCGATCAACTTCAACTCGTTCGGCTCGCGCCGCGGCAATCACGAAGTGATGATGCGGGGCACCTTCGCGAACATCCGCATCCGCAACGAGATGGCACCGGGCACCGAAGGGGGCGAGACCGTCCACTATCCGTCGGGCGAGCAGATGTCGATCTACGACGCCGCGGTCCGCTACCAGGCCGAGAATGTGCCGCTGGTCGTCATCGGCGGGCGCGAGTACGGCACCGGTTCGTCACGCGACTGGGCCGCGAAGGGCACGCGCCTGCTGGGCGTGAAGGCGGTCATCGTCGAGAGCTTCGAGCGTATTCACCGCTCGAACCTGGTCGGCATGGGCGTGCTGCCGCTGCAGTTCCCCGAGGGCACGAACCGCAAGACGTTTGAGCTCACGGGGCGCGAGACGTTCGACATCGTCGGCGTCGCCGACGGCCTCGAGCCGCGCGCGAACCTCGGCTGCACCATCACCTATGAGGATGGCGCGACCCGC
This sequence comes from Rhodospirillaceae bacterium, assembly GCA_038140435.1. Lineage (GTDB taxonomy): Bacteria > Pseudomonadota > Alphaproteobacteria > UBA6615 > UBA6615 > UBA8079. The sequence continues at coordinate 1,397 of JAYQGE010000023.1, read as the reverse complement.
GAGGTCGAGCTGCTGTGCCGGATCGATACCCTCGACGAGGTCGAGTATTACCGCCACGGCGGCATCCTCCAGTATGTTCTTCGCAACATGCTGGATGCTGCTTGACCGCGACGTCACCGTCAGTTGATTGGCGTGTCACGGAACCGGGCGTCCATATTCGACGCATGTCAAAGCCGTCGATCAGGTGCCACGGTTTCCGGTCCGGATGGTTCCGGCGGGGTCTGCTCATGCTCGGTCTGGCGCTCGGGCTGGGCCTGTCGCCGCCCGTCCAGGCCGAACCGCGACTCACGGTCGTCGAACTCTTCACCTCGCAGGGCTGCCCGGCCTGTCCGAAAGCGGATGAACTTCTCGGCAAGCTGGCGGACGATCCCGACATCCTCGCGCTGAGTTTCCATGTCGGGTACTGGGACTTCATGGGCTGGAGCGACCCGTTCGCGAACGAGGTCCATGCCGAACGCCAGCAGCGCTATCTCGACCAGTTGCGGCTGCCCTATGTCTACACGCCGCAGATGGTCGTCGATGGCAATCTTCATGCGCCGGGAAATCGCCCGCAACGCGTCGCGGCGAACATCCTCCACGCGCGTGAAATGTCCGACGGACGGGTCGATGTGACGGTGACGCGCATCTCGAACGAAGAAGTGCGCATCCAGCTTCCGGCGCGCGATGCACGTTATCGCGGCGCGGCGGATATCATGCTCGTCCGCTTCGACGACCGGCACGTGACCGAGGTCACGCGCGGCGAGAACAAGGGCAAGACCCTGTTCAATCATCACGTCGTGCGTCTGTTGCGCCCGATTGCCGGCTGGAACGGCGAGCCGGTGGATTTGCTGTTGCGCCTGCAGGATATCGGCGGGGCCGACCCGGCCTACTGCGCGATCTTCGTCCAGGAACGGGACCAGGGCCGCATACTCGGTGCCTCGGTCGTGGATATGCGGCCGCGCGGCTGACCCTATCCGGGCCGCCCGAGCCTGACGATCCCGAGTTTCGCAAGCCACAGGATCGACCGCCGCGTCGCACGGGCGGGTGTCCCGATCTCCGCGACGAGCCGCCCCACATCCGTGGTTGCGCCGCTGTCCGCATCGGGCAGTGCCGCCAGGAGCGCGCGCAAGTCGGGCGCGGACAGAATCAGGCCCGCACCGGCACTGTTGATGGCGTAGCGGGCGAGCGTCTCCACAATGCTGTCGGGCGCGCGGCGCGCAACCGGCGTGTCGTCGCGCAGGGTATGGGTCGGATAGCCTGCGAACACCCGGTAGGGATCATCGCGCAGCGGGTCGTTCGCGCGCCCTGGCGCGAGGGGGCGATCTCGGGGTCGGCGCGCCGGCGCGCCGCCCCGTCGGCCCCCAGCGCGACATAGGCGGGGGTGTTCGCGGGCCAGTCGAAGACCCAACCCCCCCCGG
>JAYQGE010000022.1:0-56781 GCA_038140435.1 Rhodospirillaceae bacterium | reverse complement strand
TCGTTATGATTTTCGGAGGCGTGTGTGCCGTGACGGGGGGCAGTTCGCCGTCGAAACGCTCCACCTCGACCAGTGCGCTGTGAGCGCTGGGACCCTGGCCGAGTCGCGATGTACCGATATCGCGGGTCAGAACGTTCGGGTTGCCGTGCTTGTCGATGCTGTTCTCGGCCGCGGGATCCTCGGGGTCGAACCACGCGCCGGTGGCGAACTGGATCACGCCCGGGCGGACATCCTCTGTCACCTTGACGCCGGCGAGTGTTGCGCCACGGGCATTGAATACCCGCACCGCGTCGCCGTCCACGATGTCGCGTGCCGCGGCGTCGGCCGGGTGTATCCAGACCGGTTCGCGGTCCCGAATCTTGCTGTCACGACTGATCCGCCCATTGTCCATCTGGCCGTGCAGGCGCGTTGCAGGCTGGTTCGAGATCATGTGCAGCGGATATGTCCCGGCCACGTCGCCGCCGAGCCATTCCGTCGGCTCGATCCAGGCCGGATGGCCCGGGCAATCGTCATATCCGAAGCCGTCGACCACCTCGGAGAATATCTCGATCCTGCCCGACGGTGACGTGAGTGGGGCGGCTTCGGGATCTGCGCGGAAGCCCTCGAGCAGGACGATCGGCTTGTCCGAGCGTGGCGTCTCCGCGTATCCCGCCTCCCAGAATTCGTCGAAGGGGGGCAGGGTCAGATGTGTTTCCGCCGCCTTCTGGCGGGCGCGGTCGTAGATATGGCGCAGCCATTCGGTCTCGTCTCGACCTTCGGTAAATGCGTCCTCGGTCCCGGCGCGCCGGGCGAGGCCGCGAAAGATATCGAAGTCGTTCCGCGCGTCGCCAACCGGCTCGACGGTCTGCTGCATGGCCATGATGAACCGGTCCTTGGAGGTCGCGCCGATGTCGTTGCGTTCGAGCGTCGTTGTGGACGGCAGGACGATGTCGGCAAACTTCGCGGTGGCGGTCCACCATGGCTCGTTGACGATGATCGTCTCGGGACGGCGCCAGGCCCGGACCAGCCGGTTCAGGTCCTGATGGTGGTGAAACGGGTTGCCGCCGCACCAGTAGATCAGCCGTACGTCCGGATAGGTGCGGGTCTCACCGTCGAACTCGTAGGTCTCGCCCGGGTGCAGCAGCATGTCCGCGATCCGGGCGACGGGGATCCATTCGCGGCACGGATTTTCGCCGGTCGAAAGGGTCGGCGTCGGCGCGCTGCGCCGCGGGTTGCCGGTGTTGCCCATGCTGCCATACCCGAAGCCGAAGCCACGGCCGGGCAGACCGATGCCCCCGAGCATCGCCGCCAGGGTGATCGTCATCCAGAAGCTCTGTTCCCCATATTCGCCGCGCTGCAGCGACCAGTTGGTGTTGATGAACGTCCGCTTTCCTGCCATGCGCCGGGCCAGCTGCCGGATGCGTTCGGCGTCGATCTCGCAGATAGGGGCTGCCCAGCCGGCGTCATGCACCACGCCGCCGTTTGTGCCCAGCAGATAGTCCCGAAACCGCTCGTAGCCGACACAGTACCGGTCGAGAAACGTACGATCGGCGAGACCTTCGGTCTCCAGGGTATGCGCCAGTGCCAGCATCAGCGCGACATCGGTGTTTGGGCGGAGCGGCAGCCATTCGGCCCCCAGATTGCTGGCAACGTCGTTGCGGATGGGCGACACGTTCACGATCTCGACCCCGGCTTCGACCGCGGCCGCGAGTGACGGGGCGGAGACATGCTCGGCCGGCCCGCCCGACAGTACCTGCATGTTCTTGAGCGGCACGCCGCCGAACGCGACCATCAGCTCGGTGTTCGCGGCGATCGAATCCCAGCTCGTGTAGTCCGTCATCGCGGCGCGCGCGGAGCCGAGGATATGCGGCAGGATCGCGTAGCCCGCCGCGATCGAATAGGTGTGCTTCTGGGCCGTGAAGCCGCCGATCGTATTGAGGTAGCGATGCAGTTGCGTCTTTGCGTGGTGGAAGCGCCCGGCGCTCGACCAGCCATAGGAGCCGCCGAAGATGGCGGAGTTACCATGTTCCCGGCGCACGCGGTCGATCTCGGAGGACACCATGTCGAGGGCCTCGTCCCATGGCACGGCAACGAAGGGTTCCGCGCCGCGCCGTTCGCGGTTGCCGCCCGGGCCGTGTTTCAGCCAGCCCTGGCGGACGACGGGCCGCGCCACCCGGCTGTCGTCATAGACGGCGTCGGGCATGGACTGGATGAGCGGCGAGGGATCGGGGTCTTTCTCGAACGGCCGCACACCGACGAACCGGCCGTCTTCGACCTCTGCCGTGAACGCGCCCCAGTGGGACGAATGCCGACGCAGGGTTTTGGTCATCCGCAAGTCCTCGCTTTCGCGGGAGATTGCCCATGCGCGCATGGGTCTGTCAAAGCCCGTCGGAGTGCGTACAATCACCGCACAAGCATTTCTGGGGAGAGAGAGATGGAAGTGCGACTGGATGGCCGGACGGCCTTGATCACCGGGGCGAGCGAGGGGCTCGGCCTCGCGATGGCGCGGCGGTTCGCGGAATCGGGGGCCAACGTTGCGATGGTATCCCGCTCGGCTGACCGCCTCGAGGCCGGACGCCAAGAGGTCCTGTCGTCCGCCGGCGGCAACAAGGTGAAGGTGGAGGCGATCGCCTGCGACGTCACCGACACGGACCAGATCGCGGCCATGTGGCAATCTGCCACCGATTCCTTCGGCGATATCGACATTCTGGTGAACAATGCCGGCCAGACCGCGATCGGGCCGTTTCTCGAATGCGACGACGCGCGTTGGCAGGCGGACCTCGATCTCAAGCTGTTCGCCGCGATCCGGCTCGGTCGGCTGGCGATGCCGGGCATGGCCGAGCGCAAGTGGGGCCGCATCATCAACGTGCTTGCCGGTAGCGCGAAGACACCCGGGCCGGGCAGCGCCCCGACCTCCGTCTCCCGCGCAGCGGGAATGGCGTTGACGAAGGTGATGGCGGGCGAGGGCGCGCCGGACAATATCCTGGTGAACGCGCTGCTGGTGGGATTGATCAAGTCCGGTCAGCATGAGCGTCGCCACAAGGCCCAGGCGCCCGAGCAGAGCTACGAGGAGTATATGGCGGGCCGCGGTGTCGGCATCCCGCTCGGCCGCGTCGGCGAAGCCGAGGAGTTTGCGAACATCGCCTGTTTCCTGGTGTCGGACGCCGGCTCATATGTCACGGGCTGTGCCATCAATGTCGATGGGGGCCGCTCGCCGGTTGTCTAGGCCGTGCGTTCATGCGGCGGGTGACCGGCGGCCCACGATCGGTTAGCTTCCGCGCGAATTTCTCACGAGGGGGCTTGCGTGTCGGGTGATGTAACTGTGCGCGCCGAAAATCTGACGGCGCTGATCCATGAAATGGTGCGCCTCGGCGGCAGCGAAGAAGACGAGTGCCGGATCGTGTCCGAACATCTCGTGGGGGCCAACCTGTCGGGCCATGACAGCCACGGGGTCGGCATCTTCCAGGCGTATGTGAAGAACCTGGAACGCGGGCTTCTGGTGCCCAATGTGAAGGCGAACCGCTACCTCGACGAGGGCGTGTTCCTCCAGTATGACGGCGAGAAGGGCTACGGCCAGACGGTTGCGGCGCAGGTCACGGAGGACGCGATCGAACGCGCGCGCGCGATCGGCATCTGCGTGGCCACGCTCAAGAACTCCCATCATATCGGGCGCGTGGGGACCTATGCGGAGATGGTCGCCGACGCAGGCTTCGTCTCGATCCATTTTACGAACGTCACGGATCACCACACGATGGTCGCGCCCTTCCGGGGAGCCGAGTCCCGATTCGGGACGAACCCGATCACCATGGCGATGCCGACGACCAACCCCGACGAACCCATCATCCTCGACATGGCCACGAGCATCGTCGCCATGGGCAAGATCCGGGTTGCGAATGACTCCGGCCAGTCGGTGCCCGAGGAATGGCTGATCGACAGCAGCGGAAAGCCGAGCAGCGACCCGGGCGTGATGTTCAACGACCCGCTCGGTGCGCTTCAGCCTTTCGCCCAGCACAAGGGCTATGCCCTGTGTCTCATGGCGGAACTGATGTCGGGGGCGCTCTCCGGCGGTGGCACGATCCAGCCGGGCAACGAGCGGCTCGACGGGATCATCAACACGATGACCATGATCGTTATCGATCCGCACCGGCTCGGAGATGCGAACTGGATCGCCGAGGAAGTCGACGCGATGGTCGATTACACCAAGAGCGCGCGTCCGGCCGATCCCGATAAGCCGGTCCTGGTGCCCGGCGACCCCGAGCGCATCGCACGGGCCGAGCGCGGCGCCAACGGGATATTCATTCCCGAGGGCACATGGGTGTTGCTGCTGGAGGCGGGCGAAAAGCTCGGCCTCGACCGGGCGAAGGCGCTGGAGATCGCAGGCGTCGCCTAGGCGCCTTCGAGTATCTCCGCGAGCGGCACCGAGCGGCGTTCCTTCGAGGAGCGGGCAGCCCCCAGGACCACGGCGAGCGGCACCAGTCCGTCGCGGCCGTCGATCTCAGGCTTGCGTCCCTCGGCGGCGGCGTCCGCGAAATCCTCGAGCTCGACCAGAAGGTGGTCGGCGGGCTCGTAGTCGACGGGCAACGGTGCGGACTCGCCGGTCCGCTGGATGCGCAAGCCCTCATTGTCCATATCGAAGAACGCGTTCGCCTTCGTTCCTTGGACGGTGATCTCGAACCGTCGCGGCGAGATGTAGTCCGCCGCGACATAACCGACGGCGCCCGACGTGAACTGCATCAGGAGCGCGGTGACATCCTCGATTTCGGGCTCGGTTTCGAGCCGGTTGAAATAGGCCGTGACCTCGCTGGCATCACCCAGCAGGTAGAGCAGGTTGTCGATCTGGTGGATGCCGATCTGCATCAGGCAGCCGCCGGGAATTTCCGCCGGGTCCGTACGCCATGCGCCGGGCTTCAGCTTCAGGCCGTTGTCGTTCGAGAACACACCTTCGGCGAGGCTGACCCGGCCGAGCTCGCCGCTGTCGATCATGTGCCTGAGATGGCGCAACGCCCCGTTGCGCCGGTAGGAATGCCCCACGGCGAGAACGACGCCCGCATCCTCGCAGGCCGAGATCATGGCGCGTCCGTCGGCGACCGAATTGGACACCGGCTTCTCGACGAACACATGCTTTCCCGCGGCGGCCGCCGCTTCGGTACCGGCCCGGTGCGCCGAGTTGGGCGTCGTCAGGATCACCCCGTCGAGATCGTCGAGTGCCAGCATGGCCTCGTAGGACGCCATCGCCTCGCAGCCGAACGCTGCGGCGAACTTCGCATTCTTTTCCGGCGAGCGGGTATAGCCGGCGCGCAGTTCGAGCTTGTTGGAACGCGCGACAACGCCGGCCAGGACGTCCGACCACCAGCCGATGCCGACGATGCCGACCCGCATCAGATCTTGTCTTCCCACTTCGCCAGGAAGGGGCCGACGATCCCGGCCCACTGCTCGGGATGGCGGCGATAGGAGTAGTGGCCGCCTTCCTCGATCAGGACGAGCTCGGATCCCTCGATGGCGTCGTGCAGATCCTCGGAGAAGTAGAAGGGCACGGTGGCATCGTCGCGGGTGCCGACGATCAGCGACGGGTTCTTGATCTTCGTGATCTCGTCGAGCCGGTCATGATTCAGCGTCATGTCGATACGCGCAGCGAGGATCTCGGGCTCGGCGATGGTCTCCAGCGAGCGTTTCTCGAGTTCCATGACCTTGTCGAGGTTGTGCCGGAACTGCATGCAGCCGTTGGTGAACAGCGAGCTCACCCGGACATAGGCTTCCTTGCCTTCCGCCAGCGCGATCTCGCGACGCGCGGTCTGCACGCGGTGGATGTACTCGTCGGCCTTGGTCCAGGTGTTGGAGAAGATGCAGCAGCGAAAGCGCTCGGGATGGTCGATCGCGAGATTCTGCAGGACTGCGCCGCCTGTCGAGGTGCCAAGCACGTGGGCCTTCTCGATCTCGAGCGTATCCATCAGCGCGATGACGTCGTCCGCGATGTGCTGGGTCGAGTAGCCGTCCGGGCGGGGGAAGTCGCTGTCGCCGGAACCGCGATGGTCGAAGGAGATGCAGCGATAGCGGTCCGAGAAAATTTCGCGTTGATAGTCCCAGCTGTTCATGACGCCGACCAGGCCAGGGATGAAGATGAACGGGGGCCCGTCTCCCTTCTGGTCCACGTTCAGCGTGATGCGTCCGACATCGATGCGTTCAGCCATTTCTGTGTATTCCCGGTTTCGTTGCGAGTGTTGCGGTGGTCGTGACTGCGCGCGGAGTGTCTCACACCCCGGCAGCGCGCATATCCGCTCGGGGTGAACGGCACTTGCGACGGAAATTCACGGATCGGGCGTGCTGCCCGCCGGAGCTAGATAGCGCCGGCGTCACGCAGCGCGGCGATTTCATCCGCGGACTTGCCGAGCGCGGTGAGAACTTCTTCGGTGTGCTCGCCCAGGGTCGGCGGCGCGCGGCGCACGGTCGCTGCGGTGTCCGAGAAGCGGAACGGAATGCCGGGGATCGAGATCGTCCCCTCGGTCGTGTGCTCGGCCTCGGTGACGAGCTCGCGGGCAATTGTGTGTTCGGCGGTCAGCGCCTGCTCGACCGTGTTAATCGGCGCACAGGAAACCTTGGCGTCGAGAAGTTTCTCGATCCAGTTGGCGGTGTCGTCTGTCCGGAACAGGTCCGCGATCATGCCGTCGCACGCACCGCGATTCTCGACCCGGTCCCGGTTGCGCGCGAATTTCTCGTCGTCGGCCCACTCCGGCTTGCCGACCGCTTCGCAGAAGGTCCGGAACTGGCCGTCGTTGCCGACGGACAGGGCGATCATGCCGTCGCGGGTGGGGTAGGCGTTGTAGGGCACGATGTTCGGATGGCCGTTGCCGTAGCGTCCCGCCGGATTGCCCGATGCGAGGAAATTCGCCGCCACGTTTGCGAGCAATGCGACGCCGGTGTCGTAGAGTGAGACCTCGACATACTGGCCCTTGCCGGTGCGCTGGCGCGCCTGCAGTGCCGCGAGAATGGATGACAGCGCGAAGAGGCCGGTGCCGATGTCCACGATGGCGACGCCGAGCTTCATCGGGTCGCCGTCGGCCTCGCCGGTGATGCTCATCAGGCCGCTCTCGGCCTGCAGCAGGAAGTCGTAGCCCGGCAGCCCGGCGCGCGGACCGGTCGAGCCGTAGCCGAGGATCGATGCGCGTACGATCTGCGGCGCGTTTTCCTCGTACCAGGCGTCGTCGAAGCCGAAACGCGCGAGCGTGCCCAGCTTGAAATTGTCGACCACGACATCCGCATCCGCCAGCAACTCGGCCAGGACCTCCCGCGCCGCGGGCTCCTTGAGGTTGAGCGTGATGCCGCGCTTGTTGCGGTTGATCCCGAGATAGTAGGCGGATTCCTCGCCCACGAAGGGCGGCCCCCAGGCGCGTGTGTCGTCGCCGCGCCCGGGTTGCTCGACCTTGATCACGTCGGCGCCCATGTCGCCCAGCAACATGGCGCAGAAGGGCCCCGCGAGGACCCGGGTCAGGTCGATGACCCGGATTCCCTCCAATGCCCCGGCGTTGACCGTCTCGGACATTGTGCCGATCAGCCCTTCTTGAGCTGGTTGCGGTCGTTCTTCAGGTCGTCGAGATACTGGTCGACGATCTCCTTGTTGCGCATGCGGAACTTCATGAAGTCCGGCTTGCGCTTGTCCAGGAACGCCTGCATGCCCTCGAGCGATTCCTCGCTGCCCCAGACATGCGCCAGCAGCTCCATGCCGTGCTGCCACGACGCGTAGAGCTGGTCGGACTCGTGATTGAGCGACTTCTTGGTCATGCGGATGGTCTGCCCGCTATGCCCCTTGATCGTCTCGCACCACTTGATCGTTTCCTCGAGCAGGTCGTCATGTGGGACGACCTTGTTGATCAGCCCGATGTTCACGGCTTCGTCGGCCGTGAAGGTGCGCGCCAGGAAAATCATCTCGCGGGCCAGGCGTTCGCCGATGATGCGCGGGATGTACTGGGTCGCGCCGACGGTCGGGCACGCGGCCACCTTGGCGCCGGACTGGCCGAAATGCGCGCGATCCGATGCGATCACCAGGTCGCACCACAGGGCGAGCTCGTGGCCACCGCCCATGCACCAGCCGTTCACCATGGCGATGACGGGGATCGGCAGGCCGCGGATGGTCATCGCGGTGCCGAGCATCCGGTCGTTCCAGTGGTAGGCGTTGGTGAAGTTCAGCTTCATCATCGCGCCGAAGTCGCCGCCGGCCGAGAAGGACTGATCGCCGGCGCCCGTCACCACCGCACAGGCGATCGACGCGTCGTTGCGCGTGGACTTGAAGGCGTGGATCAGCTCGTCGAGCGTCTGTTCGCGGAACGCGTTGCGCGAACCTGGCCGATTGATGGTGATCCATGCGACATGGTCTTTCACCTCGAAGAGGATGTCTTCGAAGTCGTCGGACGTCGGCAGATTGGACATGTGTGGCTCCCCTGGTTTTTCGTTCGTGAATCCCTAAGCGGTCAGGCCCGGACGTGCAATGCGCGAAGCGTCCACATGTGTGGCACTGGCCGGTTTGTCCGGACATATATACAGTCGCGCGCGCATCGACAATCTTCCCGGTCGCGTTACGTTCGGTTATGCGTGGTCCGGAAAATCAACGCAGAGGCATGGGGCACTATGAGCAGCAAGTCACCAATCCAGTCGGTCCTGATCGTTGGATACGGCGTCATGGGCCGGGGCGTATCGGCGACCTTCGCAGCGGCCGGTTTCGATACGATGATCAAGAGCAGCCGCGCGGCGGAGCTCGACGATCTTCCCGACGGCGTCACGGCCTCGTCCGACTTTCCGGACGCCGCACCGGACCTCGTGATCGAGTTCGTCCCGGAGGACGTGGCGATCAAGCAGCAGGTCTTCGCGGACGTCGAGGCTGCCTGGCCCGACGACGAGGTGATCATTGCGACCGGAACATCGGGCATGTCGCTCGATGTGCTTGCGGAAAAGCTGGCACGGCCGGAGCTGTTCACCGGCATTCACTACTTCATGCCCGCCGACACGACGGCGGTCGCGGAGGTCATGGCCGGTCCCGGTGCGCCGGCGGACGTGGTGGACGCCGTGGCCGACGCCGTGCGCCGCACGGGCAAGGAAATTGTCACCCTCTACAAGCCCATCGTCGGGTTCCTCATCAACCGGCTGCAGCACATCATCCTCCACGAGGCGTACTACCTGGTCGAGGAGGGGGTGGCGACCCCGGCGGACATCGACATGGCCGCCCGCAAGATGCTCGCGCCACGCATGTGTCTGAACGGCCTGATCGAACAGAAGGACACCTCCGGCCTCGAAATTCACGCCCTGGCCCAGCGTTCGATCGTGCCGGAACTCCATTCCGTGGACACGCCCAATCCCCTGATCCAGGACATGGTCGCGCGGGGCGAGGTCGGTCTGTCGGCGGGCAACGGCTTCTACGACTGGGACGGCTGCGATGTGGACCTCGTGCGCAAGCAGTCGTCGGAACGCCTGCGCAAACTCTCGAAGTTCCTCGATGAGGAGGTTTCGGAGTATGCTCCCGGGACAAAGCCCAAGACCCGTGAACTGAAACGCGGGCGGTAGCAACGCGCGGCGCGCGATACGCGGAACGGAGACGAAAGATGAAGATCACGAAAATCGAACCGATTGCGGCCGACCTGCCGCTCATCCGGCCGTTCAAGATGTCCGGCGTGGAAATCGCCGTATCGGAGAATGTGTTCGCGCGCATCGAGACGGATGACGGCCTCGTGGGCTGGGGCGAGGCGTCGTCGTCGCCGTCGATGACCGGCGAGACCGTCGAGAGCATCGTCGCCGCGGTCAAGTTCCTCGCGCCCTTCATGGAGGGCCGCGATCCCTCGGCGTTCGCGGAGAATCTCGCCGAGATGGACTGGCGCATGTACGGAAACGCCAGCGCCAAGACGGTGATCGAGATGGCCTGCTACGACCTCGCGGGCAAGGCGCAGCAGAAGACCGTGGCGGAGCTGCTCGGGGGTGTTCGCCGGACCGAGGTGCCGGTGCTTTCGATGCTGGCCACGGGCAACATCGACGTGGACGTGGCCGAGGCGGGAGAACGGGCCGCGGCCGGTGTGTCCCACATGAAGATCAAGGTGGGCGGCAAGCCGGTCAAGGAGGACATCGAACGCACGCTCGCGATCCGCGAGGCAGTGAACGGCGGGGTCCAGCTGTCGGCCGATTGCAACCAGGGCTGGACGCGTGAAGAGGCGCTCGAGTACGCCGCTGCCGCGAGCGAGGCGCTCGATTTCCTCGAGCAGCCCGTGATGGGGCACGACGTGGAGACGATGGCGGAGATCGCGGCGGCCTCGGCCTGCCCGGTTGGTGCCGACGAAGGGCTCCACAGCTTCGACGATGTGCGCAAGCATCACGCGATGGGCGCCGCACAGGGCGGCAGCATCAAGATGATCAAGCTCGGCGGCGTGACCCGCGCCCATGAGGCGACGAAGCTGTTCGACGAACTCGGGATGCATGTGAACCTTGCGGGCAAGATCGCAGAGACCAGCGTTTCGAGCGCGGCGGTCCTGCAGCTCGGTGCGGCGGCGCCGTCGATCGAATGGGGCACCAGCTGCACTTGCCAGTTCCTGAAGGCCGATGTCGTGCGGAACCCGGTGCAGGTTGTGAACGGTCGGGCGGATGTGCCGACGGGCGCCGGCCTGGGCGTCGATGTGGACGAGGACGCGCTCGCCGAATTCGCGCGCTAGGCTGTTCGCCTAACCTGTATTCCAGTCCCGCGAGAGTTCGAGCGCGTAAACAAACCGGTCTTCCGGGTGGATGCTGACGGTCGTCTCGAAGACTCGCCCGTCCTGGCTGGTGTAGCGCCGGCGGATGGTCATCGCTGCCGTTTCGGGTTCGACCTCAAGGGGCTCGGCGAGTGTCGGATCGATGCGGCTTGCGAACATCTCGAGCTGCGCGTTCGCGATCACCTCGCTGTGGGCGCTTTCGATGATCCTGTGAACCGGTACGTGGTCGGTGAGAACCCGTCGCGCGGTGTCCTCGAATTCGGGCAGGACGTAGATCTCCTGCCAGCAGATGGGCACGCCGCTGACATCCGAGCGGCGCAACCCCGCGATCCGGAACCAGGTGCTACCTGCCGCGAGCGACAGCCGCGCCGCCTGCGCGTGCGCGAGCGTCACGGTGCCGGCGTCGGCGAGTTCGAAACTCGTTTCCGGATACTGGAGGAGTTCCGAGAGCGAGCGGACGGACTGCACGTAGGTGGCGCCGGGTGACGCCGAGACCACGCGGGTGCCCGAACCCCGTCGCATCGAGACGAAACCCTGTTCGCGGAGCTGCTGGAGTGCGGCACGGACCGTGTAGCGGCTGACGCCGAAGCTGGCCTGTAGCTCCTTCTCCGTGGGCAGCATGGTTCCGAGCCCGAACTCGCCGCCGACAATACGCGCGCGCAAGGAATCCGCGATTGCCTGGTAGAGGGGTTGCCCTTCGCTGGTTTCGAGTTCCGACATCGCGCAAAAGTATAGTGACTGGCTTCGTAAGGAGCATCCCTCCCGTCAGCCCTTTGTTCGTGCCTGTTCCTGACCGTGCACAGTGCGGAATCCCGGAAGCGACGGCTGCGCTTTACACGGATTTCCGAATTTCTCTATGGTTTACGGGCATAAATCATCACGGTGCCCTCGCAGGCATCGTAACCGGGGGGTACAGGGATGACGTTTCCAGCAGGCGAAAGCTACACATCCAACATCGACGTGATCGGCTATGACGATGTGGACGGCCGTCCGGCGTTCAAGCTGGCGCTGCACAAGTCCGCGGACGACCGCTGGTACCTCTACACGGGCCAGTTCTGGTGCTCCGGCTTTTCGATCATCGAGGTGACGGATCCTGCGAATCCGAGATTCGTCCGTTACATCGAGGGACCGCCGAACACCTGGACGCTGCAGGTTCAGGTCGCCGACAACCTGCTGGTCACATCCCAGGAAAAGATCATGGACGGCTGGGGCCACATCGATGGGCAGCCCTGGGGCGAGGGCATGATCATCTGGGACCTCACGGATCCCGAGAATCCCGAGCAGCTCAGCCACTGGAAGACCGGCGGTTACGGCACCCACCGGAACTACTACGACGGCGGGCGCTACATTTATGCGACGGGCCTGCCGGAAGGCTACGAGGGCAACATCCTGCAGATCGTCGACATCGAGGATCCGCGCAACCCGGTCGAGGTTGGCCGCTGGTGGATGGAGGGGCAGCATGTCGCGGGGGGCGAAGCAGGCGCGAAGCCGGGCACCATGCTGCACGGCGGCGCCTATGTGAAAGGCGACCTCGCCTATCTGCCCTACAGCGCCGGCGGTTTCGTCGTCCTCGATATCTCGGACAAGACCAATCCCACGCTGGTGGGCGATCTGCCGTTTTCTCCGCCGTTCCAGACCTTCATTGCCGTGCACACGGCGGTGCCGCTGCAGGGGCGCGACCTCGTGATCGTGAACTCCGAGGCGATCAAGGAGAATTGCGACGAGCCGCTGGGCTATGCCGGGATTGTCGATGTCAGCGACAACACGAACCCGCGCCTGATGTCGCTGTTTCCGTTGCCCGTGCCGCCAGCCGAAGCGCCGTATCCGACATTCTGTGCGCGCGGCGGCCGCTTCGGGCCGCACAACCAGCACCAGCCGCAGTATCAGGACATCCTCTATCAGGGCGAGGATCTGTGCTTCCTCACCTACTTCAACGCCGGGCTCAGGGTTTACGACATCTCCAACGCGGAGCAGCCGCGCGAGGTGGGTTATTTCCTGCCCCCTGATCCGCTGGAGCGCCGCGGCCTGCTCCCGGCCTCGAAGCTGGTGGCGCAGACCGAGGATGTGATCGTCGATGCGCGCGGAAACATATTCGTCTCCGACAAGAACCACGGGATCTACGTCCTGCGCTACGACGGTCTGAATCCCTGACCCGACGCAAGTTGCGCGGTTCCGGACGGCGTCGGGGACTGCACCCCGCGCTGCACCACGGCCTGTTGCTGAGCTGGCTGGCGGTGGTGGTGTTTCCGTTGTTCTGGATCGTCGCGACGTCGTTCAAGCCGCCCCAGGACTGGAACGCGCGCCCGACCGTGTGGTGGCCTTCGGAGCCGACCCTCTTCAACTACGTCCAGGTCTGGGTGAATGACTTCGCGACGGGGATCGGCGTCCCGGACGGGCGGACCGAGGTGATCGGTCCCTGGGGTGCGCTCATCAACACCTTCACCATCGCACTGATTTCCTCGACCATCGCCACGCTCTTCGGGACTGTCGTCGCCTACGGCGCCTCGCGGTACCGGATTCTCACCGATTCCCAGCTTCTCTATTTCCTGATGCTGCGCCTGGTGCCGCCTTTCGTGGTTGCGGCCCCGGTTTTCCTCTGGTTCTCCGCCATGGGTATCGAGGACACGATCATCGGTCTGATCATGCTCTACACGCTCATCAGCGTGCCTTACGCGATGCTGGTGATGAAGAGTTTCATCGACGAATTGCCCCGAGAGATCGAGTATGCCGCGGAGATACTGGGCGCGAACCGCTGGCGCGTGATCTGGGAGATCGTACTGCCGCTGATGCGCCCGGGGCTCGCGGCGACGTTCCTGTTTCTGTTCATCCTGAACTGGAGCGAATATTTCTTTGCGCTGATCCTGTCCAAGACAGACGTCTCGACGCTGCCGGTCCATCTCAATCGCTGGGCCGGGAATGGCGGTGCGAACGGCTTCCAGGCGGCGCTTTCGGTGGGGGCGACGGTTCCGCTGGTGGTGATCGGCCTGCTGATCCGCAAACATCTGGTGCGGGGGTTAAGTTTCGGGTTCGTGCGCCGCTGATCGCGTGGATGCGCGGCGTCTCAAAAAGTGATCGTTATTTCAATCTTTGTCCGCATTGACGTATGATTGCCGCTGTATTGCACGGGTTCGCAAGACTGCAGGGAACAGCATGAAATTCGGATTGTTCGGCGGCGCACAGGCGGTGCCTGGTGAGGTGATCACAGAGGCTGCGCTCGGCTATCACGAGTATGGCGAGTATATCCAGACGGCCGAGCGTTTGGGCTACACCAGCGCGTGGATGGTCGAGCACCATTTCACCGGCTTTTCCCAGTTGTCGGCAACTCTCAACTACATCTCGTATCTATCTGGTATTACGTCAAAAATAAGACTGGGAAGTGCCGTCGTCGTGGTGCCCTGGCACAACCCCGTCCTGCTCGCCGAACAGGTCGCGACGATCGACCAGCTTTCGAAGGGCCGGTACGATTTTGGCGTCGGCCGCGGGTATCGTGCCAACGAATTTCATGGCTTCGGCATCGACATGAAAAACGCCGAAGAGATCTTCCAGGAATCGATCGGCTTCATGCGCCGGGCCTTCACGGAAACAGAGCGTTGGTCCTACGAATCCGAGCGCTGGCAGTTCAACGACATCATCGTCGAGCCGCCGGTGGTGCAGCAGCCGCATCCGCCGATGTGGGTGGGTGCCGGGAGTGAGAAGTCGATCCGTGCGGCCGCGCGCAACGGGTTCAACCTGTTGCTCGACCAGATGACCTCATTCGAGGGGATCGGCGACCGGGTGAGCTGGTATCGCGAGGAACTCGAGGAGATGGGCGAGACGTTCGATCCCTACCGGATCGGCGTGACGCGCGGCCTGATGGTTGCCAACAACGACAACGAGCGCCGCGAGGCGCATGTGCTGCGTGGCAAGTTCATCAACGAGGTGCAGGTGCTGTCGACCGACAAGAATCTGCAGGCCAAGTCGTTCAATCCGGTGGATGACAAGCGCGGCGGCGCCGACGGCGACGATTTCGTCGGCGTGTCCGAGGGCGGCGCGGTTCTGGGCAGCTCGGAAGAGATGGGTGAGCGGGTCCAGAAGCTCTACGACGCAGGTGTACGCAATATCCTGTTGCACGATCTCAGCGGTAACTTCGATGCATTGCAGCAATTTGCCGAAGAGGTCATGCCGCACTTCACAGACAAGAAAGATCCCGCCGTCGCGGCGGAATAGGCCCGGGCGAAGGCGCGGAACGGAGGAAAGCAATGAAGTTCGGTTTGTTTGGTGGCGCGCAGGCGGTGCCCGGCGAGGTAATTACCGAGGCGGCACTCGGCTATCACGAGTATGGCGAATACATCCAGTCCGCCGAGCGGCTCGGTTACACCAGCGCATGGCTGGTCGAGCACCATTTTACCGGCTTCTCGCAGCTCTCCGCGACGCTCAACTACATCTCCTACCTCGCCGGCATCACGTCAAAGATTCGTCTCGGCAGCGCCGTCGTGGTGGTGCCCTGGCATAACCCCGTCCTGCTCGCCGAGCAGGTGGCGACGATCGATCAGCTGTCGAAGGGCCGCTACGATTTCGGCGTCGGTCGTGGCTACCGGGCGAACGAGTATCACGGCTTCGGTCTCGAGATGGCCGACGGTCAGGATATCTTCGAGGAATCGATCAACTTCATGCGCCGGGCCTTCACGGAAACCGAGCGCTGGACCTACAAGTCCGACCGCTACACGTTCAACGACATCATCGTCGAGCCGCCGGTGGTCCAGAAGCCCCATCCGCCCATGTGGGTGGGCGCGGCCAGCGAGGGATCGATCCGCGGTGCGGCGCGCAACGGATTCAACCTGCTGCTGGCCCAGGTGCCTTCGTTCGAGACCATTGCCGAGAGCGTCAGCTTCTACCGTGACGAGCTCGACAAGATGGGCGAGGAGTTCGATCCGAACCGGATCGCCGTCACGCGCGGGCTGATGGTCGCCAACAACGACGCCGAGCGGGCCGAGGCCCATGTGCTGCGCGGCAAGTTCCTGGCCGAGGTGCAGGTTCTGGCGACCGATCCGCGCTTCCAGTCCAAGACCTTCGTTCCCGCCGCCCGCCACAAGAATCGCGGCGATCCGACCGAGACGTCGGAGAAGGGCGCGATCATCGGCAACTCCGAGGAGATGATCGAGCGGATCGAGCGACTCTACGAGATCGGGGTTCGCGACGTGCTGTTGCACGACCTGAGCGGCAATTTCGAGGCACTTCAGCAGTTTGCCGAAGAAGTGATGCCGCACTTCGCGGGCCGCGACGACGGCACTGCCGAGGCTGCGCAGTAGAGCCGGTATCCGGCGGCGCGTGCATGGCGCCGTCTCCGAGTTAGCGCGGGACGCACAGGCCTCCTGGCGTTATCATCCCGCGCAGTCGCGGGGATCGCCCGTAGTTCATTCGTTCGAGGGGAGTACGTCCCGTGGAAAATACGATTTTCGGCACCGGCCCTCACGCCGTCAGCCAGCCCGTCGCGCGCACCGAGGACCCGCGTCTCCTGCGCGGTGACGGTGTGTACACCGACGATCGCAGTCTCGACGGGCAGGCCTATGCGGTCTTCCTGCGTTCGCCGGTGGCCCATGGCGATATCGCAACGCTCGACATATCCGCCGCGAAGTCCGCGCCCGGCGTCCTTGCTGTTTACACCCACGACGACATTGCGGCGGCGGGGCTCGGAACCCTGCCGAACAATCTGCCGGTCAAGAGCCGCGACGGCTCCCCGCTGATCAAGCCGCCGCGTCCGGTTCTCGCGAACGGTCGCGTGCGCCATATCGGCGAGCCGATCGCCGCGGTGATCGCCGAGAGCGTGGCGCAGGCGCGCGACGCCGTCGAGCTAATCGAACTCGACATTACCCCGCGACCCGCGGTGACCGTGCTCGATGCGGCAGTTTCAGGAGATGCGCCGATCCTGCACGACGAGGCGGCGGGCAACGTTTGTCTCGATTTCCAGACGGGTGACGCCGCGGCGACGACCGCAGCGTTCGAGACGGCGGCCCACGTGACCCGGTTGCGCCTCGTCAACAACCGCTGCTTCGTCTCGGCCATGGAGCCCCGCGCCGCGCTCGCCGACTTCGAGGCCGATACAGACCGCTACGTGCTCTACACCTGCGGGCAGGGCGTGATGGGGATGCGCAACATCCTGGCGAACGCCATCTTCAACTGCGAGCCCGAGAAGATTCACGTCATCATGGGCGATGTCGGCGGGTCGTTCGGCATGAAGGCGATGCCGTACCACGAGTATCCGGTGATCATGCTGGCCGCGAAGCAGCTCGGCCGCCCCGTCAAGTGGACGTCCGACCGCAGCGAGGCCTGCCTGTCCGATCACCAGGGGCGCGCCAGCCAGTATGACGCCGAACTCGCGCTCGATGCAGACGGAAAGTTCCTGGCCGCGCGGGTGAATGGTCTCGCCAACATGGGCGGTTACCTGACCGGAACCGGGCCGCTCGCCCAGTCGGTCAATATCGGCAAGAACCTGCCGTGCATGTATGCGACGCCGGCGATCGATGTGAACATGAAATGTGTTTTCACCAACACGGTCTATGTCGGCGCCTATCGCGGCGCCGGTCGTCCCGAGGGCAACTTCATCATGGAGAGGCTGGTGGACACCGCTGCGCGCGAGCTGGGGCTCGACCCGATCGAGCTGCGCCGTCGCAACCTGGTCTCGCCCGATGCGTTTCCGTTTACCGCCGCGAGCGGCCAGGTCGTTGACAGTGGCGACTTCGAGGCGATGCTAGACCAGGCGGTCGCGGCGGCCGACTGGGCCGGTTTCGCGGGCCGCAAGGCCGAGTCCGAGGCGCGCGGGCTGAAGCGCGGCATCGGCGTCTGCGCCTATCTGGAGGTCACCGCCGGTGCCGGCCAGGAGCATGGCGGCATCCGCTTCGGCGAGGATGGCCGCGTCACCATGGTGTCCGGCACGCTCGACTACGGCCAGGGCCACCGCGCCACCTTCGCCCAGTTGCTGAGCGCCCGGCTCGGAATTCCGTTCGAGGCCATCGACCTGCTGCAGGGCGATTCCGATGAACTGCTGGTCGGCGGCGGGACCGGCGGCTCGCGCTCGGTGATCGCAGCCGGCGGCGCGATCTACGAATCCGCAGGCGCGGTGATCGAGAAGGGCAAGGCCGTCGCGGGCCATGTGCTCGAGGCCGCGATCGAGGACATCGAGTTCGTGGACGGCGAGTTCCGTATCTCCGGCACCGACCGTTCGATCGGCATCATGGAACTGGCGGCGAAGGCGCGTGAGCTGGGTGGCGCGGACGGGCTGGCCGACAGCCTCGATGTGGACCTCGTGCACGAGACGGCCGGGTCGGCGTTTCCCAACGGCGTGCATGTGGTGGAAATCGAGATCGACCCCGAAACCGGGGAGACGGACGTCGTGAAATACACCGTCGTCGATGACTTCGGGAACGTAATCAACCCGCTGCTGGCGGCCGGCCAGGTGCATGGCGGCGTGGTGCAGGGGATCGGGCAGGCGCTGATGGAGGAGGTCGTTTACGACGGCGACGGCCAGCTCATCACCGGTTCCTACATGGACTATGCTCTGCCGCGCGCCGATCAGGTGCCGGATATCGTGTTCGAGGATCACCCGGTGCCGGCCAAGACCAACGTGCTGGGGGCCAAGGGCGCGGGCGAGGCGGGGGTCAGCGGCGCGCTGCCAGCGGTCATGAACGCGATGGCCGATGCGCTTGCCGAGTTCGGCGTAGACAACATCGACATGCCGGCGACGCCCGAAAAGGTCTGGCACGCCATCCATGGATAGGACCGGCTCCGCCGCATGACCTTCGCTGCCCTGAACGAGAGGATCGTGGCCATCCCGGCCCCGGTCCGCGGAATCCTGTTGATCGTGCTCGCGAGTGCGTTCTTCGCGGCGATGCACAATACGATCCGATTCCTCTCGGTGACCGAGGACATCCATCCGTTCGAGATGGCCTTCTTCCGTGTTGCGTTCGGACTGCTGGTGTTCATCCCGTTCTTCATGCGTTCGGGGATCGGCATCCTGCGCACCCACAAGTTCTCCTGGCATTTCGGGCGGGCATTCGTGAACGCGGTTTCGATGCTGTCCTGGTTCACCGCGCTCAGCCTCATGCCTGTGGGCGATGCGACCGCCGTCAGCCTGATCGGCCCGGTGTTCGTCGCCATCCTGGCCATGATCTTCCTGGGCGAGCATGTGGGCCCTATGCGCTGGCTCGGTATCGGACTGGCGGTCGCCGGCGGGCTGATCGTCGTCCGGCCGGGGTTTGTGGATATCAGCTCGGGTGTCTGGCTGGTGCTGTTCTCCGCGTTTGCGGTCTCCTTTTCCAAGCTGATCGCAAAGGTCCTGACCCGGCATGACAGCCCGACCACCATCGTCGCCTACATGACGCTCCTGATGACCCCGATCATGTTCGTGCCGGCATTTTTTGTCTGGCAGACGCCGACCCTCTATCAGCTCTTCTTCATGGCGCTGATCGGCATCTTCGGCACCATCGGGCACCTTTTCTTCGTGCAGGCCTACAAGCTGGCGGACATGAGCCTGGTCGAACCGGTGATGTTCACCCGCATGGTCTGGGCCGCGCTGATCAGCCTGGTGCTGTTCGCCGAGTTTCCCACCCCCTGGACGTGGGCGGGTGCTGGCGTGATCGTGGTCGGCACCACGCTGCTGGCGCGCAAGGAGGCGGCGCGGACGCCACGCCAGGCCGATCCCGCAGCATCCACCGTCGATCCGCGTCCGGCGGATTGATTGGGCAGGTGCCGAATTCCCTGTAAGGTGGACCATCCGCAGGTTGCCGCGGTGCGCGAACGAACGGGTCTGGAATTATGCGCAAACTCATGATCGGTCTGGCAGGGGCAGCGCTGCTGTGCGGCGCTGCCATCGCGTGGCCTGCCCATGATGGGGCGCAGGCGCAACGCCAGGCGCAGCCGGGTTTCGATATCCCGATCTGCGAGGGCGAGATCTCGACCTTCACGCTGGGCACGGTGCCGAGCGGGCCGCGCTACTGGGTGGATATTTTCGACCGGACCGACGAAGCGCTGAAGTTCCGCGAGGTATTCCTAGCAGCGCTGCGCGGTTCAGGCCGAGCGACGGCAGAGGACGGACAGCTCGTTTTCAGTTTCGAGTCCCAGTCGAATTTCCTCGGATTGGTGCCACGCACGAGCCGGGACCGGTTCGCCAACGACAACCGCAGCGCGCGGGACCCGGGATCGGAACTGGGCGTAACCGAGTTGCGGAACACGATCCGCGGGGGCGAGTCCGGGCGAGGTGGCCGGTCCGGCGTGGGGCAGGAGATCGACGCCAAGGTCGAGCTGCGCGATCTCTCGACCGGCCGCGTGGCGTGGTTGGCGACCGTAAGTTGTCGGCCGCTGACCAGCGACCGGGACCTGTTGATGGAGTTCGTGTCGAAGGTGATCGTGGACAGCATGGCCCGGGAGGGCGGAAAGACGAGCTTCTAGGTTCGTCGATTATCAAATCCAGTCATTGAGGATTACGAAATGGCAGACAAGAAACAGCTTGGCCTCGCGGTCGTTGGATGTGGTGTCGTGGGGCGGATGCGCGCCGAGCTTGCGCGGGATTTCCCGGGGATCGGCTGGATCGGTCTGAGCGACGTCAACGAAAAGGTCATGAACAAGCTCGCGGAGGACATCGATGCGGACTTCACGACCAACGACTTTCGAGAACTGATCGCCCGGCCTGAGGTGGATGCCGTGGTCATCGCGACATCGACCTGGGCCCATGTGGAGCCGACGCTCGCGGCGGTCGATCAGGGGCACATGCTGTTCATCGAGAAGCCGCTTGCGACCGACGCGCGGGAATCGGCACAGGTACTTGCCGCCATCGAGGCCGCGGGCGTGGATGCCGTCGTCGGCTACACGCAACGTTTTCGGCGCCGTTTCCTTGCGGTCAAGGAGCGTATCGAGAGCGGCCAGATCGGCGATTTCACCGCCGCCGTGGTCCGCGCCTTCATGAACCGCATGGCGCCCACCGGCGAGACCCGGCTGACCCAGGATCGGCGCTTCCTGTCGCCGATGGTGGTCTCGGGTACGCATTCCCTCGACATGGCCTTCTGGCTCATGGGCGAGGCGGGGAACCCGGTCTCGGTCTACGCCAAGTCGACCGACAAGATTCTGGACGAGGACATCGGGGTGAAGGACGCGACCTTTGGCCTGTTCCATATGGCCGACGGCTCGATGTTCTCCATGAACATCTGCTGGGCCCTGCCCAAGGTCTGGCCGGGCGCGGTGTACGGTCTGGAGATCGGCATCGTCGGCACCGAGGGCATCGTCGATATCGAGGACACCCACCGCGACGTGGTTTTCGCCTCGGATCACCACGCTCAGGGACCTGCCTACCAGCCTGACGGGCTGACGATCGAGGCCCGGCGCAGCGTCGAGTTCATGACCAGCTTCCCGCCAGGCGACACCCATGGCGGCGAGCTCTGGGGGCCCATGCGCGAGGAGACCAACACCTGGTTCCAGCGTATCTACAACAAAAAGACGACGCCCCACGCGACGGCGGCCGAGGGGCACCGCAACCTGATGCTCACCATGGCCATGGACCTGTCGGCCAAGACCGGCAAGGAGATCAAGCTGCCGATCACGCCGGAAGAGCTCATGGAAGGGCTCGAGGCCTAGCACCGCCGATATGTCCGAGGATTTGCAGGCCTGGGTCGGCCGGACCGAGACCCGTACGGATGTGATCGGCGTGGAGCGCTGCGTTGCCATGCAGGCCGCGGTGGATTCCCCGGGGTTTGGCGGCGTAAAGCCGCTGGTGGCCGGTGACCCGCTGCCGCCGCTCTGGCACTGGCTGTATTTCTGGGACGTTGCGCCGCGTTCGAACCTCGGACGCGACGGACACCCGGCGCTGTCGGGTGCGTTCCTGCCGCCGGTCGGTCCTGCCCGACGCATGTGGGCCGGTAGCCGGGTCACTTTTCCGGGCATGTTGAAGCTCGGCGAGCCGGCGACGCGGGTCTCCACCATCGACAGGATCGCGGAGAAGCAGGGCCGCACCGGACGTCTGGTCTTCGTTACCGTGCGCCACGAGATCTCCGGTGGTGACGGGCTTGCCGTCGTGGACGAGCACGACATCGTCTATCGCGAGGATTCGGGCGATGCCGGTGCGTCGGCGCGTCCCGGCGAGCCCGCGCCCGACGAGGCGGACTGGACGGAGACGGTCGAGCCCGACCCGACGCTCCTGTTCCGCTACTCGGCCCTGACCTTCAACGGCCATCGAATCCACTACGACCGGACCTATGCGCGCGACGTCGAGGGCTATGGCGGGCTCGTGGTACACGGGCCGTTGCTCGCGACCTACATGTGCGCGCTTGCCGGCAACGCGCGGGAAGATCGCCCGGTTTCCGGTTTCGAGTTCCGCGGCGTGCGGCCGGTCCTCGACACCGAGACGTTCTCCGTGTGTGGCCGTGCAGACGGCGATACGGCAATCGACGTGTGGATCGCGAACGGCGACGGTCATCTGGCGATGCAGGGACGAACGACGTTCGGGTGACGGGCTAGATCGCAACCAGTTCGCGAACCAGGTCAATATTCTCCGGCGCGGGGGCAAGTTCACCACGCTCGATCCGCCGCGTGACCTCGAGGATCGCCGCGTTCGCCGGTGCGCCGCTCTCGCCGAGTGTCTCGACCACGGCGCCGTTGACGTCGCCGGCCTCGCTCTGGCGGCCCTTGATGTGGTCGGCCAGAACGGTCGTCCGTGTGCCGGGACGTGTGAAGGACATCAGCTTGTCGTGGACCGTCTCGAGGAGCTGGTTGGTGTTTGCCATCTCCGCGGGCGTGAGGCCGAAGATCGGCGTCACCGGGTGGCCGCGCGCCGCGCCGGCGGTGAGTGCTTCCGCACCCGCCTTGAGCATCAGTTCGCGCATGCCGGGCAGGCGCTCGGCCTCGTCGAGGGCGAGGCCCGTGAGCGCGGTGGTGGCGAGGGTCATCGTGTTGGAAACAAGCTTCATCCACTTGGCGGAGAGGATGTCATCGGAGATCTCGACTGTGCCGGCGTGCCCCATGATCTCCGCGACCGGTTCGATGTGACGCGCCGCCGACGGGTCGAGCGCACCGAGCGCGAACCATGAGCCTTCGTCGGGCGGCGAGTTGCGGACGACATGCCCGGGGTCGTAGACCTCGGACGCGACCTCGATGACGCAGCCCAGCGTCCGCTCGACGCCGACCACGTCCGCGATGGTCTCGGCGGTCATACCGTTCTGCACGCCGATGAGCACCCCGTCGTCGGCGAGGTGGGGCTTGATGAGTTCCGCGGCCCAGCGACTGTCGTAGGCCTTGAACAGCATCAGCACGACATCGAGGGGCTCGGTGAAGGTGGCGATGTCGCACAGGTGGTACGCATCGACGCGCGTGGTCATCGTTTCCTCGGGCATCTCTACGGTGAGCCCGTTGGTGCGCATGGTCTCGATATGGGCCGGCCACTGGTCGATCAGCTTCACGTCGAGCCCGGCATTCGTGAGATCGGCGCCGATGGCGCTGCCGTTGGCGCCGGAACCTAGGATCGCGATTCGCTCAGCCATGGTTCTACGGCGAGATCGATTTCCCGAGACGCCAGCGGGTGATCCGCACCTCGGAGAAGACCCCCGCACCGGTCATGGGCTCGTCGGCGACGATCTTCTCTGCCGCGGCCCGGTCGGGCGCCTCGATCAGGAACAGGCTGCCGACGAGACCCTTGCCGTCGTCGGTGCGTAGGGGGCCGTGGGCGAGGTACCGGTCGATGATCGAACCCTGGTAGGCGTGATGCTCGGCCGCGACCGTGGGCCGCAGCGTTGCCGCGTCGGGACCGTCGATGCATTCGCATACGAACAGCTGCTGGTCGGGATCGGGTTCCCGGTCGTGCTGCTTGAGGCGCTTGCTGGACACGAACCGGATGATCTGCGGTGGCTCCAGCATCCCGGCCTTCGCGTACCCGTCGCCCGCGGCGAAGGCCGCCGCGGCTTCGCGGTCGGGCATCTCGATGATGCACATGGTGCCGATCGGTGCCGTGCCGTCATCGGTGATCAGCGGCCCGGCGAAGTGGAACTGCTCGAGATGGGCGCGGGCATGGGCGAGATGCTCGGCCATCGCCGCCTCGCGCTTCTCGACCGCGCCCGGCCGGTACATGGACTTGATGAACCACTGGGGCGGTTGCGCCAGGTAGTACTCCTGGAGCGCCTGGCCCGACAGCCCGTAGCGCGGATCGTCGGGGCGATAGCCGCCGGGATTGTCCGCCTCGGCCACCGCTACTCGGCCGCGAGGGTGTTCTCGAAGAACGCCCGCGCATAGAGCTCGCGCCGGTGCAGGTTGCCGATGAACTCCTCCTCGAAGTTGTCGGGCACCGCGCCGGTCACCCGTTCGTCGGCCATGAGGGCCTCGGCCCAGGCGCGGACGAGCGGGAAGTCCCTGAGCACGTCGTTCTTCAGTTCCGCATCGATCAGCAGGTAGCGCTGGAGGAAAGGCGCATAGGCCGCGTCCACCAGCGACAGCTTGGGTCCATTGAAGTAGGGACCGTCATTGCCGCGTGCGGCGAGCGCCCCCTCGACCTTGGCGAGCACTTCCGGCGCGGCCGCGACGGCGGCCTCCATGTCTTCCTTCGTCTCGGCATAGTGAATCTTGCTGAGAGCTCCGGCGAACGTCCCGGTGAAGTCCGTCCAGGCGCGGTTCTTGGCGCGCGCGATCGGGTCTTCCGGGTGCAGGCGCGGTTCGACCATCTCGTCGAGATACTCGGCGATCGCGTTGGACTCGAACAGAATCTCTTCACCGACCTTGAGGACGGGAACCTTGCCGTGGGGCGAAATCTCGAGGAACCAGTCCGGTTTCTCACGGAGATTGATATAGGTGACGTCGAACTCGACATCCTTGGCGCGCAAAAGGATCACGGCGCGCTGGACCCATGGTCAGGTGAACGAGCTGATCAGGTGATACTTGACGGTCATATTGTCCCCCTTGGAGTTGCCGAAATCATAGGCCCGGTGGGCTCGCCGGTCAAAAGGCCGGACCGGGCCTCATGACGATGATGTGAGCGGTTCGTCGATTGTCGGACAAGCAACCCGGCGCTAGTTTTTTGTACAGCTTCGAACCCGCGGGAGACGATCATGCACAACAGCCTCAAACTGGCGTTCCTGGGCGCCGCGGCGCTGGCCGCAACGGCGATTCCGAGTGTCGCGTCCGCACAGGAAATATCGGCCATCAAGGACGGCATTCACGTCATCATGGGCCGCGGCGGCAACATCGGCGTGTCGGTCGGCGAGGACGGGGTCTTCATGATCGACGACCAGTTCGCCCCGGCGACGGAGGCGATCCTCGGCCAGGTCAAGACGGTGACCGACCAGCCGGTGCGCTTCCTGGTCAACACGCATTTCCATCGCGACCACACCGGCGGCAACGAGAATCTCGGCAAGGCCGGGGTGCTGATCTTCGCTCATGACAACGTGCGCGCGCGGCTGCTCGCGGGCGACGCGCCTGCCGATGCGCTGCCGGTCGTGACCTTCAACGACACGACGACATTCCATATGAACGGCCAGACCGTGCGCGTGTTCCACACTGCCAACGCCCACACCGATGGCGACGCGATGATCCATTTCCAGGAGGCGGATGTCATCCACATGGGCGACACCTTCTTCAACGGTTTCTACCCGTTCATCGATTCCCGTTCGGGCGGCTCGATCGAGGGTGTGTTCCGCTCGATTGACCTGGTGCTCGAGCTGGCCGATGCGGAGACGGTCATCATCCCGGGCCATGGGCCGATCGCGGACCGCGATGACCTGATCGCGTATCGCGACATGCTGACGAAGGCGCGCGATGCCATCAGCCCGCTGATGGCAAGTCCGTGGAGGAGATCGTCGCCGCGGCACCGACGAAGGAATTTGACGCCCCGTGGGGCGGAGGATTCCTCAATCCCGAGCGCTTCCACCGGGTGATGCACGCCGCGCTGACGAAGTAGGCGGCGGCTAGCCGCCTCCGGGCGACGTCCTCGGAATTCCCGCCATCGCTTCCAGCACTGCCAGGATCGAGGCGGCGTCCTTCTCCTTCCAGCCCTGGGAGCCGGCCGCGATGTAATAGGGCATGGCCGCGTCGAACATCGGCGTCGGGCAGTCATGGGACGCGGCGAACTCGCGGATCACGTCCTTGTCCTTGAGCTGGATCGCCAGCTCCGCCGTCGGGTCGTCATAGTCGCCCGAGACCCACTTGTCGGCGCGGATCTCGAACACCTTCGACGCGGCGGCGCTCGCCTTCACCGCGTCGGCCATGGTCTGCAGGTCGACCCCGGCCTTGCGCGCGAGCAGGAACGCCTCGGCCGCGGCCATGTTGTGGATCGAGATCATCAGGTTGAGGATGTACTTGATACGGGCGCTCTCGCCGAAATCGCCCACATGGATCACGCTGGCGCAGAAACTCTCGAGCGCAGGCCGGGCGCGCGCGAACCCGTCGGCGTTTCCGCTCACGAGCATGGCGAGAGCGCCGGCCTCGGCCTGGGGCCGGGCGCCGCTGACCGGGCAATCGAGCAGTTCGATCCCGGCGCGGGCCAGTTCCTCGTGTGCGCCCTGTTTCTCTTCGATGGGAAAGGTGCAGAGGTCGGCGACGATCAGCCCACGGCGTCCGCTGGCGGAAATGGCGGCGAGGGTGGCGCGCCAGGCCGTCAGCGTCGCGACCGCGAGCACGATGATGTCCGTGCGCGTGGCCACATCGGCGGCATCTGCCCCGGCCTCGACGCCGGCGGCCGCGATCCGTTCGGCGTCGATGTCGTAGCCGATGACCCGATGGCCGGCGCCGGCAAGATTCCGCGCAACCCCGCCGCCGATGTTCCCGAGACCGACGACCCCGGCAGTGAGTGCCATTACTTTTTCTTGCGTGCCGCGCGCTTCTTGCGCGGGATGCCGGCCATCTGTTCGTAGACACGCGTCACCACACCCGGGTCTTCCTGGCCGTAGCCCTGGGCGAGGGCGGCGTAGGCGCTGAACATGCTCGCCTGGAAGACGGGCACGGGCGCGTTGTTCGACTTGGCGTAGTCCTCGATCAGGTTGTTGTCCTTGATCATGACCGTCAGGTCGGCGGTCTTCACGTTCGGGTCCGCATACTCGTCCGCGAGCATGAGCGGCCCGCGATACTCGATCACCCGCGAGTTGCCGGCCGAGCGGGTCAGGGCCTCGCCGAAGACGTCGAGATCGACGCCGGACGCGCGCGCGAGCGTGATTGCCTCGGCGAACGCCGCGCCGTGCACGCTGATCAGCATGTTGATCAGCATCTTGAGCTTCATGCCGTCGCCGAACGGCCCCACGTGATACTGGATCATGGTGAAGGCCGGCAGGATCGGCTTCACCGTGTTGAAGTCCTTCTTGGCGCCCGAGACCATGATGGTGATCTCGCCCGTGGCGGCCTGCTGACCGGCGCCCGAGACGGGACTGTCCATCAGGCTCGCCCCCTTCTTGGCAAGCGCGGCGCGGGAGCGCTCCTTGTCCTCGATCCCGAGGGTCGAGGTCTCCAGAACGACCAGCCCCTTGTGTGCGCCGGCGGCGATACCGTCCTTGCCGGAGACGACCGCGTCGAGGATGGCTGCGGAGGTGAGGGAGGTGAGCACCACGTCCGATTTGCGGGCCACGTCGGCCGGGCTCTTGCCCGCCTTGCCACCAGCCTTTACCAGCGCGTTCACCTTGGATTTGACCGGATCGTAGCCCGTGACCTGAAAGCCGCCCTTGAGGAGGTTCGCCGCGAACGCACCCCCCATGATCCCCAGTCCGACGACGCCGACGCGCAATGCCATGATTCTGTCTCCCCGAAAGTATTGCGACGGCGATATCCGTATCCCCGCCAGTCGGGAAAAGTATAGCGAGTGGCCGGGGGGCCGCCTACCGGCGTCCCCCATCCCAAGGTGCGCGCGCGAGGAAAAAGCGTCTTCGCAAGCAGACAAGCCCCCGGCCAGCGCCTAATATTGTCTGGCGATGCGCCCGCGCATGTGAACTGGGGCGCCGATCAGGGGGATTTACATGATCAACGCAGGTATCGTTGGCCTCGGCTGGTGGGGCAAGGTCCTTGTCGGCTCGGTCCAGGGCAAATCCGACAACATCCGCTTCTCGCACGGCGCGACGCGTACGCGCGCGAATGCCGAGGAGTATGCGGGCGAACAAGCGATCGATCTCGTCGATTCCTATGAGGAACTCCTCGCGCTCGATGATCTCGATGCGGTTGTGCTGGCCACGCCGCATTCGAAACACCGCGAGCAGATCGAGGCCGCGGCCGCGGCCGGAAAGCATGTATTCGTCGAGAAGCCGATCACGCTCACCAAAGCCGACGCCGAAGCGGCGATCGCCGCATGCCGGGACGCCGGCGTCGTCTGCGCGGTCGGGTTCAACCGCCGCTTCCACCCGGCGATTGCCGAGGCAAAGAAGCTCATCGCCGATGGCACGCTCGACCCGCTGATGCATGTGGAGGGCACCATGTGCGCGCCCAACGGCATGTTTCTCGCGGCCGATGCCTGGCGCGCAGACAAGAACGAGACCCCGGTCGGCGGCCTTACGCCCATGGGCGTCCACGTGATCGACGCCTACATCAACCTGTTCGGCGAGGTCGACGAGGTTTACTGCAAGTCGTTCCGCCGCGCGGTCCCGAACGATACCGACGACACGTCGTCGATCCTGTTCATGTTCAAGAACGGCATGTCCGGCTACATGGGCAACATGCTGGCCACCGCGCCGAGCTTCCGGGTTCAGGGCTACGGCCTCGGCGGCTCGTTCGAGATCCGCAAACCGGACCTGTCTTCTTTCGAGTTCGTGCCGAACGGCGACGGGCCGATCACGGGTGCGACCGGCGAGAACAAGACGGTGACCAAGGACTTCTCCGGCTTCGACATGGTCAACGCCGAGCTCGAGGCCTTCGCGGCGGCGTGCTCGGGCGGTGACGCCTATCCCGTGCCCGACGCCGACGTGATCCACGGGATCGCCGTCCTCGAGGCCATCGTGAAGTCTGCCGAGACCGGCGCGCCGCAGAAGGTCGGCTGAACCGGCTACCCAGGAGAGGGACTATGCTTGCAGCAGGAATCGTCGGCGTCGGCTGGTGGGGCCAGAACCTGGTCAACGCGTCGGGCGCGGCGGAGAATATCGAGTTCATCGCCGGCGCCGTCCGCAACCCGGACAAGGTCGCGGACTTCGCGAACGAGAAGGGGATGACACTTCACTCGAGCCTCGAGGCGATGTTGGACGAGGCCGATCTCGACGCGGTCGTGCTGGCGACGCCGCACTCGCTGCATGTGGAGCAGATGCTGACGGCGATCGAGGCCGGCAAGCATGTCCTGAGCGAGAAGCCCTTCACCCTGACCAAGGCCGATGCCGAGCGCGTTCTCGATGCCGCCGACGCGGCGGGCGTGACCGCGGTCGTCGGCCACAACAGGCGCTTCGTGCCGTCCATGGCGGAGCTGCGCCGGAAGATTGCCGACGGCGCCTTCGGGACGCTTCTGCATGTGGAGATGACCGAGACGGGACCGGCCGCGATCGTCATGCCCCAGGACAGCTGGCGCTTCCAGCGCTCCGAGTGGCCGGCCGGCGGTATGACGCCGATGGGGATTCACCTGATCGACAACATGGTCGACCTGTTCGGCACGGTCGAGAGTGTTACCGCGCAGGCGGTGCACCGGGCTGCCGAGGCGGATATCGACGACACCACCTCGGTACTTTTGAAGTTCTCCAGCGGCATGACCGGCTATCTGGCGGTGATGGTCGCGGCGCGACCGGATTTTCACGCGGCGATCCACGGCCGGGACGCGACGGCGCGCATGATCGGGCGCATGTATGACAGCATGGAGTTCGCGCCGCGCGACGGCGGCGAGCCGGAACAGTTCAGCTATGACTTCGGGCGCGACACGGACGCGCTGACGGCCGAACTGGACGCGTTCGGCGCCGCTGCGATGGGCCACGAGAGCTATCCGGTGTCGCGCGAGGAGATCATTCACGTTGTGGCGGTACTGGAAGCCGTCATCAAGTCCGCCGAGAGCGGCGTCGAAGAGAAGGTCGGCTGACGGCCTCGGAGCGAACGGGAGAATACGATGAAAGCGGTTGTGATGAAGGCGTTCGGAGGGCCGGAGGCGCTCTCCTACGAGGAGATCGATACGCCGAAGGTCGGGCCGGACGATGTTCTGGTCGAGGTGAACGCGGTGTCCATCAACAGGACCTTCGATATTTATCTGCGCGAGAACACCTACGCCTATACCCCGGAACTCCCCCACATCCTCGGGGTCGACCCTTCGGGCACGATCGTCGAGGTGGGCGAGAACGTGACCGACCGCAAGGTAGGCGACCGAGTGTTCTGCTCGCTCTTCGTGCCGACAACCCGGCCGGACCCATACATGACGATCCCCGGGCTCGGTCCGGTGGACTTCCTCGGTGTGACGATCTGGGGCGGCAATGCCCAGTATGTGCGCACCGTCGCCTCGCGCACCGTGCCCATCCCCGACAACCTGACCTTCCACGAGGCGACCGTGATCGGCCGGCACTTGGGAACCGCTGTGAACCAGGTCGAGAATGTTCTCGGGATCACGGGGGACGACACGGTCCTGGTGATGGGCGCGACGGGCGGCCTCGGCGCAGCCTGCATCCAGGTCGCGAAATGGGCCGGTGCGACGGTGATCGCCGCGGCGGGCTCTGACGACCGGGTTGAGGCGACCCTCGGGCTGGGCGCCGATCACGGCATCAACTACCGGACCCAGGACCTGACGGAAGAGATCCTCAAGCTGACCGACGGCCAGGGCGTGACGGGCGTGTGCGA
The DNA here is from genome assembly GCA_038140435.1 of Rhodospirillaceae bacterium. Lineage (GTDB taxonomy): Bacteria > Pseudomonadota > Alphaproteobacteria > UBA6615 > UBA6615 > UBA8079. The sequence goes on along the minus strand of JAYQGE010000022.1, from coordinate 26,368 downwards.
CAGCGTCGCCGATCCGACGACCTTCAACCAGGTCATCCACTCGATGGCGCGCGGCGCGACCCTTGTGACGGCCGGCAATGCGTCGGGCACGGCGGATGTGCCCCTGAGCGTGCGGCGCCTCTATCTCTACATGCTGCACATCGTGGGCGAGCCCCGCGAGGCGCCGGGTGGGCTGGAAGATGCCTTCGTGCGCGCCGGTGAGGGAGGCGTGAAGGTTCTGATCGACCAGGTGATGCCGCTGAGCGCTGCGGCGGACGCCCACCGCCGGGTGGAATCGCGGGAGGGCACCGGCAAGGTGGTGCTCGACCCGACGCTGGACTAGGCGGCGAACTCCGCGCGGATCGCAGCACCGTTCGCGTCGAGCGCAGGAACGGCGCCCAGCGCCGGGTCCGCGCCGTCGATCCGCGCCGGCGGCGCGATCATCACCACGGCGCCTTCCGGTGTCTCGATCTCGACCTTCTGCAGCTGCGGGTGGGCGGCGAAGTTCGCCACGTCGTTGACCGCACCGTGGGCGATCTTCGCGTCCAGCAGGCGGCGTACGATCTCGTCGCGGTCGAGGGCGCCGAACACCCCGTCGATCCGGCTGTCGAGCGCCGGGCGGTTGTCCACGCGGGCGACGTTCTCGTGGAAGTCCGGGTGGTCGGCGAGGTCAGGTAGCTGCAGCACCTCGTCGCACAGGCGCCGCCACTCGCGCCGGTTCTGGATCGCGATCACCACCTGCTTGCCGTCGCCCGTGCGATACGCGCCGTAGGGCGCGATCGAGGGATGGTGCAGGCCGGCGCGTTTCGGCGCGCTGCCGCCATACACTGCCTGCAGATAGGGGACATTCATCCAGTCGGCCATGCCGGCGAACAGCGATGCCGTGATCGCGCGGCCTTCGCCGGTGCGCTCGCGGTGATACAAAGCCTCCAGGATCGCGGCGTGGGAGGCCATGCCGCAGGCGATGTCACACACCGACACGCCGACCCGGCCCGGACCGTCGGGAGTGCCCGTCACCTCGCACAACCCGCTCTCGGCCTGCACCAAAAGGTCATAGGCGCGCATCTCCCGATAGGGGCCGTCGTCGCCATATCCGGAAATGTCGCAGGTGATCAGGCGCGGATGCATTCGGCGGAGATCGGCGGAACCGAATCCCGCACGCGCGGCCGCGCCCGGCGCCAGGTTCTGGATGAACACGTCGGCACCGGCGATCATCCGTTCGAGCAGCACCCGGTCGTCGGGCTGCTTGAAATCGAGCGCCACCGATTCCTTACCCCGGTTGAGCCAGACGAAGTAGGCGCTCTGGCCCAGCGCGGCGCGGTCGTAGGTGCGCGCGAAGTCGCCGTCCGGTCGCTCGACCTTGATGACCCGGGCGCCCGCGTCGGCCAGCCGGGACGACGCGTAGGGCGCGGCGACCGCCTGCTCGATGCTGATGACAGTGATGCCTTCGAGGGCTTTGTTCATTCTTCGATCTCCCGGGGTACGCTAGGCCGCAATTGGACGTGATGATATGATATCGCCAATCAAATGACGGGTGGAATACGAGCCATGTGCGAACAGGCGATCGCCGCGAATGACACGACGTCCGGGGCGTTGGCGGCTCTCGAGGCGCTGCTCGGCGACCGCGTGACCACGTCCATGGCGGTGCGCGAGCATCACGGCCGGGGTGAGGATTACTTCAAGCCGGTTCCGCCCGACGCCGTCTGCTTCCCGCAAACGACCGAGGAGGTGGCGGAGATCGTCAAGATCTGCGCCGCGCACAAGGTGCCGGTCATCCCGTTTGGCACGGGCACCTCGCTCGAGGGACATGTCACCGCACCCCATGGCGGCATCACCATCGACCTGATGCAGATGAACAACGTGCTGGAGGTGCACCCGGAGGACATGGACTGCCGGGTCCAGGCGGGCGTCACGCGAAAGCAGGTGAACGAGTATCTGCGCGACACGGGCATGTTCTTTCCCATCGACCCCGGCGCGGATGCCTCGCTTGGCGGCATGGCGGCGACGCGGGCGAGCGGCACCAACGCGGTGCGCTACGGCACGATGAAGGAAAACGTACTCGGCCTGACGGTGGTCACGGCGGATGGCCGGATCATCAAGACCGGCGGCCGGGCGAAGAAGTCGTCGGCGGGCTACGACCTGACGCGCATCTTCGTCGGGTCCGAGGGCACGCTCGGCGTCATCACCGAGGTGCATCTGAAGCTCTACGGAATTCCCGAAAAGATCGCCTCTGCCGTGTGTCAATATCCGACCCTCGAGGACGCGGTGAACAGCGTCATCCTGACCATCCAGGCCGGGGTGCCCATCGCCCGCATCGAGCTGCTCGACGCCCTGATGATGCAATGCTCGATCGACTATTCCGACCTCAAGGGCTACGAGGCGAAGCCGACCCTGTTCTACGAGTTCCACGGCACCGAGGCCGGGGTCGAGGAGCAGGCGAAGATGGTGCGCGAGATCGCCGACGATTTCGGCGGCTCGGCCTTCCAGTGGACGGCGGACACCGAGGAGCGCAACCGACTGTGGCAGGCGCGCCACGACGCCTACTATGCCGGGATTGCTCTCGAACCCACCAAGCTGGGCATGTCCACCGACGTCTGCGTCCCGATCTCGCGCCTCGCCGAGTGCATCCTCGCCACCGAGCAGGACACGCGCGGCTCGGGCTTCCAGTGCCCCATCGTCGGCCATGTTGGCGACGGGAATTTTCACGTGCTGTTCATGCTCGATCCGGACGATGCGGACGAGGTGCGCCGCGTGAAGGAATGCAATCAGAGGATCGTCGAGCGTGCGATTGCCATGGGCGGCACCTGCACCGGGGAGCATGGCATCGGCGTCGGCAAGATGGATTATCTCCCCCTGGAACATGGCGAGGATGCGGTCGATCTCATGCGTACCCTCAAGCGCTCCTATGACCCCGACAACATCATGAACCCGGGCAAGATGGTCCGGGTCTGACCGCGAGGAGGTTCAGATGTCATCGAACGTTGTGCAATTGCGCGATGTCCCGTCCGTACGGGACCAGGTCAGCCCCGAGGAATGGCAGGCGCGCGTCGACCTGGCTGCCGCCTACCGGCTGGCGGACCTCTATGGCTGGGCCGACAGCATCTACAACCATGTGTCCATGCGTGTGCCGGGTGAGCCGGACTTCTTCCTGATCAAGGCGCATGAGCTGCTCTACGACGAGGTGACGGCATCGAACCTGGTGAAGGTGGATTCTCGGAACGACGACGTGGACGAATCCATGCATGTGAACAAGCCGGGCTTCACGCTCCATGGCGGGCTGATGCGCGCGCGGCCCGACATCAACGCGGCCTATCACACCCACATCCCCGAATGCGTCGCGGTTGCCAACCAGCCGGACGGGCTCCTGCCGCTGGTGCAGGCCGCCATGCAGTTCTGGGGCAATGTCGGCTATCACGACTACCAGGGCATCACCGAGAATCTGGACGAGCGGGCGGCCATCGCCGCGGCGCTGGGCGACGGGCACACGCTCCTGATGCGCAATCACGGCCCGGTCACGGTCGGGAAGACCATGCGCGATGCGTTCGTGCTCATGCGCGACCTCGAATTCGCCTGCAAGCTGCAGCTTCAGCAGCAGGCGGCCGGCTCGAACTTCACGATGCCGAGCAAGGACGTACTCGACCAGTATGCCGAGCAGCGCCGCAACCATAACGCCGGGCGCGGTTCGGCCGACTGGCCGGCCTGGCTGCGGCGCCTCGACCGCATCGACCCGTCCTACGCCCAGTAGTAGCGGCGGGCGCTGCCCTTGTTCCGCGCACTCCGGTTCGTGATCCTCGCCGTCGCGGCCTTGCTCGTCGCGATGTGGATCAGCCAGTCGCAGGCCGCGCCGCACAACCCATTTTTCTTGTCCTCAGGAGAGCGTTCATGATCATCGACCATCGCACCTACTTCACCCAGGCCGCGCGCACGGGCGATTTCCTCGAACTGTGGGAGCGGATGGCGCTGCCCTACCAGATGAAATATCTCGAAAACTTTGTCGGCATGTTCACCTGTGACGTCGGCGACCTGAGCCAGGTCCTGCACATGTGGCGCTACGAGGACCAGGGCGATCGCGAGCGCCGCCGCGACGCCATGTATCAGGATCCGGGCTGGCTCGAATATGTCGCCGAACTCAAGAATTCCGGCCTGCTGGTGCGGATGGAAAACAAGATCCTCCGGCCCGTGCCGTTCTCGCCGATGCGGTAGGCACAAGCATGGCCGATCTGTTCCCCGGGTTCGATAGCGTCACCGTCGCCGGCGATGGGGTGGATATCTTCTGCCGTGTGGGCGGCGAGGGACCGCCGCTCCTGCTGCTCCACGGCTATCCCCAGTGTCACGCCATCTGGCATCGGGTGGCGCCGGCGCTCGCCGGGTCGTTCCGCTGCGTGGTCGCCGATCTGCGGGGCTACGGCCGAAGCGGCGTCGCCCCGACGGTGCCCGGCCACGAGACCTATTCGAAGCGTGTCATGGCCAACGATTTCGTCGCCGTGATGCGTGAGCTGGGGTACGAGCGGTTCGGGGTGCTCGGCCACGACCGCGGTGCGCGCGTCTCGTACCGTGTGGCGCTCGACCATCCCGAGACGGTGACGCGGCTCGGCATCGTCGACGTTGTGACCACCCACGACATGTGGGCAAGCTTCGATGCGGATATGGCGATCAAGGCCTATCACTGGCCGATGCTGGCCCAGCCGGAGCCGGTGCCAGAAACGCTGATTTCCGCCGATCCGCTCTGGTATCTCGAGCACACGCTCGCGTCCTGGACGAAAGCGAAGTCGCTCGATGCGTTCCATCCCGATGCGCTGGCGCTCTACCGCGATGCCTACGCCCAGCCCGAGCGGGTCCACGCCATGTGCGAGGATTACCGGGCCGGGGCCACCTTCGACCGGGCGCTCGATGCCGCCGACCGCGAAGCCGGACGCAAGATTGCGATGCCGGTTCACTTTCTGTGGGGTGCGCAGGGCTTTCCGGCGCAGACCGGCGACCCGTTGGGCTTCTGGCGCAACTGGGCGGATGACGTCACGGGCACCGAGCTCGATTCCGGCCACTTCGGGCCGGAGGAAAATCCCGACGCGATCGTCGCGGCGGTCGCGCCGTTCTTCGGCTCTAGCTGAAGTATAATTCCTCGTCATGGCCGGACTTGTTCCGGCCATCCACGTCCATCCTGATCAAAATCTTAGATCAGTGAGTCATATAGGTCTTCCCAATCTGGATTATTCGTCAGGATCAGATTGACCCGCCACGCGCGTGACCAGTGCTTGATTGTCTTCTCACGCTGGAGAGCGCGCGCGATGTCATCGAAATACTCGGTATAGACAAGGCATTTCAGGCCGTACCGCTTCGTGAAACCGGGCGTGAGTCCTTCGCGATGCTCCCAAGCGCGCCGCGAAATGTCGGAAGTGACACCGACATAGAGCGTCCCGTTGGGACGGTTGGTCATGATGTACACCCAGCCGCCTGACATATTTACTTCGCGCCTTCCCAATCGTCATGGACGTGGATCAACCACGTGGATGCCCGCAACAAGTGCGGGCATGACGGGAGAGGAAGTCAAATTCGGAATGCAGCTTCGCGTCACCCTGCAGGGACAGAGCGACCCCGGGTCATCAGGTAAACCCCGCCCATAACGGCCACCAGGCCGAACAAGTGATAGGCCTGGAGGTCCTCGCCGAGCAGCAGGATGGCCAGCGCGGCGGTGAACAGCACCCGCATGTAGTTGGAGATGCTCGCCTTGTTGGGGCCGAGCCGTCGGATCGATGCGTTGGTCAGGCCGACGGCGAGGGCGGTGACGACGATTCCCACCCACAGCAGCGAGACGATAGCCTCGCCCGAGACGGGCACGGGACGCACATAGATCGTCTCGATGATGTAGAGCGGCGTGGCGACGACCAGGCCGAACAGCTGGACGGTCACCAGCAGCTGGGGCACCGTGACTTCCTTGGGCACCCGGCGCACCAGCACGTTATGCAACGCCACGGCTGCCGTCGCGCCGAGCATTATCAGGTCACCGATGTTGAATTGCAGTGACAGGATCGCCTGCGGGTCGCCGCGCGCGATGATCGCCAGCACACCAACCGCCGCGACGACGATACCCACACCCTGCTTGCGGTTGATGAGATCGCGCCAGAGCAGCGCCGACAGCAGGACCGTGATCGCCGGCTGGGCGGCGGAGACCACGCCGCCGTTCAGCGCCGTGGTGAAGGTGTAGGCAGCGTAGATCGCGCCGTTGCCGAGGGGCACGAACAGGAGGCCCATGAGCGCGAACAGCTTCCAGTGCTGCATGATCAGCCGCCGCTGGACGAACAGCCCGTAGCCGGCGAAGGGCAGGATGACCGCCGCGCCGATGGCCATGCGCCAGAATACGAAGCCCATGGGCGGAATGATTCCGCCGAGATAGCGGGCGAGGATGTGGTTCGAGGCGAAGATCAGCGCCGCGCCGACGATGATTGCGTAGGCCGTCGCCTCACGGTCGAAGAGGTTCTCGGCCGTTTTCGGCGCGCTCATGCAAGCCGTTTGCGCAGCAGGTCGAGCAGGGTGATGACGGCGTATGAACGCATCCGGCTGAGGACGCCGGGGAGGGCGACCGTCTTGCCATGGTCGCCGTCCGGCAGCGCCACCCCGGCGAAGACCGTACCGGGCGGGTGGGCGTCGGGGTCGGCGGGACCGATCACGGCGATCCCGATGTCAGTGCCGACCGACTCGCGGGCCGCACGGGCCGCGGCGATTGCTCCGGCCTCGCCGTCCTGCCCGTCCACCGGGGCGATGATCGCGCCCCTGAAGACCTCCATCGTCGGGTCGAGCGCCGTGATGCGGGTCGACAGGATGCCGCCGGTCAGGCTCTCACCCGCGGCCACGGTGAGGCCGCGCGCGCGCAGGGCGTCAAGAACGACTGATTCCATCGTCTCGTCGTCATAGCCGAAGATGTGGTCGCCGATCGCCGCTTGGATCTGCTCGACCTCGGCGGCGATGATCGCCTCGGCCGCGTCATGGTTCTCAGCCTTGGCCGTGACCCGCACCTTGATGCCCTCGATGCCGCTCGCCTGGAAGGCGATCGTCGCGTGGCCGCTCTCGTCGAGCGCGTCCACATGGTCGGCTAGGGTCTCGGCCAGCGCGGACTCGCCATAGCCCCAGGTGCGGATGACACGGGAGTGGATGACCGAGGTCTCACCCGAGCGCCGGCGCAGGTCATCCAGCACCGTCCCTTCCATCATCTCGCGCATCTCGTGGGGCACACCCGGCACGGCATAGATGACCTTCTCGCCCACCGGGCACACCAGCCCCGGCGCGGTCCCCGGCATCTGTTCGATCGTGGTGGCACCCGCGGGGACGTCGGCCTGGCGGAGGTTGTTCTCGGGCATGGGGCGGCCGCGGCCCTCGAAGATGTTGCGGATATGCGCGGCGATCGCATCGTCGCGCATCATCTCGACCCCCATGATCTTCGCGATCACGTCGCGGGTGATGTCGTCCTGGGTGGGGCCGAGCCCGCCGCAGCAGATGACGGCGTCGGACCGGTCCAGCGCCTGGCGGATCGTCGCCTCCATGCGGCCGAAATTGTCGCCGACCTTTACCTGGTAGAGGGAATCGATCCCGATCAGAGCGAGCTGCTCGCCGATCCAGGAGGAGTTGGTGTCCACGATCTGGCCGAGCAGCAGCTCGGTGCCGACGGCAACGATTTCACAACGCATGGGAGTGATCCTGTTGGAGCCTAGACCGGCATCGGCGGCAGGCCGCCTTCGCGCAGGGCCCGCTCATAGACCGGGATGTCGATGATGGGCTGGGGCGCGCCCGCCTGGCCGAACATGTCGGAGATCCAGCCCCGGTGATACGCGCCGTGGATCGCCAGATGGGTGATACACATGGTGCGTGACATCGAGCCGGTCTTGCCGCCGATCAGCTCGTAGTCGATGACCTCTTCCAGTTCCTCGGCGCTCAGGCTGTCCAAATATTCGCCGAGCGTCTTGTCCATCTCGCGCCGCGCGGTCCATAGCTCGTCCAGCTCCTCGATCTCGACGTCGCGGAGCGTCTGGTAGTCATGACCCTTGCCCTGCATGTGGCCCATCCAGATGCGGTCCACGTTCAGCAGGTGGTGCATGGAGACGAAGATCGAGACCAGCGGCGTTGGCCGCTCCTTCTTCACCTCCTCGGGCGGCAGCTCGGAGACCTTCTGGTACATCTCCTCGTTGGCCCAAGCGTTGAAGTCGATCAGCGTGCGCAGGTAGCTCTTGTCGTGCATTGGAATAATTCCCCCGGATTGGCCGACAGAATACGCCGCCCCGGGTGTTCGTCACAATGCGTCACACGCGGTGCTGATGCGCATTTCCCGGAGCCACGATACCAGCGCCGTCATGGCCGGACTTGATCCGGCCATCCACGTGGCGATCTCGCGTGACCCGATGACGTGGATGCCCGCAACAAGTGCGGGCATGACGGAACCTAGTGTGCCGCCTCCTTCAACCCTGCCTTGAACGCCCGGTCGCGCTTGATCACGCGCTCGCGCCGCAGCGCGTCGCCATGGGGGAGCGGGCCCTCGGTGTGGATGACCGCCCACGGGCCGCGGCCGCGGGTGAACTTCGCGCCGCTGCCCGCATTGTGGGCGTCGAGCCGGGCCGCGACGTCCTTGGCGATGCCGGTGTAGGTGGTGCCGATATCGTTGCAGAGCACGTAGACGAAGAACTCGGCCGCCGGTCGCAGATCGTCGGGCATCGCGCTAGTAGTGGGGTGGGGGCGGCTCGTCCGGCCCCTTGCCGGGCGTCGTTTCCTCGACCTGGACCATGCGGTCGGTCAGCCGCCGGAGCTGCTCGCGGAAGAGATCGATCACCCGCGCCTGCTCGGCGACCACGCCCGACAGCTCGTCGAGCGTGTGCTCCTGGTGGGCGAGGCGGACCTCCAAGTCTGTGATCTTCTCGGCATCGGACATGGGCGAACGGTACCAGCGGCACCTGATTCACTCACAATTCGTCGTTCCCGCGAAGGCGGGAACCCATGATCGCGAGCTTCACCCAGTATGGCCTGGTGTTTATGGATGTCCGCCTGCGCGGGCATGACGAGTTTGGTGTTACCGCCCCAGCACCGTGACGACCGTTGCGGCTTCCTCGATGCCGAAGAAGCCGCCGCCATTCTCGGCCGCGGCGATGCGCGCGCCCTCGACCTGGCGCTTGCCGGCCTCGCCGCGGAGCTGGGTGACCAGCTCGTGGATCTGGATCGCGCCCGTCGCGCCGATGGGATGACCCTTGGAGAGGAGCCCGCCCGACGTGTTGACCGGGATGCGGCCGCCGAGCTTCGTCTCGCCGCGTTCGGCGAGTGCGCCGCCTTCGCCGCGTTCGCAGAAGCCCATATTCTCGACCTGCACAATCTCGGCGTAGGCCGACGCGTCGTGCACCTCGGCCACATCCACGTCCCCGGGCCCGACGCCGGCCTGCTCGTAGGCGCGCGTCGCGGCCATCCGGCCGATGTGGTGCGAAAAGTCGTCCGGGTCGCGGTCCATGCCGCTGACCACGGCCGAACCCAGCACCTTCACCGCGCGGGACTTGTCGAACCGGTCGAGCGTGTCGCCGGTCGCCAGCACCAGCGCGCCGGCGCCGTCCGACAGCGGCGCACACATGGAGCGCGTCAGCGGCCAGGAGATCAGCCGGTCGGCCATCACCTCGTCGACCGAGAAGTCCTTCTGGTACTGGGCCAGCGGGTTCAGGGTCGAATGGAAGTGGCTCTTGGCGGCGGCGGCGGCGATTTGACGCTGGGTGGTGCCGAAATGCTTCATGTGCTGGCGGGCGAGTGCGGCGTAGATGTCCATGAACACGCTGCGCTCGCCCGTGTCCTCACCGGCCTCGGGCGGGAGTGCCAGGCCTTCGCCCAGGGCGAGGAGCCGCGCCTCGGTCTCCTCCTGCGTGTGCACGTCCCAGCCGCCGCGGAACGCCTGGAACATGAGCTCGCGCTTCTCGGGGTAGAACATCTTCTCCGTGCCCGCGACGAGCGCGACGCCCGCCATGCCCGCCTTGAGATAGGCGAACGCCTGGTTCAGCCCGGTCGACGACGAACAGCAGGCATTCTCCACATTCACGATGGGGATCGACTGGAAGCCCATGGAGCGCAGCGCGCACTGGCCGCGCACGGTGTTCTGCCCCTCCATCATCCCCTGGCGGGTGTTGGAGAACCAGGCGGCCTCGATGTCCTCGAGCTTCGCCCCCGCGTCGGTCAGTGCGGTGTTCACCGCGTCGTCGGTGAGCTCCTTGACGCTCTTGTCCGGGAACTTGCCGAGCGGCGTCATGCCAATGCCGACGATATAGATGTCCGTCATGGTTCGTGATCCTTGTTTGAAGCGCGAATATTGCCCCGTCGCGGCGCGGACCGCCACTTTCCATGCGCGGTTGCTCGCCAGTTGAGACCCAGCGGCCGGCCTCTACCGCACCGGCGCGTCAACGCCTAAAATCGCCGGAAACGAGGGGAGCGCAAACATGCCAGTACGGATCGGGGCGGTGTCGCCCATGGACAACGCCATGGAGGCGATCGGCGAGGCCTTCGCCGAACAGTGGCCCGAGGCCGAGCTGTTCCACGTTCTCGACGAGTCCCTCTATCTGGATTTCGCGGGCGGCAAGCCCCAGACCGACGAGACGGGCGAGCGCCTCTCGAAGCTGCTGCACTACGCCGCGGACTGCCGCGCGGACGGGCTCCTGTTCACCGGGTCGGTGTTCGGGCGCTGGGTCGAGGCGGCGCGGGCCGACATGGACATTCCCTGCCTGACGTCCCACGAGGCGATGATCGAGGAGGCGTTCACCCACGGTTCGCGCCTCGGGATTCTCACCACGGTGGCGGGCTCGCTCAAATGCCTGGTCGACGACATCGACCGATACTCGAAGGCGCAGGGCCAATCGGTCACGATCACCGACCATATCCTGGACGCGGCCCGGCCGATCATCCTGTCGGGCGACGTCGAGACCCATGACCGGATGGTCGCCGAGGCCGCTGATCAAATGACGGACTGCGACTGCCTGATGCTCGGCCAGTTCTCGATGACCAGCGCGATGCGACTGTTCACCGACATGCCGGAGCGGCCCGTCCTGACCTCGGCGCACACGGCGGTGCGCAAGCTCAAACGGCTGTTGGGGTAGGGCCATGACCGTAACCCGTATTGGCGTCGTGTCGCCCACCGAGGTGGCGTTTCCAACCGTGCGCGCGGCCTTCGCGGAGCTCTGGCCCGAGGCCGACATCGCCTGCCAGCTCGACCAGTCGCTCTATCTCGATTTCATCAACGACGATATGACGGTGCCGGACCCTATGCCCGACGAGGCCTATGCGCGGATCGCGGCGCTGCTGCGCTACACGCGAGATTGCGGAGTGGACGGGATCATCTTCTGCGGTTCCGTGTTCGGGCGGCTGGTCGAGGCCGGCAGGGAAGCGCTCGATGTGCCAGTGCTCACCTCCTATGAGGGGATGATCGAGGCTGCCTTCGCGAACGGTTCCCGGCTCGGCCTCCTGGCGACGACGCAGGGCACGATCGACTGCCTGTCCGGCGACATCAAACGCTACGCCGCGGCGCAGGGGCTCGACTACACGATCACGGACAAGGTGGCCGAGGGTGCTTTCCAGACCCTGCTTGGCGGCGACCGGGATGGACATGACGACATCATCGTTGCGGCGGCGGAGACGCTGACCGACTGCGACAGCCTGCTGCTCGGCCAGTTCTCCATGGGGCTGGTGCCCGGGAAAATCGCGCCGGTAAAAGGCAGGCCCGTGCTGACTGCGCCACACACGGCGGTTGCCAAGATGCGCGCGCTGCTGGCTGCCTGAACCGCCAGGATCGCCGGATGAACAAGCCCGTTGCCCTGCGTATGACCGCCGTCGAATGGTTCCTGCTGTTCGTCCTCGGCGCGCTTTGGGGCGGCACCTTCTTCTTCAACGCGATCGCGATCCCCGAGCTGCCGCCGCTGGTGGTGATCCTCTGCCGTGTGGCGCTCGCGACCGTCATCCTCTGGTTCTTCGTCCTTGCGGGCGGGATCGAGGTGCCGCGCGACGCGTCGAGCTGGATCGCGCTCCTGATCATGGCGGCGCTCAACTCGGCGCTGCCGTTTTTTCTGATCGCGTGGGGCCAGGTGCATATCGCTAGCGGGCTCGCCTCGATCATGATCGCCACGACGCCGTTGTTTGCCGTCGTGGCGGCACATTTCATGACCGAAGACGAGCATATGAGCCCGGGCAAGGTCGCGGGCGTGCTCGCGGGTCTGGTCGGGGTCGTGGTGCTCATCGGGCCGCAGTTTCTCGAAGAGCTCGGCAAGGACCTGTTGGGCCAGCTCTCGGTTCTCGGCGCGGCTGTCTGTTACGCCGTCTCGGCGATCTACGGCCGGACCTTCTCGCGTCGGGATATGCCGCCGATGATGGTCGCGACGGGCCAGATGACGATGGCGACGGCGCTGCTGCTGCCAATCACGCTGATGGTTGACCGGCCATGGGACTATCTGGGCGCAAGTCTCGAGGCCTGGGGCGCGGTCGTCGGCCTCGCCGTCCTGTCCACCTCCGTCGCCTACTTGATCTTCTTCCGGATTCTGGCTCGTGCGGGGGCGGTGAACATCCTGCTGGTGAACTTCATCGTGCCCGTCAGCGCAATCCTGCTCGGCGTGTTCATCCTGGGCGAGGTGCTCACCCTCAAACAGTTGATCGGGATGGCGTTTATTGCCCTGGGACTCGCGCTGATCGACGGACGGCTGTTTCAGCGCCGGAACGGCTAGCCCTCGGCGATCCCGTTCACGAGCGTACCGACATTCTCGATCCGGATCTCGCAGCTGTCGCCCACCTGCATGAAGACCTGCGGCTCGCGCGACTGGCCGACACCCGACGGTGTGCCGCTGGCGATCACGTCGCCGGGTTGCAGCTCCGAGATGTGCGAGACGTAGGAGATAATCGTGACCACGTCGAAGATCATGTCCTTCGTGTTGGCCGACTGCAGGGTCTCGCCATTGAGCACCGTCGAGATGTCGAGGACCTGCGGGTCGGGGATCTCGTCAGCGGTCACCATCCAGGGGCCGAAGCCGCCAGTGCCCTGGAAGTTCTTGCCCGGGACGACCTGGGCCGTGTGGTACTGCCAGTCCCGCGCGCTGCCCTCGTTGAAGCAGGAATAGCCGGCGACGTGAGACAGCGCATCCTCCTTGCTGATGTAGCGACCGCCCTTGCCGATGATGACGGCGAGTTCGCATTCGTAGTCGAGCTTGTTGACCACCGGTGACTTGAGGAGCGGCTGGCGATGACCGACCAACGTGTCGGCGTAGCGGCCGAAGATCATCGGGTGCTCGCTCTTGGAGCGGGGCAGGCCGGCGTCGATCGCCTCCTGCAGGTGATCCATGTAGTTCACGCCGACGCACCAGATGTGTGCGGGATCGGGGATCACGGGCAGATAGGTGATCGCATCGAGTGCGTGATCGGGTGTTTCGCCCTCATGCTCCGACATTTCCGCGACCCGATCCGCGGCGATCAGCTCGCGCAGCGATGCGACGCCGGTGCGGGTTGTGAGGTCGACGATGCCGTCTTCAGTGGCGAGGCCGACGCGGGCGCCGGAGCCGGCATCATAGGTGAGAAGTTTCATTGAACAGTCCAATCCTTGCGGCGCAAAGCGCCGGGTTTGGGATATCGGGTCAGGCGATGCGATCGCCCTTCTTGATGGGGGCCGTCCGGTTGTCGACGCCCGGCAGCATCTTGCCGGCGTCGCGCGTGACGACGATGTCGATGACGTTGGGCTTGTCCCGGTTGTCGAGCGCGGTGCGGAACGCGTCCGCGAGCTGGTCGGGGTGCTCGACGCGGATGCCGCGGCAACCGAGATTCTCGGCGATCGCCGCGTAGTTGAGGTCGGAAAGGTCTGCCGACTGGTACTGGCCGCCGAACATGGCGTGTTGTAACGCCTTGATGTAGCCCGAGGCGGCGTTGTTGACGACGAGGACCGTGACAGGGACGCCGAGCCGGGCGGCGGTCTCGAGATCGCCGAGGGTCATGTTCAGCCCGCCGTCGCCGGTGAGAGTGAAGACCGGACGGTCAGGGGCGGCGAGCTGGGCACCGATGCCGCCCGAGACGCCGTACCCGATCGAGGCCATGCCCCGGTCGACGATGAAGCCGCGGCCGGCCCGTTTGGTGTCGTAGAGGAGCCCGGTCCAGTGGGCCGCGAAGCCGCCGTCGGCGACGAGGATCGCGTCCTCCGGCAGGACGTTGTTCAGCTCGTGGACCATACGGGCCATGTTCACCGGTACTTCGTCCGAGGTGAAGCGCGCGTCCACGTCCTCGCGCCATTTCGCTTTTCCCGCATCGACCTCGGCCAGATAGTCCGACCGCGCCGCCCGACGCGTATCCGCACCGTCGGCGAGCGCTTCGCGCAGATCGGCCAGCCCCTCGCGGGCGTCGCCGGCCAGCGCGACGTCGGTCCGTGCCCAGCGGCCGATTTCCTCCGGCAGGATGTCGAGATGAATGATCGGGATACCAGGCCGCGGCACCGTGTAGCGCTTGGTCGCGATCTCGCCCAGCTTGCAGCCGGCGACCAGGATGGCGTCGGCCTTCTCCAGCACGTCGTTTGCCGTCCGGTCATAGCGTCCGAACAGGCCCAGCGAGAGATCGTGGGTGCAGGCAATCGCGCCCTTGCCCGACAGGGTGTGCGCGACGGGAATGGCCTGTTCGGTGGCGAACGCGGTCAGCTCGTCCTGGGCGCCGGAGATGTGGATGCCGCCGCCGGCGAGTATCACCGGCCGCTTCGCGTCGGCCAGCATGGCTGCCGCGCGCGCCGTATCTTCGCGGGCCGGGCGGGTGCGCCGCGAGGGCGCTTGAATGGTCGCGGGGTCTGCATAGAGGTCGCTCGCCGCGAATTCGAAGACGCCGTGGCTGATGTCCTCGGGCACGTCGATCAGAACCGGGCCCGGCCGCCCCGATGTGGCGACCGCGTAGGCGCGGCGCACATGCTCGGGAATGCGCTCTCCGACCTCGACCCGGATGACCTCCTTGACCGCGGGCCGCAGCATCTCGATCTGCCGCGTCTCCTGGGTCATGTTCTTCCAGGCATGGGTGCGGTTGGCGTCCCCGGCGATGGCGACGATCGGGATGCCGGCGTTGAGGGATTCGGTCAGCGATGTTAGCAGGTTGGTCGCACCCGGCCCGAGGGTCGCGTCGCAGACACCGGGACGGCCGGCGACCCGCGCCCAGGCGTCGGCCATGAAGGCACCGCTTCGTTCGTCGTTGATCAGCGTATGCGCGAGCTCGAGTTCGCGGATCGCGGCATAGAAAGGAAGCAACTGAAACCCGGCCATGCCGAACATCGGCCCGACCTCGTGCAGCTGAAGCATCTTTGCGAGTGCTTCACCACCCGACATCTCGACAGTGGCATTGTCGCCCGTTTCGGGCGTGTCTGGCTGGTCGTTCATAACTCCCCCGTGCCGCCGTTCCGGCGCGCATTGGGACACTGTTCTTCATGCGTGGCGGCCAGTCAACGCTCCGCTCAACAAGTGAGACGGTTTTGACGTCTCCCGGATCGCAAGCGATTCAGCGCCTAGATTTGGGTCACCAGAAACTGCAGCGACAAGGCGCGCGACATGAAACTCGGATTTTTCACGATGCCCCTGCATCCGGTCGATCGACCATTGACCGAGACTCTCAACGAGGACCGGGAGGCCTTTATTCTGGCCGACGAACTCGGTTATTCCGAGGCCTATATGGGCGAGCATGTGACCGATGCGTTCGAGCCCGTGCCGAACTCCATGATGTTCCTGTGCTGGGTCGCGCGCGAGATCAAGAAAATGACGCTCGCGACCGGCACCGTGAATCTCGGCCATCACCACCCCGCGGCGGTCGCGGCCGAGGCTGCGATGCTGGATCACATGCTGGAAGGCCGGTTCATGCTGGGCGTGAGCCCCGGGAATCTGCCGTCCGATTCCGAGGTCTTCGGGACCCTGGACATCGACCGGCCCGAGAAGTTCATCGAGAGCCTGAACCAGATCATCGAGATCTGGACGAGCGATCCGCCCTACGACATCCAGGGCAAGTACAACTCGATCTCGACGGTGAAGCACTACAACGAGGTTCTTGGTCAGGGCGTGATCCTGAAGCCCTACCAGAAGCCCACGCCTCCCATTTTCGGGACGGTTGTCGCGCCATTCTCCAAAGGCGTGATCGGGCTCGGCGAGCGCGGCTGGATTCCGGTTTCCGCCAACTTCCTGCAGCCGAAATGGGTCGCGACCCACTGGCCGAACTTCGCAGAGGGGCATGCGAACGTCGGGCGCGAGGCCGATCCCGCCGACTGGCGCGTCGCGCGGTCCATCTTCGTCGCCGATGACGACAAGGTGGCCGAGGAATATGGCAAGGGGGCGAAATCGCCCTACCGCTTCTACTTCTATCAGCTGGGCAGCAAGCTCCGGAACGGCGGAAAGCTCGGGCTGTTCAAGCTGGAGCGCGATCAGCCGGACGACGAGGTCACGACCGATTTCATGGTCGATTCCCTGGTGATCGCCGGTTCCGTCAACAAGGTGGTCGACGAAATTCTCGCCTTCCGCGAGGAGGTGGGCGACTTCGGCACGCTGATCTATGCGGGCCATGACTGGGTCGACAAGGCGCTCGGGAAGCGGTCCATGGAACTGATGGCGACCGAGGTCATGCCGCGGGTGAACGCTGCCATCGGGGCCTGACCCGGGAGCGCTTTACCCTTCGGCCGGGGCCGGGCGATACTGGCGAAAACCGGCGCGTGAACGCGCCAAAGCGTGACCGAGGGGGAAGCCATGTCCAGCAACCTGGCAAACGAGCCGGCCCGCGTCGTCGAGATGTTCCGGACGATGCTGCTTATCCGTGCCTTCGAGGAGGCAGCGGGAGAAGCTTTCCACGCCGGCCATGTGCGCGGATCGGTGCACCAGTATATCGGCGAGGAAGCCATCGCCGTGGGCGTTTGTGCCAACCTTCGCGACGACGATTACCTGACCAGTAACCATCGCGGCCACGGCCACTCGATCGCCAAGGGCGCCGACCCCCGTGCGATGATGCTCGAGCTGTTCGGGCGGGTCGGCGGCACCAGCGACGGCAAGGGTGGCTCGATGCACATCGCCGACTTCTCGGTCGGCATGCTTGGTGCCAACGGCGTGATCGCGGACAACTGCACGATGTCGGTCGGCGCGGCCCAGGCCATTCGTTTGCTCGGCGAGGACCGCATCGTTGTCAATTTCATCGGCGATGGCGGCATCAATCGCGGGCCATTCATGGAGGCGCTGAACTGGGCCAAGGTCTACGACCTGCCGGTCCTGTTCATGTGCGAGAACAACCAGATCGCCGCGACGACGACCACCAGGCTGGTGACGGCGGGCGAGGGGATCGCCAAGCGGGCCGAGAGCTTCGACATGCCGGCGACGACGATAGACGGCAATGACCTGTTCGAGGTGGACAGTACGGTCGCGCGGGTCGTCGAGGAGATCCGGAACGGCAGCGGTCCGCAGCTTATCCAGGCCATGACCTACCGCCTGCGCGGGCATTTCGCCCATGACCCGGCGGGCTATCGCGATCCGGCGGAGGTCGAGGCCGCACTCGGGCGCGAGCCGATCGCGCGCACCGAGGCCTGGCTGCGGGAGAACGGTGTCGGCGCGGACGAGATCGAAGCCCTGAAGTCCGCCGTGGCTGGCGAGATTGTCGGCTATGTGGACGAGGCCATGAATGCGGATTGGCCGGACGGAAGCCTCGCCTTTACCGATGTCCAGGACATCGGCGCGCCCAGCTATCCGGGAGCGGGCCGATGACCGAGATGACCTACGCGCAGGCAGCGCGACTGGGGCTCCGCGAGGAGATGGCGCGTGACCCGAAGGTCTGGGCGCTCGGCGAGGACCTCGGCTACGAGGGGGGTATGGCCGGCCAGTACAACGATCTGCAGGCCGAGTTCGGACCCGACCGGATCGTCGACACGCCGATCTCGGAATCGACGATCATGGGCGCGGCAGTTGGGGCGGCGTTGGCGGGGACGCGGCCAATCGCGGAGATGCGATTCTCCGATTTCGCCATGTGCTCCGTCTCGGAACTCGTCAACCAGGCCGCCAAGGCGCGGTACATGTTCGGCGGACAGGCGCGCGTTCCGCTTGTCGCCCGGATGCCCATCGGGATTCGCGGCGGGATCGCGGCACAACATTCCCAGTCGCCGGAGGCCTGGTATGTGCACACGCCAGGCCTCGTGGTCGTGACGCCGGCGACGCCGGCCGACAACAGGGGCCTCCTGAAGTCGTCGATCCGCTGCGACGATCCCGTGGTGTACATGGAGCACAAGGGGCTGTGGGGCGTCTCGGGCGAGGTGGACGAGGACGATCAGGAACCGATTCCACTCGGTGTTGCCGCAACCGTTCGCCCGGGCGACGACATCACGATTGTCAGCTGGGCGGCGCAGGTCGCCGTCGCGGCGGAGGCCGCGGAGGTGCTGGCCGGGGAGGGGATTTTGGCGGAGGTCATCGATCTTCGCACTCTCTATCCCTGGGACCGCGACGCAGTGATGAAGTCCGTCGGACGCACCGGGCGGTTGCTGGTGGTCCACGAGGCGGTGCGTGTTGGCGGTTTCGGTGGCGAGATTGCGTCGGATGTCGCCGAGACCCTGGGCGTGCCGGTGGCGCGGCTGGGCGGGGAGCGGATTCCGATCCCGTTCTCCATTCCGCTGGAAGAGGCGTACAAGATCAAGGCCGACAGGATCGCCGACCGGGTGCGGCAGATGCTCGCCTAGCGCCACGCTACCCGGAGAGCAGATCGACGAACGCCTGGCATGTCATGCCGGGCCGCGCGCCCCGGTCACGTGCCGTTTCATTGACATGCGAGATAATGCCGTCGTCATGGGTCGAGCGTGCGTCGCCGATGCGCGCGCTGTCCGCAGAAACCGTCGCTCCGGCGATTCCGCGCGTGTCGAGATCGGGCAACCGCGTCGGCCCGTCGGAGCCGGCATCGTTGAAGACCGCCGCGAGCACGTCCGGGCGATTGCCCCAAGTTGGCGATTCCCGCAGCAGTTCGCCATGCGAGGCGGTGACCACGATGACGCCGGCATCGTCTGGACCCACCAGTGAAACCGAATCGCAGCCGATTACCAGGGGGCGTCCCGGTTCGTCGCGGATGACGAAGCGCGCCTCGTCCTTGGCCAGCGGGCTTCCCGTTTGTCCCGGGGCGTTGCGCATGGCGCGTGCACAGTCCAGTGCGGTCTGTCCCGGCACGCACCCGGCGGCGCGCGCGGTTTCGTTGACGTGACTGATCAGACCCGTCTCGGCCATGGAGGTGCCGTCGCCGATCCGTGCGGTCGTATGATCGACCATCGCGCCCGCGACCGTGAATTCGTCGAGATAGGGCAATGAATTGATGCCCGCGGCGTCCCGTCCGATCCCGGCGTCGTGCAGGATAATACCGCGCAGGCCCGCCCGGGCGCCGAGATACCCTGCGTATATCGCGCCGTGCGACGCGGCAATTGCCACCTTGCCGGGGGCATCGGGCCCGAACTTGGTCGCGGAATCGAGAATCAGGATGTCGCAATCTTTCATCGGTTGGCCGCTCTGGCGCGTCCAGCATGCGGTAACATTGCGTTTACTATGGTTAGCAATTTGTTAACGCTCCCCTTGGCAGACTGACCGATGGCCGGAAAAGCCCATACAAACCATGGTTTTGCACGGCTGGTCACGGGTTTCCGAAGGATACGCCGCCGAACCTCAAGAAACACGTTCGTCTGACTTGTTAAAACATTGTAATATATGGCTATGTCGACTGTCTTGGTAATCGATGATCGGGTGACAAACCGCCACGTCCTCAGCCGGCTTGCGAGCCAGGCGGACGAGGAGGCGGTGGTTCATACCTTCGCCGATCCCCGTGACGCGATCGCGTGGGCGATGGAGAACACGCCCGATCTGGTGGTCACGGATTACAAGATGCCGGGCATGGACGGTGCCGAGTTCACCCGCCAGTTCCGCGCCCAGCCGCTTTGCTACGACGTGCCGGAGATCGTCGTGACGATCTACGAGGATCGCTCGTTCCGCTATCGCGCGCTGGACGCGGGTGCGTCGCCGGGCACCGACCGGAAATTGGATACGTTTGTGAGTGTGTTCATGATTGCCTCCTCGCAAGTCGCACTGCCAGGGTGCTTAACAAATGGTTAATGAAACGACTGTGGCCGCAAAGTTTTTCACAAACAAGGCGGAAGCCGTTTGGTATCCGCGACTTAGCCGTTGCGAGGAATGATTCATAACCACACTATTGCGTGTTTATGTGCATCGATTGGCCCGCATTAGTAGAACATTTTTACAAAATTCGTCTCGAACACCCGAAAAATTCGAGCGATTCCAGTGACTAGGCGGGACGGTTGGGACGCGCGAGCAATCCGCGCGCGATAATACCGGCCTGGATTTCGGCCGCACCCTCGAAGATGTTCAAGATTCGGGCATCGCACAGGACGCGGCTGATGTCGTACTCCTCGGCGTACCCGTTGCCGCCGTGGATCTGCAGGCCGTTGTCGGCGTTCGACCAGGCGACCCGCGCGCCCAGCAGCTTCGCCATGCCCGCCTCGATGTCGCAGCGTTGGCCCTGATCCTTCTGCCGGGCCGCGAAGTAGGTGAGCTGGCGGGCCATCATCGTCTCGGTCGCCATCCAGCCGATCTTGCCGCCGACCCGGGCGAACTCGACGATGGGCTTTCGGAACTGCTCCCGGTCGCCGGCATAGCCGAAGCCGAGCTCGAGCGCGTTCTGCGCGACCCCGACGGCGCGCGCGGCGGTCTGGATGCGCGCGGTCTCGAACGACGTCATGAGCTGCTTGAAGCCCTCGCCCTCGCGCCCGCCGAGCAACCCGTCGGCGGAGACCTCGAAGCCGTCGAAGCCGAGCTCGTACTCCTTCATGCCGCGATAGCCGAGGACGCGGATTTCCGATCCCGTCATGCCGTCGGCCGGGAAGGGGTTCTCGTCGGTCCCGCGCGGCTTGTCCGCCAGGAACATCGACAGTCCGCGATAGCCGTCCTCGTCCGGGTCGGTTCGCGCCATGAGCGTCATCATGTCCGTCCGCGCGGCGTGGGTGATCCAGATCTTGTTGCCCTTGACCCGGTAGACATCGCCGTCGCGGGTGGCACGGGTGCGGATGCGGGCCAGGTCCGAACCGTGGTTCGGCTCGGTGAAGACAGCGGTCGGCAGGAGCGCGCCGGATGCGATGGGCGCGAGGTATTTTTCCTTCTGCTCGGGCGTGCCGTTGAGCCGGATCAGCTCGGCGGCGATCTCCGACCGGGTGCCGAGCGAGCCGACCCCGATATACCCGCGCGAGAGCTCCTCGGTGACCACGCACATGGAGACCTTGCCCATGCCGAGCCCGCCGTCTTCCTCCGGGATGGTCAGGCCGAACACCCCGAGTTCGGACATGTCCGCGATGACGTCGAGCGGGATCAGCTCGTCGCGCACGTGCCAGCCATGGGCGTGGGGTGCGACCCGCTCGTCGGAGAAGCGCCGGAACTGGTCGGCGATCATGGCATTGGTCTCGTCCAGCCCGCGCGCGCCGAAGTCGCCGCTGCGTTCGCGCAGGCATTCCGCGATCGCCTGGCGCACCGCGATGCCGTTGCCCGTCGCCATGAGCAGCCGGGCGGCCGCACCGGTGAAGAAATCGGCCTCGTCGAGCTCGAGATCGCCGGGCCGGACGATCTCGTCCTGGCTCATGGCGATGCCGTGCTTGAGCTGGTTCAGGTAGCCGCCGAAGCCGGCGGACAGGATCAGCCGCTCGAGGTCCGAGAGCAGCCCGCTGTCTTCCAGCCGTTCCGCCCACCCCAGGAGCTGTTCGAGGCCGGCCGCGTAGGTCGCCATCCAGGCGAAGCCGTGGACCGCGTACTGGTGTTCCTCGAGGAGCGCCGGCTCGACCGGCCCGCCCGGCGCCGCCATGCCGGCGGCCGCACGTTGTGCAGCTTCCCGGAATGCCCGCACATCCTCGAGCGCGTCCCGGCACAGGCCGAGCAGTTCCCCGGTGTTCCCGGCCAGCGCGCTCATGCCGCGAACTCCGCGGTTGCGGTCATCGCGGTCACCCCGTCGCTCCGCTGGGCGGAGACCTCCGCCGTGTCGCCCTCGACATCGCCGACCAGGTGGAAGGGCGCGAAGTCGAACAGCGGCGCGCGGCCGCGGAACGAGAAGCCCGCGAGCTCGTGTCCGGCATTGTCGGCCGCGAACTGCGCGAGCAGCGTGGCGGTCAGCGGACCTGTCACGACAAGCCCCGGATAGCCCTCCTCGTCGCGGGTGTACTCCCGGTCGTAGTGGATCCGGTGCCCGTTGAAGATCAGCGCCGAGTAGCGGAACAGCATGACCCCGTCCACGTGCACGGTGCGGTGCCAGCCGTCGGCGGGCGCCGTCCAGCTGTCGGGGCCGGGCGCCGGGGTCTGGCCACCGCCCGCGATGTAGATGATGTCATGGGTGTCGGTGATGCAGGTCTCGCCGCCCTGTTCGATGGTGTATTCCGCCGTCGCCAGCACCATGCGCCCGGCCTTGCCTTCCTTCTCGGCGAGCGAGGTGATCGTGCCCGTGCGCGTCGCCTCCTGGCCGATCAGCAAGGGCTTGAGGAACCTCGTGCGCGCGCCGGCGAACATCCGCCGCTGCAGCTCGACCGGCGGGAAGAAGCCGCCGCGCTCCGGGTGGCCGTCGGTACCGATCTTCGACATGGGCGCGCGCGGCAGGAAATAGACCCAGTGATACATGGCAGGCAGGGGGGCGCCGTCCTCGATGCCGTCTTCGGACCGGTCGAGGGTGGCGGCGAGCTTCCGCGCCTGGGTCGCGTCGATGCGCTCGGTGATGACCTCGGTCTGGGGCGTCCAGTCGCCGTATCGGATGTCACTCATGTTCACATTTTCCCGTCATGCGCGGACTCGATCCGCGCATCTTTTTTATGTCCTCATGCTGAGCTTGTCGAAGCATGAGGTTGTGGCCTTCTCCTTCGACAGGCTCAGGATGAGGGCCGATTATTGCTCCGGTCCCGCCACCACGCCGGCGTCATGCAGTTTCCCGATCTCGGCGTCGGACAGGCCAAGCTCGCCGGACAGGATCTCGTCGGTGTGCTCGCCGAGCAGGGGTGCGCGGGGCACGTTGTGCTCGACCGCCGTGAAGTTGTTGGGCGTGCCCGGCACGAGAACCCGGCCGAGGCCGGGCTGGTCGATCTCCCGGAACAGCGGGTTCGCGGTCGATGCGCGCGGGTCGTCCGCGACCATCTGGTCGAAGGTCTGGTAGGGCCCCCAGCAGACATTGTGCGCGTCGAATACGCTGCGGACCTCGTCGAGGCTGTGGTGCGCGCACCAGGCGGCGATATGTACGTTGATCGCGTCGCGCGCGGCGTAGCGATGTTCCTCACGGGTGAAGTCCATCCCGTGTTCGGCCTCGAGCGCGGCCATGGCATCGCCGGTCCCGGTCGCCTCGACCAGCTTCTTCCACTGGGCGACCGATACGGCGATGATCATCACCCGGCGGTCGTCGGACGTGGCGAAGTCGCGGCCGTAGCTGCCATAGACGTTGTTGCCGATATGCGGGCGGGATTCGCCGTTGAGCTGCACCTCGCCGATGTAGCCGAGATTGCCGACGGTCGCGAAGGCCATGTCGGCCAGCGACAGCGACACATACTGGCCCTCGCCGGTGCGGCTGCGGTGCCGCTCGGCGCCCAGCAGCCCCGTGGCCGCGGCGAAGCCGGTCGAGACGTCCCAGCCGGGGAAGACATGGTTCACCGGTTCGATCTCCGCGTTCGGGCCGGTGACGAACGGGAATCCGACGGCGGCGTTCACCGTATAGTCCACCGCGACCGAGCCGTCCGGGTTGCCGATGATGTTCAGCGCGATCAGGTCGTCGCGCCGCGCCTTCAGCGCCTCGTAGGCGAGCCAGCCGCGCATGGGGAAGTTCGTCAGCAAAATCCCCCGGTCCTCGCCGGGCTGGGTGATCAGCTCGGCCAGCAATTCCTGGCCCTCGGGCTTGCGGAAATCGACGGCGAGCGAGCGCTTGCCCTTGTTCATGCCCGCCCAGTAGATCGAGTTGCCGTCCTTCGTGACGGGCCAGCGCCGGTAGTCGATGCCGCCACCGATCATGTCGAAGCGGATGACGTCCGCGCCCATCTGGGCGAGCGTCATCCCGCAGGTGGGGGCGGCGACGAAGGCCGAGCCCTCGATCACGCGCAGTCCGTCCAGTACGCCGGTCATCGTCTCCCCGCAAACCCGATGTTACTATGGGGCGCACGCGCCCATTTCCGAGGCGCGACCATATCATTTTTGCGGAGTGTCACGAATGGCCGGCGAACTCACACCCGAACTGATCTCGAAAGCGGCAAAGATCGCGTCCTCGACCCTGCACGAGGCCGCGGGCCGGATCGGCGCGCTGCCGGCCGCGATCAAGCCGGTGGCGCCCGGCATGAAGATCTGTGGGCCGGCCTTCCCGGTGAAAGGGCCGCCGCTCGACAATCTGGCGCTGCATTTCGGGATCGACGAGGCGAAGCCCGGCGACGTGATCGTCGCCGATGTTGGCGGGCACTATGAGGGCGGGTATTTCGGCGAGGTGATGTGCACCTCGGCCATGGGGCTGAAGCTTGGCGGGCTCGTCATCGACGGCTGTGTGCGCGACGGGGCGGAGCTCGCGGAGATGGGCTGGCCGGTGTTCGCCCGCGGGCTCGCCATGCGCGGGACGTTGAAGGACCTGAACGGCGATCTCTACATCAACGAGCGGATCGCACTGGGCGAGGCGATCGTCGAGCCGGGCGACCTGGTGGTCGGCGACACGGACGGGGTGGTGGTTATCCCGAAGGCGATGGCCGCGGACGTGATCGAGGCCGGCATCGCGCGCGAGGCGAACGAGGCCGCGACCATGGAGAAGCTCAGGGACGGCTCGACGACGCTCGTGAAGATGCGCGGGTGGGAGCGGGGTTAGCTCGGCTTCGTAAGGTTTAGTCGAACAACGCCACCGCCCGGGTCCACCCCGCCGTGCCGCCGCGGATCTTTGTCGGGAAGCAGACCACGGTGAAGCCGTTGTCCGGCAGCGCTTCCAGGTTCTGCAGCTTCTCGATCTGGCAGTAGGGCTCCTCGATCCCGGCATAGTGCCCCTCCCAGATGAGCGAGGCGTCGCCCGTCTCCTTCCAGCGTTCGGCCGTGTGCTTGAACGGCGCGTCCCAGGTCCACGCGTCGGTGCCGCAGACGCGCACGCCGCGTGAGGTGAGATAGAGCGTCGCCTCGCGGCCCATGCCGCAGCCGCAGTCGATATAGTCGTCGCGGCCGTAGGCGGCGGCCGCGCTGGTGTTGACCAGCACGATGTCGAGGGGCTGGAGGTCGTGGCCGATGCGGTCGAGCTCCGCCTCGATGTCCGCGGCGGTGACGAGATAGCCGTCGTCGAAATGCCGGAAGTCGAACTTCACGCCCGGCCGCATGAACCAGTCGAGTGGCATCTCGTCGATTCCCGGCATCGGGTCGCCGTTCCTGTCCACCGGGTGATAGTGCTTCGGCGCGTCCACATGGGTGCCGTTGTGGGTCGCGAGCGTGATGGTCTCGTAGGCCGAGTAGAGCCCGCCGGGCAGATCGGCCGGGTCGAGGCCCGGATAGTTCTTCTGCAGCCGGCCGAGATTGTCGCCATGCTCCATCATCGAGATGGACGGACGCATTGGCTCCGGGTCGACGATGATCTCGTCGTCCAGCGCCATGGAGATATCGACGATCTTCGAGGGGATGGGGATCATGGTCGTGGTCCTTTGTTCTTTGTCGTCATGCCCGCGCAGGCGGGCATCCATAAACATTAGCCGTTGCCCGGGCTTGTTCCGTGATTATGGACCCCCGCCTTCGCGGGGGTGACGAACGGGGGCGGGGGTGACGAACGGGGTGCGGGGGTGACGATAGGGTTGCGGGGCTGAGGTTGGCGATACAAAGGGTCAATCTTTGACCCCATACGGATTGTCGACGAGCTCCGGGAACATGTCCGTGCGTGGGGGCGAGAAGAACTCGACGATCTCGCAGTCCTCCTGGTACCAGACCTCGTGCTCGATCCCGCCGGGGATGAGGACCAGCGAACCCGCCTCGCAGGTCGCCTCCTCGCCGGTGCCGAACTTGTAGTCGAACCGGCCCTTCATCAGCCAGGTGATCTGCTCGTTGGGGTGCGAATGCGCCGGGATGTGGCTGCCGCCCTCGATCTTCGCCCAGAAACCCATCACCTGGTCGCCGCCCAGCACCTTCATCTCGCCGAAGGGCATCTTGTGGACGGGGATGTCGTCGAGGTTATGGATGAGGCTCGCGAAGCGGGTGGTCTGAAGCTCGTCGGCCATGGCGGCGCTCCTGTGTTTTTGGTGGATTGCCGGGTATGATCGCACCGAATGGCCGCGCGGGCCAAACCGCGCGGTATGACCGTTTCAGGGAAGGAATTTACGGATGGTGAAACTCGCGACATCGGACATCAAGACGACCGAGGTCCTCGACTGGAAGGG
>JAYQGE010000021.1:0-60700 GCA_038140435.1 Rhodospirillaceae bacterium | reverse complement strand
TGGCTCCAGACGTCGCTGCTCGAGGCGCAGCTCTTCATGCTCGACTTCCAGTCGGCGCGCTGGCTAGTCGATGGCGAGGTGCCGGGGCAGGCGGGCAACAACCACCCGACGAGCATCCCGACCGGTGTGTTCGCGACGTCGGACGGGCACATCAACATCGCCGTGGCGGGGCAGGAGATCTGGGGCCGCTTCTGCCGGATCGTCGGCCACGAGGAATGGATGACCGACCCGGAGTTCGAGGACGCGCCCGCGCGCTCGGAAAACCGGGACCGGCTGAACGGCCTGATCGGCGAGGTGATCGCGAGCCGGTCGTCGGCGGAATGGGTCGATGCGTTCAACGCCGCGGGCGTCCCCTGCGGGCCGATCAACAACATCCAGCAGGCCTTCGAGGACCCCCAGGTGCGGCACCTGGGCCTCGCGCAGCCGCTCACGTCGCCCGCGCTGGGCGAGATGCGGTTCACGCGCCAGCCGGTGTCGCTGTCGCGCACGCCGAGTTCGTTCGCGGTGGCGCCGCCCGAGGTGGGCGAACACACGAACGAGATCCTGGACAAGCTCGGGTATGGCCCGGACGAGATCGCGGCGCTGGTATCCGACGGTGTCGTCGCCGCGCAGGAGTGAGGAAAACATGACCGAACAGATCAAGCCGAACCTCGCCCATGCGGGGATGTGGGTCCGTGACATGGACCGGATGGTGGACTTCTACACCACGGTGCTGGGGTTCAGCGTGACCGACCGGGGCTTCGTGGAACGCTATGGCGGGCACATCACCTTCATGTCGAACGACCCGACGATGCATCATCAGGTCGTGCTGGCCGAGGGCCGGCCGGAGGGCGTGCCCAGCACGATCAACCAGCTCTCATTCACGGTGAATTCGCTCGCCGAGCTCCGGGTCATGTACCGCCGTGTCGTGGCGGCGGAGGTCGAGAAGCTGCTGCCGCGCAACCACGGCAACGCCTGGTCGGTCTATTTCGACGATCCCGAGGGCAACAACATCGAGGTCTATCTGGACTCGCCCTTCCACGTGCCCCAGCCGTTCGGCGAGTATCTCGATTTCGAGCTGTCGGACGACGAGATCGTCAAGCTGACCGAGGAGATGTGCCGGGCGACCGAGGGGTATCGCCCGCGCGCGGAATGGTCGGCCGACCTCGCCGTGGAAATGGCCAAGAGCTAGCTACGCGTTCGGCGTCACGTCGAGGCGGGCGACGATCCCCTCGAGGCGCGGATCGGGCGCGGGATAGCGTTCGAGCACCAGCGGGTCGTGCCCCGGGACGATATGGCCCGGCGTCTCGGCATGGGCCTCCAGCGTGTCGAAACCACGCACCATGTCGGCCAGGTTGTAGATCACCGGGAACGGCATGCGCCGTTCCAGATTCTCGTAGAAATGGGTCACGTCCGACGCGACGACGACCCAGCCGCGCTTGGTCAGCACCCGCACGAACTGCAACCCCATGGAGTGGCCGCCCACATGGTGGACGGTGATCCCAGGCGCGATCTCGGCGGTGCCGTCGCTGAACGACACCCGCCCGGCGAACACGTTGCGCACCATGTCGGCGATATGGTCGGGGGTGAAGGACGCGTTCACCACATGGCTGCACATGTGGGGACCGGTCGCGAACTGCATCTCCTTCTCCTGGAGATGAAACTTCGCCGCCGGGAACTGGGCGTTGCCACCGATATGATCGTAGTGCAGGTGGGTGACGATGACGTCGGAGACGGTTGCGGCCTCGATGCCGATCGTGCCGAGCCCCTCGGTCACGCTGCGGAGCAGGCTGCGGCCCCGTTTTTCCGCCTCGACATGGTCGAAGCCGGTGTCGATGACGATGGTCCGGTCGTCGGACACGGCGGCCCAGACGTAATAGTCGATGGGCATGGGGCCGTCGTCATGGGGATCGAGCTTGACGAAGCTCTCCCGGCGCATTCGCTCGATGAGCGTCCCGTACTTGACGGCATAGAGTTCCCAGGTTGTCGGCGGTGTCATTCTTCCCTCCCCACGTCCGGTGCTCGGCTATACTAACCCGCGAAGGCTGGCGGACGACCGGCCGAGAACGGGGGAGCATAGATGTCGGACACATCCTACGGGTTCATCGGGCTGGGGAACATGGGCGCGCCCATGTGCGCCAACCTCTGCGCGGCGGGATTTGCGCCGGTCGTTTTCGACGCCGCCGGGACGGCGGAGCGGGCGCCCGAGGGCGCGACCGTGGCGGACAGCATCGCCGCCGTGGCGCAGCAGGACACGGTGTTCCTGAGCCTGCCCGACGGCAAGGTCGTGGCGGCGGTCTGCGCGGAGATCCTGGCCGCGTCGGACCGGCGGGTCTCGACGGTGGTGGATTTCTCGACCACAGGCCCCGCGGCGGCGGGCGAAACGGATGCCGCGCTGGCGGCGGGCGGGATCACCTTCGTCGATGCGCCGGTCAGCGGCGGCAAGGCCGGCGCCATCGCGGGCACGGTGACCGTGATCGCGTCCGGCCCCGACGATGCCGTGGCCGCGCTGGCGGGTCCGTTCGACGCGGTCGGCGGCAACACCTTTCATGTGGGCACGACGCCTGGCCAGGGCCAGGCGGTGAAGCTCCTCAACAACTTCCTGTCGGCGACGGCGATGGCGGCGACCAGCGAGGCGGTGCGCTTCGGGCTCGGCCACGGGGTGACGATGGAGACCATCCTCGACGTGGTCAACGTCTCGACCGGGCGCAACACGGCCTCGGCGGACAAGTTCCCGAACCGGGTGGCGACCGAGACCTTCGATGCGGGCTTCGCCATGGCGCTGATGACCAAGGACGTGGCGCTCTACGCCGACGAGGTCCGCAAGGCCGGCGCGCCCGACGACATTGGATCGGCGATGACCGCGCTGTGGAACGCAGCCGACGCGGCGATGCCGGGCGCGGACTTCACCGAGATCTACAGGTACATCGGCGCGAAGGGAGACGGCGCATGAGCGGGGACGCGCGGCCGGTCGCGCTTGTCACCGGCGCATCCTACGGGCTGGGGGCGGCCATCGCGGCGCGCCTCGCCGGCGACGGGTTCGACGTGGCGGTGACCGAGCTCGACCCGGCGGACCTCGCCGACACCCGAGCGGCGATAGAGGCGGCGGGGGCGCAATCGGAAGGAGTCGCGCTCGACCTGCGCTCGGACGCGAGCATCGCCGCCGCGGTGGATGCGACGCTGGACCGCTTCGGGCGGATCGACCTGTTGGTCAACAACGCGGCGATGCTGGTCGCGAAGCCGGCCCTCGACGTGGCGGCCGCGGAGTTCGAGGCGGTGACCCGCATCAACGTCACGGGGACGTTCCTCATGACCCAGCATGTGGGCCGCCACCTGATCGAGAGCGGGCGGCCGGGCCAGATCATCAACATCGCCTCCACCTTCACCACGGTCGGCGCGGTCAACGTGTCGCCCTACGGCATCTCCAAGGCGGCGATCGGCGGGCTGACGCGGCACCTGGCGGCCGAGTGGGCGCCCCACGACATCCGGGTGAACGCGGTGGCGCCGGGCACGGCGATGACCAAGCTCCGGGCCGAGATCTTCGACAACGATGCCGCGCGCCGAGAGGCCGGCCTGTCGAAAATTCCGCTCGGGCGGTTCACCGACCCGGAAGACATCGCCGGCGCGGTGTCCTATCTCGCGAGCCCGGCCGCGGCCTATGTGACCGGGCACATCCTCGCGGTAGACGGCGGGATGACGGTGACGTAACGCCCGGGCCTTTCCGGCCTCAGTCGTAAAACACCAGCGCGCGCATCTCGATGCTCTCGCGGATCGCCGCGTCGGGCGGCGTGTTCGGGTCGTCGAACGCGGTGTGGGCCGTGAAGCGCACGCCGGCCGAGGCATCCGTGTCATAGACCTTGAACACCAGCGCCTCGTCGCGGGTCATCTGCGGGAACCAGAACCAGCGGTGCGCCTGGTTGTAGGAGATGTGATAGGTCTCGCCGGTGCGGTAGCGATAGCGCCGCTCGTAGCGGATGAAGCCCTCCTCGGGGATCGTCCGGCCGTCACACAGGGCCAGCGGGTCCTGCTCGACGCGCGGCGCGATCGATCGCCAGGTCTGGATGATGGCGAAGCGCTTCTCGAGCGCCGCCTCGGCCTCGTCCTCCGGAAGGAAGTCGCGCACCCGCTGGGGCGCCGAGCGCTCGGTGTAGTCGTTGTGGACGGAGTGGACAGCCTTCCGCACCCGGTCGGCCTGCTGGCGCGCCTGCTCGGCCGTGCGCAGCGTGTGGTCGAACACCAACACGCGCGCGGCACCGCCGCTGTGGGCCTGGATCAGCGCCGCAGTCTCGGGATAGTAGACCGAGCGCACCTCCTCCTCGTCGTAGAAGTCCCGCACCTTCGTGTGGTGATCGACGAAGGCGAAGCCGTGGGACGGGAGGGTGAACTGCGCCGGGTCCGCGCGGCCGTTGTGGATGCGCACGAGGTGCTTCTCGTAGGCCGGCTTGTGGGCGAGATGCTCCATCTCGGGCCAGTCGAGGTAGCGCACGGCCGGAATGCCGTCGTCGACGATGTAGTCGAGCTCGGCCTCCACATAGTCGAGATCGGCGGAGATTTCTGCGGTCTGGGTCATGGCTCGGTTCCTCGGTTCGGGCTGACGATCAGCGAGCGGGCGGATCATACGCCACAATGGCCTCGGGCATCGAGCCGCCCGCGTGATAGCCGCCCTCGACGATTTGGGCATTCGCGACGTCGATCCGCGGCACCTCGCCGTTGGCGAGCGCGGCGTGCAGGTGCGTGCCGTCGTCGCTGAACAGAACATGGAACGGCTCGTCCGCGACCTCGACCACGCGCCGCGAATCCGGGTCGTCGGCGTCGAGCAGCTCGACATAGCCCTTCTCGTTCGGCTCGTCGAAGGTGGTGACGGCGAGGGTCGTCCCGTCGGGCGACAGGAACGGCCATCCGGGCACACCGGTGAGTGCGTGGGTCGAGGCGACCTCGCGGGCGGTCGTGTCGATCACGTGCAGGAGGGGGCGGTGGAAGTCGCCGACGAACAGGCGGTTCCCGTCTTGCGAGACGCGGATCGCCTGGGCGCCGACCGGGACCGGGATGCGGGCGGCGACGCTGCGCGACGCGATGTCGATCTCGGTGACGACCGGATACTCCTTGGACGAGGCGTACATGGTCTTGCCGTCGGGCGCGGCGGCGAGGAAGTGGCCCGGCGTCTCGAGCCAGATTGTGGTCTCGATCTCCCAGCTCGCCGGGTCGATCACCAGCACGCAGCGGTTGGGATCGACCGTGGCCCAGAGCTTGCCGTCGCCGGCGAACACCAGCGCGTGGGGCCCCTTGTAGAGGTTGAGGTCGATATGGCCGGCCAGCGTCATGTCGGACAGGTCCACGACCGCGATCCGGTTGTCGGGCACGTTGGGACCGTAATCCGCGCTGCCGTAGAGCGAGACGAAGGCGTGCCGGCCGTCGGGTGCGACCGCCAGCTCGTGGGGCTTGCCCGTGTTCAGGGTCCCGACCTCCACGCGAGCGACCGTTTCCCCGGTCGCGGCGTCGAGGGCGGTGAGGCTGACATTCTCCTTCACGGTCAGAAGGATCAGGCGGCGGTCGGCGGACATGAGAGTTCTCCTTGTCGGCCCAGCTTAACGCATCGGCACGGGGATTGGTTCCGCCCGTGCGAGCGGCTAGACTCCCGCCTAAGAGCACGACCGAAGATGCTGCGGGGACGAGCGTGGACTTCCAACTGACCGAGGAACAGGTCGCCATCCAGGACATGGCGCGCGGCTTCGCGACCGACGAGCTGCTGCCCCATGCCGAAAAATGGGACGAGGAAGCGATCTTCCCGGTGGATGCGCTGCGGGCCGCCGCCGCGCTGGGGCTGGCCGGCATCTACTGCGATCCCGAGCATGGCGGCTCCGGCCTGGGCCGCCTCGACGCGGCGATCATCTTCGAGGAGCTGGCGAGCGCGTGCCCGTCCACGGCCGCCTATATCTCGATTCACAACATGTGCGCCTGGATGATCGACAGCTTCGGCGGCGACGCCCAGCGGGCAAAGTTCCTGCCGAAGCTCGCCACCATGGAGCATTTCGCGAGCTACTGCCTGACCGAGCCCGGCTCGGGCTCGGACGCGGCGGCGCTCAAGACCCGCGCCGTGCGCGACGGCGACGACTATGTGATCAACGGGTCGAAGGCCTTCATTTCCGGCGGGTCCGCCGCCGACGTCTATGTCTGCATGGTGCGCACCGGCGACGAGAGCGCCAACGGCATCAGCTGCATCGCGGTCGAGAAGGGGGCGCCCGGCCTGTCCTTCGGCAAGCTCGAGAAAAAACTCGGCTGGAACAGCCAGCCGACCGCCGCCGTGATCTTCGAGGACTGCCGGGTGCCGGTCGAAAACCTGATCGGCGCCGAGGGCGATGGCTTCAAGATCGCCATGAAGGGGCTCGACGGGGGGCGGCTCAACATCGGCGCCTGCTCGATCGGCGGCGCGCGGGCGTGTCTCGACGCGACGCGCGATTATCTGAAGGAGCGCAAGCAGTTCGGCCAGCCGCTGGCCGACTTCCAGGCGCTGCAGTTCCGCCTCGCCGACATGGCGACCGAGCTCGAGAGCGCGCGGCTGATGATTCATCGGGCGGCCTGGATGCTCGACAACGAGCTCCATGGCACCACCGTTGCGGCGGCGATGGCGAAACGGATCGCGACGGACACCGGCTTCGAAGTGGTGAACCAGGCGCTCCAGCTTCACGGCGGTTACGGCTATCTGCGCGAGTTCCCGATCCAGCGCTATCTGCGCGATCTGCGCGTGCACCAGATCCTCGAGGGCACCAACGAGATCATGCGCGTCATCATTTCCCGCGACATCCTGCGGCAGTAAGTAGGTTTTCCCATGAACGACGAACCCGAAGTCCTGCTCGAACAGCGCGGGCGCATCGGCCTGATCACGCTGAACAAGCCGCGCGCGCTGAACGCGCTGTCGCTCACCATGATTTACGCAATCGCGCCGCAGCTGCAGGCCTGGGCCACCGACGACACGGTGGACGCGGTCGTGATCCAGGGCGCGGGCGAAAAGGCTTTCTGCGCCGGCGGCGATATCCGCGACCTCTACGAGGGGCGCGGGACCGACTTCGGTCCGACCTACTACGCCGCCGAGTATGAGCTGAACGTCGCGATTCATACCTATCCCAAGCCCTACATCGCCCTGATGGACGGGGTGACCATGGGCGGCGGGGTCGGCATGTCGGTCCATGGTTCGCACCGGATCGTGACGGACCGCATCCTGTTTGCGATGCCCGAGACGGGGATCGGGCTGTTTCCCGACGTGGGCGCGAGTTGGTTCCTGAACTGCTGCCCGGGCGAGCTCGGCATGTATCTGGGGCTCACCGGCCACCGCCTGCGCGCCGCCGACTGCCTGTATGCCGGGATCGGGGACGCCTATGTGCCGGCGGACGGGCTGGACGCGCTGCTGGACGCCCTCGCCGGCGCCGCATCGCTCGACGGGAACGGCGTTGACGAAATCATACGGGCGCACGCCGCCGACGCGGGCCCGGCGCCGCTGGCCGAGCATCGCGAGGCCATCGACCGCTGTTTCGCGGGCGACAGTGTCGAGGACATCCTCGACCGCCTCGCGGCCGAGGACAGCGACTGGGCGCGGGAGCGGACCGCGGGGCTGGAGGGCATGTCGCCGACGAGCCTGAAGGTGACCTATCGTCAGCTCCGCCTTGGCGCCCGCATCGAGGCCATCGCGGAAATCATGCAGATGGAGTACCGGATTGCGGACCGCTGTTTCCGCGGTCATGATTTGTTCGAGGGCATCCGCGCGGTCGTGATCGACAAGGACGGGGCGCCGGTCTGGTCGCCGGCCGAGCTTGACGCGGTGAGCGCGGCGGACGTCGATGAGTATTTCGCACCCGTGGCGGGTGAGCCGAGCTTCGGCCAGGCCACGTAGCCGCGCGAAGAGGGAGAGGAACATGGCACAGATCGGATTCATCGGGCTCGGCAACATGGGCGGGCCCATGGTGGCGAACCTTGTCGGTGCCGGGCACGGCGTTTCGGTTTTCGACATCTCGTCCGACGCCGTGGCGCGCGCGGTCGAGAGTGGCGGCACCGCCGCGGACACGGCCGCGGCGACGGCGAACGGGGCCGACGTGGTGATCACCATGCTGCCGGCGGGCGCACATGTCCGCTCGGTGTATATCGACGACGACGCGGTGCTCGACGCGCTGCCGTCCGGCGCGCTGGTGATCGATTGCTCGACCATCGACGTGCCGACCGCGCGGGACATGATTGTCGAGGCCGAGAAGCACGGCCTCGAGATGATCGACGCGCCGGTCTCGGGCGGCGTCGGCGGTGCGGCGGCGGGCACGCTGACCTTCATGTGCGGAGGCACCACCGAAGCCTTTGCGCGGGCCGAACCGATCCTCCAGGCGATGGGCAAGAACATCTTCCATGCCGGCGACGCGGGCGCGGGCCAGGCCGCGAAGGTCTGCAACAACCTGATGCTCGCGATCCAGATGATCGCCGTGTCGGAAGGGTTCGGACTGGCGGAGAAGCTCGATCTCGATGCGCAGAAACTGTTCGACATCGCGTCCACGGCAACCAGCCAGTGCTGGGCCATGACGAGCTACTGCCCGGTGCCGGGGCCGGTGCCGACCTCGCCCGCAAACAACGACTACGCCGCAGGGTTCACCGTGGCGATGATGCTCAAGGACCTGAAGCTGTCACAGGAGGTGGCGTCGCTCACCGGGGCGAACACGCCGCTCGGCGCACAGGCGACCGAACTCTACGACGCCTACGCGGCGGCGGGTCACGAGGGTCTCGATTTTTCCGCGATCATCCGCCACATCACCGGACGGTGACGCAGCGGGAAACAGGGTCAGCCGGCGGCGACGGAGCGCTTTCGGCAGCTGCCGCACAGACGGTTGTGCCAGCCTTCGCTTTCGAACTTGGTGCCGCACACCATGCACGCACGCTCGGTGGCCTCGTCGCCTTGCGCGCGCGCGCGGCCATAGGCTTCCGTGTCGCCGGCGTCGGTCGCCGGCAGGTTCGCGCTATCCAACTCTGCACCGGTGTGTGTCACGGCCTGCTCCTTCGTCAATGGCGCCCCGCTGGTATCGAACGCCACGAATATTCCTCCACGAACATGCCGGATTCGCGGCGAGTTCGTGCCTTTGATCCCTTTTTCCGGTCCGCCTCCGGCGCGAAATATAACCTTCGAACCATTCTGGTCCGGGTTAGAAATCAGCATAACCTTATGGAAATACTGAAAAATATTTCGAGGCCAGGGCGCCAGGAACTGCGTCAGCAGCCCGCGTAAAAAAGGTCACTTTGGGGGAAAAGTCAATGCGGCATTCTGGACATCTCGGCCGGTGAGCGATTCCCGGGAATACGACCACATCATCGTCGGCGCGGGCAGCGCGGGATGCGTGCTGGCGAACCGCCTGAGCGCGGATCCGGCGTGCAAAATCCTGCTGCTCGAGGCCGGGCCGCGCGATGCCCATCCGCTGATTCACATCCCGGTGGGCAATGGACGGATCATACCGAACCCGAAATACAACTGGCAGTTCGAGACCGAACCCCAGACGCATCTGGCGGACCGGCGTATTCCCTGGCCGCGGGGAAAGACGCTGGGCGGATCATCGTCGCTGAACGGCATGGTCTATATTCGGGGGCACGCCCGCGACTACGATCTCTGGCGGCAGATGGGGCTCGCGGGCTGGTCCTATGCCGATGTGCTGCCCTACTTCAAGCGGGCCGAGGGCAACGTGCGCGGGGCGGACGCCTATCACGGCGGCGACGGGCCACTCACGGTCAGCGACTCCTTCCACGATCACGCGCTGTTCGACGCCTTCGTGGCCGCCGGTGCCGAGGCGGGCTACCCAGTGAACAACGACTTCAACGGGCCGGAGCAGGAGGGGTTCGGGCGCTACCAGTTCACGATCCGCAACGCACGCCGCTGGAGCGCGGCGGCGGCATATCTGCGCCCGGCGCTGGACCGGCCGAACCTGACCGTCGAGACCGGCGCGCTGACGCAGCGGGTGATCATCGAGGGCGGCCGGGCGGTGGGGGTCCGGTACGCGCGAGGGCGGGCGACGATCGAGGCGCGCGCGACCGGCGAGGTGCTCCTGTCCGGCGGCGTGATCAATTCGCCCCAGCTCCTGATGCTGTCGGGCGTGGGGCCGGCGGACGCGTTGCGCGCTCACGGCCTGTCCGTGGCGCTGGATCTTCCCGGCGTGGGCCGGAACCTGCAGGACCATCTCTGCGTCCATACGGTCCATGTCTCGAACGTGCCGACCCTGACCGATTCGCTGACCCGCAGCGAGCGCGGTGCGGTCTCGATCGTCCGGGCGGCGTTGCTCCGCTCGGGACCGGCGGCGGGGTTCCCGCTCGAGGGCGGCGCGTTCATCCGGACATCGGACGACCTCGATATGCCCGACGTCCAGATGCATTTCAGCGCCGGCAACCTTCTGTCGCTGATCCGACGGCCGTTCGCCAGCCACGACGCGGATCACACCCGTCCGGACGCCTTCATGTGCCATATCTGCCAGCTTCGGCCCGAGAGCCGCGGCGAGATCCGGCTGCGCTCCGCCGATCCGGCGGCGGCCCCGGTCATCGAGCCCAACTACCTGTCGGCGTCGCGCGACCGGGACGTCATGCGCGCCGGTTTCAAGGCCATGCGCGAGGTCATGCACCAGCCGGCGCTGGCGGCACTGAGCGGCGGCGAAATCTGGCCGGAGCCGGGCGTGCGGACGGATGCGGAGATTGACGAATTCATCCGCCAGGCCGCCGGGACGGTCTATCACCCGGTCGGGACCTGCCGGATGGGCGCCGACGACGACGCGGTGGTGGACGAGGCGCTGCGGGTGCGCGGGGTGGATGGCCTGCGGGTGGTGGATGCGTCCGTGATGCCGAGCCTGGTCGGCGGCAACACCCATGCGCCGACCGTGATGATCGCGGAGAAGGCCGCCGACCTGATCCTCGGGCGCCCGGCGCCGGAACCCGAGATTTACGCCTAGCCGTCCTCGAGGACGGCGATGGCGCTGATTTCCACAAGATAGTCCGGGTGGGTCATCTTGGTGACCTCGACCATGGTCGAGGCGGGCAGGGGTGGCTCGAAATACTCGCGCCGCACCCGGTGGACCGCGTCGAAATGCTCCATGTTGCGGACATAGACATCGACCCGGCAGATGTCGGCCATGGTGCCGCCCGCTTCCTCGACCGCGGCCTTGAGATTTTCGCAGACCTGCCGGGTCTGGGCCTCGGGATCGCCGACGCCGGCGACCGAGCCGTCGGGCGTGTGGGCGGTCATGCCGGAGATGAAGACGAGCCGGCCGCGCGCGGCGACGGTCGTGGCGTGCGAGAAGTTGCCACCGGGCGCCTTCATCTTGGGTGACGTGATCTGGGTCTTGGCCATGGCCGCGTTGCTCCTCCGGTGTCCGCGCGCGCGGGTCAGTTGCCCTCGGCCGACGCGGGTGCGGCGTCGGGGTTCCACTGGCCGCGGCGCATGCGGGTGATCTTCACGCTCTTGAAGGTTCCGGCCTTGCGCAGGGGCTCGTTCTTCGAGAATTCTTCTGCCGCATCCCGGCTCGGGACGTTCAGGATCAACACGCTGCCGATGCGGGTCTCGCCGTCGTCGGCCAGCATGGCGCCGCCGAGTACGAGGATGTCCTCATGCTCCTCCAGGTAGGCGAAGTGGGCCGGCTTGTGCTCCGCGCGCTTCGCCGCGGAGTCCGGCCCGTCCTCCTGGTAGATGATGTAGAGCACCGTCCTAGCGAACCTGGATCACCAGCTTGCCGGTGAGATGGCGGCCCCCGCTTTTCTCCAGGGCTGCCGCTGCATTCTCGAGCGCATAGGTCTCGATGGGCGGCACACGCACCACGCCTGCGTCGCGAAGCTCGACGATGCGTTCGAGATACTTCCGGTCGCGGCCGACGGCGGGCCGCAGGGATTCCACGTCGTCGCGCGGCGAAGGCGGCGCCTTGACGCCGGAGGCGATGCCGGCCAGCCGCCCGCCGGGCTTGAGCACGGCAAAGGAGCGTTCGGTGACCTCGCCGCCGACGGTCTCGAACACCGCGTCGCACTCGCTCACGACCTCGGTGAAGTCCTGGGCGTTGTAGTCGATGATTTCGTCGGCGCCGAGGCCGCGCACATAGTCGATGTTGCGCGCGCTGCAGGTCGTGATGACATGGGCGCCGATATGCTTGGCAAGCTCGATGGCGAACCCGGCGACGCCGCCGGCGCCGCCCTGGATCAGGATCTTCTCCCCGGCCTTGAGCTTGAGGCACTCCTCGAGCGAGATGATCGCCGTGAGCCCAGGCAGCGCCAGTGCCGCCGCTTCGACATGGGACAGGCTGTCGGGCTTCTTCATCATCAACAGCTGGTCCATGGCGATCTTCTCGGCGTAAGTGCCTTCCTGTCCGCGTTCGCAGATGCCGAAGACCGGGTCGCCGACGGCGAAGTCGCCGGCCCCCTCGCCGAGGCTGGCGACGACGCCCGAGAGGTCGCGCCCGAGGATATAGGGAAAGTTCTCGATCTCGCCATAGGTGCCGCCGCCGAGGACCTTCACGTCCGCGGCGTTCACGCTTGCGGCATGGATGTCGACGATGATCTCTCCGGGTCCCGGCTCGGGATCGGGCAGGTCACCGTAGATCAGGACATCGGGTCCGCCATGGCGTTCGAAATAGGAAGCTTTCATTTTCGTCCTCGGTCGTCGGGAGTGCTTGGTCGTGCCCGAAGCTAGCCGATCGGGCGCGACCGCGCGAGGTCAACCTGTGGCCCGGCCGCCTGACGGACGTGTCGAGCGCTTCGGGGTCGCTTCGGGGGTGCGGGGTCTGCTAGAAAGCCCGGCCGGAGCGGCACGGAACGACCGACAACAAACGGGGAAGCGGGATGAAGATTCTTTACTTCGATGATTTCAGGCTGGGCGTCTTGCGCGGCGAGGAGGTGGTGGACGTGTCCGCCGAGGTGCAGGACATCCCGCACACCGGTCCGCACGACCTGATCAACGGCTTGATCGCCCGGTTCGACGACTATCGCGCGCGCCTCGAGCAGGCCGCCGCCGACGGCGCGGGCATCCCGCTGGCCGATGTCCGCATCCGTCCGCCGCTGCCGCGTCCCGGCAACATCGACTGCATGGCGGTCAACTACATGGAGAACGGCACCCTCAAGGAGCCGGCCCAGATCAACGCGTTCACCAAGGCCGGGTCCACGGTCATCGGCGACGGCGACACGATGGTGCTGCCGGACATCCCCGCCACGATCTTCGAGGGCGAGGCCGAGCTCGGCCTGGTGATCGGCAAGCGGGCGCATAATGTGCCGGCCAGCGAGGCGATGGACTACATCTTCGGCTATTTCAACTTCATCGATGGTTCGGCCCGCGACCTGCCGACACCGTTCAACGTGTTCTTCGAGGCGAAGAACCGGGACACCTTCGCGCCGCTGGGACCCTGGATCGTGACGGCGGACGAGATCGACGACCCGCAGAGCCTCGACGTGAAGCTGTGGGTGAACGGCAACCTGATGCAGGACTTCAACACCGACGACATGGCGCACAAGATCCCGCGGATCATCGAGTATCTGAGCTCGATACACGCGCTCGAGGTGGGCGACGTGATCGCGACCGGCACCAACCACCGCGGCCTGAACCCGTTCCAGGACGGTGACAAGGTGGAACTCGAGGTCGAGCATTGCGGGCGGCTGACCATCAACGTCCAGGACGAGCTCAAGCGGACCTGGGCGCGGGTGACCCGCTTCGAGCACACCTCGAACCCCGACAACGAGGGGCGTTTCACGCCGCAGCTGACGGGCAAGTACGCGCCGGGGAGCTGATCACCGGCGGTTCGGCCCGCCACGCGTTATTGAAGGGGCCTGCCCGGCAGCGGTCATGCCCCTTTCGCGTTCCTGCGCGGCGACGGCGTCGGTTGCCAGTGCGGTGCCGACCATATGGCGCATGGGATTTTGCGCCGGATCGCCTAGAATACGCGAAACAATCCAGGACCCCGGCGATCCCACGCCGGGCACGGGGGAGCAGAATGAGCAAGAAGATCGCAGTTGTCGGAACGGGCGCGAACGGCGGCGGCACGGCCGCGGCCCTCACCGCGGCGGGCCTTGATGTCACCCTGATCGACCAGTGGCCCGAGCATGTCGAGGCGATGCGCGCCAACGGGCTCGAGATCAACTTTCCTGACGAGACGATCAACGTGGCGGTGGACGCGCACCATCTGTGCGATGTCTGCACGCTGAACCGCATGTTCGACATCGTTCTCGTGATGGTGAAGGCCTACGACACGCGCTGGGCCTGCGAGCTGATCAAGCCCTATCTCAAGGAAGACGGCCTGCTGGTCGGTGTCCAGAACGCGATGATGCTGAACGACATCGAGGAGATTGTCGGCCCCGAACGCACGCTGGGCTGCGTGATGGAGATGTCGTCGGAGATTTTCACCCCGGGCGTGATCCAGCGGAACACGACGCGGGACCACACCTGGTTCGGCATCGGCGCGGTCAACAAAGCGACCGAGGCGCGGGTCGGCGAGATCGAGGAGCTGCTCCAGCATGTGGGCAAGGTATCGATCTCCTCGGAGATCATCTCGGCCAAGTGGATGAAGCTGGTGGTGAACACCATGTGCCTCGGTCCCTTCGCGATGCTCGGCCTGACCCTCTACGAGGCGATGAAGATCCCGGGGATGCGCGAGTTCACGCTGCGGGCCGGCACCGAGGCGCTGGCGGTCGGCCAGACTCTCGGACACACGATCCAGCCGATCTTCGGCCTGACGCCTGAGGACGTGAAGGACACGAACCGGCTGCTCGAGAAGATGCTGGACAAGCTGGCGGCGGACATCGGCCCGGCGGCGCGCGACTGCGTACTCCAGGACCATCTGAAGGGCCGCTACAGCGAGGTTGACCTGATCAACGGGCTGGTGGTCGAGGAGGGGGCGAAAAAGGGTCAGCCGACACCGGTCAATGCTGCGGTGACCGAGATCACCCGGCGCATCCAGGCGGGCGAACTCGAGCCGGATCCGTCGAACCTCGATCTCGCCCTCGAGATGGTCCGGGCCTGAATCCGTGATGGCGCAACGCACACCAGATTACGACGCGGTGGTCGTCGGTGCCGGCTTCGCCGGCATGTACATGCTGTATCGCCTGCGCGAGCTCGGCCTGTCGGTGCGGGTGTTCGAGACCGGCACGAGCGTGGGGGGGACCTGGTACTGGAATCGTTACCCCGGCGCGCGGGTCGATACCGAGACCATGTTCTACTCCTACCAGTTCTCCGAGGCGCTGCAGCAGGAGTGGGACTGGCCGGAGCGCTACCCGGCGCAGGCGGATCTGGCGGCCTATGCCCGCCATGTCGCAGGTCGGTTCGAGCTCTGGCCCGACATCCAGTTCGAGACCCGGGTCGACGCCGCACGCTGGGACGACGCGGCGGGTCTCTGGACCGTCGAGACGGATGACGGCACGCAGGTGACGGCGCGCTTCTGCGTCATGGCGACGGGGTGCCTGTCGGCGGTGAACTATCCCGAGATCGACGGGCTCGAGGATTACGCGGGCGAGACGTATCACACCGCGCACTGGCCGGCTGATGGCGTGGATTTCGCCGGCAAGCGCGTGGCGGTGATCGGCACCGGCTCGTCGGGCGTGCAGTCGATCCCGGTGATCGCCGAGGCGGCCGCCCATGTGACGGTCTTTCAGCGCACCGCCAACTACGTGATGCCCGCCCACAACCGGCCCATGGCGGCGGACGAGGTGGCGGAGATCAGGGCGAACTATCCGGCGCTCCGCGCGAAGGCGAAACAGAGCTTCTCGGGCAATTACTTCCCCGTGGCGGGACCGTCGGCGCTGGCGGTGTCGGAAGAGGAACGCAACCGGGAGTATGAAAAGCGCTGGGCCATGGGCGGGCTCGCCATCATGGCCACCTATGCGGATTTCCAGACCAGCGAGGCCGCGAACGAGACCGCGTCGGACTTCATCCGCAACAAGATCCGCACCATCGTGAAGGATCCCGACGTGGCGGAACTTCTGGCGCCCAAGCAGCTTTTCCTGTGCAAGCGCCTGTGCGTCGGCTCCGACTATTACGAGACCTACAACCGGGACAACGTGACGCTGGTCGATATCAGCGAGACCGGGATCGACCGGGTCACGCCGGAGGGGGTGTGTGTCGCGGGGCACACGGAACCCGTGGATGTGCTGGTGCTGGCGACCGGCTTCGACGCGGTCACCGGCGCTCTCAAGCGCATAGATATTCGTGGCGTTGACGGTCTTGCGCTGCGCGAGCTGTGGGCGGACGGACCGCGGACCTATCTGGGCCTCGGCATCGCGGGCTTCCCCAACCTGTTCACGATCACCGGGCCGGGCAGCCCGTCGGTGCTCACCAACATGATCCCGTCGATCGAGCAGCATGTGGAGTGGATCGCGGACTGTGTCCGACACATGCGCGACGCGGGTCTCGACCGGATCGAGGCGGAACGCGATGCCGAGACCGACTGGGTCGCCCATGTGAACGATATCGGCGACCAGACGCTGCGGGCGACCTGCCAGTCCTGGTATTTCGGCTCCAACATTCCCGGCAAGCCCCGGGTGATCCTGCCCTATGCCGGCGGGTTCCCGGCTTATACGGAGAAGTGCGACGAGGTCGCGGCCGCGGGTTACACGGGTTTTGCGCTGCGCTAACTGGCCGCGGCGGAACGCCGGGCCATGACGAACGCGCCGAGCCCGAGCGCGACCACGCCCATCACCACCGCATAGGTGTTCGACACGCTGCCCATCGCGTCGGCAAGAGCCGACAGGATGGCGGTGCCGAAAATCACGCCGGCATAGACCGGCACGCCGATGCCGCCGGCCACGGCGCCCGATTGTGCACGCGGCGCATGCCCGACCGTGGAACTGATGAACACGCCGGTCCAGCCGAGTGCGCTCGTCGCGAAGGCGACGAAAAAGAAGTAGATCGCCCAGACCGGCCAGCCGGGTCCGATCCAGACCATGGCGAAGGCGCTGGCGAGATTCATCACGCCGATCACGATCAGGAGCGTGTCGCCGATGCCCCAGCGATCGGCGACGATGCCCCACACGACGCGGCCGATGATGCCGGCGGCCTGGATCGCCGCGAGGACGGCGCCGGCCGCCACCAGGGAGAACTGCGCCTCGACCACGAGGATGGTGACCGCGAAGGTCGACAGCGAGAGCTGGGTGAAGGCGTAGGTGAAGCCGCCGATGCTCATCCAGCGCAGGGCCGGGACCCGCCAGACCATGGCGACCGCCGCGAACGCGCTTGCATCGAGGCGCGCGTGGGGTTCGCGGTCCGTGTCCCAGCGGTTCCGCCAGGGTTGCAGTGCGAACATCAGGACGACGCAGCCGGCCGCGACGATCAGAGGCGCGGCCTGCCAGCCGAAGGTTTCCGCCGCGCCGGGCGCGACCAGCCCGGCCGCCATGCCGCCGAAGGGGACACCTGTCTGTTTCACCGAGAAGACGAAGTTGCGCGCGCTGTTGGGTGTCAGCCGCATCAGGATCTGGGTGGCCGAGGGGTTGGTCATGCCGTAGCCGAAGCCGAGCAGCAGCGCCCCGAGCGCCATCACCGGGACCGACGGCAGGGCCGACAGGGCGACACCGCCGCCGCACAGGGCGAGGCTGATCTGGCTGATCCGGGCGGGGCCCCAGCGCCGGAGCAGAAAGTCCGACAGCGCGGAGATCGACGACGCGCCGGTGTAGATGATCGCGACCTGGAAGCCGATGAACTCGACCGGGACGTCCACGCCCTCGGAGACCGCCGGCGCGATCGCGGCAAGCGTCAGTGCTGCGAAGGTGGCCAGCACCTGCACGAGGGTCATGGCGAAGAGGACGAA
The DNA here is from genome assembly GCA_038140435.1 of Rhodospirillaceae bacterium. Lineage (GTDB taxonomy): Bacteria > Pseudomonadota > Alphaproteobacteria > UBA6615 > UBA6615 > UBA8079. The sequence continues at coordinate 42,953 of JAYQGE010000021.1, read as the reverse complement.
CCACAGGGCCCGCGTGCTGCGAATCTCGTCGGTCATGAAAGAGGCCGGCCGGGCATGTCTGGAAGTTGAGCTCGCATTTCAGCAGAAACAGGTGGCCGAATTGACAAGAGCAGGATTCAATCTGATGTTGGAACCAATTTGAGGTCGAGCTTAAACGAACCCAGCGGAGAAACGCGATGAAACCTCTCTGGCGCAGTCTTTTGTTTGTCCCCGCCACGCGTCCGGACCGGTTCGAGAAGGCTGCTGCGGCCGGGCCGGATTCAGTCTGCATCGACCTGGAAGACGCAGTCGCGCCCGACGACAAGGAGGCGGCGCGTGCCACGGCGCTGTCATTCTTTTCCAGTGAACTGCCGAAAGGTCCGCGCTGGGTCCTGCGCATCAACAGTCCGCGAACGACGCTCGGCCTGCGCGATCTGCTCGACCTGCTATCGAGCGCGGCCGCGCCGGACGCGCTGTTCATTCCAAAGGCGTCGAGCGGCGACGAAATGCGCTGGCTGGACGATCTCCTGTCGGAAGCGGGCAAGGATATCGACCTTATTCCCGTCGTCGAATCTGCGGAGGGCATCGATAGGGCCGTCGAGATCGCCGGGTCTTCTCTGCGGAATGTCGCGCTGGGTTTCGGGTCCGCGGACTATGCAGCGGAGCTGGGGAGCGATATGAGCGCCGCCGCGCTGGCCTATGGGCGCGGGCGTATTGCCGCCGCCGCCGGGCAGTCGGGCATATCGGCGATCGACGGAATCTGGCCAGATTTCAACGATGACGACGGCCTACGCGGCGATACAATGCTCGCGCGCAGCATGGGCTTTGATGGAAAAATTCTGATCCACCCGCGGCAGGTGGACGTGGTTCATTCGGTGTTCGCGCCCAGTGCGGATGAGGTCGAGCGCGCCCGGCGAATTGTTGCCGCCTCTGAAGCAGCCAAGGGCGGCATCGCCACTGTCGATGGGGAAATGATCGACAACCCGGTCGTGGTCGCCGCGCAACAAATCCTTGCGGCCGCCGAAGCGGGCATGGACGAGAAGTAGGGGGCGAATGACGGAGGCTGTCTGATGCTGCCGCTGACCGGATTGCGCGTGATCGCCGTCGAGCAGTACGGGGCCGGGCCCTTCGGGACCCAGCACCTGGCCGACCTTGGCGCCGATGTCATCAAGGTGGAATCCAGGGCGGGCGGCGGCGACGTGTCGCGAACCGTCGGCCCGCATTTCATCGAGGGCGCGGAGGGCAGCGCCGCGAGCCTCTTTTTCCAGGGGATCAACCGCAACAAGCGCTCGATCACGCTCGACCTGATATCCGAGGCGGGCCGGGCGGTGTTCCACGATCTCGTGCGTTCGGCGGACGCCGTGTGCGGCAACAACCGCGGTGATGTGCACGGGAAGCTTGGATTGACCTATGCCGCGCTGGGGCCGGTCAAGCCGTCGATCGTGTGCGCCCATCTCACCGGATACGGGCGTGAGGGTTCGCGCGCGAAGTGGCCGGGATACGATTTCCTGATGCAGGCCGAGACCGGCTACTTCTCGGTCACCGGCGAGCCGGACGGGCCGCCGGCGCGTATGGGGCTCTCGGTGGTCGATTTCATGGCCGGATCCTACATGGCGCTCGGCATCGTCTCGGCGGTCATGCAGGCACGCGAGACGGGCGAGGGCCGTGATGTTGATGTCACCCTGTTCGATACCGCGCTCTACAATCTGAACTACCTGGCGACCTGGTATCTCGGGGCCGGGGACAACCAGTCCCGCGTGGCGCGCTCGGCGCATCCCTCCCTCGCGCCCTGCCAGCTCTACAAGACCGGCGATGGCTGGATATATCTCATGTGCAACAAGGAGAAGTTCTGGCCGGCCCTGTGCGAGAAGCTGGAGCGGCCGGACCTGATCGAGGATCCGCGGTTCCTGAAGTTTCCAGACCGGCTGGCGAACCGCGACACCCTGACGGACGTGCTTGACGACGCGCTGTCGGGCCGCACGACGGCGGAATGGATGGCGCTGTTTGCCGGCACGGTGCCGGCCGCGCCACTGCATGATGTCGGCGGGGCGCTGGACAACCCCTTCGTCGCCGAACGCGGCGGCATCATGGAGCTTGCGCATCAGTCCGGCGCACCGTTCCGCGCACTGGCGCCGCCGGTGCGCATGTCGGGCGATGCAACGCCGACGCGGCCGGCCCCGGAACTGGGTGGCGAGACCGACGAGATCCTCGCCGAGATCGGTTACGACGCGGACCGAATCGCCGCGCTCCGCAAAAAAGGAGTTGTGTGACCGACACGCACGCCGGGTTGCGCCGATCGCGGCGTTGTGAGCAGCGTGCCGTCGCTCGACTACCCCAACCCTTGGACCAGCCGGGCGGGCGTCCACTGGACGCGGCGCCGGGCCTGCCGCTCCTCGAAATTCTCCTGTGACCGGTGGACGGGCACCGGCGGCTTCGTGATCTCGGCGCGCGCATCCAGTATGCCGACCATCACGTTGGCGTAGGCCGCGTCGCCATCGGGCATGAACGCGCCGGCATAGACACCGCAGGTTCGGCAGATCAGGAACTCGGTGCTGTTCAGCCCGAACGTGTAACGGTTGAGCGCATCCGGGCCGGCGGCCGTGAAAATGATTCGGCCCGCCGGGTCCGAGACCGCTGCGGACGAATGCCGGCGGCAGAAGGAGCACTGGCATGCGCGCGGTTCCATCCCGGCGGGGTCGAGCCCCGTTTCGAATGCCACGGTGATATCGCCACAGTGGCAGCTTCCGGTGAGGGTGCGCATGGCATCGCTCCATTGGTTCGTGGCGAAACTGCCTGCAATTCCGGCATCGTGCAATGCGCCGCAAGCGCATCCGAGGCAGCTCGTCCGAAACTGATCAAAAAATAATCATTATCATAAAACTGATCAATTAATAGACATGTTGGTTGCATCATTCCTGCGCACCCCAACGAATACCCATTTATTATCAATGTGTTAATTTGTTTCCCCACTCTGGCACGTGGCTTGCGATAAATATTGCATCGCAACACAAAATAAGCCCGGAGGCGGAGAATGTTCAAAAGCCTGAAAACCATTGCGGCGGCGAGTGTGCTCGCAGGCTCGCTCGCGATGAGCGCGTCGGCGCAGGCGGCCGACACCATCAAGGTGGGGATCCTGCATTCCCTGTCGGGAACCATGGCCATCAGCGAGACCGCGCTGAAGGACGTCATGCTGTTCCTGATCGATGAGCAGAACAAGAAAGGCGGACTGCTCGGCAAGCAGATCGAGCCGGTCGTGGTCGATCCGGCATCCGACTGGCCGCTGTTCGCGGAGAAGGCTCGCGAGTTGATCGAGCAGCACAAGGTCGACGTGGTCTTCGGCAACTGGACGTCGGTGTCGCGCAAGTCCGTGCTGCCGGTCTTCGAGGAGCTGAACGGAATGCTCTTCTACCCGGTCCAGTATGAGGGCGAAGAGTCCTCCCGGAACATCTTCTACACCGGCGCCGCGCCGAACCAGCAGGCCATTCCCGCCGTCGAGTATCTGATGAGCGAAGATGGTGGTGCTGCGAAGCGCTGGGTCCTAGCGGGCACCGACTATGTGTATCCGCGCACGACCAACAAGATCCTCGAGGCATTCCTCAAGGCCAAGGGCGTTCCGGCCGAGGACATCATGATCAACTACACGCCGTTCGGGCATGCCGACTGGCAGACCATCGTCTCGGACATCAAGAAGTTCGCCGCGGCCGGCAAGAAAACCGCCGTGGTCTCGACGATCAACGGCGACGCGAACGTGCCGTTCTACAAGGAGCTCGCCAACCAGGGCATCAAGGCCGAAGACATCCCGGTCGTTGCCTTCTCCGTGGGCGAAGAGGAGCTCGCCGGCATCGACACCGGTCCGCTGGTCGGTCATCTCGCCGCCTGGAACTACTTCATGAGCGTCGACGACGAGCTCAACAACGAGGTGATCTCGAAGTGGCACAAGTTCATCGGTGACGACGCCCGCGTCTTCAACGATCCGATGGAGGCCCACTACATCGGTTTCAACATGTGGGCGCAGGCGGTGCAGCAGGCCGGTACCACGAACATCGATGCGGTGCGCCAGGCCATGTACGGCCAGGAAGTTCCGAACCTGACCGGCGGTGTCGCGGTCATGAACACCAACCATCATCTCTCCAAGCCGGTCCTGATCGGCGAGATCCAGGATGATGGCCAGTTCGCCACGGTGTGGGAAACCGATGGTGTGGTCGTGGGCGATGCCTGGAGCGACTTCATCCCCGAGAGCGCCAAGCTGACCGCCGACTGGACCTACCCCTGGGTCTGCGGCAACTGCGAGAAGCCCAAGCACCTGACCAACTAAGTACGTACTTCCCGATCTCGGCCGCCCCGGAGGTACCGGGGCGGCCGGTTTCGGCCCCAAACAAAAAATAAAAAATCAAGAAACACGAATTCGGGACGGTTCTTATGGCGGCCAGCCATTCCACGGGCGCGGTGCGCGTCCACGGTATCATCATGGCGCTCGGCAGCATCCTGCTGGTCCTGGCGCTGCTCGCGACGAGTACGGTGCCGGCCCCGGCACAGACCAACGCCGACGACCCATTCGCAGCTGCGGTCCAGGCACTGGACGCGCGCAAATTCTCCGACAAGGCAGAGGCCATCGACGCGCTGGGCGCGCTGGGCGACGACCGTGCACTTGCCGTGCTGCAGGCCTTCGCCGACGGCCGCCTCTATCGGCGCAAGTCCGACAAGCTGGTGGTGATCGGTGAGCGGGCCGGCGATGCCTTCGCCCTGACGAGCCCGGTCTCGTCGGAATCGCTCGGCACCGCCTCGAGCCGGGATATCAAGAAAATCATCGCCAACAACAAGCTGCGCGGACAGATCCGCGGCGTGCTCGGACAGCTCGCGCTCTTTAGCCCCGATCCCGATGCGCGCCTGCTGGCCGCGCAGAACGTGATCGCGAGCCCGACCGAAGATGCGCTGGGCCTTCTGAAACGCGCGCGGGACCGCGAGACCGAGGCCGGCATCCGGGAGACGCTGGAGACGGGCATTGCCATGCTGGAGCTCGCCGCTGACGATCCCGCCCTGCGCCTGGCCGCGGTGGCGACCCTGGCGGAGCGGAGCGACCCGGACATCAAGTCGGCGCTGGAGCAACGGCTGCTCGAAATCGACGGCGCACCGGTGGAGCCAGATGAGAAGGTCCGTGCAGCCCTGCAGGAGGCGGTGGACGACATCAACGACCGGCTGGCCCTGTTCGGCATTGCCGAGAACCTGATTTTCGGCCTGAGCCTCGGGTCGGTGCTGCTGCTCGCCGCGATCGGGCTGGCGATCACCTTCGGCGTCATGGGGGTCATCAATATGGCCCATGGCGAGATGATCATGCTCGGCGCCTACACCACCTTCCTGGTGCAGGAGATATTCCGCTCCGTCGTCTCGCCGGAGCTGTTCGGCCTCTACGTGCTGGTCTCGATCCCCGCCGCCTTTTTCGTGGCCGCCGCATTCGGTGTCCTGATCGAGCGGGGCTGCATCCGGTTCCTCTACGGCCGTCCGCTCGAGACGCTGCTCGCAACCTGGGGCGTGAGCCTGATCCTGCAGCAGCTTGTCCGTTCGCTGTTCGGCGCGAACAACCGGGAGGTCGCCAACCCCGACTGGATCGCCGGTGCAGTCTCGTTCGGCGGTGGGGTCTCGGTGACCCTCAACCGCATCTACATCGTCATCTTCTGCATCATGGTGGTGGCAGCGCTCGCCGCCTTCATCCGCTACAGCCGGTTCGGACTGCAGATGCGCGCCGTGACCCAGAACCGGGGCATGGCGTCGGCCATGGGCATCCGCACCGGCCAGGTCGATGCGCTGACTTTCGCACTCGGCTCGGGCATTGCCGGGGTCGCGGGCGTCGCGCTCAGCCAGATTTCTAATGTCAGCCCGAACCTGGGCCAGAACTTCATTGTCGACAGCTTCATGGTGGTGGTCTTCGGCGGCGTCGGCAGCATCTGGGGGACGGTGGTCGGCGCCTTCAGCCTTGGCATCGTCAACAAGTTCCTCGAGCCGGTCTCCGGCGCGATCCTGGGCAAGGTGGTCGTGCTCGTGATCATCATCCTGTTCATCCAGAAACGCCCGCGCGGCCTGTTCGCCCTCAAGGGGCGGGCGGCCGAGTCCTGACCGGGGAGCCGAAGACAATGGGACCGATTTCATCACGGCTTCTGGCCATGGAAAGCAAGCGGGGCTGGTCGGCCATCCTCGCGCTCGGCTTCATCGCCATCTTCCTCGTTCCGTTCCTCAACCTGGCGGTGCCGGAGGGTTCCTTCTTCCATCTCTCCACCTTCTGGGTGGCGACGCTGGGCAAGTATCTCGCCTTCGCGATCCTCGCCCTCTCGCTCGACCTGATCTGGGGATATGCCGGCATCCTGAGCCTCGGCCACGGGGCCTTCTTCGGCCTCGGCGGCTATGCCATGGGCATGTACATGATGCGCCAGATCGGCGAGCGGGGCGTCTATGGCAACCCCGATCTGCCGGACTTCATGGTGTTCCTGAACTGGGACCGGTTGCCCTGGTACTGGTTCGGCTTCGACCAGTTCTGGTTCGCCGCCCTGATGGTGCTGGCGGTGCCCGGGTTGCTGGCCTTCGTCTTCGGCTGGCTCGCCTTCCGCTCGCGGATCACGGGCGTCTATTTCTCGATCATCAGCCAGGCGATGGTGTTCGCCTTCATGCTCGCCTTCTTCCGCAACGAGATGGGCTTCGGCGGGAACAACGGGCTGACCGACTTCAAGGACATCCTCGGCTTTGAACTGTCGCGCGACACGACCAAGGTCGGTCTCTATGTCGCGACCGCGATCGCGCTGATGCTGGTCTACCTGATCTGCCGCGCGGTAGTGAGCTCAAAGCTCGGTCGGCTCCTGATCGCCGTGCGGGACGCGGAGAGCCGGGTGCGCTTTCTCGGTTACTCGGTGACCAACGCCAAGCTGTTCGTCTTCACCCTGTCGGCGATGCTGGCGGGCCTCGCGGGCGCGCTCTACGTTCCCCAGGTCGGGATCATCAACCCGGGCGAGTTCGCGCCAGCCAAGTCGATCGAGATCGCGATCTGGGTCGCGGTCGGCGGCCGCGGCACCCTGTTCGGCGCGATCATCGGCGCGTTCGCCGTGAACGGCGCGCGGACCTACTTCACCGCCGCGGCGCCCGAGATCTGGCTGTTCTTCCTGGGTGCGCTGTTCATCCTGGTGACGCTGGCCATGCCGAAGGGGATCGTCGGGGTCTACAAGTCCGTGCGGTCCGGCGCGCTGACCGAGGCCGTGGGACGGAGGCTGCGCCGTGCCGACGCCTGACACCATGACCTCTGCCTCGGCCGCACGTGAACCCTCGATTCTCTATCTCGAGGGGGTGTCCGTGAGCTTCGACGGGTTCAAGGCGCTCAACAGCCTGAACCTGATCATCCGGCGCGGCGAGATGCGCGCGATCATCGGGCCGAACGGTGCCGGAAAGACCACGATGATGGACGTGGTGACGGGCAAGACCCGCCCCGACACGGGCCGGGTGCTGTTCGCCGACGATGTGAATCTGACCCATCTGGACGAGACCGATATCGCCAATCTCGGAATCGGGCGGAAGTTCCAGAAACCGACGGTCTTCGAGAGCCTGAGCGTGTTCGAGAACATCTACCTGGCGCAGAAGGCCAAGCGAACAATTGCGGAGACCCTGTTCGCGCGCCTGCGCGGCGAGCAGCTCACGCGGATCGAGAAGACGCTCGAGACGATCCGGCTCCAGGAGCGGCGCGACGACCTGGCGGGTGATCTCAGCCACGGCCAGAAGCAGTGGCTCGAGATCGGGATGCTGCTGGCGCAGGAGCCCGAGCTGATGCTGCTGGACGAACCCGTGGCGGGCATGAGCGACGCGGAGACGGAGCAGACCGTCGCGCTCCTGATGGAGATCGCGAAGGATCACTCCCTGGTGGTCGTCGAGCACGACATGGAGTTCGTGCACAACCTCGACTGCACGGTGTCCGTTCTGCACGAAGGCAGCGTCCTGGCCGAGGGACGGATGGATGCGGTCCAGGCGGACCCCAGGGTCATCGAAGTCTATCTGGGGCGCTGAGATGCTCGAAGCAACGGACATCAATCTCTATTACGGCGCGAGCCACATCCTGCGCGGTGCGCACATCGGGGCTGCGCGGGGCAAGATCACCTGCCTGCTCGGCCGCAACGGGGTCGGCAAGACGTCGCTGTTGCGCGGCCTGACCGGCCACACGCCGATCCGGAGCGGGACCGTGTCGTGGGATGGCGAGAATATCGGGCGACTGCCGCCCTTCGCCCGTGCGCGCCGCGGCATCGCCTACGTGCCCCAGGGGCGCGACGTGTTTCCGCAGCTGAGCGTCGAGGAGAACCTGATGACCGGGTTCGCCTGCCTGCCACGTACCGAGGCGCGCATCCCGGACCAGGTGTTCGAGCTGTTTCCGGTCCTTTCGGACATGCTCGGGCGTCGCGGGGGCGATCTGTCCGGCGGCCAGCAGCAGCAGCTCGCAATCGGCCGTGCGCTGGTAACCCGGCCCCAGTTGCTGGTGCTCGACGAACCTACGGAGGGCATCCAGCCGTCGATCATCAAGGATATCGAGGCGGTTATCCGTCTGCTCGCGGACGGCGGCGACATGGCGATCCTGCTGGTCGAGCAGTATTACGAGTTCGCCCGCGACCTGGCCGACGATATCGCCGTCATGGATCGGGGCGAGATCGTGCTGTCCGGCCCGGTCGGTGATTTGCCCGAATCCGAGATCCGTCGGCACCTTACGGTCTGAATCACACAGGCTTCAGGACATGGCATCGGGGCGGGCAGAGATCGAGTTCGTGGACGCTGGCGGTTGCACCCGGCTCGCGCGTCTGTACCAGAGCGATCCGCTGCGCGTGCTGTTCCCGAATGTCGGCGCGGACGAGCCCGCGACGGGCACGCTGGTAACGACATCGGGCGGACTCGTCGGCGGCGACGAGCTGACGATCAGGCTCGCATGCGGCGCGGGTGCTGTGGCGCGCGTCGTCGGACAGGCTGCCGAGAAGATATATCGTTCCGCGGGTGCGGATGTGCGGATCGACATGCGTCTGTCCGCTGCGCCCGGGAGCTGGCTCGAGTGGCTGCCCCAGGAAACCATCATCTTCGACACGGCGCGGCTGCGCCGCCGGACCGTGATCGACGTGGCGCCGGGTGCGCGTGTGCTGGCGGGAGAGATCATCGTGCTCGGCCGAACCGCCATGGGCGAGCGTGTCACGGGCGGGCTGGTCCACGAGGCCTGGGACGTGCGGCGCGACGACCGGCTGGTCTGGGCGGACGCGGTGCATCTCGATGGCGACATGCCGGTGACGATGGCAGCGAACGCCGGACTCAACGGCGCGCACGCCTTCGCGAGCATCGTTTATGTGGGTGACGACGCCAGCGACGCGCTTGCCGTCGCGCGGGAGTTGCTGCCCGATGGGACGGACCCGGCCAGCCTGTGCGCCGGTGCGACCTGTGTCGGTGATGTCACGGTCGTGCGCTGGCTCGACCGGGATGCCCGGCGGCTGCGTGACGCCTATGGCCGTTTCTGGTCGGAATTCCGACACCGACTGGCGGCGTTGCCGGCGGAGATGCCGCGCCTGTGGGCGATCTGAGAGGAAGACGAACATGCAACTGACACCCCGCGAGAAGGACAAGCTGCTCGTCGCGCTGGCCGCCGAGGTGGCCCGCAAGCGCATGGCGCGCGGCGTTAAGCTCAACTACCCCGAGGCGATCGCGCTGATCTCGGATTTCGTGGTCGAGGGCGCGCGTGACGGCCGCTCCGTCGCAGACCTGATGAGCGCCGGTGGCGAAATCCTGACCCGCGAGGACGTCATGGAAGGGATCGCCGAGATGATCCACGACGTGCAGGTCGAAGCGACCTTCCCCGACGGGACCAAGCTGGTCACCGTCCACAACCCGATCCGGTGAGGCGGACATGATTCCAGGCGAACTCTTCCCCGCCGATGGCGATATCCTGCTCAACGAGGGCCGCGAAACACTGAGCCTTTCGGTCGCGAACACCGGCGACCGTCCGGTGCAGGTCGGTTCCCACTATCACTTCCACGAAACCAACGCGGCGCTCGACTTCGACCGGGGCGCTGCGCGGGGGTTTCGGCTCGACATTCCGGCCGGAACGGCGGTGCGTTTCGAGCCGGGCCAGACCCGCGAGGTCACGCTGGTGCGCTATGACGGCGCGGGTCGGGTGTTCGGCTTCAACGGCCGCATCAACGGCGCGCTGGAGGACTAGGCCATGGCGTATTCCATCAATCACGCCGACTATGCCTCGATGTTCGGCCCGACCGTCGGCGACCGGGTGCGGCTGGCCGACACGGAGCTGGTGATCGAGGTCGAACGCGACCACACGATCTACGGCGAGGAGGTGAAGTTCGGCGGCGGCAAGGTCATCCGCGATGGCATGGGCCAGTCCCAGGCGAGCCGCGCGGAGGGTGCCGTCGACACGGTGATCACCAACGCCCTGATCGTCGATCACTGGGGAATCGTCAAAGCCGATATCGGCGTTCGCGACGGTCGCATCACCTGCGTGGGCAAGGCCGGCAACCCGGACGTTCAGCCCGGGGTCGAAATCGTGATCGGACCCGGCACCGAGGTGATCGCGGGCGAGGGCCGGATCGTGACGGCGGGTGCGATCGACGCCCATATCCACTGGATCAGTCCGCAGCAGATCGAGGAGGCGCTCTACTCCGGCGTCACCACGATGCTGGGTGGCGGCACCGGACCCGCCGAGGGGACCAACGCCACCACCTGCACGCCGGGGCCCTGGCACATGGCGCGCATGCTCCAGGCGGCGGAAGGTTTCCCGGTCAATCTTGGCTTCTTCGGCAAGGGCAACGCGACCCTGCCAGCGGCGCTCGAGGAACAGGTGGCGGCCGGCGCATGTGGGCTCAAGCTGCACGAAGACTGGGGCACGACGCCGGCGGCGATCGACACCTGTCTCACGGTCGCGGACGCCATGGACGTGCAGGTCGCGATCCACACGGATACCCTCAACGAGTCCGGCTTTGTCGAGAACACCATCGCGGCCTTCAAGGGCCGGACGATCCATGCCTTCCACACCGAGGGCGCGGGTGGCGGCCATGCGCCGGACATCATCCGCCTTTGCGGCGAGGAGAATGTTCTGCCCTCGTCAACCAACCCGACGCGGCCCTATACGATCAACACGGTCGACGAGCATCTCGACATGCTGATGGTCTGCCATCATCTGGACCAGCGCATTCCGGAGGATGTGGCGTTTGCCGAGAGCCGGATTCGGCGCGAGACCATCGCGGCGGAGGATATCCTCCACGACCTCGGGGCCTTCTCGATGATCGCGTCGGACAGCCAGGCCATGGGCCGGGTCGGCGAGGTGGTGATCCGCACCTGGCAGACGGCGGACAAGATGAAACGCCAGCGCGGGGCCCTGCCGGGCGACAGCGCCGACAACGACAATCTGCGCGTGCGCCGCTACATCGCGAAATACACGATCAACCCGGCCCTCTGTCACGGCATCGCCGACCATGTGGGGTCGATCGAGGCCGGCAAGCTCGCGGACCTGGTGCTCTGGAAGCCCGCGTTCTTCGGCGTGAAGCCGGACCTGATCGTCAAGGCGGGCACGATCGCCGGCGCCGCCATGGGCGACCCCAACGCGTCGATCCCGACCCCCCAGCCGGTCCACTACCGCCCCATGTTCGGCAGCTTCGGCGCGTCCCAGACGGCAAGCGCCGTGACCTTCGTGTCCGGGGAGGCCGCGGGCACGGACATGGCTGCCGCGCTCGGGCTGTCGCGTGAGCTCGTCGGTATCTCGGGCACGCGGACGGTGACCAAGAAGGACATGGTCCTGAACAACGCAACGCCGGAGATGGAGGTCGACCCCGAGACCTATGAGGTGCGCGCCGACGGCGAGCTCCTGACCTGCGAGCCGGCGGAGGAGCTGGCGATGGCCCAGCGCTACTTCCTGTTTTGAGCCTGCGTCGCGCCATCGATGTCGCCGCGGCCGGCACATGGCCCGCGGCGGATGCCGTCGCCACCGTCACGCTGGATTTCGACGACCGGTATCGTCGCCGGGTGCGCCTGGTCGACGACGCGGGCGAGGCGTTTCTCCTCGACCTGGACGACGCGACGCGCCTGGCCGACGGCGACGGGCTGAAACTTGAGGGTGGCGGGATTGTCGCGGTGCGGGCGGCCGACGAGCAGGTGCTCGACATTCGCTGCGCCGATCCGCGCGACACGGCCCGAATGGCATGGCACATCGGCAACCGGCATCTGCCGACACAGGTGCTCGCCGACGGAACCCTGCGCATCCGTGCGGACCACGTGATCGAGGCGATGCTCATCCGGCTCGGCGCCGAGGTGGAAGCCAAGACCGCGTCCTTCAATCCCGAACCCGGCGCCTATGACACGGGCGAGCACGGTCATCACCATGACCACTGAGACTGCCTCTCAAGCCGGCCCCGCCGGTGTGCGCCTCCAGCGGCTGATGACGTGGCTCTCGCCGGCGTTTCCCGTCGGTGCTTTCAGTTACTCCCATGGTTTGGAGGCCGCCGTGGAAACCGGGATGGTGACGGATCGCGCATCCCTGTCCGACTGGGTCGAGACGATCGTCGCGACCGGGGCGGGCCGGGTCGACGCGGCATTGCTCCGTGCCGCCCATGAGGCGGTCGCCGAGAATGACGGGGACGCACTCGGCTGGGCGGTCGAGCGCGGCGACGCGCTCCGGCCCACGCGTGAACTGGGCGTCGAGACTGCGAGCCAGGGCGCCGCGTTCATCGCCGCGATCGATCGGCACTGGCCGGCGCCCGCGCTGACGGACCTTATCGCGCTGGCGGCGTACGAAAACCGCGAGATTGCCTATCCCGTCGCGGTCGGGGCCGCCGCCGCGGCCCATGACATCGCGCTCGTACCGGCGCTGGAATCCTATCTGCACGCCTTCGCCGCGAACATCGTTTCCGCCGGGGTGCGCGCGATCCCGCTCGGCCAGAGCGACGGTCTGCATGTGCTGGCCACGCTCGAACCTGTAATTGTCGCGGCGGCCGCGTTGGCGCGGACGCGTACGCTCGAAGATCTCGGCTCGGCGACCGTCATGGTCGACTGGGCCTCCGCCATTCACGAAACCCAATACACGAGGTTGTTTCGCTCATGACCAAGCCCTTTCGCGTCGGTATCGGCGGTCCGGTCGGCACCGGCAAGACCGCGCTGATGGATGCGCTGTGCAAGACGCTGCGCGACGACTACGACATCGCCGCCATTACCAACGACATCTACACCGAGGAGGATGCCCAGTTCCTCACACGGTCGGGCGCGCTGCCGCCGGAGCGGATCATGGGCGTGGAAACCGGCGGTTGCCCCCACACCGCGATTCGCGAGGACGCCTCGATCAACCTGGCCGCGATCGCGGAGATGGTGGGGCGTTTTCCCGCGCTCGACATCGTGCTGGTCGAGTCCGGCGGGGACAATCTCGCCGCGACCTTCTCGCCCGAGCTGGCGGACATCACGATCTACGTGATCGACGTCTCGGCCGGCGACAAGATCCCGCGCAAGGGCGGGCCGGGCATAACCCGCTCCGACCTGCTGGTGATCAACAAGATCGACCTGGCGCCCCATGTAGGCGCCGACCTCGATGTGATGGACCGGGATTCCCGAAAGATGCGCGGCGAACGCCCGTTCCTGTTCACGAACCTCAAGTCCGGCCAGGGGCTGGACGATGTCGCCCGGTTCATTCTGACCGCGGGCGGCTTCGAGGATACATCCGGCGATGTTTCGAGCCGCTCGGCCGTCGCCTCATAAGCAAACGACAGGATGATCAAGATGCAGAAGTACGTCACCGCGGCCGCGACGCTCGCCGCCACCGTCTCGGCCACGCCCGCGCTCGCCCATTTCACCGGCGTGGCGCATGAGGCGGGCGCCGGGCACCCCGTGTTCGGGATCGACCATCTGTTCGTGGTGCTGGCCGTCGGCGTCGTCGCCGGCGTGGCCGTCGTCCGGGCGCGCCGCCGCTAGGCCGATTTCGCCGCGGCGATGGCCCGCCAGACCCGGTCCGGGGTGGCCGGCATGTCGAGATGTTCGACGCCGACCTCGGCGAGCGCGTTCATGATGGCGTTCATCATGGCCGGCAGTGCGCCGACCGTGCCGGCCTCGCCGGCGCCCTTGACCCCGAGCGGATTGCGCTGGGTCGGTACGCCGTTGCCCACGATCTCGATGTCCGGGAGGTTGTCGGCCCGCGGCATCGCATAGTCCATGAACGAACCGCTCAGGAGCTGGCCGCTGTCCGGGTCGTAGACGACCTGCTCCATCAGAACCTGGCCCAGTCCCTGGGCGATGCCGCCGTGGATCTGGCCCTTGACGATGGTCGGGTTGACCATCACGCCTACATCATCGACCACCCAGTATCCGATCGGCTCAACGACGCCCGTGTCGGGATCGATCTCGACCTCGCAGACATGGCTGCCGTTGGGATAGGTGTCGTCCTCGGGGGAGAAGGTCGCTGTCTCGTAGAGGCCCGGCTCGACGCCGGCCGGCAGCTTGGCCGGAAGGAAGGACGCCTTCGCGACCTCCTTGAGCGTGATCGTCTTGTCGGTGCCCGCGACGGTGAACACGCCGTCGGCGAATTCGAGGTCGGCACCGTCCGCCTCCAGCAGGTGGGCCGCCACCTGGCGAGCCTTATCGATGACCTTCTCGGCCGCATAGTAGAGCGCCGAGCCGCCGATCACCGTCGAGCGCGATCCCATCGTGCCGATGCCGAACGCGACCCGGTCGGTGTCCCCGTCGATGACCCTGACGTCCGCGGGATCGAGGCCCAGACGTTCGCCGAGAATCTGCTTGTACATGGTCTCGTGGCCCTGGCCCTGGCTCTTGGTGCCCATCAGGACTGTCGCGCTGCCATCGGTGTTGAATCGGACCTCCGCAAAATCGGGCGACGGCGATCCGGCGCGCTCGATCGGGTTCGAGATGCCGATGCCGCGCAGCTTGCCCCGGGCCGCCGCGTCGGCGCGCCGCGCCGCGAAGCCGGCATAGTCGGCCATCTCCAGTGCCTTGGCCTGGTTTTCGGTGAAGGCGCCACAATCGTAGGAGAGGCCGAGCGCCGTCTTCACGGGCATGGCGTCTGAGGCAATCATGTTCCGGGCGCGGAGTTCCGCCGGGTCGACACCCAGTTCGCGCGCGGATTCATCGAACATGCGCTCGATCACATACGTCGCCTCCGGGCGTCCCGCGCCGCGATAGGGCGCGGTGGGGTTGGTGTTCGAATGCACCGTGCGGACCGTCACGTGGGCCGCCGGGATGTCGTAGACCCCGATCAGGGTGCCGACGTTGGCGAAGACGGACAGCAGGTTGCGGATCGCGGAGAGGTAGGCGCCGATATTGGCGATCGTGTTGACCCTGAGGCCGATCACCCTGTTGTCGGCGTCGAAGGCGAGCTCGGCCTCGGTGACATTGTCGCGGCCATGTTCATCGGCCTGGACCGCCTCGCTGCGCTCACAGTTCCACTTCACCGGGCGGCCGACCTTGCGCGACGCCCAAAGCACCAGCCGGTGTTCGGCATATTGCCAGCCCTTGGTGCCGAAACCTCCGCCGACGTCGCGCGCGACGACCCGCATCGCCTGCTCGGGGATACCGAAAATCTTCTCGGACAGAAGTTGGCGCACCCGGTGGGGATACTGCACGTCGGCGTGCAGGGTGTAGCGATCCTCATGCTCGTCGAAGGTGCCAATGGCCCCGCGCGGTTCCATATACTGGGCGAAGACACGGCTGATGACGAAGCGGCGTTTCACGATCTTTGCCGCATTGGCGAAGGCGGCCTCGACGGCTGCCGCGTCGCCGGCCTGGTACTGGCCGGAAATGTTGTCGGGAGAATCGTCCCACACCCGGGCGGCGTCGGGCTCGACGGTCATCGCTGTGTTCGTGACCGACGGCAGATCCTGATAATCGACTTCAATCAGTTCCGCGGCGTCGCGCGCCTGATCGAGCGTATCGGCGACGACGAGTGCCACGGGGTCTCCGACATAACGCACCCGGCCCAGCGCGAGGGGCGGCTGGGGCCGGTACTTCATCGGTTCTCCGTCCGGACGCTTCCACTTCGCGGGCATGCCGGGCACGCCCAGATTGTCGGCCGCGACATCCTCGCCGGTGAACACGCCGTGTACGCCCGGGGCGGCCCTGGCAGCGCTCGTGTCTATTGAGGCGATCTCCGCATGGGCATAGGGAGAGCGCAGCAGGATCGCATAGGTCTGCTGGGGAAAGTTTACATCGTTGGTAAACAGCCCGCGTCCACGCAACAGGCGCGGGTCTTCCTCGCGGCGCACGCCCTGGCCAACACCAAACTTTTCCATCTTGCTCTCCGAAACGTCCGCCCGGCGTGTGCCGAGCCCGGGTTTTCATGTGCTGGTACAGCTTATCAAGGATTGGGTGGCGAACAAGGCTTGCCGGGGGTCTTGTCCGCCCAGCGTACGCTGCGAAAACGTTGTTGGACCATTGTGGGCGGGGTGGGCATATTCCGCGCATCACTGTCAGTGCCGATACTCAATGCCGATGTTCCGTATTCTCGCGATCCTCTCCCTGACGGGGCTGGCGGCCTGCGCCGGCGCTGCGAGCGAGAGCAGTCACGAGGTGACGGTGATCACGGAGCCGCCGGGCGCGGGCTGAACGGTGGAGCGCAACGGCATTCGCACGCGGCTGATCGGCGGCACGCCGGTGACATTTGCGGTGACGCGCGACGATGGCGACATCGAGGTGGAGTGCCGGCTCGACGGGTACGAGACGACCACGGCCACCCTCCGGTCGAGCTTCGAGCCAAGGCTGCTGGGGAACGTCCTTACGGGGGGGATCGTCGGCTTCGTGCGCGATATCGGAACCGGCTTCACCTACCGCTATCCCGGAAGCATCCGGATCGTCCTGCCGCCGCTGCCCCGGTCGCGAGCGGTGCGGCAGGGCTGACCACGCCGCTAGCGCACGATCCGGTTGGACAGGGTGCCGATTCCGTCGATGGTGACCGTAACCACGTCGCCGTCGTCGAGGGCGCGGCCCGGCGTTCCCATGAAGATCATGTCGCCCGGCTCAAGCGTGAAGTATCGGCTCAGATAGCTCACGACCTTCGCGGGCTTGTGGATCATGTTCCTGGTGCTTTCCTGTTGTACGATTTCGCCGTTGAGGCGTGTCGTGAGCAGAACATTGTTCGGGTTGAGCCCGGTCACGAGTGTCGGCCCGACCGGTCCGAACCCGTCGGCCGCCTTGGCCCGCATCCACTGCAGATCCCGGCCCTGCCAGCTCCTCTCCGTCAGGTCGTTGCCCGCGGTCAGGCCGAACACATGGTCCATGGCGTCGGCCTCGGACACATTCCGCGCCCGCGTCCCGATCACGAGGACCAGCTCACCCTCGAAATGCACGTTCCGGGCATCGGGCATGAGGCGCACATCGGTGCCGCTGCCGGTGAGCGAGGAGGGGAGCTTGAGGAAGAGGGGCGGCGGTCGGTCGGCGGCGGAGGAGATGTGACTCGCGAAGTTCATGCCGACGGCGAAGACCTTGCCGGCGTCCGACGGAGGCAGAAGGGAGACCGCGTCGAGCGAGACCGTGCCGCCATCGGGGTTGCCGCCGGAGATCGGATCGCCGTCGTTTGTCCGAATCGTGTCGCCTTCGAGGATTCCGTGGCCGATGGTGTTGCCTTCGGCGAAGCGTACATACCGGGTGACCGTCTCCTGCGCGGCTGCGAGGGCAGGCGCGACGACAAAGACCATCAGGGCCAGTCCGGGAATCAGGAACGTGCGCATGACGGCGCCTCCGATGTGGAAGGAGAACTTCTCAATGCGGGCCGAAATCTAGCACGTACGCCACGTTGCGCGGGACAGCCACGCGCGGCAGGATCGGCCCATGAAATCTCGTGCGAAGCAGGTTGTCGGGTGGATTGCTGCGGCCGCGGCTCTCTCGGCGTTTCCCGCAATCGTGTCGGCGGATTCACCCGTGCCGGTCTTCGACGGCCACGTCCACTACAACGAGGACGCAACCATCGCCTACAGCCCGTCCGAGATCGTCGCCAGGATGGAAAGCGCAGGCGTGCCCCGCGCGCTCGTGTCGAGCACATCGGACGAAAACACGCTCGCCCTGCTCTAGGAGGGCGGCACGAGACTGGTGGTGCCCTTCCTGCGGCCCTATGGCGGGAAAATTCATTCCGGAAACTGGTACCGGCACCCCGACACGATGGCGTATCTCACATCGCGATGGGACCCCGCCCGCTATGCCGGGATCGGTGAGTTCCACCTGCATCAGGTGACTGGCGCGGACAGCGAGATCGTGCGTGCCGTCACCCGCATGACCACCGATGCGGGGCGGATGCTTCACATCCATGCCGATTCCGAGGTGATCGAGGCGATCTTCGGCCACACGCCCGATGCGCTCATCCTCTGGGCCCATGCCGGCCTCGTGGATCCGCCCGAGGTGGTCGCGCGGACGCTGGCGCGCCATGAAAATCTCTGGGCGGAGATTTCCATGCGGGGTTTCGAGATCGCCCCGGGCGGCGTGATCAATCCCGAGTGGCGCGCGTTGTTCGAGCGGTTTCCCGACCGTTTCATGACCGGCTCGGACACCTATGTGACCTCCCAGTGGGACGCCTATGCGGACATCATCGATCGGCACCGCACCTGGCTCACCCAGCTGCCGCCGGACGTCGGGCGCGCCGTCGCCTACGGCAACGCGGTACGCCTGTTCGGCTCCGGCGGGCACGCGGAACTGGAGCGCTAGGCAGGCGTGAGTTCCGGGGCGCAGGTGGCTCGCATCTCGCGCCCGGCGCGGCTATGCTGACGCCAGTCCATGCCGGGTGCGGCCCGGCGCGATAGCATCTGCCGCGAGGGCAGAAGGGGAGTGGAGTTCATGAACGATATCAGCAATGCGAAGAAGCGCCGGCTCGGCGCGAGCGATCTGGAATGCCTGCCCGTGGGCTTGGGCTGCATGTCCCTGTCGGGCGTCTATGGCGCCGCCGACGACGAGGAGAACGTCAAGTTCGTGCGCTACGCCATCGACCAGGGCGCCGACTTCCTGGATTCCTCGGACATGTATGGCTGGGGCCATAACGAGGAGGTGCTCAAGCGCGCGTTGGCCGACGGCTACCGGGACAAGGTGGTGCTGGCGACCAAGTTCGGCCAGACCCAGCTCGAGGGCGGCGGCATGGGTGTGAACGGCCGCCCGGAATATGTCGCAGAGGCCTGCGACAAGAGCCTGCAGCGGCTCGGTGTCGACGTGATCGATCTCTACTACCAGCATCGGGTGGACCAGGAGGTCCCCATCGAGGACACGGTCGGCGCGATGGCGAAGCTCGTCGAGGCGGGCAAGGTGCGCGCGATCGGCATTTGCGAGGCCAAGCCCGAGACGATCCGCCGCGCGCATGCGACCCATCCGCTGGCGGCTGTGCAGAGCGAGTTCTCCATCCTGTACCGTGCGGAGGCGGAGCAGATCCGTGCCGCGACGAGTGAACTGGGTATTTCGTTCGTGGCCTACTCGCCGCTGGGACGCGGCCTGCTGACCGACAACTTCATCAACGCCGAGACGGTGCCCGAGGACGATCCGCACTACCGTCACCCGCGCTTCTCGCAAGGCAACTTCCAGCAGAATCGTGAGCTCGCGCTGCGGGTCGCGGAATTCGCCGCGAAGAAAAACTGCACGCCGGCGCAGGTGGTGCTCGCGTGGCTGTTGGGCCAGGGCGAGGACATCGTCGCCATTCCGGGCACGAAGCGCGCCGAGCGGTTCGACGAGAATATGGGTGCGCTCGGCGTGGAGCTTTCTGCCGACGAGCTGGCCGCGATGTCGGCGGCCGTTCCGGTGGGCGCTGCGGCCGGCGAGCGCTATCCGGCACCGCAGATGAAGAAGGTCTTCGTCGACTCCGCCTGAGTCGTTGTTTTCTATCGTTCGGCCGTCATCTTTCCCTGGACGGCGGCGCGTCCTCGACCCGGCGATAGGCCAGCAGCGCGACCAGCAGGGCGACCGCCAGTACCGCGAACATGGTGCGATAGGCGATCGCCGGGCTGCGCCCGAGCTCATCGACGGGAAAGGCATCGAGGATCGCGCCGGTACCCATCTGCATCAGGAACACGCCGGACCAGGTGCAGACATTGATCGCGGTGAAGACCCGCCCGGTATGGGTGTCGGGAAACAGGCTGCGGGCGTGGGCAAAGATCGGCGACGCCATCGGCGCGAAGAGGGCGAAACCGGATAGCAGGATCGTGGCGACGAGCACGGAATCGCTGCCGTTGATCGCGAGTGCTGCGGTCATGGCGACGTAGGCGAGCATGCCCCCCGTCACGACGCCGCGCCGCGTATCGAACCACCGGTCGAGCGGGCCGTAGAGGATCGCCGCGACGATCCAGGCGAGCGAGACGGCGAAGATGACGTTGCCGCGTTCGACGATGTCGAGGCCGTGGACGTCGTTGAGATAGGGGCCAATCCAGAGATTGCGGATGGTCACCAGCGCCCCCACCGAGACGGCGGTCGCGGCGGCGAAGGAATAGATGCGGATGTCCCCCAGCACGTGCCGGAGGCCGATCACCGTCTCGAGCAGGGTTTCCGTGCTTGCCGATTGCGGGGCATCGGCCGGCCGGTCGCGGACCATCACGAGAAGGCCCGCTGCCACGGCCAGCGAGAAGATGCCGACGGCAAACAGCGTCGCACGCCAGCCATAGAGTTCGACCGCCGCGGCGAAGGGCGAGGCGGACAGGAGCATGCCGGTCCCGCCGACCGCGATCGAGATGGCAGTGCCCGTGGCGAGCCGGTCGCGCGCGAGCCAGCGCGACAGCAGCACGATCACGCCCATGAAGACGGGCGCGGCGCCGCAGCCGATGAGGAACAGGCCGGCGGCGAGCAGGGCCACCCCGTGTGCTGACGCGAAGACGATCGCGCCGAGCGCGGCCAGCGAGAACAGGGCGGCCATGGTGCGCCGGGGACCGTAGCGGTCGAGGAAGACCCCGACCGGGAGCTGCATCAGCGCCGCGCCGAGGAAGATGGCGGCCGGCAGGCTCGAGAGCTCGCCCGGCGTCAGCCCGAGTTCGGTGCGCAGGTTCGGGGCGATGACCGCCGGGGCCGAGCGCAGGAAATGGGCGAGGATGAACGCGAGCGCCAGCACCGGCGTCATGCGGATGATCGCGGCGCGGCGATTATAAGGCGCGGACTGCGTTTCGCTCTGCATGGGTCCGGAACGGGGCTGGGGCGGGCGTGTGACAGCCTATCTTACTATGCCCGTTCCAACGGGACAGGGGCGTACGCGTCTCAGTTCGCGCGGGCCTCGCGGAGTTCCGCGCGACGCGCCTCGGTGGCGGCCTCGTCGACTTCGAGCGACTCGTCCTCGATCTTGCCGGTAAAGATCACCCCGTAGATGTCTCGTGCCTTTTCGATGGTCTCCCACCCCTCCAGCACGTCGACGATTACGCGCTCCGTCTCGCGCTCCAGCGGGTCGCCGTAGCCGCCACCGGCGGAATCGCGGCCGCGGACGCGCTGGCCCGGATTGAGGGTGAGCTGGACGACGTTTGGCATCCGCTCCGGCTGGGACTCGTCTTCGATGAGCCATGTCTCGCCCGAAGTGCCCGGCAAGCCGCCGAGCACGCCGCGTGGCTGCGCATGCTGACCGTCGCAGGAGATCACGGCCATCATCGGCGCGTGGGTGGGGCCATACTCGATCTGCTGGGCCGGCGCGCCGCGTCGGCGGCCCGCGCCGGCGGAATCCGTTACCAGCTGGAGTGATTCCACCCGGATCGGGTGCTTGAGCTCGTCGACCTCGACCGAGTCCCGGTACATGAGCCCGGCGATGACCGGGATCGCGTAGTTGACCCAACCGTCGGCCTCGGAACTCGCCGGGCCGCCGTTGGTCGAGAGCATCAGACGGTTCACATAGGGCTCGGGCTCGCGCCGCAGATCCTGGCCCGAGATGACGGCCATGCCGGCCCCAAGCCCCGCGCCGCCCTCGGACAGACCCATGCCGTCGCCCAGCTGGGCGAAGGCGGACTGGGTGATGTTGACCAGCCGCTCCGACACGTTGGTTGTCGAGACCGAACAGGAATGCGGGAAGGTGGGCGCGGCGACGACGCTGTCCTCGGCATACTGGAACTCCAGTCGTCGGAAGGCGCCCTCGTTGCGCGGCAGGTCCTTGTCGAGCGCGTTGAAGATGGCGCCCACAACGGCCGAGGTGGCCGAGCCGAGCGAGGTGTTCAGGCCGGCATCGACCGACGGCGGGTTGTCGCGCAGGTCGACCTTTATCTTGCCCTCGTCCGGGTCGATGTCGATCTTGACCGTCAGTTCGAGGCCGTCGGGCAGCATGCCCTCGAGGGGGTCGGACCGTCCCTTGTTGACGAGGCTCGCCTTCGGCAGCTTGCGGATATTGTCGATCATGCGGCGCTCGGAATAGTCGAACCATTCGCGCATGAAGGTCTTGACCGTCTCCTTGCCGTATTTCTCGCAGAAGGCCTCGAGCCGCCGCTCGGCGACGCGCGCGGAACCCAGCCCGGCGAGGTAGTCGCCGTACCACTGGTCCGGCACCCGGATGCGCGCGCGGCACATGCGCATGATGTCCTCGACATTCTCGAAGTCGCGCTGGATCCGCACGCCGGGGAAGACCAGCGCGCCCTCCTCGTAGACGTCGCGCGCGCGCACGAAGTAGCTCGACGGGATCGAGTTGCCGATGTCGGCCATGTGGCATTTGGAGACGGCGGTGAACAGATGCTCGCCCTCGAAGAAGACCGGCACCATGAAGGTGTGGTCGGCCGGGTGGGTGTTACCGCCATACGGGTCGTTGTCGAGATAGGCGTCGCCGCGCTGGATGTCGCCGGCGTGATACTTGCGCATGTTCGCCGTCTGGATGTGACAGCCGAAGATGTGCACCGGCAGGCCCTCGGCCGGCGCGAGCAGCTCGTCCTGGCCGGTGACCAGGCAGCAGGAGAAGTCGCGCGCCGAGGAGATGACGGCCGAGCGGGCCGAGCGCAGCAGGGTGTTGGTCATCTCGCGGACGATGCCGTCGAGGCGGTTCGCCATCACCGAGATCAGGATGGGGTCGAGCGTGGTCTGTGGTTCGGACATGACGTCCTCCCTTATGCGCTGCAATCGAGGATGTAGCTGTCGGCGGCACTCAGCCGCGCGGACATCCCCGGATAGACGACGATGGTGGTGGTGGGCTCTTCGATGATGGCCGGGCCCGCGACCGTGTCGCCAGTCTGGAGGTCAGGGCCGCGGAAGATCGGCGTGGCCACGGGCGCGTCGCCGCCGAAGAAACATTGGCGTTCCGTCGCTGCCGTGGGCGTACCCTCAGCGGTGGTCGGCTCCGGCGCGGTCGGCGGGTCGAAGGGCCGGATCGAGATGCGGCCCTTCCAGTTGACGCATTCGACGGGGCTGCCCTCGTCGCGCACGGCATAGATGCGCTCATGGGTCTGGTGGAAGGTTTCCACCAGCTCGTCCACATCCGCATCGCTTCCGAGCCGGGGCTTGGGCAGCGCCGTGTCGAGCTCCCAGACCTGGGCACGGTAGCGCGCCTCGACGAAGAACTCGATGCTGACGTCGGCGTCTTTCGAGGTTCCGAGGCTGTCGCGGAACTCCATCAACTCGGCCTCGATCTCGTCGAGCGCCTGGTTGGCGCCGTCCCGGTCGAAACCGTTCGAATCCGTGAAGCGCGAGCGGGTCGCTTCGAACACGATCGAGGAGAATTGCATCCCGCAGGCCGACAATGCCGAGGCGGTGCGCGGCAGGATCACCGTGTCGCAGCCCAGCTCCTGGGCGATGGGCATGATGTTGAAGCCGGCGGCTCCGCCGCCTGCGACGATGACACTCTCGCGCGGGTTCAGCCCGTCATTGACGGTGATCTCGCCGATCGCCTTGATCATCAGCTCGTTGGCGATGACCATGATCGAGTGGGCGGTCTCGTCGACGCCCTTGCCCATGCTCTCGGCCAGCTTTGAAATCACTGCGACGGCCGCATCGCGGTCGAGCGACAGGCGCCCGCCGTTGAAGTAGCCGGGATCGATATAGCCGAGCACCAGTGCGGCGTCGGTGACCGTGGGCTCCGTGCCGCCGGCGCCGTAGCAGGCGGGCCCGGGTACCGAGCCGGCCGACTGCGGGCCGACCCGCAGCAGGCCGCCCGGATCGACCCAGGCGATCGAGCCGCCGCCCGCGCCGACGGAGCGCACATCGACGGTGGAGGTGCCCATGATGTCGCCGGTCCAGAGCGGACCAAGCCAGGAATCGCGGGAGTAGATCAGGTTGCCGTCGCGCACCAGGCCGACATCGAACGTGGTGCCGCCGGTATCGCAGACGATGACATCGCCGCCCATGCGCTCCAGCCCGGAATAGGCGCGCGCGGCGACGGGCGCCATGGCCGGGCCGGACTTGAGGGTGTTGATCGGACGCTCGACGAGGGACTCGACCTCCTGGCAGCCGCCCACAGCGGTGGAGACCAGAAGGTCGCCGGTGAACCCGCTGTCGGCGAGATCGGTCCGCATCTGGCGCAGATGCGCCTGCATCAGCGGCTTGAGCGAGGCGTCGATTGCCGTCGCCGAGGCGCGGCGATACTCGCGCAGGATCGGGGCCAGCCGGTGCGACAGGGTGTAGGGCACGCCGGGCATGATTTCCTCGATCAGCTCGCCGAGCTTTGCTTCATGCGCCTCGTTGGCGATCGACCAGAGGAGCGACACCGCGATGGCCTCGAAGCCGCGTTCCTCCAGCGTCTCGATGACTTCGCGGGCCTGGGCCTCGTCGAGGGGGCGGACAATCTCGCCCGAGGCGCCGATGCGTTCGTTGATCTCGAAGGTGCGCCGGCGCGGGATGTAGGGCTGCGGGTAGTCGTAGCTGTAGTCATGCGGCCCGTGCTTGCCGCCTTCCTTGAACACCAGGATGTCGCGGAATCCGGCGGTCGTCAGGAATGCCGTGCGCGCGGTCTGCTTGGTGACGATGGCGTTCGTCGCCCGGGTCGTGCCGTAGATCAGGAGATCCGTGGCCGCGAGCATGTCCTTCGGGGTGGTCTCGAAGGTCTCGGCGACGACCGCGAGCGCGTTGAACATGCCTTCCGAAATCCGGTCCGGCGTGGTCAGCGCCTTGCCGACGTGGAACTGCCCGTCCTCGGTGAGCACGACCATGTCGGTGAACGTGCCGCCCGTGTCGACGGAGATGCGGTAACCCATTGAAACTCCCCCTGTTTGCGCACCGCGGCTTTTGTTTTATGCCTGCGGCGAGACGCACTCAAACTGCCATGCTTTAATACTCCCTCACCGGGACATGGGACGCAACGGAGTTCAGGAAATGGATTATGCCGAACGCGGCTACGGAGACGGCGAGGTCGGCTGGGGCGAACGTCCCGGCGTCGTGGTCGTGGATTTCCAGCGCGGGTTCACCGATCCGGAGTTCCGCATGGGCGGCGCGCCGATGATCGACGCGGCGGTCGAACGGACGGTCGACGTTGTCCGGGCCGCGAAGGACGCCGGCTTCCCCGTGGCGGCCTGCGTCATGGGATATCACTCGCAGGCGGCGATGCCCCACTGGAAGATCGCGCCCCTGCGCGAGGAGCTGGTCGAGGGTCACCTCTCGGTCGAGCTCGACCCGCGAATCGCGGCCGCCGAGCCGGACCTGGTGGTGACCAAGGGCGCGCCCTCGATCTTCTTCAACACCCCGGTGGCGCCGTTCCTGATCAAGCACGGGGTGGACACGGTGGTGGTGACCGGCTGCATCACCTCCGGCTGCGTGCGCGCGTCCGTGATCGACGCGTTCAGTCTCGGTTTCCGCACCATCGTGCCCGAGGATTGCGTCGGCGATCATGACGAGGAGCCGCACCGGGCGAACCTGCGTGACGTGGAGCGACGCTACGCCGACGTGGTCGATGCCGAAACGGTGCTGTCGAACTTCGAACGCCTGCGCGGGCGGAACGCCTGACCGCTAGTCCAGATCCCGGAACGGCGCCTCGCGGTCGGCGAGGACCTGCTTGAGCGGTTCGTCGCGCATCTTGCGCATCCAGTGGCGTCCATGCTCCGACGCGTGCAGGCTCGCGATAGCCTCCACATTGTAGAGCCATGAGCTGGTGAGCCCCGCCGTCTCCTGCTGATGGTTGATTGACGCCTTGGCGAACTTGATCGCCGCGCCGGGCATGCGCGCAAGCTTGCGGGCGAGCCGCCTGGCCTCTTCCATCAGTTGGTCGGCGGGCACGGACCGGTTCACCAGATGAATGCGCTCGGCCTCGCGCCCGTCGACCATGTCACCGGTGTACATCAGCCATCGCACATGCCGGATCGGCATGGTCCAGGGCATCATCAGGGATGGCGGGCCCGAGGCGTGACGCACCTCCGGCTCGCCCATCATCGCGTCCTCGGCGGCAATCGCGAGGTCACAGCACATGGCGAGCTCGAGCCCGCCGGCGAGCGCGTAGCCGTTGATCGCCGCGATGACCGGCACCTCCGAACTCCAGATCGTACGCAGCCGGTCGCAGTTGGCGGACATATCCTCGCGCCAGCCCTCGGTGTCCATCTCGAAATCGTCGCTGATCAGGTCGAAGCCCGTTGTGAAGGAGCGGCCCGCGCCGGTGAGGATGATCGCGCGGATCTCCGGGTCCTTCTGGGCGCCACGGACCGCGTCGTCGATCGCATCGAGCAGTTCGAGATCGAGCGCGTTCAGCTTGTCCGGCCGGTTCATGGTCAGGGTGACGAAGGCGTCGTCGGGGTCGCGGTCGATCAGGAGGACGGGTTCGTCGGTCATGGTGCGAGGTTCCTTGGTTTGGCCGGCCTGTTTCAGGGCGTGTCGGGGCAGATGAGATCCGGGTCGGCCGGATCGGCGTAGAGTTTTTCGACCAGCACCGCACGGTTGGCGAGGCAGGTCTTCTGGACCAGATGGCCCTTGTCGTTGATCTCACCGGCGTTCCGGTCCGGCGGTCCGTCGCTGATGGCGGCGCAAGCGACAGCGGTGGAGCCGCCGGGCATGCGGACGTTGTGTCCGGCGAGGGCCTGTGAAAGGCGGGTGCGCAGGGCGTCACGATCGCCAGCCGCCGCCTCGGCGGTCGGGAACAGGATCACGGCGATCCGGTCACGCCCGGCACCGGCGATCGCCACGTCCTGCAGATCGGGCGCGCAGGCCGCGATCAGCGCGTGGCGGAGCGCGCCGACCTTTACCCGGGTACCGGTGGTGAGCTTGAAGTCCTCGGCCAGACGGCCGTCGAAACACAGGCCGCGCTCGGGCGTGCCGTCGTGAAGCGCACGCGCGAGGTCGCCGGTGCGCAGGTATCCCGCATCGTCGATGACGAGGGGCGTTAGCCCGTCGGGCGCGATGTAACCCGGCGACACGTTGGGGCCCTTGAATCGCACCTCGCGGGCGTCCTCGACCGGCGCCAGCCGCAGGCTGTGCCCGGGAAGGGGTAGCCCGATCTCGTCGGTGCGCCCGGCGGGTTCATGGCCAAGACAGATGGTCGAACCGGCCTCGGTCGCGCCGTAGCCCGACAGCACAAGCGGCGATCCGTCCGGGCCATGGGGGCCGGCGGCGACGGCGTCCCGCAGGCGCTGCCAGGTGCCGGCACCCATACCCGCCCCGGCGAAGAAGACGAGGTCCAGGCGCTCGAACAGCGCGGCGCGTGTGTCCGGGTCGTGGTCCAGATGATCGAGCAGCAGGTCTATCCCGTAGGGGACGTTGATGTGGATCGTGGGCCGTGTGTCGCGGATGCGCGCGGCGAATGCGTCCATGCTGTCCGTGCCGGGCGGTACCTCGACATGGTAGCTGCCGCCGTACCAGATCATCTTGTGGAAGTTGTCGAGCCCGCCGAAGACATGGTGCCAGGGCAGCCAGTCGATCAGCACCGGCGGACGCGCTTCGAGAAACGGCCAGCGCACGCCGTAGGCGGACTGGCAGGCGGCGATCATGCGCCGTGTGATCGACACGCCCTTCGGGTCGCCCGTCGAACCCGAGGTGAAGTAGATCGCCGCCGGGTCGTCGGGGTCGTGAGACGGACGCGCGAAGGACGCGTCGCCCGTGTCGTCGAGCGCGGCGACCGGCTCGACGTCAAAGGCACCCTTGTCGTGGGGAAGTGCCGGATCCTGTGCGAAAACGAGCCGCGGGGCGGCGGCCGCGAGCAGGCCCGTGAGGCGCGCCTGGCCATGATCGGACCCGAGAAGCAGGGGCGACAGGGGCACGTGCACGAGGCCCGCCTTGAGGCAGGCGAGCTTGAGCGCCGCGTGCCGGGCACCGGATCCGTCGACGACGGCAATTCGATCACCCGGGCGGATGCCCCGTGTCGCGAGATGTGCGGCGATCGCATCGGACCTGCGGTCGATCGCGCCGTAACCGCATGCCGCGATGCTGCCGGCGACCCGTTCGGTGATGAAGACAGCATCGGGGTCGCGCAGGACCCAGTCGTCGAACCGGTCGAGGATGTCG
Organism: Rhodospirillaceae bacterium; assembly: GCA_038140435.1. Classification (GTDB taxonomy): domain Bacteria; phylum Pseudomonadota; class Alphaproteobacteria; order UBA6615; family UBA6615; genus UBA8079. The sequence continues at coordinate 14,657 of JAYQGE010000021.1, read as the reverse complement.
GGCAGCGGGTCGGGCAGGGCAGCGCGGTTGTGCAGCACGATCGACCCGTCGGGCCAGTCTTCGCGCTCGATCGGGTTGGAAGCCAGTCTGCTGTCCGCGGACATTCGAAAATCGCTGCTCGTTCGTGATCGCGTGTGCGGTTCGAACAATGGCACCGCCTCTCCGGCTTCCGCAACCGGGTGGAAACCGGCGCTCGCCTTCTGGCGCCATGTGGGGCTTAATCGGGGCTCACGGAGTTTTCTCAGGACAGTTTCATGGCCGTCGATCCCATCGTCGTCACCCATCCGCTGGTACAGCACAAGATATCGCTCCTGCGCGACAAGACCACGCCGTCGGTCACATTCCGCATGCTCGTCCGCGAGATCGCACAGCTCATGCTGTTCGAGGCGACCCGCGACCTGGCACTGACCGAGCGGGAAATCGAGACACCGCTCGAGCGGATGACCGCGCCGGTGCTGGCGGCACCGGGGCCCGTTCTCGTGTCGATCATGCGGGCCGGCAACGTCATGCTCGATGCGGCACTCGAGCTCATGCCGACGGCGGGGGTATGTCATATCGGCATCTACCGCGACCACGATACGCTCGAGGCGATCGAGTATTACTTCAAGGCACCGGAAGACGTGGCCGAACGCCCGCTGATCCTGGTCGATCCGATGCTCGCGACAGCCAATACGTCGGTGGCGGCCATTTCCCATCTCAAGGAGCGTGGCGCACGCGATATCCGCCTGATCGGCATCCTCGCGGCGCCCGAGGGGATCGCAGCTCTCACGGCGGCCCACCCCGACGTTCAGATTTACACCGGTGCGGTGGATTCGCACCTGAACGAGAAGGGGTACATCATCCCCGGCCTGGGCGACGCCGGGGACCGCAGCTACGCGACGTGATCGTTGCGCTCGCGCGGGTTTGATTTTCTTTCAGGGTGTGAACACCCATATCCGAATTCGACAAGCACAGCCGAGAGATTGCGCGCATGGCCGCCAAGACCGACATCAATCCTGCGCTGATCTACTGGCGGGGCCCCATGGGCCTGCCGGAGTTCGCGCGCATCAACGACGACGACTTCGCGGGGGCCTTCGTGGCGGCGCTTCCCGCCCACCTTGCCGAAATCGACGCGATTGCGAATGACCCGGCCGAGCCGACCTTCGAGAACACGATCGTGGCGTTGGAACGGGCGGGGGAAATGTATGGCCGTGTGTCGGGCGTTTTCTGGAACCTGTCAGGGGCAGACACCAACGACACGCTGCAGGCACTGGAACGCGGGCTTTCGCCCGAACTGTCGCGGCACCACTCGGCGATCATGATGAACGGCGCGCTGTTCGCCCGCGTGGACGCTCTGTACCAGGCGCGTGCGAGCCTCGGCCTGGATGACGAGGCGGCGCGGGTGCTCGAACTCACCTGGAAGGCCTTCGTGCGGTCGGGCGCGCAACTCGACGCCCGAGACCAGGCCCGCCTGGCCGAGATCAATGAGCGGCTCGCCGCGCTTGGCACCACGTTTTCGCAGAACGTGCTCGCCGACGAGCGCGACTATGCCCTGGTTCTCGAGAGCGAGGACGACCTCGCGGGCCTGCCGGGCTTCCTGGTCTCCAGCATGGCGGCGGCGGCCGAGGAGCGGGGCCACGCCGGAAAGCATGCGGTAACCCTGTCGCGCTCGATCATCGAACCGTTCCTGACATTCTCCACGTGCCGGGACCTGCGCGAACAGGTGTTCCAGGCCTGGGTCGCGCGCGGCGAGGGGCCGGGGGAGCGCGACAATCGGCCGATCGTCGCCGAGATGGTGCGCCTGCGGGCGGAGAAGGCGGCATTGCTCGGGTATGCGACCTTTGCCGACTTCAAGCTCGACAACACCATGGCGAAGACACCGGCGACCGTGCGCAACCTGCTCGAAAACGTGTGGGAGAAGGCGCGCGCGCGGGCCGCCGAGGAAGCCCGCGACCTGGCGGGCCTGATCGCGGCGGAGGGACACAATCATCCGGTTGCGCCCTGGGACTGGCGGCACTATGCGGAGAAGCAGCGGGCCGCGCGCTTCGACCTGAACGAGGCCGAACTCAAGCCCTATCTGCAGCTCGAACGAATGATCGAGGCGGCGTTCGACACGGCCGGTAGGCTCTTCGGGATCAGCTTCCGACACCATCCGGACGTTACGGCATATCATCCCGATGTGCGGGTGTTCGAGGTGCTCGATGCCGATGGCCATCGGATCGCGCTGTTTCTCGCCGACTATTTCGCGCGGTCGAGCAAGCGCTCGGGCGCCTGGATGAGCTCGTTCCAGGACCAGCATCGGCTGGCCGGAGAGGAGGGCGACGAACACCAGATCCCGATCGTGGTGAATGTCATGAACTTCGCCAAGGCGGCGGCGGGCGAACCGGTGCTGATCACGATGGACGACGCGCGGACGCTGTTCCACGAATTCGGCCATGCGCTGCACGGCATGCTGTCGGACGTCACCTACCCGTCGATCTCGGGCACCTCGGTGAGCCGCGACTTCGTGGAACTGCCGTCCCAGCTCTTCGAGCACTGGCTGACGGTTCCCGATGTGCTCCGGCGCTTCGCCGTCCATCACGAAACGGGCGAGCCCATGCCCGCGGCGCTGCTGGAGAAGCTTCGCGCGGCGGAAAAGTTCAACAAGGGATTCGCGAATGTGGAATTCACCTCCTCCGCGATCGTCGACATGGCGTTCCACGCGCTCGGACCGGATGCGGCGGCGGACATCGATCCCGCGGCGTTCCAGGCGGATGTCCTGGAGTCTCTCGGGATGCCCCCGGAGATCGTGATGCGCCACGCAACGCCGCACTTTGCGCATGTGTTCTCGGGCGACGGATACTCGGCCGGTTACTACTCCTACATGTGGTCCGGCGTGCTCGACGCGGATGCTTTCGGCGCGTTCACCGAAGCGGGCGATCCGTTCGATGAAGTGACGGCACGCCGGCTCCGGGAGCATATCTATGCCTCGGGCGGATCCATGGACCCCGAGGACGCATATGTGGCCTTCCGCGGCAAGCTGCCGACGGTGGACGCGCTGCTCGAGAAGGAGGGACTTGCGCCGGCCGCTACTTGAGTTGATTGCGGAAGTAGGCGAACGCCGCGCGACCGTCGATGCCCTTGGCGTTAGCGGTCGCGATCCAGTCGGCTTCCAATTGTTCGGCGAACTTGCGGATCACCGCGATGCCGTTTGCCTCGGCCTCGACCACCAGCCCGCCGTCGTCCTTCAGTTTCTCCAGAGCGCCGTCGGCGATCCGGTCCATGCCGGGACCCTTCGCCGAGATGTATCGGCCGGAGACGCGCATTACCTGCTCCTGCTGTTTCGCAGTCAGGCTTTCCCACTTGTACCTGTTCATGAGCAGGGAAAAGCTCGTGTTGGACAGGCCGCCGGGGAAGGTCGTTGCGGCCCTGATATAGGGCTGTATCCGGAAGGCGGGCAGCCCGTGAGCCGGAACGGCGACCCCGTCGACTTTGCCCGATGAAACCAGGTCGAAAATCTGCGACGGCCCGGACACGACCGGCTCCGCGCCGAGTTGCCTGAGCAGGTTGGCAGCAATGCCCGGCGAGGCGCGTAGCCTGTAACCCTTGAGCTCGTCGAGGCTGGTGATCGGGCCGCTTGCGCTGTGGATGACGCTCGGTGTCAACGAGAAGGAGCCGAGAAGAACCGCACCGTCATATTCATTGGCCGCGGCGAAGTATTTCTCGTGCGCGGCCCACAGGGCCATGGACGTCTTCGCCGAAGAGCCGGAATTGAGCGGAATCTCGGCGATCATCGGAAGCTGTATCTGCTTCGGCGCGAACAGGTTTGCCATGAGGACGACATCCGCCACACCGCGGGTGACGGTCTGCCAGTTCTGCGGGGGTGGGGCGATCGCCGAAGCCGAGAGCTTCGGCACGACAGCGCCGCCGGTTACCCGGGTGACATCCTCGATCCAGGGCACGACGATCTCCGTCTGGAACGGGTGGGGTGGCGGCAGGTAGTTGTTGATGAGAACTTCGTTCCCGGCCGCCGCCGGGTTCGCGAGCAGTATGCCGAATGCGAGGAAGGTGCCCGAGATGAGCGCCGCAAAGGTCCGTGTTGAGGGCATGCACAAATTCTCCCGGGGAACACCATCGGTCGTTCGATTGTCTTCCGCGTCCGGATGCCGTTACATCATGGAATGCGAGACGATCATCGGCATGATCACCAAAGCATGATCGATTGATCAATTCGCGTGCTCGTTGACGGCGGTGGATTTGGGGGCGGAGATATGGGAACAGAACTGATTGCGGTCACCGGCGTGACCGGCGTGACCGGACGACACCTCGCGTCGCGGCTTGCCGAGCGTGGGCTCAAGGTCCGCTACCTGGTGCGCGACGTGGACCGCGCCCGCGAAATGCTTGGTGCTGCACTTGGCGACGCGGATCTGGTCGCCGCCGACCTGGACGACCGCGCATCCTTCGACGATGCCCTCGCGGGCGTGCACACGCTGTATCTGAACTCGGGCCACAGCCCGGTGCTGGAGGCGCAGCAGACCAACGCGATCGAGGCGGCGGTCGGGGCGGGCTGCGCGCGGATCGTGAAGCTCTCCGGCAATATCGATTCACCGGCGCCCATTCCCGAGGCCCACAAGGCCCTGGAGGCGAAGATCGCCGCCTGCGGTCTGCGCTACACGTTCCTGCGCCCGAACTTCTACATGACGAACCTCCAGTATCTCGCCGCCGGGCTGAAGGAGGGAGACGTGTTCACCAGCGCGATCCCGCGCGACGTGACCATGAGCATGACGGACCCGCGCGATGTGGCGGACCTGGCCGCGGTGGTCCTTGCGGAAGACGGAAAGCATGACGGCGAGGGCTACTACCAGACCGGAGCCGCCGTCAGCCTCGACGATGTCGCCGAAACCTTCAGCCGCGTCCTCGGGCGGGACATCCGCTACGAGACTGTCCCGGTCGATACGTGGGAGCAGATCGTAACGGCGCGCGGGTTGCCGCCCTGGCTGATCGAGCATCAGGTGAAGATGATCGGGTTCGCCGCGAACGGTGCGTATTCCTACGTCACGAACGTAACCGCCGAGGTCGCCGGGCATCCGGCGCGGACCCTCGAGGAATTCATCGCCGACCATGCTGATGCGTTCGCGCGGGGAGACTGATCGCCATGACGGGTTTCTACAACATCTGCATGCTGCCGGGCGACGGTATCGGGCCCGAGGTCACCGAATGCGCGCGCCGGGTGCTCGACGCGCTCGGCGAGCGGGGCGGCCCGGGGTTCGAATGGGCGTATCATCCCGCGGGTCACGGCACGTTCCTCGAGGCCGGACATTCGCTGCCGGATGCGACGCTGGACGCGGCGCGGGCTGCCGATGCCGTGCTGGTCGGCGCGATGGACGTCGCGCAGATACCGCCCCATGGCGGCGATCCGCTGGGAGGCCTGCGGATCGGGCTCGAGGTGGCGGCGAGCATCCGGCCCTCGCGGGTGATTGCCGGGGTGCCGTCGCCGTCGGACGAGATCGACTGCGTGGTCGTGCGGGAAGTTACCGAGGGGCTCTATTCCCGCGAAGAGTATATGGCCGACGACGACACGGCCTATGCGATCCGCGTGGTGACCCGGTCCGCGTCGGAGCGGGCTGCGCGCATGGCCTTCAACGAAGCGCGCGCGCGCCAGGCTGCGCGCGCCGACGCCAGCAAGCCGACCCGGGTGACGGCCGTCCACAAGGTCGGCGTGCTGAAGCTCTCGGACGGGCTGTTCCTCGATGTCTGCGCCGGGATTGCCCGGGAGTATCCCGACATTGAATACGAGACCCGCAACGTCGATGCCTGTGCCATGGAACTCATTCGCGAGCCCGGGCGCTACGACGTGATCCTCGCGACGAATGTGTTCGGTGACATCCTGTCGGACGTGGCCGCCGGGCTGGCGGCCGGTCTCGGCCTCGCGGCGTCGGCGTGCATCGGCGAGCGCTGGGCCTATTTCGAGCCGGTCCACGGGACCGCGCCGGACATCGCCGGACGGGGCATCGCCAACCCCTGTGCGACGATCCTGACCACGGCGATGATGTTGCGCTATCTCGGAGAGGACGACAGCGCCGACGCGGTCGAGCGCGCCGTCCTCGATGTGCTCGGTGGGGGCGACGTGCGGACCGGCGATCTGGGCGGGACGGCGACGAGCGCGGAAATGACCGATGCGGTGATCGCCGCGATGGGGTCGGAGTCCTAGTCGCTCAGACCGAGTATCTCGCGCGCCTGTTCCACCGTGGCGATGTCCTCGCCCTGTGACCGGATGATGCCGACCGCGTGCTCGACGAGCTGCGCGTTGCCCGAGGCAAGCTCGCCGCGGGCAATATAGAGATTGTCCTCGAGGCCGACGCGACAATGGCCGCCCAGTTGGGTGGCTGTTTCCACCATGGGCATCTCGTGGCGCGAGATGCCGAACGAGGCCCAGACGGCATTTTCGGGCGCCAGGTCACGCATCAGCGCCATGGCCTCGCGGGAAGCGGGCGCGCCCCAGGAAATTCCGAGGCAGAACTGGAACAGCGGGATCGGGTCCGCGATGTCCCCGTCGGCGCACATCTGTGCCGCGAGGCGCACATGGCCGGTGTCGAACACCTCGAGTTCGGGCTTCACGCCGACGTCCTGGATCATGCGCGCCATGTGCCGCAGGATCGCCGGGGAGTTGACCATGTTCCATTCCCCGAAGTTCATCGAGGCGACATCGAGCGAGCAGATATCCGGCTTGAGCGTCACGACATGCTCGACGCGTTGCTCGGCGGTGAACATGGCGCTCGTCGCACCGGCCGTCATCGGGTCCGCGGGGTCGGGAACGAAACGACCGCCTGGCCCCGTGGTGAGGTTGATGATCACCGGAGATCCCGAATCCCGGATTCGCGCGACGACCTCGGCATAGTATTCGAGTTTGGTACTGGCCTTGCCGGTTTCGGGGTTGCGCACATGAATATGCGCGATCGCGGCCCCGGCCTTGTTGGCGGCGATCGCCTCGTTGGCGATCTCCTCGGGCGTGACCGGCACGGCGGGATTCATGTCTGTGGAATCGGCGGATCCCGTGACGGCGCAGGCGAGTATGACGGGTCGGGCCATGGCGTGGGTTCCTTCTTCGGGCTACCGCTGCCCATAACGGGCAGATTTTCTGTTCGCTCCAGACTAATGGACCGAAGTGTCCTGCGCACCCCGCATGTGTGCGGTTAAGATGTCCGGCAACAAACAAGGGGGAAGCGCCGTGCAGAACGAAGCCATGCTCGCGGAGATCGTCCGCATCTACGGATACGAGTACGAACTGATCGAGGGGTATGCCGCCCGGCCCCTGGGCGACGGACCGTTCCCCGGGGTGCTCGTGTGTCACCACATGCCCGGCTGGGACGAGTGGACCCGCGAGGTCGTCCGAAAGATCGCGTCGCGGGGCTACAACGTCATCTCGCCCAACCTGCATTCGCGCTACGAGGGCGCGACGGCACAGGAACGCTCCGCCGCCGTGCGCGCATCGGGCGGCCAGGTGGACGCGCAGGTGCTCGGCGATCTGGGCGGTGGCGAGCGCTGGCTGCGCGACCTGAAGTCGTCCAACGGCAAGGTCGGGATGATCGGCTTCTGCTCGGGCGGGCGGGTCGCCTACATGGCGTCGGCGAAGATGCCCACGCTCGACTGCGCGGTCGATTGCTGGGGCGGTAACGTGACCGCCCCGCCGGCCGAGCCCAACGACAACCAGCCGGTGCCGCCCATCGAGATGACCGCCGACATCACGGTGCCGCTCCTGGGCCTGTTCGGCAACGACGACCCGAACCCGGACGCCGCCCAGGTCGATGCCATCGAGGCGGCGCTGAAGCAGTATGGCAAGGACTACGCCTTCCACCGCTACGACGGGGCCGGCCACGCCTTCTTCAACTGGCACAACGAACGTTACCGGCCCGACCAGGCGTTGGATGGGTGGGAGAAGGTGTTCGCCTTCTTCGCGGGACACATCGGCGGCCCGGCGCGCTGAATTCGAGCGTGATGTCCGCCGGACCTTGATTGCGGCGCCGGCGTCAGGCGCCGCGCGGATCAGCCGGGGTTGGCGTTGTCGTCGGTTCCGGACTGCAGGCGGGACGCCGGAGTACCGGCCAGCCGCCGCCCGTCCGCGTCATACTTGCCCGCGAGTTCGTCGATGCTGGTCTCCGACCAGAGTTCAGCCTGCGACAGGTAGGCGGCGCGGCCAAGCAGGTGCGCGGCCACAGGCGCGGTCAGCAGCAGGAAGACCAGACCCGCGATGGCGCGGGTGACGACCCCGATATCCTGGGAATCGACCGCGATCGCCAGCAGGACGAGCCCTGCCCCGAGGGTGCCCGCCTTTGTCGCGGCGTGCATGCGCACGAAGATGTCCGGCAGGCGAAAGAGCCCGATACCCGCAATCAGCGAGAACAGCGCCCCGATCAGGATGACGATACCGGCAACGAGATCGATCATGCGCCGTCTCCCGGGTCGACGGGTGGGTGCTTGTGGTGCTCGTCGAGCGCGCGTTTGTAGACATAGCGTGCGAAGGCCACCGTCGCGAGAAAACCGACCAGCGCCAGCGCGATCGCCACGTCGAGGAACGCATACTCTCCGGTGGAGATCGAGAAGAGCCCGATGAAACCGATCCCAAGCAGCGCCAGCATGTCGAGGGCGACCACCCGGTCGGACGGGGTCGGCCCGCGCAACAGGCGGAATACCGTCAGCGCGAAGGAGATGATCATCGCCCCGTAGGCGAAGATGATCGATCCGTCGAGGAAGCGTGCGCCGAATTCTTCCATGGCCCTACTCCAGCGCCTCGCGAATCCGGCGCTCGAACCCGTTGCGGATGTCGGCCCGGAGTGCGTCCGCGTCGTCGACATCCATCGCGTGTATGTACAGCGTCGAACGGTCTGTCGAAACATCGACGCTGAGGGTGCCGGGGGTGAGGGTAATCAGGTTGGCGAGCAACATGATGCCCAGCGGGCTTTCGAGTTCCAGCGGGAAGGCGACGATCGCCGGCCGGAACTCCATGCGCGGCGAGAGCGTGTCGCGCGCGACCCGGTAGCCCGAAAGCGCCAGCTCGTAGACGAACAGCGCGGCGAGTCGAAGGATGCGGAATGGCTTGTAGAAGTCATGCTGGTCGAACCGCTCGCGCACGAGCCACAGGCACAGGTAGGCGAGGACGAAACCGAATGCCAGGTTGCTGGGCGAGAAGCTGTTGGTGACCACGCCCCAGATCAGCGCCAGCACGATGTTGACGACCAAAAGGTTCATCGCGACGCCTCCATGCTGTCAGAGTCTGGCGCGCCGGCCTGCGCCGGCCTTTCGAGCACCGCTTCGATATACGCGTCGGGTGCCAGCAGTTCCGCAGCAGCGCGCGCGGACAGGTTGGCGACCGGCGCGGCGTAGATGCCGATGACGAAGGTAAGAGCCGCCAGTGCACCGAGCGCGCCCTTCAGCACGGCGCCGCCGTCGTCGGAGCTTGCGATGGCCTGTGCCCCGTCTGCCGCCTCGCGCCAGAAAACGAGTGCGAAGATCCGTCCGATCAGCATCAGGGTCAGGAAGCCGGAGACGAGGACGCCGGCGACGATGGCATACTCGCCCGCTTCCAGGCCTGCCCGGACCAGGTACACCTTCGGCCAGAAGCCGGCCAGCGGCGGAACGCCGGCGAGCGACAGCCCGCTGATCAGGAATGCCACGGAGAGGAAGGGCGCACCCTTGTAGAGCCCCGCGAGGTCGGCGATCCGGGTGCCGCCGCCGGCCCGCGCCACCATGCCCGCGGCCATGAACAGCGCGGCCGACACGATGATCGAGTGAATGACATAGAAGGTGGTGCCGAGCAGCGCGAGCTCGCTGCCGATGGCCAGGCCGCCAACCATGACCCCGACGCCGCTGATGACGGTGTACGAAACCACACGGCGGATATCGGTTTCGGCCAACGCCCCCAGCGCGCCCACGATCATGGTCGCAACCGCCACCCAGACCATCGCCTCGCGGGCGATCTCCCCGCTCTCGGGGAACACGATCATAAACACGCGCACCAGCGAGTAAATGCCGACCTTGGTCAGCAGGGCCGCGAAGATCGCCGACACGGTCGGCAGCGGCGTGTGATAGGCGGCCGGCAACCAGAAATGCAGCGGGAACAGCGCGGACTTCATGCCCAGTGAAACGAGGAAGAGGAGCGCGATGGTCTCGATCGGGGCATCGGTCGGCAGGGCCGCGACCTTGCCCGACAGATCGGCCATGCTCAACGTGCCGGTCATCCCGTAGAGCAGCGCGATGGCGATCAGCAGGAGCGTCGTCGCAAGCAGGTTGAGGAAGGCGTACTTCACGGCGCCGTCGAGCTGCTCGCGCCGGCCGCCCAGAACCATCAGGCCGAAGGACGAGATCAGCGTGATCTCGAACCAGACATAGAGATTGAAGATGTCGGCGGTCAGGAACGCGCCGGCGACGCCCATCACCAGCGCCAGGAGCAGCGGGATGATGCCGGCGCGCCGGTGCTCGATGTCGGTGGCGCCGAGGCCATACACCAGGATTGCCAGGGCGACGGCGCTGGCGGCGGCGGTGAGACCCGCGCCCAGCGTGTCGGCGGCCATCGCGATCCCGAACGGGGCGGGCCATCCGCCCATGGACATCGCGACGGGCCCGTTCGTCCAGACATGTCCGAGAAGCGCCAGGCTTGCCACGAGCTGCAAGGTGATCGCGATCAGCCCGATCGCGCTTTGAGCGTTGGGGCGTCCCCAGAGCGCGATCGCGAGCGACGCACCGATCAGCGGAATCGCGATCGGCCAGACAACGAGCCATGCTGCCATCTCAGACATCCCGGCCTCGCATCGGCGGTGCATCCGGTTCGGGCTCGGCGATCCGCATCTCGTCGGTATCGACGGTGTCGAGGGTCCGGTAGGCCCGGCGGGACAGCACCAGCAGGAAGGCGAACAGCGCGAAGCTGATCACGATGGCTGTCAGGATCAGCGCCTGGGGCAGCGGGTTGGCGATGCCTGCTTCCGCGACTTTCAGTCCCTTGTCGATCAGCGGCGGGCTCTCGCGTGTCAGCCGTCCGGATACGAAAATCAGGAGGTGAGTCGCGTTGCCCAGGACGAACACGCCCAGGATAAGCCGGATCAGCGAGCCCGACAGCAGCAGGTAAACGCTGATCGCGAACAGCAGGCCGACGAGTATGGCGAGCATCGATTCCACTATTCGCGTCCCTCGAGGGCGAAGGCGATGCCGGCGATCGCGCCGACCACGACCAGATACACGCCAACGTCGAACAGCACGACCGTGGAGGCGTACTTCATGTCCGGGGCGAAGGACGGGAACCACCACTGGCCGGTCAGGAATGCACCGCCGTTCAGGATCGACACCAGCCCGCTGAGCGCGGCGAGCAGCAGGCCGGTGCCTGCGATCGCAATCGGCTGGACCACGAGCGCGCGGCGTGCGGCGGCCAGGCCCTCGGCGATGGCATAGATCGCGAAGGCAGACGCGCCGATCAGACCGCCGATGAAACCGCCGCCCGGCTCGTTATGGCCGCGCAGCAGCACGTAGACCGAGAACAGAAGCATCAGGCCGGCAAGCAACGGGGTCGCGGTTCGCAGGATCAAGGAGTTCATGGTGTCTTGTCCGCGTCGCTGGTGGTCGTTTCATCCGCACCGTCGCCCCCGGTGATCGCGTACAGGGCCAGCACGGACACGCCGGCGATGGTGACCACCGCGATCTCGCCCAGCGTGTCGAGTGCGCGGAAATCGACCAGGATCACGTTCACGATGTTGCGGCCGAAGGCTTCCGTGTAGCTGCGTTCCCCGAAATAGGTGCTCAGGCCGATGTCGAGCGGCGCCCCCGTGATTGTCAGCAGCAGCGCCGCCAGGGCTCCACCGACCGCCACGCCGATGGTGGCGTCGCGGGTGACCTGCAGCGGGCTGCGGTGGTCCGACCCGAACACCGGCAGGCGTGTGATCACCAGGGCGAGGATCACCACCGACAGGGTCTCGACCATCAGCTGGGTGAAGGCGAGGTCCGGTGCGCCGAACAGCAGGAAGATGAACGCGACGCCGGTGCCCATGATGCCCATGGACATGATTGCGATCAGCCGTGAACGGATGAGCACCACCGCCAGGCCGCCGCCCAGCGTGAGCAGCGCGACCGACCAGACCAGCAGGTCCACGGGCGGGGTTTGGAAGGCGATGCCGATCCCGTCGAACAACTGGGGCAGCACGACTGCGGCCGCCAGCACCAGGAAGGTGATCAGCATGTAGCGCCGCAGGATTCCGGTCTGCAGCACGCCCGAGACGCCGCGGGCCAAGGCGATGATGGCATCCATGAACTGGTCGTAACCCTTGTCGGGCCCCCAGAGTGGGTCGACCAGCCGCGCCAGCGCGTCGCTCGCGCGCCGGCCCTGCCAGAACAGCAGCGCGCCGAAGGCAACGGTGATGATGCTGGCGACCACCGGGGCCTTGAAGCCGCCCCACAGGTAGAGATCGACCACCATCGTGTGCCCGGCGACCGCGATGGCGGCGGGGCCGACGAACAGGCTCTCGGAAATGTTGCTGAACAGGCCGAAGAACAGGCTGAGCACGGCCAGCGTCAGGGCGCCGATCCACAGGCCCAGCGTGCCCTCGTGGGGTTTGTGAGGCGTGTCGCCCGGCTTCCCGAAGAACGGCTTGAAGCCGACGAGGAACGCCACGGCGAACATCAGCGCGTTGCCGGTGATCGCGACCGCGGTCAGGATGAGCGGCAGGCCGCCCTCGAGGGTCCCCTTGTAGACCCATTCCTTGGCGATGAAGCCGAAGAAGGGCGGCAGCCCGGACATGGACAGTGCGGCAAGCGCGCCGGCCGTCGCGGTGAAGGGCATGATGCGGCCGAGGCCGGACAGGCGGTGCAGGTCGCGCGTGCCGGTCCCGTGGTCGACCGAGCCTGCGACCATGAACAGTGCGCCCTTGAACATCGAGTGGGCGAACAGGTAGGCCATCGCCGCCTGGATCGCATAGTGCTCGCCGATGCCGATCAGGAAGACCAGTAGTCCGAGGCTGGCAACCGTCGTCTGTGCGAGCATCAGCTTCAGGTCTGTGTTGCGCAGCGCGAGGATGGCGCCGGCGATCAGCGTCGCGCCGCCGAAGACCATCAGCACGACATGCCAGACCTCGGTCCCGCCGAGCCCCGGGTTCATTCGCGCCAGCAGATAGACCCCGGCCTTCACCATGGTGGCGGAATGCAGGTAGGCGCTGACCGGCGTCGGTGCTTCCATCGCGTTCGGCAGCCAGAAATGGAACGGCACCTGGGCCGACTTCGTGAACGCGCCACAGAGCACCAGGATGAGGATCGCCAGGTACCAGGGATGCTCGCGCAGCACGTCGCCGTCGGCAAGCAGCGTCGAGAGCTCCATGGCGCCGCCCGCCTGGGCCATCAGCAGCAGCCCTGCGAGGAGCGCCAGGCCGCCGCCGCCGGTGACCACCAGCGCCTGCAGCGCGGCGCGGCGCGAGCGGGCCTTGTCATGGTTGAAGCCGATAAGCAGGAACGAGGTGATCGAGGTCAGTTCCCAGAAGACGAACAGGGTGACCACGTTGTCCGACAGCACGAGCCCCAGCATCGAGCCCATGAACATCAGGAGGAACATCAGGAACCGGCCGAGATCGGCATGGCCCTTCAGGTAGGCGCCGGCGTAGAGGACGATGAAGGTGCCGATGAAGCTGATCAGAAGCGCGAACAGCAGGCTCAGCCCGTCGACATAGAAGGACAGGGAGATGCCCAGCGCGGGGATCCATTCCGTCGAGAAGGAGAGGGTCTCGCCCGCCGCGACGGGCCCGAGGAACTGTGCGAAATAGACGGTCAGCGCGGCCGGCAGCACGGCGAGCACCCAGCCGACTTGGTCGCCGGCGATCCGGCGCACCATCGGCGCGCAGACGCCCAGAACGAAAGGTGCAAGCGTAGCGGCAAGCATCGGTCGTATGTTCCTCCCATCCCCCCGGACATCGACACCGTAGTCTAGTGCGTCGGCTTCGCGCACGCCGCTTCTTGCGGTCTTTCGTGCGCCGGGCCGTCGCGGGACGATCGCGTTTTCCGCGTTCTCGGCAGTCGCGCGGCGACGGGTGTCGCCGGCCGGGAGTTGCGGGACCGCCTCCGGGCCCGCGAACCAATTTTATCTAGTGTAACGAACCGTCCCGGACAAGGACCGCGCGCCCGAAATTTGATGATATCCGTGGGTTCGAACGCCCGGCTTTCAGAAATAATGGCGGAGAGGGAGGGATTCGAACCCTCGGTACGCGTAAACGCACAACGGTTTTCGAGACCTATGATATATCGATAAACCCTTATAAAATAAGAGTTTTTTCAACAAGTAGGTAGGTAAGTAGGTAGGTCGGTCTGGGTGAATATTGAGAGCGCTGGCGGAGAGGGTGGGATTCGAACCCACGGTACGCTTACACGCACATCGGTTTTCGAGACCGACCTATTCAACCACTCTAGCACCTCTCCAGCGCGGCTATGTCTAAACCACGCAGACGCGATTGGGAAGCCAGATTGGCTAGCGCCTCCCGTACCTCGAACAGGCATAAGCCTGCTTCTCAGCATCCAATTGTCCTTGGCGGTTTTTATCCGCTCTTAGACCGGATAGGCGTTGAGGAAGCGGTGAGCAGGGTATCCAACTCACCCCACCACCTTCTTCATCGCATCCTCACTGACCTCGATATAGCGTTGGGTCATTTGAAGAGAACTGTGACGAGCCAGAGTTTGAA
>JAYQGE010000020.1:0-63870 GCA_038140435.1 Rhodospirillaceae bacterium | reverse complement strand
TCCTTCCTGCTGCTCGGCGCGACCCTGCCCTTCTGGGACGCGCTGCGGTCGCGCGACCGGATCCGCGCCGCGCTCTCCGGCGTGAACGCCGCCGTGGTGGGCCTGCTGCTCGCCGTGCTGTTCACCCCGGTCTGGACGTCGAGCGTGCGCGACACGTCGGACTTCGCGACGGTGGTCGTCGCGGTGGTACTGCTCGCCTTCTGGCGGCTGCCGCCCTGGCTGGTGGTGATGCTGGCCGCGGTGGCGGAGTTCTTTGGCGCCTGAAACCCGCCCCTACAACGCAAACCGCTCCGCGAGCTCCCGGAGCGACAGCCCGCTCTTCTCGACCACAAGGTAGAACACACCGAACACCACCAGCGTGATCCCCGTGGTGATCAGGAGCTTGCGCATGAGCATCGGGCGCGCGGGCGCGCCCTGGTCATGCCCCTCCTCCGGATTCTCGGTGCGGCGCACGCCCCAGGGCAGGACCGTGAACAGGGTGAGCCACCAGATCATGATGAAGACGACGACGGCGGTGACGGGGTTCATCTTGCGTCAGACCTGTTCGAGTTCGACGAGGGTGCCGCAGAAATCCTTCGGATGCAGGAACAGCACGGGCTTGTCATGGGCGCCGGGCTTCGGCTCGCCGTCGCCCAGGACGCGCGCGCCCTCGGCCACGAGGCGATCGCGCGCGGCGTGGATGTCGTCCACCTCGTAGCAGACATGGTGCATGCCGCCCGACGGGTTCTTCTCGAGGAAGGGCGCGATCGGGGACTCCGCGCCCAGCGGGTGTAGCAGCTCGATCTTGGTGTTCGGCAGCTCGACGAAGACCGTCGTCACGCCGTGGAGCGGCAGGTCGACGGGATCGGAGACGTTTGCCCCGAGGGTGTCGCGGTAGACCGCCGCGGCCGCGCCCAGGTCGGGCACGACGATGGCCACATGGTTCAGGCGTCCGATCATGGGCGTCTCTCCTGCATTCGTGCCTCCAGTCGTGCCTTTAATCGTCGAGCCGGACCAAGTGTATCTCGGTCTTCGGGTTCTTGCCCCGCCGGTCGCGGAAACTGCGGCGCACGGTGCGCCGCAGGCGCTCGCTCAGCTTGTCGTCGTCGCGCCGCTCGTTTGCCTTCAAATCCGACAGGGCATCGAGCACATCGTCGATGACGTCGTCCATGAGATCATAGTCCTCGTCCGTGTCGGCCAGAAGCCCGGGCGCGGAGAGCTGGGGCTCCGACACCGCGTAGCCCTTGCGGTCGACGACGAGCGTGAGCGTCGCCGCGCCGTTCCAGAGCATGTGGTTGCGCTCGCGGAGATTTTTGTCGTCGAGCCGGATCAGGTCATGCCCGTCGACCGCGAGGCGGCCGGCCTGGACCTGGCCGCAGATCTCCGGGCCGTCGGGGTGCAGGCGCAGCACGCCGCCATTCTCGATGATCGGGGTGTGGGGCACCTGGCACTCCCGGGCGAGCTCGGAATGGGCGCGCAGATGATGCGCCTCGCCATGAACCGGCACGGCGATGTGGGGCCGGATCCACTGATACATCTGGCGGAGCTCGTCCCGCGCCGGATGGCCGGACACATGCACGAAATGATCATTCTCGGTGATGACCCGAACGCCCATGGAGGTGAGCTGGTTCTGGAGCCGCCCGATGGGCACCTCGTTGCCGGGAATGATGCGCGAGGAGAAGATCACCGTGTCGCCGTCGTCGAGGGTGATGTTCGGGTGGTCGTCGCGGGCGATCCGCGAGAGGGCCGCGCGGGGCTCGCCCTGGCTGCCGGTGCAGATGAGCGCCACCTTGTCGCGGGGGAGCAGCATCGCCTCGTCCTCGCGGACGAAGGGCGGCAGGTCGCGGAGATATCCCGTCGCGCGGGCCGCGTCGGTCATGCGCCACAGGGAGCGTCCGACGAGCCCGACGGCGCGGCCGTGGGCGTGGGCGACCTCGGCGACGGTCTGGACCCGGGCGATGTTGCTGGCGAAGCAGGCGAAGGTCACGCGCTCGGGGAAATCGCCGATCAGATCCATCAGGCTGTCGCGGACCTCCGCCTCGGAGCCGGCCGCGCCCTCGACGGTGGCGTTGGTGGAATCGCCGATCATCGCCAGCACGCCGGCGGCGCCGATCTCGCGGAGCGCCGCCTCGTCGGTGGTCTCGCCGACCAGCGGGTCGGGGTCGAGCTTCCAGTCGCCGGTGTGGAAGATCGTGCCCGCGGGGGTGCGGATGACGACGCCGTTGGGCTCGGGGATCGAATGGGTGAGCGTCACGAGGGTGAGATCGAACGGGCCGATGGAGACGTCGCCGCCCAAATCCACCTCGTGGAGCGGCACCTTGCCGGCGATCCCCGCCTCCTCGAGCTTGCGGCGCAGGACCGCCATGGTGAAGGGGGTCGCGTAGACCGGGCAGCGCAGGCGCGGCCAGAGATGGGCGACGGCGCCGACATGATCCTCATGGGCGTGGGTGACCAGCAGGCCCGCGAGCCTGTCGCGCCGGTCCTCGATGAAGGTGGGGTCGGCGGTCATCACGTCGACGCCGGGGTACGCCGGGTCGCCGAAGGTGACGCCGCAATCGACGATCATCCACGCGCCGTCATGGCCGTAAACGTTCAAATTCATGCCGATCTCGCCCGTGCCGCCGAGGGGCACGAAGAGGACTTCGTCGGGACCGGGTATCATGGAAATCCTTCGGGGGACGCGCCGTCAGGCGATCCCGTTGCGCCGGGCGATCTCGCGCAGGCCGGTGAGGGTCAAATCGGGTTCGGTCGTGTCGATCACGTCGGTGACGTCGGCGAAGAGCGGCGCGAGCCCGCCGGTGGCGACGACCTTCACCGGCTTGCCGTATTCCCCGGCGATGCGCGGGATCATGCCCTCGATCATCGAGACATAGCCCCAGAAGATGCCGGACTGCATGGCCGGCACCGTGGCGTCGCCGATGACCTTTTCGGGTTTCTCGATGTTCACGCGCGGCAAGAGGGCGCCGGCCATGTAGAGCGCCTCGACGGAGAGGTTGATGCCCGGGGCGATGACGCCGCCGCGGAAATTCCCGGCGTCGTCGATGACGTCGAAGGTGGTGCCGGTGCCGAAATCGAGCACGATCAGGTCCTGCGGGTGCAGCAGATGCGCGCCCACGGCGGTGACCAGCCGGTCGGCGCCGACCTGTTCGGGCCGGTCGATCAGGATCTCGATGCCGAGATCGACATGCGGGTCGCGGACGACGAGCGGCGTGACGCCGAAATGGGCATCCAGCAGCGTGTCGAGATTGCGCCGGGTGCCCGGCACCACGGTGGTGACGATGGCGTGGTCGATGTCGTCCACCTTCAGACCACGCAGCGACATGAGCTGGGTCAGCCAGACCGCATATTCGTCGGCCGTGCGCTGGGGATTGGTCGCGATCCGCCACTGGCCGCGCTGGGTGTCCCCGTCGAAGACCGCGAAAACGGTGTTGGTATTACCGCAATCAACCGCGAGCAGCATCAGGTGTCTCCCGCCCCGTCAGAATGGGAGACCGTGCTTAGCGGGAAAACATCCCCGACCGCAATATGTTCCGTGGCCCCATCACTTTCGAGGACCAGGTTCCCGGTCGCGTCGATGCCGGCGAAGGTGCCGCGGCGCTCGCCCGCCGGGAGTTTCACGGAGACTTCCGTCCCCTGCCCCAGGGCCAGCGCCGACCAGGCGGCGCGGATGGGATCGAAGCCGTCGCGAGCCCAGATGCCGAGGAGGTCGACGAGCCCGGCCAGGAAGGCTTCCAGCAGGGACGCGACCGCGACATCGTGGCCGGCAGCGCGGAGGCTGGTGGCCCCGGGCACGTCGGGCTTGCTGTCGACGTTCACGCCGATCCCGGCGATCACCCAGTCGAGCGCGCCGTCGGGGCGAGCCGCGCTTTCCAAAAGGATGCCGGAGAGCTTCCCGCCGCCGAGCAGCAGGTCGTTGGGCCATTTGAGTTCCACGGGGGCACCCGCGACGTGGCGCACGGCCCGGGCCATGGCGGCGCCGACCACGAAGCCGAGCTGCGGCGCGTCGGCCACCGGGCAGTCGGGGCGGAGCAGAATGGAAAGGTAGAGATTGCCGGGGGGCGAGGCCCAGCTGCGGCCGTGGCGGCCCCGGCCCGCGGTCTGTTCGCCGGCCCAGACGATTGTCAGATGGGGTGCGCACTCGCCCGCCAGCGCGCGCGCGTCCTCGCTGGTGCTGCCGACGCTGTCCTTCGCGATCAGATGGCAGCCCGGCGGCACATCCGGGCGGGCGGACATGGTCAGAACAGCACCGCGGCGGCCGCCTCGGCCCCGTTCAGGACCGGCGCCAGGCCGATGAAGAAGAAGACCGTGATCAGGCCCGTGACGGTAACGATGACCGAGATCTCTCGGCCGAGCGGCCGGTCGAAGGCCTCGGCGGGCTCGTCGAAATACATGAGCTTGACGATGCGCAGATAGTAAAACGCGCCGACGACGCTGGTCAGCAGGCCCACCACCGTGAGCACGTAGAGCCCCGCCTCGATCGCTGCCAGGAAGACGTAGAATTTGGCGAAGAAGCCCGCGAGCGGCGGGATGCCCGCCATGGAGAACATGAAGACGGCGATCGCCACGGCCAGATACGGGTTGGTCTTGGAGAGGCCCGCGAGCTGGTCGATGTCCTCGACCATGCGGCCCTGGCGGCGCATCGCCAGGATGCAGGCGAAGGTGCCCATGTTCATGAAGAGATAGATCGTCAGGTAGAGCAGGATGCCCTGGACGCCGGTCTCGTTGCCCGCGGCGAGCCCGACGAGCACGAAGCCCATATGGCCGATGGACGAGTAGGCCATCAGGCGCTTGATGTTCGTCTGCACGATCGCGGCGAAGGAGCCGAGGATCATGGAGGCGAGCGAGATGAACCAGATGATCTGCTGCCATTCCGCGACGAGATCGCCGAAGGGTTCGAGCATGACCCGGACGAAGAGCGCCATGGCGGCGATCTTGGGCGCGATGGCGAAGAAGGCGGTGACCGGCGTCGGCGCGCCCTCATAGACGTCGGGCGTCCACATGTGGAACGGCACGGCCGAGACCTTGAAGGCGAGACCGGCGGCGATGAAGACCAGGCCGACGATCACGCCGACCGGCGCATCCTCACCGGCGGCGAAGGTCGCGGCGAGCCCGTCGAAGCCGGTGGTGCCCGCGAAGCCGTAGATGAGCGACATTCCGTAAAGCAGGATGCCCGAGCTGAGCGCGCCGAGGACGAAATACTTAAGGCCCGCCTCCGAGGAACGGAGGTTGTCGCGCCGGATGGCGGCGACCACGTAGAGCGCGAGGCTCTGCAGCTCCAGCCCGACATAGAGCGACAGCAGGTCGTTGGCCGACACCATCATCATCATGCCGAGGACGGCGAAGACCATGAGGATCGGATACTCGAACTGCTTGATGTCCTCGCGCATGTTGTAGGGCTGGGCGAGGATCAGGGCGAGCGCCGCGCCGGCGATCAGCAGTATCTTGGTGAAGACGGCGAAGGCATCGACCATGAACTGGCCGTTGAAGGCCGTGGTCTTGTCCGCCGGGCCGGCGAGGACCAGCAGGCCCGCGACCACCATCACCAGGACGCCGGCCCAGGTCACGAAGCGGGTCGACTCCTCGCCCCGGAACGCGCCGTACATCAGCATCACCATGGCGGCGACGGCGACAAACAGTTCCGGCCAGACGGCGGAAATCTCGATGGCGATGTTCATGTTCCGCGCCCCTTCGCCTATCGGCCCGCGAGATTGAGCGGCTCAGCCACCGCCAGGGCCGACTGATAGTTCGCGAGCAGGTTCGAGACGCTGGCGTCGAACACGCTCAGGAACGGGTCGGGCCAGATGCCCATCCACAGGACCAGCACCACCAGCGGCGCGAAGATCGCGATCTCGCGGGGCTCGAGGTCCATGATCGTCTTGAGATAGTCCTTCTCGAGCTTGCCGAAGACGACCCGCCGGTAGAGGTAGAGCATGTAGGCCGCGCCGAGGATCACGCCGGTCGCGGCGAACATGGCGACCCAGGTGTTGTCCTGGAAGGCGCCGAGCAGGACCAGGAACTCGCCGACGAAGCCGCTGGTGCCCGGCAGGCCGACCGAGCCGAGCATGAACACCATGAACACGAAGGCGAATTTCGGCATTCGTTCCACGAGGCCGCCATAGTGGGCGATCTCGCGGCTGTGCTCGCGGTCGTAAACGACGCCGACGCACAGGAACAGCGCGGCGGAGATGATGCCGTGGCTGAGCATCTGGAAGATCGCGCCGTCGATCCCCTGCTGGGTGGCGGTGAAGATGCCGATGGTCACGAAGCCCATATGGGCGACGGAGGAATAGGCGATCAGCTTCTTCATGTCCTCCTGGGCGAGCGCCACGAGCGAGGTGTAGATGATCGCGATCACCGACAGGGTGTAGATCAGCGGCACGAACTGCTCGGACGCCAGCGGCAGGATCGGCAGCGAGAAGCGCAGGAAGCCGTAGCCGCCCATCTTCAGGAGCACGCCCGCGAGGATCACCGAGCCGGCCGTCGGCGCCTCGACATGGGCGTCGGGCAGCCAGGTGTGCACCGGCCACATGGGCATCTTGACCGCGAAGGACGCGAAGAAGGCGAGCCACAGCCAGGTCTGGAGCCCGGCGGGCACGTCGAAGCCCATGAGCGTCGGGACGTCGGTCGTGCCGGCCTCGAAGTAGAGCGCCAGCAGCGCGGCGAGCAGCAGCACCGAGCCGGCGAGCGTGTAGAGGAAGAACTTGAAGGCCGAATAGACCCGCCGCGGGCCGCCCCACACGCCGATGATGATGAACATCGGGATCAGGACGGCTTCGAAGAAGATGTAGAAGAGCAGGAAGTCGAGCGCGACGAAGGTGCCGATCATGAAGGTTTCGAGCACCAGGAACGCGATCATGTACTCCTTCACCCGCACCGAGATCGCCTTCCACGAGGCGAGCACGCAGATCGGCGTGAGGAAGGTCGAGAGGATCACGAAGAACAGCGAAATCCCGTCGATCCCCATGTGATAGGAGATGTCGAAGGCGGGCAGCCACTCGACCTTCTCGACGAACTGGAAGTCCGCGGTCGTCGGGTCGAAGTTGATCCAGAGCAAGAGGCTGATCGCGAAGGTCGCGAGCGAGGTCCACAGCGCGCCCCAGCGGGCGTTGTTGGCGACCTGCTCCTCCGAGCCGCGCGCGGCCAGGATGAACAGCACGCCCACCAGCGGCAGGAAGGTGACCAGCGACAGAATGGGGAAGGAAACCATGCGCCCGCCCCTACCCGAAGAACCCGAAGAGGAACCAGCTCGCGAGCAGCACCACGCCGATCAGCATCGCGAAGGCGTAGTGGAACACGAAGCCCGACTGCATCCGGCTCGCGCGGCTCGCCACGTCCCTGGCTGCTGCCGCGACACCGTCGGGGCCGACCCCGTCGATCACCGCGCCGTCGCCCGATTTCCAGAGACCGCGCCCGAGATAGAAGGCCGGCCGCACGAAGAGGCGGTCGTAGAGCTCGTCGAAGAACCACTTGTTGAAGACGAAGCGGTAAACGGGGCCCGCCATGGTCGCCACGCGCTCGGGCCAGCCGGGCCGGGTCATGTACATGACCCAGGCGGCGAGGATGCCCGCCACGCCAATTGCGATCGGCAGGATCTTTACCCACTTGGGCACGTGGTGGGCCTCCTCGATGATGTCGGAGAGCATCAGGATCGAGGAGCCCCAGAAATGCTCCATCTCGTGGCCGACGAAATACTCGTATGCGAGCGCGCCGGAGAAGAGCGCCCCCGCCGCCAGAACGAACAGCGGCGCGAGCATCACCAGCGGTGACTCATGGGCGTGATCGTAGGTGTGCTCGTCCGCGCGGGTGCGGCCATGGAAGGTCAGGAACAGGAGCCGCCAGGAGTAGAAGGCCGTCATCAGCGCCGCGGCGATGCCGGCCCAGAAGGCGAACTGGCCCATGCCCGTGTGCGCCGCGAAGGCCGATTCCAGGATGATGTCCTTGGAATAGAAGCCGGCGAAACCGATCCCGAGCAGCGGGATTCCGACCCCGGCGAGCGCGAGGCTGCCGATCCACATGAGGACCGCGGTCTTGCGCATCTTGGGGTAGAGCCCGCCCATCTTGCGCATGTCCTGCTCGTCGTCCATGCCGTGGATAACGCTGCCCGCGCCGAGGAACAGCAGCGCCTTGAAGAAGGCGTGGGTCATCAGGTGGAAGATCGCGGCGGGATAGGCCCCGACGCCGATGGCGAAGAACATGTAGCCGAGCTGGGAACAGGTCGAGTAGGCGATGACCCGCTTGATGTCCCACTGGGTCAGGCCGATCGTGGCGGCGAAGAACGCCGTCGTCGCGCCAATGAACGCGACGAAGGTGAGCGCGACGGGCGCGAACTCGAACATCGGCGAGAGGCGCGCCACCATGAACACGCCCGCCGTGACCATCGTCGCGGCATGGATCAGGGCCGATACCGGGGTCGGGCCCTCCATCGCGTCGGGCAGCCAGGTGTGCAGGCCGATCTGCGCCGACTTGCCCATCGCGCCGATGAACAGGAGGAAGCAGAGGGTTGTGACGATATCCAGTTCCATGGAGAGGAACGTGAACGTCCGGCCCGCCACGTCCGGCACAGCGGCAAACACGGTGTCGAAATCGAGGGTGCCGAAGGCGAAGAACACGCCGAAGATGCCCAGCATGAAGCCGAAGTCGCCCACGCGGTTGACGACGAACGCCTTGATCGCGGCGGCGTTCGCCGAGGGCCGGCCGAACCAGAAGCCGATCAGCAGGTAGGACATCAGCCCGACGCCCTCCCAGCCGAAGAACATCTGCACGAAGTTGTCGGCGGTCACGAGCGCCAGCATGAAGAAGGTGAACAGGCTGAGGTAGGCCATGAACCGCGGCTTGTGCGGGTCGTGGGACATGTAGCCGACGGAATAGACATGGACCATCGAAGACACGACATTGACCACGAACATCATGACCGCGGTCAGCGTATCGACCCTGAGCGACCAGCCGAGCTCGAGCGTGCCGGAGCGAATCCAGGTGAAGAGCTCGACCGTGCGCGCGCCGCCCTGGAAGCCGACCTGCCACAGGATGACGCAGGACAGCACGGCGGCGACCAGCATCGGGATCACCGTGACGAGCTGGGATGCACGGTCGCCCATGCGCGCGCCAAACAGTCCGGCGATCACACCACCGGCGAGCGGCAGGAAGACGGCGAGTTCGATCATGCCCCGGTCAGCCCTTCATCATGTTGATGTCTTCGACCGCGATCGATCCGCGGTTGCGGAAATAGACGACGAGGATGGCAAGGCCGATCGCCGCTTCCGCCGCCGCGACGGTCAGGATGAACATCGCGAACACCTGCCCCACCAGATCGCCGAGATGGGCGGAGAAGGCGACGAAGTTGATGTTGACGGCGAGCAGCATCAGCTCGATCGACATGAGGATGATGATCACGTTCTTCCGGTTCAGGAAGATGCCGAAGATGCCCAGCGTGAACAGGATCGCGCCGACCGTCAGGTAATGGGAAAGACCGATCTCGAGCATCACGCGCCGCTCCCCGTGGAGATGTCACGCACCTCGACCACATCCTCGCGCCGGCGCGAGACCTGGACCGAAATCTTCTGGCGGCGCACGCCGGGGCGGTGCCGCAGGGTCAAGACGATCGCGCCGATCATCGCGATCAGCAGAACCAGCCCGGACGCCTGGAACAGGTAGATGTAGTCCGTATAGATGATCTGGCCGAGCGCATGGGTGTTGGTCACCTGGTCCGGTGGCAGCGCCGGCGCGGTGAGGGTCTGGCCGGCGTCCGGGGCCACGATCCAGGTCCCGAAGATGAGGATCAGTTCGGCGGCAAGGATCAGGCCGATCAGCCCGCCGATCGGCAGATACTGGAGGAAGCCCTCGCGCAGTTCGGCGAAGTTGATGTCCAGCATCATGACGACGAACAGGAACAGGACGGCGACCGCGCCCACATAGACCACGACCAGGATCATGGCGAGGAACTCCGCGCCGATCAGGACGAACAGACCCGCGGAGTTGAAGAAGGCGAGGATCAGGAACAGCACGGAATGCACGGGATTGCGTGCGGAAATCACCATCACGCCTGACGCCACGGTGACGATCGCGAAGAGGTAGAAGGCAAGAGCCTGGATAATCACGACAGCCTCCCCCGCCTACCGGTACGGCGCGTCGGCTGAGATCGCCGCCGCCAGCTCGGATTCCCACCGGTCGCCATTCGTCAGGAGCTTCTCCTTGTCATACATGAGCTCCTCGCGGGTCTCGGTCGCGAACTCGAAGTTCGGGCCCTCGACGATCGCATCGACCGGGCAGGCTTCCTGGCAGAAGCCGCAGTAGATGCATTTCGTCATGTCGATGTCGTAACGCGTGGTGCGGCGCGAGCCGTCGTCGCGCGGTTCAGCCTCGATGGTGATCGCCTGGGCCGGGCAGATCGCCTCGCACAGCTTGCAGGCGATGCAGCGCTCCTCGCCGTTGGGATAGCGGCGCAGCGCGTGCTCGCCCCGGAAGCGCGGGCTGATCGGCCCCTTCTCGTAGGGGTAGTTCAGCGTCACCTTCGGCTTGAAGAAATACTTGAACGTCAGCCACAGGCCGGCGGCGATCTCCGACAGGAGAAGCGAACGGGCTGTACGGTCGAGCATGGCCATGTTCTGCCTCCCTAGTTCACGACGCCGGGGTACCAGTCGAACACGACGATCGCGCCCGCGGTGACGACCACCCACAGGAGCGAGGCCGGCAGGAAGACCTTCCAGCCGAGCCGCATGAGCTGGTCATAGCGGTAGCGCGGCAGCGTCGCGCGCACCCACAGGAAGACGAACAGCATCGCCGAGACCTTGAGCGCGAACCAGACGATGCCCGGCACCCAGTTGAAGATCGCGATGTCGAGCGGCGGCAGCCAGCCGCCGAGGAACAGGATGACGGTCATCCCGCTCATCAGGACCATGTTCGCGTACTCGCCGAGGAAGAACAGCGCGAAGGCCATCGCCGAATACTCGACGTTGTAGCCGGTCACCAGCTCGGCCTCGGCCTCGGGCAGGTCGAAGGGCGCGCGGTTGGTCTCCGCCAGGGCCGACACGACGAACACGATGAACATCGGCAAGAGCGGGATGAAGAACCACACATCCTGCTGCGCGAGCACGATGTCGGTGAGGTTAAGCGAACCGACCGCGAGCAGCACGGTGATGATCACGAAGCCAATCGAGACCTCGTAGGACACCATCTGCGCCGCGGAGCGCAGCGCGCCGAGGAACGGGTATTTCGAGTTCGACGCCCAGCCGGCCATGATGATGCCGTACACGCCGAGCGAGCTGATGGCGAAGAGATAGAGGATGCCGACATTGATGTCGGAAAGCACCCAGCCCTCGTCCACGGGAATGACCGCCCAGCCGACCATCGCGAGGATGAAGGTGAGCATCGGCGCCAGCAGGAAGACCACCCGGTTCGCACCGGTCGGGATGATCAATTCCTTGGTCATCAGCTTGAGCGCGTCGGCGAAGGGCTGCAGCAGGCCGAACGGCCCGACCACGTTGGGGCCCATGCGCAGCTGCATGAGGCCGATCACCTTGCGTTCGGCGTAGGTCAGGTACGCAACCACCACCAGGAGCGGCACGACGATGAACAGGATCTGGATGACGATCCAGACCGTCGGCCAGCCATATGACCACCAGAAATCAACCATCGGTGCCGGTCCTCTCGCCGCCGCCCGCGACGAACTCGCGGGTGCATTCGGCCATGGTTTCCGACGCCCGGCTGATCGGGTCGGTCATGTAATAGTTGGCGATGGGGCTCTCGAAAGGTGCGGAGTCCATCGCACCCGCCGCGCCGAAGGCCTCCCAGTCCGCCGGGGCGAACGCGTCGACCCGCTCGAACACCGGGTTCGCGGCGGCCATGGCCGCGCGGACATCGCCCAGGGTCACATAGTCGAGGCCGGCGCCGACCGCGCCGGCAAGCGCGCGGATGACGGTCCAGTCCTCACGCGCGTCGCCCGGCGGCTGCACCGCCTGGCGGCCGAGCTGGACCCGGCCCTCGGTGTTCACATAGGTGCCGTTCTTCTCGGTATAGGCCGCGCCGGGCAGGATCACGTCCGCGCGATGCGCGCCCGCATCGCCGTGATGGCCCTGATAGACGACGAAGGCATCGCCCAGCCGGCTCATGTCGATCTCGTCCGCGCCGAGCAGATAGACCAGCTCGATGTCACCGGACGCCGCACCGTCGAGGATGCCGGCGACGTCGCGGCCGCCCGCGCCCGGGACGAAGCCGATGTCGAGGCCGCCGACCCGCGCGGCAGCCGTGTGCAGCACGTTGAAGCCGTTCCAGCCGTCGCGCACGAGGTTGCAGGTCTCGGCGAGCGCCCGCGCGGCGGCAAGCACCGCCTCGCCGTCGCCACGCGCGAGCGCGCCCATGCCGACGATCACGACGGGACGCTCGGCGTTCTTCAGGGTCTCGGCGAACGGATGCGATCCGTCCGCGATCGCCTGCAGCGTCTCGGGACCGGCGCCCAGGTTCTCGCACGGATAGGTCAAATCGATCTGCGGGCCGACAGCCGCGATGGTCGCGCCGCCCTGGAGCCAGGCCTTGCGGAGCCGCGTGTTGACGAGCGGCGCCTCCCAGCGCGGGTTGGTGCCGACCAGCAGGACCGCGTCGGCGGTCTCGAGCCCGGCGATCCCGGAATTCATGATGTAGCCGGCGCGTGCGGCCGGCAGCTTCGCCCCGTCCTGGCGGCAGTCGAGGTTCGGCGAACCCTTCGCATCCATCAGCGCCTTGAGCGCGAACATGGCCTCGGCGTCGCACAGATCGCCCGCGATGGCGGCCATGCGGCTGCCGTCGAGGCCGTTCATCTTCTCCGCGATGGCGGCGAACGCCTCGTCCCAGCTCGCCGCCTGGAGCTTGCCGTCCCGGCGCACATAGGGCCGGTCGAGCCGCTGGCGCGCGAGCGCGTCGCAGGCGGAGCGGGACTTGTCGGCGAGCCACTCCTCGTTCACGTCCTCGTTGAGCCGCGGCAGGACGCGCAGGACCTCGGTCTGGCGGGCATCGACCCGGATCGCCGCGCCGACCGCGTCGAGCACATCAACGGACTCGGTTTTCGTGAGCTCCCAGGGGCGCGACACGAAGGCGTAGGGCTTCGACGTCAGCGCGCCGACCGGGCACAGGTCGATGACGTTCGCACTCACCTCGGAATCGAGGGATTTCTCGAGATAGGTGGTGATCTCCGCCTGCTCGCCGCGGCCGAGCAGGCCGAGCTCGGGCACGCCGGCGATCTCGGTCGCGAAGCGCACGCAGCGCGTGCAGTGGATGCAGCGGGTCATGATCGTCTTGACCAGCGGCCCCATATGCTTGTCCTTGACCGCGCGCTTGTGCTCCTGGAAGCGCGAGCCGTCACGGCCGTAGGCCATCGCCTGGTCCTGCAGGTCGCACTCGCCGCCCTGGTCGCAGATCGGGCAGTCGAGCGGGTGGTTGATGAGCAGGAACTCCATCACCCCGTTGCGGGCCTTCCTGACCATCTCGCTGTCGGTCTTGATCTCCATGCCGTCGGCGACGGGGAGCGCACAGGACGCGGCCGGCTTCGGCGGCCCGGGCGAAACCTCGACCAGGCACATGCGGCAGTTGCCCGCGACCGAGAGCCGCTCGTGGTAACAGAAACGCGGGATTTCCTTGCCCGCCATCTCGCAGGCCTGGAGCGCCGTGACCCCTGCGGGGACCTCGAGCTCGACGCCGTCAACGGTGACCTTTGGCATCGTTCGCCCCCCTATTCCGCGGCCGCGGCGGCCGCGCCGCCGGTCTTGCGTTCGAGAATGCGCCGCTCGAGCTCGGGGCGGAAATGCCGGATCAGGCCCTGAACCGGCCAGACGCCGCCGTCGGCGAGCGCGCAGATCGTGTGACCCTCGATCTGCTTGGTGACCTCCCAGAGCATGTCGATTTCCTCGATCTCGGCATCCCCCGTCACGAGGCGCTGCATCACCCGATAGACCCAGCCCATGCCCTCGCGGCACGGGGTGCACTGGCCGCAGCTCTCGTGCCGGTAGAAATGGCTGAGCCGGGCGATGGCCTCGACCATGTCGGCCGACTTGTCGATGACAATGACCGCCGCGGTGCCCAGCCCGGTGTTGTGTTCGCGCAGCCCGTCGAAATCCATCAGCACGCTGTCACAGATATTCTTGGACAGGCACGGCGTGGACGAACCGCCCGGGATCACGGCCTGGAGATTGTCCCAGCCGCCGCGCACGCCGCCCGCATGGCGTTCGATGAGCTCCTTGAGCGGGATGCTCATCTCTTCCTCGACGTTGCACGGATTGTTCACATGGCCCGAGATCGAGAAGATCTTGGTGCCCGTATTGTTCTCGCGCCCGAAGCCGGCGAACCAGGATGCGCCGCGCCGGAGAATGGTCGGCGTGACCGCGATCGTCTCGACGTTGTTGACCGTGGTCGGGCAGCCGTAGAGGCCGCACGCCGCCGGGAACGGCGGCTTGAGGCGTGGCTGGCCCTTCTTGCCCTCGAGGCTTTCGAGGAGCGCGGTCTCCTCGCCGCAGATATAGGCGCCGGCGCCGCGGTGCAGGAAAACGTCGAACGCCCAGCCCGAGCCGCACGCATCGGGGCCGATCAGGCCGGCGTCATAGGCCTCGTCAATCGCCTGCTGGAGATGGGAGGCCTCGGAGTAGAACTCGCCGCGCACATAGATGTAGGCCGCGTTCGCGCCCATGGCGAAGCCCGCGACGAGACAGCCCTCGACCAGGGTGTGCGGGTCGTAGCGCAGGATCTCGCGGTCCTTGCAGGTGCCCGGCTCGGACTCGTCGGCGTTGACCACCAGATAATGGGGCCGGTCGTCGCGCCGGTCGTCCGGCGGCATGAAGGACCATTTGACGCCGGTCGGGAAACCCGCGCCGCCCCGGCCGCGCAGGCCGGATTCCTTGATCTCGTCCACCAGCGCCGCACGCCCGCGTTCGAGCAACGCCTTGGTGTTGTCCCAGATGCCCCGGCGCTTCGCGCCCTCGAGCCGCCAGTCGTCCTGGCCGTAGAGGTTCTGGAAGATGCGGTCCTTGTCCTGCAGCATCACGCGCCCTCCCCTGCACTTGCACCCGTGAGGGTCGCGCGCTCGCCGGTCGGTTCGGACCCGACCCGGCCCGATTGGGAACCGGTCTCCGGCGTCTCGCCGCGCTTCAGCGCCTCGAGCACCGCCTTGAATCTCTCGGCGGTCAGGTCCTCGTAGTAATCGTCGTTGATCTGCACCATCGGCGCATTGCAACAAGCTCCGAGGCACTCGACCTCGACCACGGTGAATACGCCGTCGTCGCTGGTCTCACCCAGATCGCAGCCCGTCACGTCCTTCGCCACGGCGCGCAGGTCGTCCGAGCCGCGCAGCCAGCAGGGCGTGGTCCGGCAGAGCTGGACAAAGTTCCGGCCGACCGGCTCGAGATTGAACATCGAATAGAAGGTCGCGACCTCGAGCACCCGGATCTTCGGCATGTCGAGATAGGCCGCGACATACTCGATGACCTCGGTGGGCAACCAGCCGCCGGCCTGGCGCTGGGCCAGGTCGAGCAGCGGGATCACCGCGCTCTGCTGCCGCCCCTCGGGATAGCGGGCGACGATGGTCTCGGCGCGCGCGCGGTAGGTGTCGTCGAAGGCAAAGGCGTCGCTCATCGGTCGACCTCCCCGAACACGATATCGAGGCTGCCGATCACCGCCGGCACGTCGGCCAGCATGTGCCCCCTGGTCAGGGCCTCGACCGCCTGCATGAAGGCGAAGCCCGGCGCGCGGATCTTGCAGCGGTAGGGCTTGTTGCTGCCGTCGGCCACGAGATAGACGCCGAACTCGCCCTTGGGCGCCTCGACGGCGGTGTAGGTCTCGCCGGCAGGCACGTGATAGCCCTCGGTGTAGAGCTTGAAGTGATGGATCAGCGCTTCCATCGAATGCTTCATCTCGCCGCGGCGCGGCGGGGTCAGCTTGTGATTCTGGGTGATGACCGGCCCGTCGGGCATCTCGTCGAGGCACTGCTTGATGATCCGCAGGCTCTGACGCATTTCCTCGACCCGAACGAGGTAGCGCGCGTAGCAGTCGCCGGTCTTGCCGACGGGCACGTCGAAATCCATCCGGTCATAGACGTCATAGGGCTGCGACTTGCGGAGATCCCAGGCCACGCCGCTCGCGCGAAGGGTCGGCCCCGACATGCCCCAGTCCATGGCCTGCTCGGGCGTGAACACGCCAATATCCACGGTGCGCTGCTTGAAGATGCGGTTCTCCGTCAGCAGGCTTTCCATGTCGTCGATGAATTTCGGGTAGCTCTCGCAGAAGTCGTAGATGTCTTCCGCGAGACCCGCCGGCAGGTCCTGGTGAACGCCGCCCGGACGGAAATACGCCGCATGAAGCCGCGCGCCCGAAACACGCTCGTAGAACTCCATCATCCGCTCGCGTTCCTCGAAGCCCCACAGCAGCGGCGTCATGGCCCCGACGTCCAGCGCGTAGGTCGTCAGGTTCATGATGTGATTGAGGATGCGGGTGATCTCGGAAAACAGCACGCGGATGTACTGGCCGCGCTCGGGCACCTCGATGCCGAGAAGCTTCTCGACGGCCAGCGCGTAGGTGTGCTCCTGACACATCGGCGAGACGTAATCGAGCCTGTCGAAATAGGGCACCGCCTGGAGATAGGTCTTGTACTCGATCAGCTTCTCGGTGCCGCGGTGCAGGAGCCCGATATGCGGATCGGCCCGCTCGACCACCTCGCCGTCCATCTCGAGCACGAGACGCAGCACCCCGTGGGCCGCCGGATGCTGCGGCCCGAAGTTGAGGGTCATGTTCTTGATCGCGACTTCGGACATCAGGCGCTCTCGGCCCCCTCTTCCGTATCCGTGCTCGCCTTTTCGTCGCCGGGCAGGATTTCACCCATGCCCTCCCACGGGCTCAGGAAGTCGAAGCTGCGGAAGTCCTGGGTCAGCTTCACCGGATCGTAGACGACCCGCTTCTGGGTCTCGTCGTAACGCACCTCGACCCGCCCGGTCAGCGGGAAGTCCTTGCGCATCGGATGGCCCTCGAAACCGTAGTCGGTAAGGATCCGGCGCAGGTCCGGGTGATCGGAAAAGTAGATGCCGTACATGTCCCACGTTTCGCGCTCGTACCAGCCCGCCGCGCTGTAAACGCCGGTCGCGGACGGCACCGGATCGTCCTCGCCGACGCTCAGCTTGACCCGCACCCGCTGGTTCTGGCTCATCGACAAGAGACTGTAGATCACCTCGAAGCGCGCCTCGCGCTCCGGATAGTCGGCACCGCTCAGATCGATCAGGACCTTGAACAGGCAGGTGCTGTCGTCACGCAGGAAGCTGAGCACCCGCAGGATCGACGCCGGGCGGACCGTCACCGCGAGTTCGCCGAAAGCGACCTCCGTGCCGATCACATCCTGCGGCAAGGCGGCGGCGATATAGTCGCCGAGATCCTTGAGAGTTTCGTCCATGCCGGTGCCTGTAATGCCTCTGCCCGGGTCCCGGTCTATCGCGCGATGGTGCCGGTGCGGCGGATTTTCCGCTGCAACTGCATGATGCCGTAGAGCAGCGCCTCCGCCGTCGGCGGACAACCGGGCACATAGATATCGACGGGCACGATGCGATCGCAGCCGCGCACGACGGAATAGGAATAGTGGTAGTAGCCGCCACCGTTGGCGCAGGAGCCCATGGAGATGACCCAGCGCGGCTCGGGCATCTGGTCGTAAACCTTGCGGAGCGCGGGCGCCATCTTGTTGGTGAGGGTGCCGGCCACGATCATCACGTCGGACTGGCGCGGGCTCGGCCGGAACAGGAAGCCGAACCGGTCCATGTCATAGCGCGAGGCGGCGGTGTGCATCATCTCGACCGCGCAGCAGGCCAGGCCGAACGTCATCGGCCAGAGCGAACCGGTGCGGGCCCAGTTGACCAGCTTGTCGGCATTGGCGAGCACGAAACCCTTGTCTGCCAGCTCATCGGAAACGGCCTGGATCGCCGCGTCCTGATCGGGGCCCGGCTGGAACACGGCGTCGGCCGGATCGCGCACGCTTATTCCCATTCGAGCGCTCCCTTCCGCCACTCATAGATGAACCCGACGGTCAGGATGCCCAGGAACACCATCATCGACCAGAAGCCGAACTCGCCGATATCCGAAAGCGTGATGGCCCACGGAAACAGGAACGCCACCTCGAGATCGAAGATAATGAAAAGGATCGCGACCAGATAGAAGCGGACATCGAACTTCATCCGCGCATCGTCGAAAGCATCGAAGCCGCACTCATAGGCCGAGTTCTTCTCCGGATCGGGCTTGCGCGCGCCCACGATCACCGATGCCATCACCATCAGCAGGGACAGCCCGACCGCGAGGCCGAGAAAGATCAGGATCGGCAGGTATTCGAGGAGGAGTTCTTCCATCGACAACGCCCTGGTTTGGGGCCCTCGGAACGGCGTGCGGCTCGCGCTTTTGCGAACCGGAATGCGCCCCCGAATCCCCCGGAATAAGCGGCCTCAGGCTTACACCAGCACGACCGGTGGTGCAAGGCTGGGCAGCGCCCGGCAACGCACCCGGGCCTGCGACATTTCGCTTGTTCGCGAGACAGTCGCCTGACAGGCGATTCGCGCGCGCGAATCCGGCTCTCGGACCGTCCGAAAATGCTTTGCGATGTGGGGCTGGGGTGGCGGGAGTGACGGGACTCGAACCCGCGGCCTCCGGCGTGACAGGCCGGCGCTCTAACCAAACTGAGCTACACCCCCAAGCCGAGGGCGGATGTACTGCCGCACCCCACTGATGTCAAGCGGACGGCGTGCGATTCCGCGCGGTCAGGAAGAAAGCGCCGCGCGCAGCGCCTCGGCCGCATGACGTTGCGCCGCTCGACCGTCATCAATCACCGGCGCGAAGGAATAGAAACCGTGCATCATGCCGGGATAGTCGCGATGCGCCACGGGCACGCCGGCTGCCGCCAGCGCCTCGGCCAGCGCCACCCCCTCGTCGTGCAGAACGTCGCATTCCGCCGTGATCACCGTCGCCGCCGGCAGGCCGTGAAAATCATTCGCCCGCAACGGCGCCGCGCGCCAGTCGCTCCGGTCCTCCGGGCCGTTCAGATAGTGGCCGCGGAACCATTCCATGCCCCGCGCAGTGAGAATGCCTGCCCCCTCGGCCCAGGTTTCGTAGGACGGCGCGTCGAGCGCGAAATCCGCGACGGGATAAATCAGCAATTGATGACGAATCGCCGGCCCGCCCGCCTCGCGGGCCATCATCGCTACGACCGCCGCCAGATTGCCGCCGGCGCTGTCGCCCGCAACCGCGATCCGCTCCGGATCGACACCGAGCTGGCGGGTGTTAGCGGCCACCCATTTCGTCGCCGCATAGCAATCCTCGGGCGCCGCCGGGAACTTGTTTTCGGGCGCAAGCCGATAGTCCACGGACACGACCAGATAGCCGGTATCGGCGCAAAGGTTTCGCGCCACCAGATCGTGGGAGTTGATGCTGCCGACGACATGGCCACCGCCATGGAAGAACATGACCGCCGGCGCCAGCGCAGTCTGCTCCACGTCCGGCCAGTAGAAGCGCAGGGTCAGGTTCCCGCCCGGCCCGTCGATCACGGTGTCGGCGACCATGCGCACCGGTGTGCGATCCGCGTCGCGCGTTTTGGACATTTCCTCAAGCTGGGCCCGTGCCTCCTCGGGCGACAGCTCATAGGTGGGACGCACACCGGCGGCGGCGGCGCGCTCCATCAGCGCAACGATCTGGGGATGCAGGGACATGCTGGTTCACTCCGGGCCATGGTTGCGCCCGTGCGCGACCGGGCGGATGATACCGAAATCAGCCCCGGCGGAACAATCCGTCCGCGCTTGCCCCGGCTCCGGCGCGCCAGCCGTCACACGGGATCGCCGACTATCCATCGGCCGGCGTAGATGCCAGTATGTTTTCCAACAATGAAATCCAGGGGGAACACGCCATGGGATCGCCGAAAGTCATCGTCCAGCTCTATCCGGTCTTTCCGGCCGAGGATGAGCACGACCGTCGCGCCAAACGTCCGATCGGACGCGACTCCGAGCTCTATTACAAGATCATCCACGAGTGGTCGGAGATCATCCGCGAAGCCGACACGATGGGCGTCTGGGGAATGTCGACCATCGAGCACCACCTGCATTCCGAGGGCTACGAGGTCGGCCCCAACCCCGGCGTGCTGGACGCGCACTGGGCGGCCCAGGTGAAGAACCTGCACCTGGGCGCGTTCGGCTACGTCATGGCGACCCAGGACCCGATCCGGGTGGCCGAGGAAACCGCCATCATCGACCACATGACCCACGGCAAGTACTTCGTGGGATTCGCGCGGGGCTACCAGTCGCGCTGGGCGAATATCCTGGGCCAGTCGGCCGGGGCCGTCGCGACCCTGTCGGACGGCAGCGCGGGCGATCAGCGGAACCGCGAGATCTTCGAGGAACGGGTCGAGATGGTGCTCGACTGCTGGACCAAGGATTCGGTCGAACTCAACGGGAAGTACTACCAGGCCCCCTACCCCCACGACACGGGCATCACCGGATACGAAGGCTGGGAGATCGCGCGCGAGGCCGGCGCGGAGGGCGAGATCGACGACGACGGCGTGGTGCGCCGCGTCTCCGTCGTGCCGGCGCCCTATCAGAAGCCGCACCCGCCGGTGTTCATCGCGGTCGCGCGCTCGCGCGAGACCATCGAGTTCGCCGCGAAACACGGGTTCCGCCCCAGCTACTTCAATCCGACCGACGGCGTCGTCGAACTCGCCAACGTGTATGTCGAGGAATCGGCCAAGCGTGGCCGCAATCTCCAGCTGGGCCAGATGCAGAACATCGTGCGGCACACGCGGGTCGCGAAATCAGAGGCCGATTTCGAGCGCAAGATTCGCGCCTACGATCTCGACATCTTCAAGAACTTCTATTCCGTGTTCGGCAACCACCATGTGGACCCGGTCAAGCACGACGCCGAGGCGGCCTATCGCGCCATCCGGGAGCACAAGTTCATCATGGGCGGCACGGTCGACGACACCATCCGCGACTGGCAGGAAGTCTATTCGCGCATCCCGTGCGAATACATCACGCTCATCTGGCACTGGGCGCAGGAACCCAAGGACGAACTCCTCGAGGAGATGCGCCTCTTCATGGAGAAGGTCGTGCCGGAACTCGAGACGCCGGACTTCGCCGCCGCCGCCGAGTAGGACGCCCGGCTAGGCCGCGCGGGACCGCCGGCTGCCGCGCACCTTCGGCTTCAGATTGTCGCGGCAGAAGGCGTGCAGGAAGCAGGTGCGCTCGCCGACCTCCAGGATCTTGTGGGCCGTGTCGTGGTCCGCGTCGGTCTCGAGATAGACATGGGTCTCGACCGGTTCGGCGACCGCCGCCTTGCCCGTCCCGCCCGACGCGCCGCCGAGCGAGAAATGGGTGTCCTGGATGACCGCGTAGTTCGTGAGCGGCAGGCGCGCCATCTTCGCGAAACGTCCCATCTGGGTCATGAAGCAGAGCCCGATCCCGGCCGAGATGAGCGAGGCCGCATCCGGGGCGCGGCCGTCCTCGGAGGACAGGAACTCCCAGCTCGGGGCCTCGGGCCCGTACTGTTCCTTCATGATGTGCTTCACGCCATCCGGCCGCACGACGCAGGTCGAGTGCATGTGCAGGTCGGTCACGTCGCCCGCGGTCGCGGTCGTCTCGGGCCGGGTCCGCAGGAAGGCCTCGTAGACGGGCCCCTCCTCGCGCATGAACAGGACGAGGTCGTCCACCGCCGGGCTATCCGCGAGGCGCTCGAGGTTCGGAAAATTGTCACCCGGGTCGGGGAACGGATCCGCATCGAGCGGCGTCACCGCCGTCGGGGTCAGCACCTCACCGTTGTGGACGAGCGTGAACAGGCTCGGATGCTCGCCGCGCGCCAGCCCGTTGAGCGGTGCCGCAGCGACCGCCTCGTAGAGCAGCGTCTGCAGTGTTGCGTCATCGCAGTCGGCCTCGCAGTTCACGGTGAGTTCCGGCGGCATGGCGCCGCTGTTCATCGTGCCTTTCCGGAAATCGCCCTCGCGGTAGTACTTGTTCTCGAGCACGAGCTCGAGGTCGCGCAGCTCGATCTGGCGCTGTTCCGCGAGCGCCAGGACCTCGTTCATGTAGGACGAGATCATGCCCGCGCTGAGATAGGTCAGCGGGTTCGGTGCCTTGTTGAAACCCCCGAGATGTTCACCCTCATCGCTTGCGAAGCGCCAGGCCGTACCGGTGGCGGCGTTGACGACCAGCGCCTCCTTCTGCATCCCGCCCAGCGAGCGGACCCAGGTGCGCAGGGACTGGCCGTGGGGGTTCGGCGGCGTGGGAAAGCCCGCATCTTCCGCGTTGCCCGCGATGTAGTATAGGGGTTCGCCCAGTTCCTCGAGAGGTGTCTTGCTCATCATCCTGCCCTTTGCGCATGCGATTGCGGACACGGTGACGCCCGGCCCGGATTTCTGGTGTTTTAACTATGACGCCAGACATCCGAGGGCAAGGGGCGGTGCGGCTGCCGTTCGTCACATGATGTGTGTGGAAAAGGAAATGGTGGGCGGTGACGGGATCGAACCGCCGACCCCCTCGGTGTAAACGAGGTGCTCTGCCAGCTGAGCTAACCGCCCGACGGGGCCGGTTCTATCGCACTTGACGGTGGGGCCGCCAGCCCCGGGCATCGAAGCGACGAAAGCGGGGCCGAAAACGCGACGGGCCGGCCGCAGAAACCACGGCCGGCCCGCGCAATAACGCGCGATGAACGGGTTTAGTTCACAGCGTCCTTGAGAGCCTTGCCAGCCTTGAACTTCGGCTGCTTGGAGGCCGGAATCTGGATGGTCGCGCCGGTCTGCGGGTTGCGGCCGGTCGTGGCCTTGCGCTGCGCGACGGAGAAAGTGCCGAAACCGACGAGACGGACTTCGGTGCCGCCCTGAAGCGCGCTGGTGATGTTGTCGAGCACACTGTCGACGGCCTTGCCGGCGTCGGCCTTGGAAAGCCCGGAAGAATCGGCAACGGATGCGACGAGATCGTTCTTGTTCACTGGGGACCCCCTTCGTGGGTTGGTTCGATGGATCGATGTCTGGAGCGTGAAGCCCGAATCCAAACAGTCCAGGGAGTCTAGGAGCCGTGATTCCGAGCCGTCAAACGAAATGGCCCGGATTTCCGGGGTTTTTAGCGAATTTGGACCAACGAATCGGGGTTACGCCGACGTCAACCCTAATGACGCACCACGCCGGAGGGCTCCGAATCGTCGTCCGGGCCCGATACGGAGGCCGAATCGTGGTCCGATTCGTTCCACTCGATGGGCACCAGAGGCTGGCTCAGCGCGTGTTCCAGGACCTCGTCGACGCTCGTCGTCGGGATGATCTCGAGCCCCTTCTTCACGTTGTCCGGAATGTCCGCGAGATCCTTCTCGTTGTCCTTGGGGATAATCACGGTCTTCACGCCGCCGCGCAGGGCCGCCAGGAGCTTCTCCTTGAGCCCGCCGATCGGCAGGACACGGCCGCGGAGTGTGATCTCGCCGGTCATGGCGACGTCCTTGCGCACCGGATTCTGGGTCAGCACGGACACCATGGAGGTGATCATCGCCACGCCCGCCGACGGGCCGTCCTTCGGCACCGCCCCCTCGGGCACATGGACGTGGATATCGCGGCGGTCGAACAGCGGCGGCTCGATGCCGAACTCGGCCGCCCGCGCGCGCACATAGGCGTTCGCGGCCTGCACCGATTCCTGCATCACCTCGCCGAGCTTGCCCGTCACGGTGACCTTACCCTTGCCGGGCACCAGCAGTGACTCGACCGTGAGCAGCTCGCCGCCGACCTCCGTCCAGGCCAGCCCGGTCACGACGCCGATCATGTCGTCGGCCTCCGTCTCGCCAAAGCGGAACTTGCGGACGCCGGCATACTTGTCGAGGTTCTTGACCGTCACCTTGACCGAGGTGACGTCCTTCTCGACGGCGATCTCCTTGACCGCCTTGCGCGCCAGGTTCGCGATCTCGCGTTCCAGGCTGCGGACCCCCGCCTCGCGGGTGTAGTAGCGGATGACGTCGCGCAGGGCGGAGTCCGCGATCGACCACTCGTCTTCCTTGAGGCCGTTCTCGCTCATCTGCTTGGCGATCAGGTGGCGCTTGGCGATCTCGACCTTCTCGTCCTCCGTGTAGCCCGGGATGCGGATGATCTCCATCCGGTCCATCAGGGGCTGCGGCATCCGCATGGAGTTCGCCGTGCAGACAAACATCACGTCGGACAGGTCGTAATCGACCTCCAGGTAATGGTCCTGGAAGGTGTTGTTCTGTTCCGGGTCGAGCACCTCGAGCAGCGCGGACGACGGATCGCCGCGCCAGTCAGCCCCGAGCTTGTCGATCTCGTCGAGCAGGAAGAGCGGGTTCGACGTCCCGGCCTTCTTCATGCCCTGGATCACCTTGCCCGGCATCGAGCCGATATAGGTGCGGCGGTGACCGCGGACCTCGGCCTCGTCACGCACGCCGCCGAGCGACATGCGCACGAACTTGCGCCCGGTCGCCCGCGCGACGGACTTGCCGAGCGAGGTCTTGCCGACGCCCGGCGGGCCGACGAGGCACAGGATCGGCCCCTTGATCTTCGCCATGCGCTGCTGCACGGCGAGATATTCGAGGATCCGCTCCTTGACCTTGTCGAGACCGTAATGGTCCTGATCCAGGACCGCGTGGGCGGCGGTGATGTCCTTCTTCACGCGCGAGCGCTTCTTCCACGGAATCGCCAGGACCCAGTCGAGATAGTTGCGCACGACCGTCGCCTCGGCGGACATCGGGCTCATGTTGCGCAGCTTCTTCAACTCCTGGCCGACCTTCTCCTTCGCCTCCTTGCTGAGGCGGGTCTTCTCGATGCGGTCCTCCAGCTCCTGGAGTTCGTCGCGACCGTCCTCGGCCTCGCCCAGCTCCTTCTGGATCGCCTTGAGCTGCTCGTTCAGATAATACTCGCGCTGGGTCTTCTCCATCTGGCGCTTTACGCGGCTGCGGATGCGCTTCTCGACCTGCAGCACGCCGATCTCGCCTTCCATGAAGCTGTAGATCTTCTCCAGCCGCTTCTGGATGGTGTCGGCCTCCAGCAGCTCCTGCTTCTCGGGAATCTTCAGCGACAGGTGCGACGCGATCGTGTCGGCGAGCTTGCCCGGCTCCTCGATCTGGTTGATGGAGACGAGCACCTCGGGCGGCACCTTGCGGTTGAGCTTGATGTACTGCTCGAACTGGGTGACGACCGAACGGCCGAGCGCCTCGATCTCGCTCTCGTCCTCGGCGGCGTCGGAATGGACCTCGGCGATCGCCTGGAAGAAGTCGGGATTTTCGGTGAACTCGACGACCGAGGCGCGGTCACTGCCCTCGACCAGCACTTTCACGGTACCGTCGGGAAGCTTGAGCAGCTGCAGGATCGTGCCGACGGTGCCGACGTCATAGAGATCCTCGGGTGCCGGATCGTCCTCGCCGGCGTCCTTCTGGGTAACAAGCAGGATCTGCTTGTCGTCCTTCATGACGTCCTCGAGCGCCCGCACGGATTTCTCGCGCCCCACGAACAGGGGAACGATCATGTGCGGAAACACGACGATGTCGCGCAACGGCAGAACGGGGAACAACGCACCTTTGGAAAGTTCGGTCATTTTGTATTCCGGATTCGCAATGTCGCGGAGAGATTAACCAAGAAACATTGCGCAGGGGTTTACGGACACAGGAGGTTTACAGACACAGCACAGGGAACGCCGATTGAGCGAGTCGCGCCATGACCAATAACTTGGTTCGCGCAGCGCGCACAATCAAGCCCGCGGAACAACATGCGAACACGCGCGGAAAACGGCGATAATGTTGAAAAACGGCCCGAAAAACTGCCCACAGGCAGCCGCGGCGGGGATCAGGCGCTGGTGCCCAGATCCTCGCGCTTGTCGGCATAGATGTGCAGCGGCGCGGCATTGCCATCGACGACCTCGCCATTGATGACGACCTCCTCGACGCCGTCCATTCCCGGCAGGTCGAACATGGTGTCGAGCAGGATATTCTCCATGATGGAGCGCAGCCCGCGCGCGCCCGTCTTTCGGGCGATGGCCTTCTTCGAGATCGCGCGCAGCGAATCCTCGGCGAAGGACAATTCGACCCCCTCCATCTCGAACAGGCGCTGATACTGCTTGATGAGCGCGTTCTTGGGCTGGGTCAGGATCTGGATCAGCGCGTCCTCGTCGAGATCGCCGAGGGTCGCCAGCACCGGCAGGCGGCCGACGAACTCGGGGATCAGGCCGAACTTGAGGAGATCCTCGGGCTCGACCTCGCTGAGGATCTCGCCGGTCTGGCGGTCGTCGAGGCTCTGCACGTCGGCGCCGAAGCCGATCGCCGTGTCCTTGCCCCGGCTCGCGATGATCCGCTCGAGGCCGGCGAACGCACCGCCGACGATGAACAGGATGTTCGTCGTGTCCACCTGCAGGAATTCCTGCTGGGGATGCTTGCGTCCGCCCTGGGGCGGCACGGAGGCGACCGTGCCTTCCATGATCTTGAGCAGCGCCTGCTGTACGCCCTCGCCCGACACGTCGCGCGTGATAGACGGGTTGTCGGACTTGCGGCTGATCTTGTCGACCTCGTCGATATAGACGATGCCGCGCTGGGCCCGCTCGACATTGTAGTCGGCCGACTGCAGCAGCTTCAGGATGATGTTCTCGACATCCTCGCCGACATAGCCCGCCTCGGTGAGCGTCGTGGCGTCGGCCATCGTGAAGGGCACGTCGAGGATGCGCGCCAGCGTCTGGGCCAGCAGCGTCTTGCCGCAGCCCGTCGGGCCGATCAGCAGGATGTTCGACTTGGCGATCTCGACCTCGTTGCCCTTGGGCCCCGCGTTGAGACGCTTGTAGTGGTTGTGCACCGCGACGGAGAGCACGCGCTTGGCCCGGTCCTGGCCGATGACGTAGTCGTCGAGGACCTCGCAGATTTCCTTCGGGGTCGGCACGCCGTCGCGCGACTTCACGAGGGTGGACTTGTGCTCCTCACGGATGATGTCCATGCACAGTTCGACGCATTCATCGCAGATGAAGACCGTCGGACCCGCAATCAGCTTGCGTACCTCATGCTGACTCTTGCCGCAGAAAGAGCAGTAGAGAGTGTTCTTGGAATCGCCGTTTCCGGACTTGCTCATACCCTTATGGTCCCGTGCTGGGGCGTGGTTTCCGGCACCGCAAGACACCGGCCCGAATCACTAACAGAAGCAATTGAACAATAGCTAACCGTCAGCGATCAATAATTAGTTAAGCGGCCGGACCCGCGGCGCACCCCGATGGGCGCCGCGATCTAGTCGCCATCCTCTTCGTCAGCCGTCTCGGCGCGGCTGGTGACAACCTCGTCGATCAACCCGAACTCGCGCGCTTCCTCAGCCGTGTAGAACCGGTCGCGCTCGAGCGCCTCGGCAATCTTCTCGACCGGCTGGCCGGTGTGCCCGGCGTAGATCTCGTTGAGGCGCTGGCGGATCTTCAGGATCTCCTGCGCGTGGATCTCGATGTCCGTCGCCTGGCCCTGAAACCCGCCCGACGGCTGGTGGACCATGATGCGCGCGTTCGGCAGCGCGAAGCGCTTGCCGGCCGCACCACCCGACAGCAGCAGCGATCCCATCGACGCGGCCTGGCCGACGCACAGGGTCGCCACGTCCGGGCGGATGTACTGCATGGTGTCGTAGATCGACAGGCCCGACGTCACGATGCCGCCGGGCGAGTTGATGTAGAAGCTGATGTCCTTGTTCGGATTCTCCGCCTCAAGGAACAGGAGCTGGGCACAGATCAGGCTCGCAACCTCGTCGCCGACCGGACCGGTCAGGAAGATG
The DNA here is from genome assembly GCA_038140435.1 of Rhodospirillaceae bacterium. Classification (GTDB taxonomy): domain Bacteria; phylum Pseudomonadota; class Alphaproteobacteria; order UBA6615; family UBA6615; genus UBA8079. Next base: position 36,167 of record JAYQGE010000020.1, on the reverse strand, counting down.
ATGCGTTCCTTGAGAAGCCGGGAATAGATGTCGTAGGCGCGTTCGCCCCGGTTCGTCTGTTCGACGACCATCGGGACCAGCGCATTCATCCGCGGTTCTTCATAATTCGCCATGATGTCGGATCACTCCATACTCGGGCCAGACAAGCGGTCGGTACAAGATAGGCTCGCGGCGAGTCCCCGCAAGGGGGCGCTCGCCGATCAGCCGGCCGCCTTGTCGTCGCCCTTTGCCTTGCTCTTGGCCGCCGGCTTCTTAGGCGCCGCCTTTTTCTTCGCCGCGGGCTTCTTGGCGGCGGGCTTCTTGGCGGCGGGCTTCTTGGAGGCTGCCTTCTTCGCCGGCGCCTTCTTCTTTGCCGCCGGCTTCTTGGCCGCTTCCGCTTCGGCGACCTCGGCCTCGGCCTCGGCGTTCAGCTCCTCGGCCGTCAGCTCGCGCTCGTTCACCTTGGCCATCTCGATGATGAAATCGACGACCTTGTCCTCGAAGATCGGCGCCTGCAGCGACGCGCTCGCCTGCGGATTGTCGCGGTAGAACTCGATCACCTGCTGCTCCTGGCCGGGCAGCTGGCGGGCCTGTTCCATGATCGCGCGGTTCACCTCTTCCTGGGTGACCGTCAGCCCGTTCTGCTCGCCGATGTGCGACAGCAGCAGACCGAGCCGCACCCGACGGTCCGCGACCTCCTGATACTGGGCGCGCAGCTCTTCGTCGGACTTTTCCTTGTCCTCGTCGTCGAGGCTGTCGTTTTCCTTGGCCTGCTCGATCTGCGACCAGATCTGGTTGAACTCGTCCTCGGCCATGCGCGGCGGAACCCCGAAGTCATGGGCGTCCGAAAGCTTGTCGAGAAGATCGCGCTTCGTGCGTTCGCGGGTCAGCCGGCCATATTCCTGGCCGAGCTGCTCGCTCACCGCTTCCTTGAGCGCGTCGAGATTCTCGAGGCCAAGCCCCTGGGCGAAGGCATCGTCCACCGTCACCTCGACCGCCTCGTGGATCTCCTGGATCGTGCAGTCGAAGACCGCGTCCTTGCCCGCGAGATCGTCCACATTGTAGTCGTCCGGGAAGGCAACCTTGACCTCGATCGGCTTGCCCGCCTCGACGCCGACGAGCTGCTCCTCGAACCCCGGGATGAACTGCTTCGAGCCGAGCTCCAGACGGATGCCCGTACCCTTGCCGCCCTCGAACGGCACATCGTCGATCTTGCCCTCGAAATCGATGATCACCACGTCGCCGTCCGCGGTCGCCCGCGCCGTCTCGATCGGCTTGGTCTCGCGGTTCTGCTGCACGATCCGGTCGATCGCATCGTCGATCTCGGTGTCGGTCGGGACGACCTTCACCCGGTCGAGCTCGAGCGACGCCAGGTCCACCGTCTCGATCTCCGGCAGGATCTCGACCGACATGTCGTATTCCAGATCCTTGCCCTCGTCGAAGGAGACGACCTCGATCTTCGGCTGCCCGGCCGGACGCAGACCGCGTTCGGTGAGCACCTCCTGGGAGGAATCCTGCACCGCCGCCTCGAGCACCTCGCCCATGACGGCGCTGCCATAGCGCTGCTTGAGAATCTTGAGCGGCGCCTTGCCCGGACGGAAGCCCGGCAGGTTGATGTCCCGCCCGACCTCGGTCAGGCGCGCGTCCACGCGCTGCTGAATATCGTCCGCGGCGATCGTGATCTTGTAATCGCGCTGCAGACCTTCGTTGTTCGTTTCGACGACTTCCATGACCAGGTCCGATTCCCTGTTTTCCCGAATGTTCCAGTACCGGCGGGACGCCCCGCCGGCGCGCGGCCCCTGCCGCATGAAATTCCAATGGCGCACCGGCGCGAGTGGTGCGGGCGAAGGGACTTGAACCCCCACGACTTTTCAGTCACCAGGACCTAAACCTGGCGCGTCTACCAGTTCCGCCACGCCCGCGCACGCGCTTCACCTGTTCGCGGCGCGAAGCCTCCGTGACCGCACGCCACGCGCGTCCGACCGGTCACCCGGACGAACGGCGGATGTCCTATACCATCGCGTGAGCCGAGTAAACGCCGGACAGGCCCCGCGCTTCAGCCCGCTTCATCGCCGAGTGCGCGCAGCACCGCGGGCAGTTGATCCGCGATGTCATCGGCGATGAGGCCGGGCCCGAACACGGCGGCCGCCGCCCCGTGCAGCCACACCCCGGCCGAGGCCCCCTCGAAGCCCGGCATACCCTGCGTCAGAAGCCCTAGGATAAAGCCCGCGAGCACGTCGCCGCTGCCCGCGGTCGCCAGCGTGGGCGGCGCGTTGTCGTTGATGGCCGCGCGCCCGTCCGGCGCGGCGATTACGGTGTCCGCCCCTTTCAGAACCACCACAGCACCCGCCTGCGCCGCCGCGTCGCGGGCGCTGTCCAGCCGGCCGGAGACGCTCGATTCCCCGCCGAACAACCGGTCGAACTCGCCGGAATGGGGCGTCAGCACCGTTGCCGCCGTGCGTGCGCGCACCGCCGCGAACAGCGCGTCCCCTTCATCGGCGAATGCCGTGATCGCATCCGCGTCGATCACGCAGGCCGCATCGGTCTTGAGCGCCGCCAGGGTGCGCTCGCGGGTATCGGCGGTCACCCCGTTGCCGGGGCCAACAAGAACACCGCGCACCCGGGGATCGCCGATTGCGTCTGCGAAGGCCGACAGGTCGGGTGTCTCGCGCACCATGATCGAGGGCCGGCCCGCGCGGTAGGTCGCGACGGCGGCGGTCGGGCTGGCGATCGAAACGAGGCCCGCGCCCGCGCGGAGCGCAGCGTGGGATGCGAGCCGCGCCGCTCCCGTCAGGTCCGCGCCACCCGCCACCACCGCGTGGCCACGCGAATATTTATGGCCGTCCGCCGCCAGGGCCGGGAACGAGTCCCGCCAGAGGTCCGGCTGGTTATGGAACTGCCGCGGTGCGATCTCGTCGAGCACCGCCTCGGGGATGCCGATGTCGGCCACGCGAACATCGCCGCACAGGCCGCGGCCCGGATAAAGGAGATGGCCCGGCTTGCGGCGGAAGAAGGTCACGGTCAGACCGGCACGGGGCGCCGCCCCCATCACCGCGCCCGTGTCGCCATGAACACCGCTCGGCACATCGACGGCCAGACACGGCGCGCCTGTTTCGTTGATCGCGTCGATCACCTCCCGGGCGACGCCCTCAACCGACCGGGCAAGCCCGGCGCCGAACAAAGCATCGACGACAATGTCCGCCGCATCCAGCAGGCCGACCCCCAGCGAATGCACCGGCTGGCCGAGCTGGCCCGTCCATCGTTCGGCATTGGCCGCCGCGTCACCGGCAAGCCGACCCGTTTCACCGAGCAGCGCGAGGGTCACGTCGCGTCCGGTCTCATGCAACAGTCGCGCGACAACGAAACCGTCGCCGCCATTGTTGCCGGGCCCGCTCAGGACGAGCACGCGCCCGTCGGGCCAGCGCGCCTGGAGCGCCTCGGCGATCGCTGCGCCCGCGCGTTCCATCAGGTCGAGGGTGGGCACCCCGCGCGCCGCGGCACCGGCGTCGGCCGCGTACATCTCGGCGACGGTCAACAGCTCGGAAGAATCATCGATCCAGCGCGTGTCTGAGCGAGTGGTCATGTCACAAGCCTAGCAGCCCCGGACGCCGTCCGGTTGCGCCATGTCAGTCGATCAAATTGTGCGGGGAAGGAATGGGGTGGCTGATGGGATTTGAACCCACGGCCTCCTGAACCACAATCAGGCGCTCTAACCAGCTGAGCTACAGCCACCACAGGCGGGCGCTTGTGTAGTCGCCCGGCCCACGGGCGTCAAGCAAAGGCAACACACGCACCTCCGATCAAAGCCGTTCGGCGAGCCAGTCCACCATCCCTGTCCGCACCTCGAAGGCGCGGTTGTGACAGCAATGGACCCCGTCCTCGACCATCCACAGCGTACCGTTGTCCGGCAGCGCCGCGGCGATGCGCTCGGCCTGATGGTCCTTGAAGATCGCATCGTGCCGGCCATGGACCACGAGCACAGGTGAGACCACGTCAGCGATGCAATCGTCCAGGGTCGCGTCGGCGACCCGGGCGAGCGCCGCATCCTCGTCCTCCGTGCCGGTCGCCCAGACGAAGCCGGCGCGGATGAGCGGCGGCATGGTCGGCCAGTCGCTCAGGTCCCACGCGCCGCCGAAGACGACGGTTGCCTTTATCCTTGGGTCGGCGGCCGCGGCCTTCACGACATAGATGCCGCCGAGGCTCCGGCCGATGGTGCCGATCCGGCCGGCATCGACCTTGGGCCTGGCGGCAAACGCATCGATGGCGGCGGAGATGCAGGCCTCGTATTCGGGCCCGAGCAGCAGCCCCGGATGCGCCTCCCCCTGCCCCGGGCCGTCGAAGGCCAGGACTGCGAGCCCGCGCGCGACGGCCATGTCCATGACGGTCGCGAAGTCTTCTTTTGTGGAGTCGAGGCCGGGCACCAGGACGATGCCCGCGACCGGTCCGTCGCGATCGGCCGGCACACGGATGTAGGCCGGAAGCGTCGTATCGCCGAACGGGATCGAGACCCGTTCCGCCGGCGGCGCCATCAGCGGCGCGGCCTGCGCGAAGGCGGCGGTCTTCCGCGCCTGCAGGTCGAACTTCATGTCGGGCAGATGGAACGCGACCACCTGGGCGAAGTGGAAACAGATCGCGGCGCGCACATAGGCGGCGGCGGCGCTGATGTTGTGGCCGCGGCCCGCGCGGTTTCCGCCGACATCGAGATAACCGTCCGCAATCTCGGCCCAGGCGACCGGCCATTCGTCCCACGTCGCCGCCCGGTTGCGCACGGCTAGCGCGTCGTTGGGATCGCCGCCGTCTGCCACCAGACGCGGTATCCAGTAGCGCAGCACCTCGTCGTCATCGAGCGGTCGCGTGTCGTTCATGTCTCTCCCCCTCCCCGCGTGTCGGTGAGAGCATGGTCCCCCCGTGCGCGCCGGACTGCAAGAGCGCCAAAGCTTTTGCCCTGCAAAAGCCCAAACGCCTATAGTGCGCGCCGCTTCACGGGGGACGACATCATGACGGGTGCAAAGCTGCAGACGGCCGCCAATCTGGAACGGCTGGGAACGGAGTCCGCGTTCGAGGTTCTGGCCCGGGCCGAGGCGCTGAAGGCCGAGGGGCACGACGTGATCAACCTCGGGATCGGCCAGCCCGATTTCAGTACGCCCGAGCATATCGTCGAGGCGGCGGTGAAGGCGCTGCGCGACGGGCATCACGGCTACACCCCCGCGCCGGGCATCCTGGCGCTGCGCGAGGCGGTCGCGGCCGACATCGCGCGGCTGCGCGGGGTCGAGGTGGACCCGAACAACATCGTCTGCGTGCCCGGCGGCAAGGTGACCATGTTCTTCGCCATCATGATGTTCGGCGAGGCCGGCGCGGAGATCATGTATCCGAACCCGGGCTTCCCGATCTACGAGTCCGCGATCAACTACTCGGGCGCGAAAGCCGTGCCCATCCCCCTCCTCGAGGAGAAGGACTTCTCCTTCGATGCCGAAGAGGTCCTGTCGCTGATCACGCCCGCGACCCGGCTGATGATCATCAACACGCCCGCGAACCCGACCGGCGGCGCCGTGCCGCGCGAAGAGATGGACAAGCTGGGCGCCGGGCTCGAGGCGCACCCCCATGTGGCGATCCTGTCCGACGAGATCTACGGCCAGATGACCTATGACGGCCACGAGCATGTCAGCCTGCTCTCGTATGAACATCTGCGCGACCGGCTGATCCTGCTCGACGGCTGTTCCAAAACCTACGCGATGACCGGCTGGCGGCTGGGCTATGCGCTCTGGCCCGCGAGCCTCGTGGACGCCGCGACGCGGCTCGCCATCAACTGCCATTCCTGCGTCAATGCCGGCACCCAGTTCGCCGGTATCGCCGCGCTGGAGGGACCCCAGGATTCGGTGCACGAGATGGTGCGGGCCTTCGACGAACGCCGGCACGTGATCGTCGAGCGGCTGAACGCGATCGACGGCTTCAGCTGCCGGACGCCCATGGGTGCCTTCTACGCCTTCCCCAATATCTCGGGCACCGGCCAGTCGGCCCGCGAGGTACAGGACCGGCTGCTGAACGAGGCCCATGTGGCAACGGTGGCGGGCACCAGCTTCGGCCATCTGGGCGAAGACTATGTGCGGTTTTCCTATGCAAACTCGGTCGAGAACATCGAGGCGGCGCTGGACCGCGTAGCCACGCTCTACGACTAGATGACCAATTATTAGGCATTATGCCTATTTTGTGAGCTTATTTTCTGCACAGAAACTTGGCGCCTGGACAAATAACCTATTAGTTTCAATAGATTGCAGCGGCGCACAAAGTGGCACAAACCCTGCTAATCCCATTCCGTCGGCGCGCACGTCCCGTGCCCGCCGATTGAGCATAGCGGTGGAGGCAAACAGGTAACGAATGAAGAAGATTGAAGCCATTATCAAACCGTTCAAGCTCGACGAGGTGAAGGAAGCGCTGCACGAGGTGGGGCTCAAGGGCATTACGGTGGTCGAAGCCAAGGGCTTCGGGCGCCAGAAAGGCCATACGGAGCTCTATCGCGGCGCGGAATATGTCGTCGACTTTCTGCCCAAGGTGAAGATCGAGGTCGTCCTTGAGGACTCCCAGGTCGAACGGGCCATCGAAGCCATCCAGGAAGCGGCCCGTACGGGACGCATCGGGGACGGCAAAATATTCGTCTCGACGATCGACGAGGCGATCCGAATTCGTACTGGTGAACGCGGCGCCGAAGCCGTGTAGCGGCATCAACGCCGTGATCGATCACCCAGCAAAGATTTTTCCGAAAGACAGGGGAGCCTAACAATGTCCGACACCAAAACCGTACTGGACATGATCAAAGAAAATAACGTCGAGTTCGTGGACTTCCGGTTCACCGATCCGCGCGGCAAGTGGCAGCACACCGCGCAGCACGTCTCGACCATCGATGAAGACCTGCTGACCGAAGGCATCATGTTCGACGGGTCGTCGATCGCCGGCTGGAAGGCGATCAACGAGTCCGACATGATCCTCATGCCCGACCTGAGCTCGGCGGTCATGGATCCGTTCACGGCCCAGCCGCAGCTGATCCTGTTCTGCGACGTGCTCGAGCCGTCCACCGGCGAGCCCTATGCCCGCGACCCGCGCGGCACGGCCAAGCTGGCGCTGGCCTACCTGGCGGCGAGCGGCGTGGGCGATGCGGCGTATTTCGGCCCGGAAGCCGAGTTCTTCGTCTTCGACGACGTCCGCTTCGAGACCTCGATGAACCGCAGCTTCTACGAGGTGGACAGCGTGGAAGGCCCGTACAACTCGGGCGCCGATTTCCCGGAAGGCAACATGGGCCATCGTCCGGGCGTCAAGGGCGGCTACTTCCCGGTGCCGCCGGTCGACTCCATGACCGACATCCGCGCCGAGATGGTCACCACGGCCCTCGACATGGGCATCGCGATGGAGAAGCATCACCACGAGGTGGCGCCCAGCCAGCATGAGCTCGGACAGAAGTTCGACACCCTCCTGCGCTCGGCCGACCAGATGCAGATCTACAAGTATGTGGTCCACAACGTGGCCGCCCAGTACGGCAAGACGGCGACCTTCATGCCGAAGCCGATCGCGGGCGACAACGGTTCGGGCATGCATGTGCATCAGTCAATCTGGAAGGACGGCAAGTCGGCCTTCGCGGGCTCGGGCTATGCCGACCTGTCGGACACCTGCCTCTACTATATCGGCGGGATCATCAAGCATGCCCGTGCGCTGAACGCGTTCACCAACGCCAGCACCAACAGCTACAAACGCCTGGTGCCCGGCTTCGAGGCCCCGGTCCTGCTCGCCTACTCGGCGCGCAACCGCTCCGCGTCGTGCCGTATTCCGTACGCAACCAGCCCGAACGCCAAGCGCGTCGAAGTCCGGTTCCCCGATCCGACGGCCAACCCGTACCTGGCCTTCTCGGCCATGCTGATGGCCGGCCTCGACGGCATCGAGAACAAGATCCATCCGGGCGATCCGATGGACAAAGATCTCTACGACCTGCCGCCCGAGGAGCTCGAGGGCGTGCCGACGGTGTGCAGCTCGCTCGGCCAGGCGCTCGAAGCGCTGGATGCGGACCGCGACTTCCTCAAGAAGGGCGACGTCTTCACCGACGACCAGATCGACGGCTACATCGAGCTGAAGCAGGAAGAGGTCACCAACTTCCTGCAGGCGCCGCACCCGGTCGAGTTCGAGATGTACTACTCGGTCTAGTTCCGCGCGAACGACCCGAAACGAGAAAGGCTCCGCCGGACAGCGGGGCCTTTTTCACGTTCGCCGCATGCGGCCGCGCGACACCGTCACGACCACTTGGTCCTGGGTTTTTCCTCCGCGATAGCGTCCACGTAGACCGCATCCACCTGCTCGTTGAAGAAGCAGAAATAGTCCTTGATGCGGGCGCTCTCGTGCACCGGGTCGGGATAGTGCCAGACGATGTCCTCGAACGTCTTGGCGCCCACCCGCACGTGGTGATAGCTGGCCGTGCCCTTGTAGGGGCAGCTTGTGTGCGTGTCCGACGGCAGCAGCTCGCCGATCACGTCGTCGCGCGGGATGTAGTAGCGGGTCGGAAGTCCCGTCTCGAACAGTAAGCGCGCGCGGGTCGTCTCCGCCACCGTGATGCCGCCGAGCTCGACGCGCACCGGGCGCGAACTATCGAGGATGTCGATCCGCACCCGGGGGCTGCGGGCGTGCACGAACACCTCCTCGTCCTCCTCGAACCAGTGGTCCATCTCGCGCCAGTAGAAGGCGAGATAGCCGCCGATGCCGGCCGCCTCGTCGAAGGGCAGCTTGTAGGACCACACCGCGTTCTCCGCCGACTTCCCGCCCGCATTCACCGTGAAGTAGCTGGCGTCGCCCTTGAACGGGCAGTGGGTCGAATGGTCGGTCTTCGCGAGCAGGTCCATCGCCGCGTCGGCGCGCGGCAGATAATAGACCGGCACATGCCCGCGCTCGTAGAGGATCAGCGCGTTCGTGGTGTCGGCGATCGTCTCGCCACCGAACGTCACGCGGATGCGCTTCGGGCTCGGCTCGAACTCGACGAAATGCTCGGGCCTGTCCGCATAGCCCGGCGCGGGACCGGCGGTATCGGTCATGAGTCGCCTCCTGTTACCGACCGGGACTTGCCGGTCTCGAGGTTGACGATCAGGTCGGTACCGCCATGCTTGTGGACGTTGTCATGGGCGCGAATGCGCACCTCCTTCGTGCCGGCCGGCAACTTCACGCCCGACAGGGAGCGCGTGAAGGGCTGCTCGTTCACATGCGGATGGGCCAGCACGCGGGTGGCCAGCACCTTGCCGTCGAGGCTCAACACCTCCCAGCGGTTGGCGAAATGGTCCCAGCCCTCGTCCGCGTGGCGCACGGTGACGGAAAAGCTGCAGGTGCTGCCGCTGCGCACGGCGACGGCGGTCACATCCGCCTCCCCCGCCGATGCGGCCCGGGGCGCAAGGGTCGCGGCAAGCAGCGCGGCGACGATCAATGAGTTCCGGATCATGCGCTCAAGGTCTCCTGTTCGATTTCCCGGGGGCGTCCGTCCGCACCTATTGCCACATAGGTGAACACGCCCTCGGTCACTTTTTCGCGCACGAAACTCTCGTGACGCCGCGACCAAACCTCCACCCGGAAGGTCACCGAGGTGCGACCCTGGCGTTCGAGCGTGGCGTAGCAGGAGACGACGTCACCCACCTTGACCGGTCGCTTGAACGTCATGGACTCGACGGCAATGGTCACGGTCCGGCCGCCGGACAGGTTGCGCGCCGCGATCCCGCCGGCAATGTCCATCTGGGCCAGCAGCCAGCCGCCGAAGATATCCCCGCTGGGGTTGGTGTCGGCCGGCATGGCGACGGTCTGGATGCAAAGCTCGCCGCGCGGCTCGTCCCCCGAATCGTCTGAGTCTGCGTTCTTCATTGTCACCTCACGCGCGAATCATCACATATTGCCCAAGGTCATCTCCATCCCGGAATCCCTTGCGGACTCCGGCGACCCGGCGCATGACCGAAACCTAGGATTTCTTCTGAGCGAGGCCAGCGTGGCACGCGCGAAACGCAAGACCGAAGACCCCGACCTGTTCGCCGACGCGCCGGCCGGTGGCGGCGACTATACGGCCCAGGACATCGAGGTCCTCGAGGGGCTGGAACCGGTCCGCCGACGCCCGGGCATGTATATCGGCGGCACCGACGACCGGGCGCTCCACCATCTGGCGGCCGAAATCCTCGACAACGCCATGGATGAGGCGGTCGCGGGCCATGCCGACCGGATCGAGATGCATCTCGGCGACGACGGCGCACTCGCGATCACGGACAACGGGCGCGGCATCCCGATCGACCCGCATCCGAAGTTCAAGAACAAGTCGGCGCTGGAGGTGATCCTCACCACGCTGCATTCGGGCGGCAAGTTCGACGGCAAGGTCTATCAGACCTCCGGCGGCCTGCACGGCGTGGGCCTGAGCGTGGTCAACGCGCTGGCCGCGGAGCTGAAGATCGAGGTCGCCCGCGACAAGGAGCTCTGGGCGCAGGAGTACGCGCAAGGCAAGCCCAAGGGGAAGCTCAAGAAGGTCAAGGCGGTCAACAACCGGCGCGGCACGACCGTGACCTTCCTGCCCGACCCGGAGATCTTCGGCGAGAAGGCCGCCTTCACCGCCGCGCGCCTCTACGAGATGGCCAAGGCGAAGGCCTACCTGTTCCGCGGCGTCGAGATCCGCTGGTCGTGCGACCCGGAGATCGCGAAGGCCGACGACACGCCGGAAGCGGAGACCTTCCAGTTTCCCGATGGCATCCTCGACTATCTGCGCTCCACGGTCGGCGAACGCCCACTGGTCGGCGCGGATATCTTCGCGGGCCGGGCCGACCTCAGCGGCGCGAACGGCCGGGTCGAATGGGCCGTGTGCTGGCCCGCCGACGCCGAGGGCTTCGTCAGCTCCTACTGCAACACGGTGCCGACGCCCGAGGGCGGCAGCCATGTGGCCGGCATCCGCGGCGCGTTGACCCGCGGCCTCAAGGGCTATGGCGAGCTCACCAACAACCGCAAGGCGGGCCAGCTCACCGCCGACGACATCGCCGACGGCGCAGCCATCGTGCTCTCGCTGTTCATCGCCGAGCCCCAGTTCCAGGGCCAGACCAAGGAAAAGCTCTCGATGCCCGACGCGGCGCGGATCGTCGAGGCGCAGATCAAGGACCATTTCGACCATCACCTGTCGAACGACCGTCAGAACGCCGACGCGCTGCTGGAATGGGCGATCGAGCGGGCCGAGGAGCGCAAGCGCCGCCGCGAGGACCGGGCGCTCAAGCGCAAGACGGCGGGCCGCAAGTCGCGCCTGCCCGGCAAGCTCGCCGATTGCACGCGCAACAGCGCCGAGGGTACGGAGATCTTCCTCGTCGAGGGCGACAGCGCGGGCGGCTCGGCGAAGCAGGCCCGCAACCGCGAGACCCAGGCGATCCTGCCCCTGCGCGGCAAGATCCTGAATGTCGCCAGCGCGTCGGCCGACAAGCTGCGCGGGAACCAGGAGCTGAGCGACCTGATCCAGGCGCTGGGCTGCGGCTCGGGCAAGACGTTCGATCTGTCGAAGCTGCGCTACGAGCGGGTCGTGATCATGACCGACGCCGACGTTGACGGCGCCCATATCGCATCGCTCCTGATGACCTTCTTCTATCGCGAAATGCCCGAGCTCGTGACCCACGGCCACCTGTTCCTCGCCGTCCCACCGCTCTACCGCCTCGCGCGCGGCGGCGACGTGGTCTATGCGCTGGACGATCGCGACCGCGAGCGCCTGATGGCCGAGCATTTCACCGGATCGGGCAAGGTCGAGATCAGCCGCTTCAAGGGACTGGGCGAGATGCCCCCGGGCCAGCTGCGCGAGACGACCATGGACCCGGAGAAGCGCCAGCTCATCGAGGTGGCGCTGCCGAGCGCGACCGACGCGGACAAGTCCCGGGCGCGGGAGGCCAAGGCCACCGCGCAGCTCGTCGAGCAACTGATGGGCCGCAAGGCGGAGCTGCGGTTCCGCTTCATCCAGGACAACGCGAAGTTCGTCGCCGAGCTCGACGTCTGACCCGTCACGGAAATGTGCCCGGCCGCAATTTGGCCAAACTCCGGACCGACACTACATAGGAACGTGCAAACAACCCGTTCGCCGCTTGCCCGGCCATGACCGACCGTCACCGACCGACAACAGGCACCGGAGTTTCGACCATGCCCCGCAAGCTCTCGAATCCGAAAACCGCCGCCCTCCTCGCGGCGACCACCACGCTCGCCGCCTGCACCGGCGTCACCGTGTCCCGCGTGGATCATGCAAACCAGTACAACCCGTTCAGACCGCCGCGGCCGGCGGCGGCGACCGCCAGATGCGGGTCGTCGTCCTCGGCAACCCCTTCGACACGCCCCAGGCGGAACTCGAGGGCGCGGTGATCGCGGCCATGCAGGACAGCAACTTCGGCGTGCCGTTGAATTTCGCCCTCGACCCGGCGAATCCGGACACCAGCCGGCCCTTTCGGGTGGTGATGGCCTTCAACCCCGACGGAATTCGCGACCCCGGCAAGCTTTGCGAGGCCACGGACAACCTCAAGACCGCATCATCGGACGGGGGCCGGGTGACCCTGATGGCCGCCTTCTGCTCGAAGGAGTCCTATCTGAGCCACGCGATCGCGCGCGCCGGGGATGTCGGCGGCACGGGCAGCGAGACTTTCGGCGACATGATCTTCCAGCTCACCGCCTCGCTGTTCCCGAGCCGCAATCCGAACGACCAGTCGGCCGGCGAGCCGCCCCTGCCGGCGACCTGATCCGGCAAACCTATCCGTAGAGCAGCCACTGACGCATGAGCGCCGTGGCCGCCTGGGGCCTTTCCATCGTGGACAGGTGCCCGCAATCCTCGATCACGGCGAGGCGCGCGCCGGGAATGCCCGCCGCCATTTCCTCTGAATGGTCGAGCGGCGTCAGCGCGTCCTGGCGGCCGCACATGACAAGAGTCGGCACCCCGTACTCGATCAGGAACGGGCGGCTGTCGGGGCGGCCCATGATGGCATTCTGCTGGCGCGTAAATGCTTCAGAACCAATATTTTGTGCCATCTTCTTGATATCATATGTAAGTTCGAGATCGACGAGTCGATCCGCGTGGACGAGGATGGGCAGCAGCCTGTCTGTCACCCCCTTGAACTTGCCGAACCGCGTCATGTCGATGAGCTGTTTGCGGCGCACGAGCTGGTCTTCCGTGTCCGCCCGTGCCGAGGTGTCGATCAAGGCCAGCCGGGTGACCCGGCGGGGCGCGCGGCGCATGATTGCGTGGGCCACATATCCGCCCATGGAGAGCCCTGCGAGCGCAAAACGCTCGGGCGCGGCGGCCAGCACCCGGTCGGCGAGCTCGTCAACGGACTCCGCGCCGGTGATATCCGCCGCCATCGGGTCGGCAATGTCCGCCAGATGTTCGCTCTGATGAGCCCACAGCCGGGCATCACAGAGCAGGCCCGGAATCATCACGAGTTTCTGACGCGCCGCGGTCATGCATCGCCCTCCAGCGAGACGAGGGTCCCGGGGATGAGGGTGTCGTCTCGACGGGCGCGCCAGAGCGCCCGGTAGGCATTCTCGAGCTTGCGCGCAAACCCGTCGCCCACATCCACGGTCTCCAGCGCCGCGTTGAGCGTGTCCCGATGGTTCACGCCGGCTACCGCTGTCTCCACATAGGCCTCCGTCGTGTCCGCGACCAGCTCGTCCAGCCCGAAGGCCCGGCACAGGCTCGCGCCGACACGCGCGGGCATGGCCCCGCCCGCCCGGGTGAGGACGGGCAGTCCCTGGGCGATCGCGTCGGCCGCCGTCGAATGGGCACCGTAGACGAAGCTGTCCAGGAACAGATCGGCGTGGCGATGGCGCGCGAGGTGATCGGCCATGGCCGGTGCCGTCGGCGCGAAGACCAGCCGCGACGGGTCGATCCCGGCCGCGCCGGCCGCCGCGCGCAGGTTCCCGGTCGTCTCCGGCGCATGTTCGCGCAGCCACAGGACCGCCCCGTTAACGCGTTCGAGGATCGCCATCCATCCGGCGAACGTCTCGGGGTCGATCTTCGTCGGGGCGTTGAAGGCGCAGTACACAAAGCCGTCGTCCGGCAGGCCATGATCCGCACGGGTGCCCGCGTCCACGGCCGCTCGGTCGAACCTGTTGAGGGGCATGAAGGTCCCGGGCAGATGCGCCACCGCCTCGGAAAACAGATGCGCGGCCTCGGGTGGCAGGACCTCGTGGTCGGCGAGCAACACGTCGTTGAGCCCGCCCATGGACCCGCAGTAGCCGAGCCAGCCGACCTGCAACGGCGCGGGCCGCACCGCAAGAATCTCGGGCCGCGCGCCGAGGGTGAAGCCGCCGAGATCGACGAGGATATCGATGCCGGCTTCGCCGATGCATCGGGCCGCTGCGGCGGGCGAGCACTGCGAGACGTCCTCGACCCGGGCCACGCCCGCATATATCGCCTGCTGGGCGTCGCTGCCATCCGGGCCGGCGAGCGTGAAGGCGGTAACGTCGAAGCCGTCGGGATCGTGGCGCGGCAGAAGATCGGCAAGCAGGCGTCCCACGGGATGGCTGCCGAGGTCGGCTGAAAGATAACCGATCCGCAGAGGCTCACGCGCGGCGGAAACCGGCACCGGTGCCGCGATGCCCGAAGACAGGGTTTGCACGCGGGCCGCGCTCACCCGGTTCAGCGCGTCCTGTTCGAACGGTAGAAACAGCGCCACCAGCGGCGAGAGCTCGGAAAGAAAGGCGGGTTCCGCGCCGACGAGCCGCCGGAAGTTCTCGACCAGCTTCGGGTAATCGTCCCAGTCGCAGGCGTGGAGCGCGGCATAGAAGAGCTGGGCCGCCGCACGTACGAAGCCGGGATCGCGCTTGAGCGCCGCGCGGTAGCGTTCCGACGCGCCGGTATAGTCGCGAAGCGCCGACAGGGTCGCACCCAGGCTGTGCTGGGTCTCGGGATCGTCCGGCGCCGCGGCGACGGCGGCCTCCAGGGTATCCCGGGACTCGTCCAGCCGTCCCGCCTGACGGTAGAGGTTGCCGAGATTGGCCAGCACATGCGGGTTGCCCTCGTCCCGGACGCTCTCGAGCCGGGCGATCGCCTCGTCCCGCCGGCCGGCAAGCGCCAGCGCCCCGCCGAGATTGAACAGGAGGTCCGCGTTGCCGGGATCGAGATCGACCGCCGCCTCGTAGTCCGCGACGGCGGCGTCGATGTCCCCGTGATCGAGGCGCAGCGTGGCGAGATTCGCGCGGATCGGGCCACTTTCGGGTGCCAGTTCGGCGGCCCGGGAAAGCAGTTCCAGCCCCGCCGCCGGATCGCCGGTCTGCGCCAGTAGAATGCCCTTGAGCTGGAGCGCCTCGGCGTGACCGGGCGCATGGGCGAGGACGGAATCGTACAGCCGGGCGGCCGCATCGAGATCGCCGGCGCGGTGCCGCGCGCGCGCGTCGGCGACGATTGCGTCCGGATCGCTCGGGTTTTCGTCCATCGCGTCCTTCTTCCAGAATCCGACAATCCATGCAATCCCCCATGGAATCACTGGACTTTCCGGCACTTCGCGGCCATTTTCCGCTCCATACGCGCCCAAGCGCGATTTCAACGCAGACGAGCGATATGCAATTTGAGGAAATGGGTCTCAGCGACCCGCTTTTAAGCGCCATTGGCGGCGCAGGGTACGAGAACCCGACGCCCATCCAGGCGGAGGCGATTCCCCACCTCCTGATGGGGCGGGACATCATCGGCATCGCCCAGACGGGCACCGGCAAGACCGCCAGCTTCACCCTGCCGATGATCGAGATTCTCTCCACCGGCCGGGCCCGGGCGCGGATGCCACGCAGCCTGATTCTCGAGCCGACCCGCGAACTCGCGGCCCAGGTCGCAGAGAACTTCGAGATCTACGGCAAGAACCACAAGCTCAGCATGGCGCTGCTGATCGGCGGCGTGTCCTTCTCCGACCAGGAAGACAAGCTCGACCGCGGCGTCGATGTGCTGATCGCGACGCCGGGCCGCCTGCTCGACCATTTCGAGCGCGGCAAGGTCCTGCTGGCCGACATCAAGGTCCTCGTCGTGGACGAGGCCGACCGCATGCTCGACATGGGATTCATTCCCGACGTCGAGCGGATCATCAAGCTGCTGCCGCAAATCCGCCAGACCGCGATGTTCTCGGCAACGATGCCGTCCGAAATCAAGCGGCTGACCGACTCCTACATGATGAACCCGCGCACGGTGCAGGTGGCGCCCCAGGCGTCGGCGGCGGAAACCGTCACCCAGGGCCTGCTGCGCGTCAGCGGCGGCTTCAAGGAGAAGCGCGCGGCGCTGCGCAAGCTGATCCGCGAAAGCGACGTCAAGAACGCGATCGTGTTCTGCAACCGCAAGCGCGATGTCTCGACCCTCGAAAAATCCCTGCGCTCCCACGGCTTCAACGCCGCCGGCCTGCATGGCGACATGCATCAGAGTGCGCGCATGGAGACGCTGGCGAAGTTCCGCGACGGCGAGATCGAACTCCTCGTGGCGAGCGACGTCGCCGCGCGCGGTCTCGACATTCCCAACATGAGCCACGTGTTCAACTTCGACGTGCCGATGCACGCCGAGGACTACATCCACCGGATCGGCCGCACCGGCCGGGCGGGCAACGAGGGCCACGCCTATACGCTCGCGACCCGCGATGACGCCAAGTTCCTCGGCGGTGTCGAGCGGTTGCTGGGCAAGCCCATCCCGCCGATCGGCGGCAGCAAGGGCTCGGACGACGACGCGGAACCGGCGGACGCCAAGCAGGCGGAGAGCGCGCAGGACACCGGGGAGAAGGCGCCGCGCCGGCGCCGACGCAGCCGCAAGAAGCCCGAAAGCGACAGCGACGCGAACCCCGAGACCAAGAGCGACGCCCAGGAGCGCGAGCCGCGCGAGGCCAGAAAACCGCGCGCCAGGAAGGAAGCGCGCGAACCCATCCGCAGCGACACGTCGCGCGACGCGCCCGTGAAGAAACCGCGCCAGCGCGATGACGGCGACGATGACGACGGCTCGGCCTTCGGGAAAGATGAAACCCCGGCATTCCTTTTGCGTTAGACTTTCGCCACGCCCCCGCAACGGATGAGTGTGTGATGCAGACCATTTTCGTGCAGGTGAAATGCTAACTCGGCCGGGCCTATGACGTCGCCGACGAGGCCGCGCTGAACATCGATCAGGTCTCGGAGGTCTATTCCACCTCGGGCCAGTTCGACCTGCTG
This sequence comes from Rhodospirillaceae bacterium, assembly GCA_038140435.1. Classification (GTDB taxonomy): domain Bacteria; phylum Pseudomonadota; class Alphaproteobacteria; order UBA6615; family UBA6615; genus UBA8079. Next base: position 19,019 of record JAYQGE010000020.1, on the reverse strand, counting down.
ATGAAGTGCTACCTGGCCGACGACACGGATATCGGCCATTTCGTCACCAGCAACATCCAGACCCTGCCGGGCGTCGCCGACACCTTCACCACGATTACGTTCAAGGCGTTTACCTGAATCGATCCGGCCCAGCTGAAGCCGACACACCCCATTCGACGGATTTGCCCATGACCGATATCGAACTCCCCGACCTGCGGGGCGAGCATCTCTTCACCGCAAGTTTCGATGTGGCCACGCCGACTGTACTGGAGAACACCCCCTACGGGACGCGCATCATCGCGGGCATCAACGGCGGTACGTTCGAGGGCCCGAAGATGAGGGGTACGGTCGCCCCGATTCCGGCCGGCGACTGGATCCTGATCCGCAACGACGGCACCTGGCAGATGGATGTCCGCCTCACGCTGGTCACGGACGACGATCATCACATCTTCATGACCTATCGGGGCGTACGACACGGCCCCCAGGAGGTCCTCGACCGGCTGGCGAAGGGCGAACCCGTGGACCCGTCGGAGTACTATTTCCGCAACACGCCGTGGTTCGAGACCGGCTCGGACAAGTATGACTGGCTCAACCGGATCGTCGCCGTCGCCACGGGCCACCGATTCCCCGAGGGGCCGACCTACAAGGTGTACGAGATCCTGTAGCGCGCAGCGCCAGCTTAGACGATCCTGCCCGGGAACTCGCCCCGGGTCGCTCGGGCATCCGCCACAGGCACATTATCGTCGCCGGAGTGACGCGCCGTGTCGGCGTCAGGCACCGACTGCAACGTCAAGCTGCGGTTCGTCGGTCCCCTCGACAGATTCGTCTTCGCTGATCGCGTCCTGCAGGTTCGCGTTCTCGAGATTGGCTCCGGTCATGTCCGCACCGGCGATCAACGCGCCGGTGAAATCGGCGTTGCTCAGGTTGGCGCCGGTGAGGTTGGCGCCGCGAAGATCGGCGTCGTTCAACCGGGCATTGCCCATGTCCGCATCGATCAGATTCGCCCCGGACAGGTTTGCGCCGGTCAGGTTCGCCGGCCAAAGGCGACCGGTCTTCTTGCCCGACGCGTCCTTCAGATCGACGGCGACGAGGCGCGCACCCTGAAGGTTCGCGTTGCGCAGGTCTGCATTCTCGAGGTTCGCACCCTCGAGCAGCGCATCTGACAGATCCGCACCCGCGAGCTTCGATTCCGTCATTTCGGACATGACGAAGCGGCAGGACCGCAGGTTGGCCCCGTTCATCATCGTGCCCTTGAGTACCGCACCGCTCATGTCTTCGCTCGGCAGGTCGATCCGTTCGATGTCACTGCCGGCAAGGTCGGCCCGAGCACCGACTTCGCCGCTGCTCTCGATCCACTCGAAATGGCGCTTGAGAATGAGCTGAATATCCGGCGGAAACTCCGATGTCGGCCGGGAGATGTTCGCGCCGGTCACGTTTGCGTTGCCGAGATCGACCCCTTCGAGATTGGCGTCGTTCAGGTCGGCGTTGGAAAGATCGGTGCCATCAAGGCAAACGCCCGACAGGTCCGCGCCGACGAGGCTTGCACCGTTCAAATTCGTCTTGCTCAGGTTCGCACCCTTGAGATTGGCGCCATCGAGGCTCGAGCCACGCATGGTGCCATTGGAGAGGTTGGTCCCCTCCATCTTGGCGCCGCGCATGCTGCTGTGGTTCATCGACGAACCGGTCAGGTCCGCGCCCGAGATGTTCGCGTTGTCGAGGTTTGCATGGTCGAGCACGGCGTTGGTCATGGCCGCTTCCGCCGCATCGCCGCCGAGCATCAGTGCCCCGCCGCGCAGATCGGAGCCAATCAGGCTCGCACCTTCCAGAATCACGCCGCGGAGATTGGCGCCGCGCAGATCGGAGTGGTCAAGCTTCGACTGGGTCAGATCCGCGCCGTCGAGCATGACCGAGAACATGTCGCAGTAGCTCAGATCCGCCTGGCGGATCGAGCAGTTCGACATGTTCGCGCCGGCGAGCTTGGCCTTTTTCAGGTTCACCCGGTCGAGCTTGTAGTTGCGCAGGTCGCGCAGGCCCAGATCCGCCGGCTGCCCGCCCTTCAGGCCTTTGGCCCAAAGGATATGCCGCTTGATGATCTCCGGAATTTCCATCTTCCGCATTTTGATGTCCGAAACAGAGCCTTTGACGCACTCCAAAATACGGCCCAACGGTTAACGGACGGTGAGGATGCGCCATCTTTTCCGTTCATCCATATTCTACGAAATATACTATATCTATCTGAATTCGCGTGATACTTTCGGATGCGGAGTGTGTGTCTGTGGATTTTTGAACCCGTTACCAGGTTAGCCACTTGAGGACAAACGGGTTCCCGCGCCGCACAAACATACGGCGCAGTTCATCGCCGAACAGGATCACCATTGCGAACGGCACGCTGAGGGCAAGATGCCAAGCTTCCAGCGGTGCGGTCCCGAAGAAGATATTAAGGAACGGGACGTAGGAAATCAGCGCGAGAAGCAGGATTTCCGAGGCAATTCCCAGCCAGACAAGTCGGTTCGAGAACACACCCACTGCGAAGATGCTCTGACGCCGGGTTCGGCAGATCAACACGTCCGAAATCTGGCAGATGATGATCGATGCAAAGAAGTCCGTGATCGCGGTGCGATAGAGCGGATCCGACGATGCCAATTCCTGCCCCCAGGTCCACCCGCCCCAATACAGGATGACAAAGTAGGTAAAAAAGCCCGCAGCCGCCTGGATCATGCCGACAATAACGTAGCTCATCAGCAGCAGATTGCGAGACAGCAGTCGCTCGTTTCGCGGCCTCGGCGCCTTGTGCATGACATCGGTCTCCGGCCGTTCCGCACCAAGGCCGAGCGCCGGAACGAGGTCCGTCCCGAGATCAATCAGAAGGATCAGCACCACCGTCAGCGGCAGCGGGATATCGAGCAGAACGAAGGCGATAAACGGCAGGATCTCGGGGATATTGCTGGTCAGGATGTAGGCGATGAATTTCTTGATGTTGTCGAAGATCGCCCGCCCTTCCTCGATGGCACTGACGATCGTCGCGAAGTTGCCGTCCATCAGGATCATGTCGCTGGCTTCCTTAGCGACATCTGTTCCCATTAGCCCCATGGAAACACCCATGTCCGCGTGCTTGAGCGCCAGGGCATCGTTCACGCCGTCCCCGGTCACCGTGACGATCTCGTCGAGGGCCTGGTAGGCCTGAACGACTCGCAGTTTCTGCGCCGGAGCGATGCGCGCAAACACGAGATCCCGCTCGGACGACAGGAGCAGCGCGAGCTCCGTATCCGACAAATCGGCCAGCTCATCCCCGGACACGATCTTACCGGGCCCGGTAATCAGCCCGATCTGCCGCGCGATGGTTTCCGCCGTCAGCCCATAGTCCCCGGTCAGCATCGTCACCCGGATTCCAGCCGTACGGCATTTCTCGAGCGCCAGCGGCACCTCGGAGCGCGGCGGATCAATCATCCCGACGAGGCCCACGAAGACGAAGCCTTCTTCGGGCAACTCTCCGCTCTCCGCTTCCCGCCAGGCGAAAGCCAGCCCGCGTTCGCCCCGGGCCGCCAGCCGACGATAGGCCGCCATCACGGCCTCGCGCTGGTCGTCATCAAGGGCAATGGTCTCATCATCGCGCACGATCGCACTGCACATTTCAAGCACGACCTCCGGCGCCCCCTTGAGGTAAGCGTGCGGACACACCGCACCCTGGGGTTTCGCGACAGTGATCATGCGCTTGGAGGCGGAGTTAAAAGGCTGTTCGGCGATTTTTTCGGCACGTCGGAGGGCGACAACATCGGTGAATCGCTGCGCGCACAGGAGAAGCGCGCCTTCGGTCGCGTCGCCGACATAGCCGTCGTCAACCAGTTCCGCGCTGTTGCACAGGACCATCGTCTCCAGCGCAACCGAAAGCGAGCCGTTGTCGGGATTCCCCGCCCGGTCGAGCGCATACTCAGTCGTGCCGAGGACCAGCGTGTTCACGCCCAGCCGGTTCTGCGTGAGGGTCCCGGTCTTGTCGGTGCAGATGACGGTCGTGCTGCCGAGAGTTTCAACACTCTCAAGGTTCTTGATGAGAGCATTCTTGCGAGCCATACGCTTGCTCGCCATGGTCAACGATAGCGTTACCGTCGGCAGCAGACCCTCCGGCACATTCGCAACGATAATGCCGATCGCAAAGATCAGACTGCCGATCTCGCCCTTCCCGATGGCAATGCTGACCAGAAAGAACAGAACACCAAGCGAGATCGCGATCGTGCTGATAATCCTGATGAAGTGGCGCAGCTCGCGGTGGATCGGCGCTTCGGCCACATCTGTCGCCTTGGTCAGCTCGACGATGCTGCCGATCTGGGTCGACATACCGGTGCCGCAGACGAGCACCCGCGCCTCGCCGTTTTGCACCAGGGTCCCGGAGAACACCATGTTGCGGCTTTCGAGGATATTCACATGCCTGAACTCCGGCCCAAGGAGCTGCGGCTCGCTCTCGCCGGTGAGGCTCTACTGGTCGACCTTAAACTCGTTGGCGGACAGGATTCGGCCGTCCGCCGGCACCCGGTCGCCTTCGCGCAGGATGATGATATCTCCCGGCACTAGTTCCACCGCGGCAACTTCCGACGTCTGCCGGTCGCGCACGACCGTCACCATCGCAGGGAGCATCTGTCGGAAGCTCTCCAGGATCCGCTCGCTCTGATGTTCCTGCAGATAGGTGAAAACCGCGTTCAACAGGACCACCGAAAACAGCGCGATGGCGATGTAGAGGTTGCCCTGCCCAGGGTCGAGATGTTCGGCGATGATCGCGAGGCCACCGCCGAATATCAGCAGCAATGCGAAGAAGTTCCGAAACTGGAGCAGAAACTTCACGATCTCGGGCACATCCTGGCGTACCCGGAGTTCGTTGGGCCCAAACCTGTCCTGACGGTGTCGGACCTCGGAACCCGAGAGCCCCGCGGCGTTCGCGCCGATTTCACGGTACAACTCGTCAACCGACAGCTTGTGTAACTGCGACATATGATCTCGCGGGATGAACGACCGCCACCAGTCCATAGCGGCTCTCAAGGAAAGCCAACCCGCAGATTATGGCAGAGTCGTTTCAGGCTCGTGACCGGCGCACCCGGTGCCGCCAAACCGCGCTAGCCCTTGGCGTCTTCCTCGGCCAGGACCTTCTGGGCCGCGCGAAATGCTTCCATCCCCGCCGGCGCACCGCAATACATGGTGATCTGCAGAAGCGCCTCGCGGAGTTCCTCGCGGGTCAGGCCATTGTTGATGGCGCCGCGGAAATGGCCCTCGAACTCGTTCATGCGGCCGAGCGCGGCAAGCATTCCGAGGTTGAGCAGGCTGCGCTGCTGGCGCGTGAGCCCGTCCCGGCCCCACACCGCACCCCAGCCCATCTCGGTGATGAACTGTTCCATGAAGTCGCGATTGAAGTCGTCGAGGTTCGCCATGGAGGCGTCGACGCGCTCGTCGCCCATGACCTCGCGCCGGATCTTCGCACCCTTCTCGTAGAGTTCCTTGTCGATCATCGCGTACCTCCTATTTCGCGGCCGGGAAACGATCCCGGTCGTGCGGCGCACTGTAGTGGCCTTCCTGATCCTCGGGACCGACCGGGATGATGCCGTTCGGGTTCACCCGCTCGATGCCGTAGTAGTTGATCTTGGCGTAGTCGAAGCTGAACGTCTCGGCGATGCCCGGAATCTGGTAGAGCTCGCGGGTGTAATTGGTGAGGTTCGGATAGTCGGCAATCCGCCGGATGTTGCACTTGAACGCGCCGACATAGCAGGCATCGAAGCGGATCAGGGTCACCCACAGGCGCCAGTCCGCCTCGGTCAGCCGGTCGCCGACGAGGTAGCGTTGTTTGCCGAGCCGATCCTCGAGATCGTCGAGGGTTTCGAACAGCGCGACGACCGCCTCCTCGTACGCCTCCTGGGACGATGCAAAGCCGGCACGATAAACGCCGTTGTTGACGGTGTGATAGACGACCTCGTTGATCGCATCGATCTCCTCGCGCAGATCGGCCGGGTAGTAGTCCTCCGTCGCGTTGGTGAAAGCGTCGAACGCGGTGTTGAACATCCGGATGATCTCGGAGGATTCGTTGTTCACCACCTGGTTGGTCTGCTTGTCCCAGAGCGTCGGCACCGTGACCTTGCCCGTGTAGTCGCCCTTGGACGCCGTATAGGCCTGGTGCAGATGCTCGAAACCGTTCACATGGTCGGGCACGCAGTCGGGAAAGTCGGGATTGTCGGCGTAGGTCCAGCCCTGGCTGTGTCGGCCGGGCTGGGCCATGGAAACGGTGATCGCGCTGTCGAGCCCCTTGATCGTGCGGAAGATCAGCGCGCGATGGGCCCACGGACAGGTGTGCGCCAGATAGAGATGATAGCGCCCGGGTTCTGCGGCGAAACCCGCCTCGCCGGTCGGACCGGCGCTCCCGTCTGCGGTCACCCAGCTTCGAAACTGGCTTTCCGAGCGGTTGAACTTTCCGTCTTTCGCGACCTCGCGCGCCGTGGCGTCATTGTCGAGCCACTTGCCGTCGAGCAGCATTCCCATCGTTCTCTCCCGGTGCGGCGCGAGCCGCGCTAGTCCTGCAGGGGTTTCTTGAGTTCGGATTCCGGCTCACCGTCGTGGAACCGCGCCGCAAGATCGGCCATGTCGATCTCGACACCGATCGGCTCTCGATCGAACGCACCCGTCGCGAACCACTCGTTCAGGGCCGCAACACTCTCGAAATTGTCGGTCTGGAGCTCGACAGCATTGCCATCGGGGTCGTGGTAGTAGAGCGATGTCGTGGGACCGTGATTGATCTGCCGATAGGGCATGATGTCGAAATCCCGGAGCCGCTCGAAGACCGCGATCAGGTCGCCAAGCGAATGATAGGTGTAGGCGAAGTGCGCCATGCCGAGCGAGTTCGGCACCGGGTCCGCCAGGTCATCGCGCTGGATGATCGCGACGCGGTGATGCTCATCATCGTAGGTCAGGAACGATAAACCCTTTGAATCTGCCGTGATCCGGGCACCCAGCACCTTGCAGTACCAGTCTACCATCTCCGGCCGGTTCTTCGTGTACAGCACGATGTGGGCGAAATAGGCCGGGCTCGGGGTGTCGTTGGGCTCCGGGACCTGCGCATAGGCTTCGGACATCGATCAGTCCTCGCTGTTTTCGTGGTTGCCGAATACTAGCAGACGCGGTGCCGCGGCACAGCCTCGGTGCATTATGCTGCCGCGTACGCATGGCCCCCACGCCGATGCACGGATATAACCGAACCTCCGCAACCGGAAGGACAAGACCGATGGCCCTCGATCCGGACACCCTCGACCAGCTGCTCGACACGGTGCAGCGCTATGTGCGCGAGCGGCTGGTGCCGCTGGAGACCGAGGTGGCAGAAAACGACGCCGTTCCGCCCGAAGTGATCGCGGAGATGCGCGACCTGGGCCTGTTCGGGCTGTCGATCCCGGAGGAACATGGCGGGCTCGGGCTCTCGGTCAGCGACGAGGTCCGCGTGGTCCAGGAACTCGGCTGGACGTCACCGGCCTTCCGCTCCGTGTTCGGCACCAATGTCGGGATCGGCTCCCAGGGGATCTTTATCGACGGCACCGACGCACAGAAGGCCCACTGGCTGCCACGGCTGGCAAGTGGCGAGATCATCGCCTCCTTCGCCCTGACGGAACCCGAGGCGGGCTCCGACGCGGGCTCACTCCGCACCTCGGCACGGCGCGACGGCGATACCTATGTCCTGAACGGTACCAAGCGCTACATCACCAACGCGCCGCATGCGGGCATCTTCACCGTCATGGCGCGCACGGATCCCGACGAACCGGGCGCGCGCGGGGTGTCGGCCTTCATAGTCGAGCGTGACAGCCCCGGCCTCAGCGTCGGGCCCCACGACCGGAAGATGGGCCAGCAGGGCGCCCACACCGCCGACGTGGTGTTCGAGGACTGCCGGGTCCCGGCCGAGAACCTGATCGGCGGCGTCGAGGGCCAGGGCTTCAAGACCGCGATGAAGGTGCTCGACCGGGGCCGGCTTCACATGGGCGCCATCGCCACCGGGATCGCCGAGCGGTTGATCGACGAATGCGTGCGCTACGCAAACGAACGCCGCCAGTTCGGCAAGACGATCGGCGAGTTCCAGCTCGTCCAGGCGATGCTCGCCGACAGCCGGACCGAGGCCTATGCCGGGCGGACGATGGTCGAGGACGCCGCGCGGCGTTTCGATGCGGGCGAGTCCATCGTCACCGAGGCGGCGTGCTGCAAGCTCTACTGTACCGAGATGGTCGGGCGGGTCGCCGACCGGGCGGTACAGATCTTCGGCGGCGCCGGCTACATGGCCGAATATCCCATCGAACGCTTCTATCGCGACGTGCGGTTATTGCGTATCTATGAGGGCACATCGCAAATCCAACAAATCGTGATCGCGCGCAACATGTTGCGCGACGCCGCGAACAGCTAGAAATACGAGACAGACAAGCAAACGGGGGATGCCGTGAAGTTCATCAGTTTTCGAGTGGTCAATCGCGAGTCCTGGGGCACCTACGGGCCGGACGGCGGGGTGATCGACCTCGGCGCGGAGTTCGGAACAACGCTTCCCGGCCTGCGCGAGTACATGGCGGCAGACGACGCAGCCAAGGCGAAGGTCGCCGACTATCTGAACACCGGTTTCGGCGACAATTCCGGAAAAGCTTCGGACTTCCCCGCATCGGATATCACGCTGCTGGAACCGATCCGCAACCCGGACAAGATCATCTGCGTCGGCTGGAACTATCGCGAACATGCCAAGGAGGCCGGGATCGAGCTGCCCGACCACCCGACCCTCTTCGCGCGCTGGTCGAACAGCCATGTGCCCCATGAACACCCGATCCTGCTGCCACGGGAATCCGAGAAGTTCGACTATGAGGGCGAACTGGCCGCGATCATCGGCAAGCCCGCGCGCCGGGTCTCCGAGGCCGATGCGCTGAGCTATGTCGGCGGCTACTCGATCTACAACGACGCAACGCTGCGCGACTATCAGCGGCACTCTTCCCAGTACATGCCGGGCAAGAACTTCTTCCAGTCAGGTGCCTTCGGGCCCTGCATGGTGACGGCGGACGAGATTCCCGAACCCGCCGACCTGACGCTGGAAACGCGTCTCAACGGCGAGGTGGTGCAACACACCGGCATCGACGACCTGATCTTCTCGATCCCCAAGCTGATCGCCTACATTTCGAGCTTCACGGAGCTCGTGCCCGGCGACGTCATCGCCACGGGCACACCGAGCGGTGCCGGCCTCGGCCGTACACCGCCCTTGTGGATGAAGGACGGCGATACCATCGAGGTCGAGGTCTCGAAGGTCGGAATCCTGACCAACCCGGTCAAAGCCGACTAACCAGGAGCCGACTGATTACTCCATGACGAGCGCCGCGCGCCCGGTGACCAGTCCCTGGTCGAGCCGGGCGTGCACCGTCTCGGCCTCGGCCAGCGGATAGGTCTCTGTAACCATCGGCCAGACGTCGCCCCGCGCGCACAGCTCGAGCGACTCAACGACCTGCTGGCGCGTGCAGTAGCGGCTTCCCATAAGCTCGAGCTCCTTGGCGAGCATCGCCGGCGCCGGCGCCGTGAAGGGCTGCCCCGCGCCACCGAGGGTGACGAAGCGTCCGCGAATGCCGAGACTGCCGACCGCCTGTTCGGCGGTGGACTGGGTCGAGACATAGTCGATAGCGACATCGACGCCCGCGCCGTCGGTCAGGTCGAGGATTTCCTCGACCACCCGGTCGTTGGACGCATCGACAACCATATCCGCACCCAGGTCCTTGCAGACCTGGAGCTTGTCGGCCATCACGTCGACCGCGATGACGCGGGCGTGGGCCCATTTCGCCATCATGATCTGGTGCACGCCAAGGCCGCCGCCCGCACCGAACACCGCGACCGTGTCCGTCGGCGCGACGCGCGCCCGTCCGAGAACCTTGTAGGGCGTGGCGATCGCGTCGGTGATCACGCCCACATCGGCGGGCTTGCCCTTCCAGTCCAGCCCCTCGGGCAGCTTGATGAAGTTGCGAACCGGGAGCTTGATGAACTCCGCATAGCCGCCGTCGATCTGGCGCCCGATATAACCGGCATTCGCCGTCGAGATCGGGTCATGGCCGAGCCGGGTCCACTTGTCCTCGCCCTCGGTCAGATAGAAGTACGACGTCACCGCGTCGCCGACCTGCAGGCCGCCCGTGTCGCCGCCCTTGCCCACCTCGACGATCTCGCCGGTGATCTCATGGCCGATGATGATCGGGAACTCGGCCGCCGCGCGCCCCGCGCGCACATGGTGGATCGTTAGCCCCGCCCCGCAGGCCAGGACCCGGGCCACCGCTTCGCCCGGGCCGGGCTCGGGATCGGGCACATCCTCCAGGCTGAACGGAACACCGGCCTTGTGCAGAACTTGCGCTTTCATGGTTTTCTCCCCCGTTTCCGGTCAATTTCTCCGATCGCCCGCCCCGCCGCAAGTCCTGTTTCGCTTGCGTCCGACCGGGGCATCTGGCACCCAGGACCCATGGCGCATTTCATTGTTGGACGACTGTTCGGATGGCCCGAGTTCGCCGAGGACGGCGATGACATCTGGCTCATCCATATCGAGGAACCCACCTTCTTCCTTCGGGTCATTCATCGACCCGAGGACCTGCTGCCGACGGGTGACCTGAACGATCTCTACTTCCCGCTCGAGGACGACACGCGCTACGCCGTCGGCAACCTGATCTTCGTCGAACCCCGCCCGGCCGACCCGCGCGAGGTCGCCCAACTGGTCGCGACGGCAATCGAGACGGTGCAGGACAGCGAGATCGCCCGCCTGCTCGCCCTCGCCGACCGGCCCTTCAATCCATCATCGGCCGAACTCCAGCCGGAAGACGTACCGGTTGGCTTCGTCACCGGTGTGTTTCACGACAGCGAGAGCGGCGACACGGACACCATGCCCTGGATCGCACATCTGGGCCCGCCGCCGTTTGCCATGCGGGTGTGCGACCTGAACGATGAAGACCTCGAGCCCGACGACATCTGGGCCAACGCCGGCGATGGCTACGCCCTCGCCCACCTGCACTGGCTCTCGAGCCTGGCGAGCGACCGTGATGATATTCGGTTTCTGGCGGAGACCGCGGCGGGAATCGTGAGCGACGCGATCGAGGATGTCATGCCCGAGCTTATTCCCACATGACGGCTGCGGGACCGGCCGGCTAGCGCCCGACCGCCTTGAGTTCGGGCACCCGTTCCATCAGGACACCGATCGTCTCATCGACAAGCGCGGGCAGATCGCCCGTCAGCTCGCGCAACGCCTCTTCATTGCGGTGCTGATCGGTGATATCGCGAAACCGGGTCACGAACCCACCCCGGATCGGACGACCGTGAATCTCGAGCACGGCGCCGTCCGGTCGCTGACGTGTCAGGGTGTAGGCCTCGCGCCTCGAGACCATCTCCACCACGCGCGCAATATTGGCCTCGACGTCGCCGGTCCCATAATCCCCGCGCTCGGCTGCAAAACGAATGAAATCCAGCCAGCTCTTGCCGGCCGCTATCAGCTCGGGCGGAACGTCCAGCAGTTCGGCCGCCAGTGCGTTCGCCATGACGACCTGCCACTGGGAGTCGAAAACAATGACCCCACCGCCAAGCGTATCAAGCACGTCGCGAAGCGTATCGTCGGCATTCTGCGTAAGTCCGGGCGTACTGCCGTCCATGCTTGCACCGCTGTTGTCATCAAAGCGCGACAAATTCCTCTCCCGTGACAACCGGTTTGTGCACGTTGCACCGGATCGGGAAATTCAGCGTGAAATTAAGGTAAAGCCTGTCAAAAAAAGGTTAACGGCCCTCAGGCGGGCCGAAACGAACACGATTCCGCAGATGCAGACCACTACCTCTAGTTGTTTTCGATCCAGCCAAGCAAGCCTGCCAGCCATGGCGCGCCCGGGTCACCGCAGGCGTAGGATGCGCCCAGGTGGTCGCATCCGGCCAAGCAGAGGGTTTCAACGGCACCACCCGCCGCGCGCAACGCATCGGCCATCGCTTCGGCCTGGACAATCAGATGGGGAAAGTCCGTATCTCCCCATGCCATGAAGAACGGCGGTGTTCGGGCAATCGTATGGAGAGGGCTCGCGTCGTGCTCATTCGCCCCCTCCTCGCCCAGGAAGCGCGGACGGGCGGGCATCCCGTTCCCTTCGGTGAAATCGTAGACCCCCGACACGGGCAGCGCACCGCGCACAACATCTTCGGGAACGCCGGCAGGCCCCTGCCAGTCCTTACGCACCGCGAGCCACGCCGCGTGATGACCGCCCGCCGAATGTCCGCCAACGAAGATTCGGCCAGGGTCTCCGCCGAACCCGGCAATGTTGCCGTGAACCCAAGCCGTCGCCGCGGCCGCGTCCTCGATCGCATTCGGCCAAGTGACGCCAGGCGCCAGGCGATATCCCATGCTGACGAAGGTGATCCCGGCCGCATTGAGCGGCGGCGCCATGAATGTCATCCACTCCTTGTAACCGCTGGTCCAGCCACCGCCATGCATGAAGGCGACGACATTGCCGTTCGGCCGGGGCGATGCGAACACCGCCACCTCCTGGTAGTGGTCGTCTCCGTAGGCGAATGTTTCTCCGTCGATGCCCGCGCCGAGTTCCTGGACCCGGACGTGATACTTCGCCCCGATTTCCGAGAACGGTTCCTGCGGCGGATAGCTTTCGAAGTCCCGCAGGCCCATCAGCGAACCTCCCGCTCAACGATCATCTTCTCGTCGACGATCTGCCCTTGGTCGATCACGACCTCGTTGTCGAGGATAACCGTGCAGTCACGCATCGGCACATCGTAATGGCCGTTCGTGTTCCGCGTGCCGCCCCCTTGCGTGTTGGGTCCGGTCGAGAACAGGAAGTTGCCCGGGAACGTACGCGCCGATGCGTGCGAGCGCTCCGGATTGTCGCCATGCAGCGCGATGTTGTACCAGCGCGCCTGCGGGTTCATGCCCCAGCCCAGATGGGAGACGGCATAGGGGTCGAGGTCATCTTCCGAGACCTTGTTGTCGTCGAGCCAGTCCACCATCAGCTTGGCGTCGAGCCCGCCCTCGACCTTGCGGATGAAGCCGTCACGGATTTCGAGACGCACCTCGTCGTGGACGTAACGGCAGTAGGGCAGGATCACGATGTCACCTGGTGACATGACGACCGTGCCGTTGGCCGAGCCTTCGTCCGGGAATGTATGGATGTGCCCGACGCCCCACTGGTCGAAGTGACCCGGTTCGTCCGAGAAGCCCCACTGGCTCATGACCGGGAATTCCCCGCGCGTGTAGGTCAGGTCGGTGCCGGCGTCGCTCAGAACCCGGACCTCCTTCGTCGCGGTGTAGCGCTCATCAGCATACTTCACGGCCTCCTTCAGACCCATTGGCGCGAGCAGCAACTCCAGGTCGTCGGGCGCATCGATGATCATGAGGAAGCGCGTCCCCGTCGCCATCACTTCGCGCAGCCAGCTCGTGAACAGCGGGATGTGCAGTGCGACCACGATATCCGCGGCCTTGAGCGCGTCGAGCATCCCGCTGATCTGGCCGATCGTGTCCACGCCGACCTTGGTCCATGACGGGATCATGTTCACCCGCATCTCGTAGCAATCGGCCCCGAGTTCGTCGGCCGCGGCAAACGCCGCCTCCACATACTCGGTACGTGTCGTCACGTCGGACAACAGCGCGACTGTCTCGCCCTTCTTGATGTTGCACATCCGGAACTGCTTCAGAAACAACCCCGGAATCTTGCCCGTGTTGATTTCCTGATGACGCACGGCGGCAGGCGTTCTCATGGTTCTCGATCTCCGCATTAGGTCGGACTAACTGGCTTTCGTCATGCTAGCCGATCTCCCCGCCACGGGCGAGTTGCGCGCGGAATGCGTTTCGCCGAGACAACCGGGCGGCGCTGTGGTGAGATTGATTTTCCGATAATCAACAAACGTCAGTTGGGGGAGAAACACCATGATGCGGGCATTCACGGAACAGAAGATGAAGCGCTATGCGGAACAGCGCTGGATTCTGGATGCGATCATCTCGACGGTCGGCATGGAATGGGACCAACCGCGGCTCGGCTACACCATGTATCCATGCGGCCCCGACGCGGTCGGTGATTTCCGTACCGTGGGGATGCGCACCAAGAAGTTCGCCGACATGCACCGGGAGTTCGCCGGCGCGGCGAAGCGGCGCGAGATCAAGGCCAAGGCCTTCGAGGCCGAGGAGCGGTTCGTCTCGGCACGCGAGAGCTACTTCATCGCCTCGCTCCTCTACTCCGCGGCACGCTGGCCCATCTTCGAGGCGAACGACCTGCACAAGGACTACAACCAGCGCATGGTCGACTGCTACGACAAGTATATCGAGCACGCCCCGCGACCTATCGAACGCGTGGAGATCCCCTTCGGAGACGGAGTCCTTCCGGGATACCTGGCCCTGCCCCATGAGCCCGCGCCGGGCGAGAAATTTCCCTGTGCCATCGGCATCGACGGCATGGACGGTTCGAAGGAGATCATGTGCTCGATGTACGGCGACAAGATGCTCGAGCGCGGCATGGCGAGCTTCGTTTATGACGGGCCGGGACAGGGGGAGTGTCCGGTCAACGGCGTCTATGTGACCAAGGACAATCACATGGAGGCCGCCCAGGCTGTCTATGACTGGCTGATCCAGCACCCGCACATCGACAAGGACCGGCTGGTTATCTTCGGCATCAGCTTCGGCTCCTTCTTCGGCGTACAGGCCGCCGCGCAGCTCGGCGACAAGGTCAAGGGTGCGGCACTCTCTTTCGTGTGCCACGAGCCGGGCTGTTACACGATCTTCAACATGGCCGCGCCGACCTACAAGCTCCGCTTCATGTTCATGGCCGATTATGACGACGAGGCCGCATTCGACGAGTTCATCAGCGAGTTCTCGCTCGATCCCATCGTTGACCAGGTCAAGTGCCCGATCCTGATCCAGGCCGGCCAGGACGAGGAACTCAGCCCGATCGAATGCTCGGAGGACTTCGCGCAGAAGCTGAACGTGCCGCGAAAGCTGGTCCTGTACGAAGGCGAACGGCACGCGATCGGCGGCGGCTCGGCCGCCTATCTGGGCGAAAACTGGTACACGATGCTGGCGGACTGGTGTCTCGACCGGGTGAACGACAAGCCCGCGCCGAACGAGTCCGTTCTCATCAACGCGCTCGGCCAGGTCGAGGCGACCCCCTACTAGCGGTCACTGCGCGGCGGTGGCGCCCCGGAACTTCGAGGAGAATTGCGGCGCCACCGCTTCCGCGAACCGCTTGAGCGTGTCGTGGCGCAGCTCACGCGGAATGCCGACAGTCGCGGGGTGCACCATGATGTGGTTGAAGCCGATATCGCGGAGGCGCTCGACCTGCCCGGCCACGGTCTCGGCGCTGCCCACGAAATTGTGGGCGGAGAACTTGTCGATGTGCTCGGGCTTCGACAGCGCGAGCAGGTTCCCGAAATACTTGTTGAACTGCTCGTAACCCTTGATGCCGGTCCAGGGCGTGGAATCCGCCTCGTAGTGATCGCTCTGCTGCCGGAAAAACTCCGACAGATGCGTACGCGCCAGTTCGAAGGCCTCGTCGTCGGTCTCGGCCATGATGCAGTGCGCGACGACAGGCTGGCGGCCGGCATCCCGAAAGCCGGACTGGTCCGCGCCCTCGTTCCAGCTCGCCATGATCTTTTCCAGGACGTGAAACGGGAACTGGCAGATGTTGAGAGGAGCGACACCCATCTCACCCGTAAGCCGCGCGCTCTCGGGGCTCCCGATGGCGCTAAAGAGGTGAATGCGCTCTGCCCTCGGCCGTGGCCGGATTTCGAGGGTGCGACCGATCCGGAAATGCTCGCCCGCATAGGTGAACGGTTCGCCGGACAGCCCGAGCCGAATAATCTCGAGGCATTCGCGCAACCGCCCGCGCGCGTCCTCCATGTTGATGTCGAAGGCATCGTATTCCATCTTCGCCGTGCCGCGCCCGACCCCGATGTAAAGCTCCCCATCGGTCAGGTTGCTGAGCATCGAGATCTCGCCCAGCAGGCGCAGCGGCTGGTACCAGGGCACAACCAGAATCGCGCTGCCGAAGCTCAGGCCCGGGCAATGGGCCGCGATGTGGGACATGAACAGCAACGGGCTGGGGGTCGGGAAATAACCCGAGAAATGATGCTCGAGCATCCAGACGCTGTCGTAGCCCAGCGCCTGGCCGAAACGGCAGTCGGCGATGACTTCCTGGTAGAGTTGCCCGTCGTCGAGCGCGCTTGCGCCGACCGGTGCAACGACGAATCCGAAATCCAGGTCACCGGACATGTCGCCATCCCCCTGCTGTTGATGAAAGGCTAGCACCCGGAAATGACACCCGGCAAAGCCTCTTTCGCATCACTGCCGTTGACGCGGACGGCTTCTGACGCGTTGAATTGGGCCGAAGATGGGGAGAAGCGCCATGTACATCGATCCGCAGATCAGGAATTTCATCGACGAGCTCATTGCGGCCGACATGCCGCACCCCGTGGATCTCGGCCTCGAAGCCACCCGCGACGGCTTCAGCCAGCTCTGGCAGCAGGTGAACCCGCCGGTCCGCGAGGGTGTCAACGTAACCGAAATCCGGGTTCCCGGCCCGGCGGGCGATATCCGGACGAAGGTCTACACGCCCTCGGGTGACGGCCCGTATCCCGTGTTAGCGTTCTTTCACGGTGGCGGCTGCTGCATGATGGCGCCCGAGGACTATGAAGGCACCAGCACCGCGCTGGCCGAGGACGCCGCCTGCATCGTGGTGGTCCCCGCCTATCGCCGCGCACCGGAGAACCCGTTCCCCGCGCCACTGGAGGACTGCTTCGCCGTCTTCACCTGGCTACAGGCGAACGCCGGCGAGATCGGCGGCGATCCCGGTCGAATCGCGATCGCCGGCGACAGCGGCGGCGGATACCTGGCCGCCGCCGTGGCGCAGGAGGCGAAGCGCGAAGGCGCGCCGCAGCCCCTCACCCAGGTGCTGATCTACCCGATGACCGACATGGGCGGCCTGCCGCCGAGCCGCGTCGAGGAGACGATGTTCCTCGACGACCGCACCCTGCAATGGGTGATCGGCATGCATGTGGGCGACAACCGCCTCGACCCGCGGGCCTCACCCATCCTCGAACCGGACGTTTCAGGGCTAGCGCCCGCGCTGGTGATCGCCGCCCAGATCGACCCCCTGCGCGACGAAGGCCGGGCCTACGCGTCCAAGCTGCGCAATGCGGGGGTGCCGGTGCACTACCAGCTCTATGACGGCGTGGTGCACGGCTTCTTCAACATGGGCAGCTTCTGCGACCAGGGGAATGTCGCGGTGGCCCAGGTCGCGGATGCATTACGCACCGCCTTCGTGAAGGAATAGTCAGTCCGTCTCGGTGTCGAAGGTAATGCCGGTCATCGCCTTCCCATCGCAAAGCCGGAGCTCTTGCTTCTCAACCGGCGCCGCGCCGGTTCGGAACGACAGTCCAACCTGCCGGCAAGAACCTAGAAGACAAGCGCGACGAAGATCAGCGCCATGCCTACCCAACTGACGAAGAATGACAGCGTCCGCAGATAGGGAATGCCCAGCGTGAAGACCACCGCGTGCGCCACGCGGGCCCAGAAGAACAGCGTCGCGCCCAGGACGGTCATCCCGGTGCTGACGCCAAGCACATGGGCGACCAGAACCAGCACCGCGAAGGGCGCCAGATTCTCGACCATGTTCAGATGCACCCGCTCCGAACGCTTTGCCCAGGCTGGCGGCGCGGCCGGATTCTCCGGATAGCCCATCGCACCGCTCATGCCCTGGCTGCCGATCCGGGCCAGGATGTAGGGAATCCAGAGAACAACGGTCAGGCCGGCGCTCAGAGTGAGATACAGAAGTTCGGTGCTCATCTTGTCTTCTCCCTTATCGATCAGTCCTCATCGAAAAACGCGAACACGCGGGTCTCGAGGCTCTCACGCGGAGACGCATTGTCCGGCGCGGTCGGATCATCGAACGACGTGTGGAGCGCATACCGCGCGCGGCCGTCCGTCGCAGTGTCGTAGTTCTTGATCAGGATCGCTTCGCCGGGCGTCATCCGCGGGAAATAGTACCAGTCGTTGTTGGCGTCGTAGGACGCGTGGCGGGTCTGGCCGACCCGGTTGTAGGCGCGGCGCTCGACCGTGTGCAGGCGCGCGTCGTCAACGCTGTCCCAGGCGCACAGGGCGAGCGGCCATTCCTCGATCAGACCCGCGCGGGAGCGCCAGACATTGACGATGGCGAAGCGCTTCGCGAGCAGCGCCTCGGCCTCGTCGCCCATGACGTCCTCGACCCGCTTGCGCGCGGACCAGTCCGTGTAGTCGGTATGGGCGGCGTTGGCCGGATCGCGGGCATTATGTGCCTCGCGCAGCGCTTGGGATGATGACCGTCGGGTGTGATCGAACACCAGCGCGCGCGACGCCCCGGTGTGGGCGCAGACGAGCGCCTCGGCCTCGGCGTTGTAGACGCGTGCGAGCTGGTCGTCGTCCTGGAAGTCCGTGACCGCGGTTTCATGCGCGACGAAGGCGAACCCCTCGCGGTCGAGGGTGAATTCGTTGGGCAGAAGACGTGCATTGCGCACCCGCATGGCGCGGAACTCGCGCTCGCCCTCGAAGTTGGTACGCTCGCCGGCCACGTTCGACTGGTAGAACACCGGCAACGCGCCGGTGTCGACAAGGTAACCGATCGGCGCCTCGATGGTTTCCGCTGCCTCGCTCATGGCACCCTCCGTCGTTGCTGCGGTCGATTATGGCGCTTGCGTCCGGCCACGCAAGGACTCGGGCCGGAAGCAAAAGGGGCCCCGAGGGGCCCCTTCGCATATTCGGTCTGCATGCAAGACGGCTAGAAGATGAAGTCGTCCTGGTGAAGGTCGTTGATATCGACACCGATCAGCGTGAGGGAGTCCCCCTTGCCGAAGTCGATGACGGTATCCGAGCCGACCTGTTCGGACGCATCGAGCAGCTCGTCGAAGCTGTTCATCTTCTTCCCGAAGCCGGAAATCTCGATCGCATCCTCGCTGCCGGCACCGGCTTCGAAGTCGGTGATCGTGTCCGCATCGTCCTTCTTCGAGAAGATGAACAGATCGTCGCCGTCACCGCC
>JAYQGE010000019.1:4161-71463 GCA_038140435.1 Rhodospirillaceae bacterium | reverse complement strand
GCGCCGACATCGTCGAGCCAGCCCCATGAGCCGCGGGAATCGTATTCGACGAAGGCGCGAACGTGCCGGCCTTCGGCAACGAGACGTTCGACGAGATGGGAGCCGATAAAACCACCGGCGCCGGTCACCAGGACTTTGGACAAGATAGCCTCGCGCGTGCATGGCCGGGAGACCGGCCGGGGAAGCCGTCATGGTCCGCAAGGATGGTTAAGGGAGGGTAAGGATAGGCGGTCGGTCGGCTGTGATCAGTTCTTCTTCGGCACCCACTTCAGCGCCCATTTGACCCGCGCGGCGGTGGCGTTCGCCTCGAGCGCGCCGGAAACCACGATCTGCTCGCTGCGCCGGACATCCTCGCTCTCGCCGAGATAGATACTCTCCGCGAGGGAGACGGTGCCGCCCTCGGCGATCAGCCGCCATCCCGCGCCGCTCGGCAGGCGCAGCAGGACCGACGATCCGTTCTGGACCAGCGAGGCCTGCACCCCCGGGTGGAGGTGGAAGCGCAGGGCGAAGCCCTTCGCCGGGCGCGCCTTGTCCGCGGTATCGACTCGGGTGAGAACGTCCTCGCCGCGGATGTCGTCGCCGTCGCCGGCCATGTAGACGCGCCGCTCATGCTCCAGGCCGAAGGCCGGCAGATATCCGTCATGCCGGGCAGACAGCCAGACATTGCCCTCGTCCTCGCTGCGCTCGACCCGGACGTCCCGGGGCCTGCGCCCGAAGGTCCCGTCGGACAGGATTTCCGAGGAATTGGTGTCGTCGACGATCATGGTCGAATGCGCGGCCGACGAGCGCTGCACGGTCGCCCACGGATCGCGGTTGCCCGGGCGCGCGCCGCAGTTGGTGATCATGCGTTCCTTGCCGATCGAGATCTCGAGGCTCAGCGTCCCGGCATGGGCCCCGATGTCGAGCCCCGCCTGCGGCGGCGCACCGGTGTCGAGCAGCACGACGGTGCGGTTCGCGACGACGCGTTCGAAACCGGAATGGGGCGCACTGGCGGGCGCGCGGCCGCGCGCATCGGCCTGGGCGAGCAGCATGTCCACGAGCCAGTCCTCGCTTTCGCTGCTGCCGTTGAACAGCGCGAGCCGGCCGTCATTGTGGCGCAGCATCCGCAGGAACGGTGCGGCGCGGTCGATCGCGCCGAGGAGGAAGGCCGGAATGTCGTCTTCGGCAGCGAGCAGGGCGCTCCGCACATCGACCAGGTCGCGCAGTACGGCCGCCTGGATCTGCGGGTTGCGCGAAACGTGCCCGCCGTCCGGCAGGATCTGGCGGTCGCAGGCGCGTTCGAGGATGCGCAGGCCCTGGCGGACCGCCGCATCGTTGCCGGGCAGCGCGAGCCCGGCGACCGTGAGTCCCTTGGCCGCGCGGATGAGCCCCGCCCCCTCCACACCGCCGGGAAGCACGCGGGCCAGATGCTTGGCCTGGCGCGCGACGGCCGCCAGGTAGCGGTGTCGGTAGTCGTCGTCGGCGGACGCACAGAAGAAGTCATGCTGGCCGAGCCATGCGAAGAGCCGGGTCGCGAGAATGTCCGGCCTCCAGGCGACTTCCTGCCAGCCGGCCTGGTTCTCGATCCAGTCCTCGACCAGGTCACGCGCGCGCCGCCGGGCCGCGTCGCCGCCCACCGCGCGCAGGTCGCGCAGCCAATCGAAGCCGTGCAGTTCCGCCAGCCAGGCATCGCTCATGCCCACCGGCCGCCAGGCGTGCTTTCCGCCGCGAACGGTCTCCCCGAGGAACGACCATTCGCCGGCCGAGACCGCGCTGCCGCGCTCGGCATTACCGGGCCATGAGTCCGGCGGGACGATCGCGAGCTCGTTCGGCGCGCGGCCTATCAGGGTGTAGCGATAGACCGGCGAGGCATAGAACAGCTTGCCCACGCCGTAGCGCAGATCGTGAAAGAGGTTGCCGGTCACCCGTCGCCCCGCATGGCGGCGATGTTGTCGGCATAGGCGTCCGGGCCGCCCCGGAATGTGGCCGTGCCGGCGACCAGGACATTCGCGCCCGCCGCGATGGCGCGGGGGGCGGTCTCCTGATCGATCCCGCCATCGACCTCGAGATCGATCGGCTGTCCCCCGGCCTCCACATGGGCATCGATGCGCGCGCGCAGCGACGCGATCTTGTCGAGCTGGCTCTCAATGAAGGCCTGCCCGCCGAAGCCCGGGTTAACGCTCATCACCAGGATCAGGTCGACCATGTCCATGACCTCATCCACCGCGGACACCGGGGTCGCGGGATTGAGGACCACGCCGGCCTTCTTGCCCAGCCCGCGAATGGTCTGGAGCGAGCGGTGCAGGTGCGGGCCCGCCTCGGGGTGCAGCGAGATCACGTCGGCGCCGGCCTTGGCGAAGGGCTCGAGCATGTAATCGACCGGGCTGATCATCAGGTGGACGTCGAACGGCAGATCGCAGTGCGGCCGCAGGGCCTTCACCACGCCGGGGCCGATGGTCAGGTTGGGCACGAAATGCCCGTCCATGATGTCGATGTGAATCCAGTCGGCGCCGGCGTCCGCGACGGCGCGCACCTCCTCGCCGAGCCTGGCGAAATCGGCCGCGAGGATCGATGGTGCGATGCGGACCGGCGCCGCACTGGACGAGGAAGCCATGCCGTCTGGTAACCGATTTGCAGACTGCGCCGCAAGCAAAGCGGACGGCCCGGCGGGTGGTCAGGTCCGGATCAGCCGCGCGGCGAAGAAACCGTCCATCCCGCCGCGTTCCGACCAGTGGCAGGGCAGGGTCCGCAGGGTGCCGGCGGGCGTGATCGCGGCGGGGTCGAGCCCGGCGAGCTCCGGCCAGTCGTCGGGTGCGATCGGGTCGAGAATCACGGGGGCACCGGAGGCCAGGAGCGCGTCGATCCGCGCCGTCCCCTCCTCGGGTTCGAGCGAGCAGACCGCATAGACGATGGCGCCGCCGGGGACGACCATGTTGACGGCGGCGCGCAGCAGCCGGTCCTGGAGCCTGGTCGCGCTGGCGATGTCGGCCTCGCGGCGGCGCCACGGAATGTCCGGATGGCGGCGGATGGTGCCCGTCGCCGTGCACGGAGCGTCCAGCAGGACCGCATCGACCGGCTGGGCGGGGCGCCACTGGCTGGCGTCGGCATCGACGATTTCGGTTTCGAGGCCGGTCCGGGCGAGGTTTTCCTGCAGGGCGGCGAGCCGGCCCGCAGATATGTCGACGGCGGTGACGGCCGGACCGCGGTCGGCCAGCTGCATGGTCTTGCCGCCCGGCGCGGCGCAGAGGTCGATGACGCGGGCGTCCGCGTCGTCGCGCAGGAGCTTCGTCGGCAGTGCGGCGGCGGCGTCCTGCACCCACCAGAGACCGTCTTCGAATCCGGGCAATTCGTCGATGCGCCCGCCTGTGCGGCGGCGGAGCGTGCCGCCGGGAAGAATCTCCGCGTCGAGCTTCGCCGCCCATTCCGCCGGGTCGGCGCGCGTCGAGAGGGTCAGGTCCAGCGGCGGCTCGATCAGGTGTGCCGCGGCGATCTCGCGCGCAACATCCGCGCCATAGATTTCCCGCCAGCGGTCGAGCATCCAGTCCGGCGTGTTGATCTCGCCTGGCGTGTCCGTGCCCTCCCGGTTCTCCGGCTCCCGCCCGATGCGCCTGAGGACGGCGTTGACCAGTCCCTTGAAGGCGCCGCGGCGGTATCGCCCGGCCTGTCGGACGGCGGCGTCCACGGCGGCGTGGGCCGGGGTCTCCAGGAAGATCAGTTCCGCCGTTCCGACCCGCAGGATGTTGCGCACCCGCGCGTGGCGGCCGGCGAGCGGGCGGTCGAGGCACTCGTCGATGCGCGCGTCGATCTCGCCGCGCCGGCGGAGCACGGTCGCGATAATCCGGCGTGCCTGGGCACGGTCGCGCGGGTCCAGCTTCGCTAGGCCGGGGTCGGTGGCGAGGCTCGTGTCGAGGGGTTTGCCGTCGTCGAGGACGGCATCGAGGATTCGGCAGGCGGCTGCGCGGGAATCGGACATGGCGCTTTATGCCCCAAAAACAGCTCGGCCGCAGCCGGTCATGAGACCCGCCGCGGCCGGATGGGTTCGCGTGATCGTGGGATCAGGCGGCGGACTTGTCCTTGCGGATATACGCCACCGCGCAATGCTCGGCGCAATAGGGGCGACCGGGCACGGTCTCGGACTGGCAGAAGCCGAAATCCTCGTCGCCGGGATCGCCGATCGGCCACAGGCATTCCGAAACCTCGCCGGCGCGCCGCGCCAGCGGCGGGATGGGCGTTTCGTCGACCCGGCTGCCGCCGTCGGGCACGACCTTCTCGCCGCCGATTTCCTCGTCGGCCATGGTCCCGCGCAGCGCCTTCGCCTCGAGCGCCCTGTCGATGGCCCGGTTGCGCCGCCGCGAACCGGTGCCATTGCCCCGGATCGGCGACGGACGGCTCTCGAGGCCGAGGCGATGGGCCTTGCCGATGACGGCGTTGCGCGTCACGCCGCCCAGCTGCACCGCGATCTGGCTCGCGCTCAGGCCCTTGGCCCACAAGTCCCGCAACATCGTTACCCGTTCGTCAGTCCAAGACATGTCCGGTTTCCTGTTTTTCGTCTGCCCCACCGGCCGCGCGAAGCGGCCTCGATTTCGCAGCGGAGCCTAGATCATGTGGGAATACAGGGGCAAGCCCACAAAATCCGGTAGGAACCCCAATATGTGGACAATATGTTGACCATTTACCCAGATTTTGGGGGTTTTGGCCGCGTTTTCGGGTCATGTACGCGTCCGCGGGCGTCCGGCGCTGGGGACGGAGCCCCGGCGTCTGCGGGTTCCCCGTTGCGACCAGGGGCCGGGCGCGGGCGCGGTCTCCCGTCCGATAACTCCTTGAATTGATGTCATTTCTCGAAGTTTCGCGATACGATTGGCGGTGTTCGGGTGGGTCGAGAACAGGTTGTCGTGCTTGTGGGTGTGCAGCGGGTTCACGATGAACATGTGCGCGGTGGCCGGATTGTGCTCCGCGGCCTGGTTGTCGATGCGTTTCGTCCCCGCCTCGAGCTTTTCGAGCGCGCTCGCCAGCCATTCCGGATCTCCGCAGATCAGCGCACCTTCCCGGTCGGCCTGGTACTCGCGGTTTCGGCTGATCGACATCTGCACCAGCGTGGCGGCCAGGGGTGCCAGGATCATCATTGCGATGGTGCCCAGGAGCCCGAACGGGCTGTTGCGGTTGCCGCCGAAGAACAATGCGAAGTTCGCCAGCATCGAGATCGCGCCGGCGAAGGTGGCGGTGATGGTCATGATCAGCGTATCGCGGTTCTTCACATGGGCGAGCTCATGGGCCATGACGCCGGCCACCTCGCGCTCGTTCATCATCTGCAGAAGTCCGGTTGTCGCGGCGACCGCCGCGTTGTTCGGGCCGCGCCCGGTGGCGAAGGCGTTGGGCTGGGGATTCTCGATAACGTACACGCGCGGCATCGGCAGCCCGTCGCCCTCGGCGAGCCGGGCGACGATCCGGTAGAGCGGGTGGTTCGCGTCGCTGAGTTCCTTGGCCCGGTAGTAGCGCAGGACGGCACTGCCGGAGTTCCACCATGCAAAGATGTTGGTGGCGGCCGCGACGGCGAGCGCAATGACAATGCCGGTGGGACCGGCCAGAAGAAAACCGCCGACCATGAAGATCGCGGTCATGGCGGCGAGGAGCAGCGCGGTGCGAAAGTAGTTCGACATGGTTGCCCTGGTCTGGGTTGGTGTTTCCGACACTCAATGTGGGCCCGCGCCGCACGCTTGCAATCCCGTGTGCGCCCTTGGCAAACCGGGACCGATGCGCCATATCAGGCGCATGTCCGACGAACATGGCAACGCACCTGCAGATGCGGGCCCGCAATACCGCGCCCGCATTCCCGAGGGTCAGACCTCAACACCGAAATCCGTCGAAAATGCGGCGGATTCCGAGGTTTCCGCGAAAAACAGCGCGGACGCGGCTCCGGCCGACGGACCGAAGGAAATCGGCGGCCCGAAGGGGCCCGAGCCGACCCGGTTCGGCGACTGGGAACGCGACGGCCGCTGCGTCGACTTCTGACGCGCTGCGCTTGATGCCCGAAGAACTGAGCGATGTCGTGCCGGCTTCCGGCACGCTCGTCGTCGCGGATCTCGAATACACGAGCTGGGAAGGTGCGCTGGAAGGCGGCTGGTCGGAACCCGGCCAGTTCCGTGAAGTCGTCTAGATCGGCGCGGTGCGCCTCGACGCCGGGAATGGGTGCGCCGAGCTGGCGGACTTCTCGGTCCTGGTGCAACCGTCGATCAACCCCGAGCTCTCGGATTACTTCACCGGCCTGACCGGCATCACCAACGCGGCGGTCGCGCGTAACGGTATTGAATTCGCCACGGCCCTCGATAATTTCGCCGCGTTCGTCGGAAGCGACGTCGTGGTGTCCCACGGGCATGACGACGCAGTGATCGCGGATGAATGCGCCTTCAAGGAGATGGCCAACCCGCTCGCGGGCTCCGACTGGCGCGATGTGAACCCGGCGATCAGGAAAATCACCGGTCGTCGAATGCCGAGCTCGGCGTTGCCCGCCCATTTCGGGCTCGCGGCACCGGAAAGCGCCCATGACGCGCTGGCGGATGCGCGCTCGCTCGCGCGTGTTCTGGCGTACCTGCAGCAATAGTGGCGCGGCGGCCGCGCGTTCAGCTCGTCGGAATCTCGGCGACCACGTCGAGCATCCGGCCCATGGGGCCGAACTCGCCGAGCACCTCGCCGATCTTCTCCGCATTGGAATCTCGGAAGTCGATGAAGTGCTGGTGGGTATTCCAGCGCATGTAGTTGATGACCGTCCCGGTCGCCTTCTCGACATGGATGGTCGCGCCGTGGAACTCGGGCTGGGCCGCGACCAGCGTGCCGGTGATGCCCTTCAGCGCTTCGACGCATGCATCGACCCGTTCGGGGCCGACGGCGAACTCGACCATGACGATCTGCATGATTGCGCTTACCGGTTCTGGCGGTTTTCGACGAGGTCGTCCACAACCGCCGGTTCTGCGAGGGTGGATGTATCGCCGAGCTGGTCGGGGGCGTTCTCGGCGATCTTGCGCAGGATGCGGCGCATGATCTTGCCCGACCGGGTCTTCGGCAGGGCCGGCGCGAACTGGATCAGGTCGGGCGTGGCGATCGGACCGATCTCCTTGCGCACGAACTGGACCAGTTCCTTCCGCAGATCCTCGCTCGGGTCGGATCCCAGCTTCAGGGTGACATAGGCGTAGATGCCCTGGCCCTTGATGTCATGGGGGTAGCCGACGACCGCCGCCTCGGCGACATCGTCATGCTCGACGAGCGCGCTCTCGACCTCGGCCGTGCCCATCCGGTGGCCCGACACGTTGATGACGTCGTCGACGCGACCGGTGATCCAGTAGTAGCCGTCCTCGTCACGCCGGCAGCCATCGCCGGTGAAATACATGCCGGGATAGGTCTTGAAGTAGGTATCGACGAAGCGCTGGTGGTCGCCATAGACCGTGCGCATCTGGCCCGGCCAGCTGCCGGCCATGCACAAGTTGCCCTCGCACGCGCCCTCGAGCTCGTTGCCCTCGGCGTCGACGATGACCGGTCGCACCCCGAAGAAGGGCCGGGTGGCCGAGCCGGGCTTGAGCAGGGTCGCGCCGGGCAGCGGGGTGATCAGGATGCCGCCGGTCTCGGTCTGCCACCATGTGTCGACGATCGGGCAGCGCTCGTCGCCGACCACCGTGTGATACCAGTGCCAGGCCTCCGGGTTGATCGGCTCGCCGACCGTGCCGAGCAGGCGGATGGACCCGCGCGAGGTTTTCTTCACCGGGTCGTCGCCCTCGCGCATCAGCGCGCGGATGGCTGTCGGGGCGGTGTAGTAGATGTTCACCTGGTGCTTGTCGCAGACCTCCCAGTGGCGCGACGCGTCCGGGTAGTTCGGCAGTCCCTCGAAGATCAAGGTCGTGGCGCCGTTCGAAAGCGGCCCGTAGACGATATAGCTGTGGCCGGTGATCCAGCCGCAGTCCGCCGTGCACCAGTAGATGTCCCCGTCGTGATAGTCGAAGACATACTGGTGGGTCATGGAAGCGTAGACCATGTAGCCGCCGGTCGTGTGCAGGACGCCCTTGGGCTTCCCGGTCGAGCCGGAGGTGTAGAGGATGAAGAGCGGATCCTCGGCGTCCATGGGCTCGGGCGCGCAGTCGGCCGACTGGGCGTCGCACAGCTCGTGGTACCAGACGTCGCGGCCCTCGACCCAGTTGATGTCGGCACCGGTGCGGTTGACCACCACCACGTTCGGGACCTGACCGTCCGGCAGCTTCGCGACCGCCTGGTCGACATTGTCCTTGAGCGGGATAGTACGTCCGCCGCGCAGTCCCTCGTCCGAGGTGATCACGAGGGTCGAATCGCAATCCTCGATGCGGCCGGCGATGGAATCCGGCGAGAAGCCGCCGAAGACGACCGAGTGCACCGCGCCGATCCGGGCACAAGCCAGCATGGCGATGGCGATCTCGGGGATCATCGGCAGGTAGATGGTGATGCGGTCGCCCTTCTTCACGCCCAGGGACTTGAGCCCGTTGGCGAAGCGGCAGACCCGCTCGTGCAGATCGTTGTAGGTGAGCTTCGCGTCGTCCTTGGGGTCATCGCCCTCCCAGATGATCGCCGTCTGGTCGCCGCGGGTCGCGAGGTGCCGGTCGATGCAGTTAGCCGACGCGTTCAGGACGCCGTCGTAGTACCACTTCACATGCAGATCACCGGCGTCGTAGGAGACGTCGCTGACCTTGGTGAACGGCTTGATCCACTCGAGGCGCTTGCCCTCTTCGCCCCAGAAACCGTCCGGGTCCTCGATCGATTGCCGGTACATCTCCTGATACTTGGCGTCGTCGGCCCAGGCGCGGTCTGCCCACGCATCCGGGACGGGAAACTTCTCGCGGAACATGGCGCGTGCTCTCCCCTTGGTCAGATCGTCTGTCCGGCATTTTCTCGTGCCGCGCGCCCCCTCTCTCGAAGGGTTCGGCACGGCCGGCTCGATTGCGGCGCATTATCGGGAAATCGACCCGGCCAGACAACCGCGCCCGGCGCTTGGGGCCTCGTTCTTTCTGGTGATCTACTCGCCGAACAGGACCATGCCGTCGTCGTCGATCGTTATCGGGAATGCGGTCAGCGTCTTGCCGACGCAGGGGCCCTTCACGCAGTAGCCGTCCTCCTTGCGGAACAGCGCCCAGTGGGTCGAGCACTGGATCAGCTTGCGCTCGACGTCGAGGAAGGTGTCGGGCTTGAGCTCCAGCGGCGTTCCCTGGTGCGGGCAGACATTCATGTAGCAGTGGAGTTCGCCGTCGCCCGGGACGATGAAGATCGGCAGCTTCGCGTCGGGGTTGTCCTCATAGACGTGGCGCAGGACGAAGCCCTTGCCGGCCTCTCCGATCTCGTCTTCGTGACACAGGACCCTGCGATCGCCGCGCATGACGGGCGTGTCTGGGTCGAAGGTGAAGTCGTTCATCTGGCCGGCGCTCCCACGGGGCCAGCCTGTACCAGATCGCCGGTTCCGCGCAAACCGCTCAGACGACCGCCTGGAACAGAATCCCCGACAGGATCGCGCCGGTGACGCCGAGCGCCAGGTAGGTCGCGAACACCCGCTTCTTCACGAGCGACCAGACCGCAGCCATCGCGGGGATCGAGCTGACGGCGCCGGCGACGATGAAGCTCATGGCCGCGCCGTCGCTCATGCCCTGCTCGATCAGGCCGGCGATCATGGGAGGGGCCACGTAGCTGTTGAGGTAGGCCGGCATGCCGACGATTGCGGCGATGCCGATCGGCACGATGCCCTCGCCGCCGACCAGCCCCGCAATCAGCTCCGCGGGCACATAGGTCACCAGCAGGCCCTCGAGGATGTAGGCGAGCGCCAGCCACTTCAGCGGGAACAGCGCGTTCTCGCGCGCCTGGATCATGAAGGTCTCGCGGCGCTCGGCGGCGTGCCAGAAGCGCCACTCGGGCTTACCCGAGAAGGGCGAGGGGCCGCAGCTGCAGCAACTGCTCGAGGTCATGGGACGGAGCGGGTCGGAGAACCCGCCGCGGGCCATGAGCAGCTTGACCGCGAAGCCGCCGAACAGGCCGAGCGCGACGGCGCCCACCGCCTTCGCAATGGCAAAGGGCCAGCCGAGCGCGGCGGCGGTGATCAGCAGGGTCGGCGGGTCGATCAGCGGCGACGACAACCAGAAGGCCATGACGGCGGACAGCGGTGCGCCGAGGGCGAGCAGGCCGGCGATGAACGGGATCACCTCGCAGGAGCAGAACGGTGCCAGGCCTCCGAACAGCGCGGCGAGGACGATCATCCGCGATTCACGGCCCTTGAACGCTTCGGCGATCATCGCCTCCGCGCCCGCGGCCTTGAGATAGGCGATCGTGCCGACCGCGAATGCGATGAAGGGCAGGGTGCCCGCGAAAGCCTCGGTCGAGAACGACACGACCGGGATGAAATTCGATTGGTCGAGCCATGCAACCAGGACAGGAAGGAGAATGACCAGCGTCCAGGGCGTGCGCAGGCGCTCGGCCCACTTCACCCCGTTGCGCGATCCGATCTCGATGATGTCAGCCATCGTTGGCGGCCTTTTGTTTCTCGTCGGCGCAGCATTCACCGAGAATGAATGTGGCCAGATGTTCCAGGTTGTCGAAATCGGCGCGATTGATAACCGTGCGCCCAAGCTTTTCCTGCTCGATCAGCCCGCCCGCCGTCATGAACTTCAGATGATGTGCCAGGGTCGATGGTGCGATCCCCGTACGGTCCTGGATCTCGCCGACGGTCAACCCGTCGCCGCCGGCACGGACCAGGGCGCGCAGCACGGTAAGGCGCGCTTCGGATCCCATGGCCGCAAAGCCCTGGGCGGCTGTTTCCCATTCCATTCGCATTGCTCCAGTTTCGATAAAACTAGATATATAGTTATATCAGGCGGAGGCAAAAGGAAATCTATCCGGCGATGCTAGGGAGCGGGAACGCAGGTGTTTCGGGTCAGGCCTTCACACCCGCCATGCGGCAGACCTCGCGCCACTCGGGCGCGGTGACCGGCTGCACCGACAGCCGCGAGTTGTTGACCAGCACCATCTCCGAAAGCTTCGGGTTCGCCTTGACGTCGGCCAGCGTGACCGGAGTTTTCACCGGCCCGACGGTCTTGACGTCGACCATGCCGAAGCGGCCGGACTCGTCGGTATGGTCCGGGTAGTGCTCCCGCGCCACCTCGACGATGCCGACGATCCGCTTCTCGTTGACCGAGTGATAGAAGAAGCCTTTGTCGCCGACCTTCATGGCCTTCATGTTGTTGTTGGCCTGGTGATTGCGCACGCCGTCCCAATGTTCGACGCCCTTCTTCACCTGGTCGTCCCACGACCAGGTCCCCGGTTCGGTCTTGAAGAGCCAGTACGCCATGGCAGATGTCCTTACGTTCGGTCTGGTTGGTTCACGAATTAGGGCAGGTCGCGGCGGGGTCGATCAACCCTCCGCGCGCAGCGGACGCGCGAGGATGTCCGCGATGGTCTCTTCGACGCCGGCGCCGTCATGGAGGATGGCGCTGACGGCCTCGCAGATCGGCATCTCGACCCCGAGCGCCGCGGCGCGCGTCAGGACTGCCGGTGCCGTGGTCGCGCCTTCCGCAACAGAGCTCTTGCCGGCGATGGCGTCTGCATAGCTGGCGCCCGATCCGATGGCCGCGCCGAGGGAGTAGTTGCGCGATGCGGTCGAGGTGCAGGTAAGGGTGAGGTCGCCCAGGCCCGAGAGGCCCATCAGCGTGCGCGGATCTGCGTTCAGGGCGGCGGCGAAGCGGGCGATCTCGGCGAGGCCGCGCGCGATGACAGCCGCGCGGGCGTTCTGGCCGAGCGCGCGGCCCTCGACGATCCCGCAGGCAATCGCGATCACGTTCTTGATCGCGCCGCCCACTTCGGCGCCGACGAGATCGGTGGCGGTATAGGGGCGGAAGGTCGGAGTGCCGAGCGCGCTTGCGAGCGCGCCCGCCATGTCCGCGTCCGTGCTGGCGAGCGTCACGGCCGTCGGCAGGCCGCGCGCGACCTCCGCCGCGAAGGTCGGTCCCGAAAGGACCGCGAGCGTGGCTTCCGGCGCAACCTCCTCCGCGACCTCGTTCATCAGTCGGCCGGTGTCAAGCTCGATCCCCTTGGAACAGATGGCCAGCGGCGTCCCGGCAGACGGCGCGAGAGTGGCCAGGGTCGCGCGCAGGAACTGGGCCGGGGTCACCATCAGGATCGCGTCGGCACCGTCGGTGGCCGCGGCGAGATCGTTCGTCGCCACGATCGCCGGGTCGAGGAGCACGTCGGGGAGAAAGACCGGATTCACATGGTCGCGGTTGATCGCCGCCACCGTCTCCGGCTCATGGGCATGGATCGTGACGTCGCGCCCGGCCCGGCGGGCGACGGCGGCGAGGGCGGTGCCCCAGGCACCGGCACCGATCACGGCTATGCGTTCCATGTGCGGTCCCTCAGCTCAGGTTGATGGCGACGGAGATGCGGGTGCCGTCGCCGGAATAGGGCCGGACCGCGTGGGAGACCCAGGACGGGAACATCAGGACACTGCCCGGCTGCGGGCTGATGGATTCGCTCGCGCCGAATGCTGCGCCGCCGGGCACGTTGGGCACGAGGTCCGGCCGGAACATCGCGGGGGCGACCCCGCGCGGGTCCTGGAGCTCGAACTGTCCGCCGAGCGTGGGGTCGGCGGCCGCGCCCCCGTCATCCACATAGTAGACGGCCGACCAGACGCAGCCGGGATGGGTGTGAAACTCGTTGCCGTGCCCCGACCGGTTGACGTTTGCCCGGGCGTTCGAGCGCCAGTCCTGGGGTGAGGGCTTGCCGTGCCGGTCGACCGTCAGGGTGTCGGCCATGTGGCGCACGAAGGACAGGAGATAGGCCGCAGCCTCGCCGCCCCATTCGGCCATGTCCCAGGTCGACTGCCAGCCGCCGAGATTGGAGTGTTCGGTCGAGGGCTCCGCCTCGGCCCGGGCGAGAATGGTTTCCCGCAAAGCGGCGCTGATGCGTTCGTGGCCGGGCAGCATCGCCACCGCGACCGGCGTCGCGAAAAGCGGCTGGATGTCGATCTTGGTGCTGGCGGCCATGTCGGTCCTTCTTCGGCGCGGCGAGCTTATTCCGCCGCGGCCGGTTCGGCCAGCGGCCAGCGCGGGCGCGGCCGGAAGTCGAGCGTGTCGGGTGCGCCGGTGCGCAGCCGCTCGACTCCGGCCCACGCGACCATGGCGGCATTGTCGGTGCACAGGGCCGGCGGCGGCGCGATCATCGTCGCGCCGTGCTGTGCGGCGACGTGGTTCAGAGCAGTCCGCAAGGCCTGGTTGGCCGCCACTCCGCCTGCAGCGACCAGGACCGGCGCGGTATCCGGGTGGCGTTCGGCGAAAGCGCGCAGCGCGTGCCGGCAGCGGTCCGCGACCACGTCGGCGACGGCGGCCTGGAAGCCGGCCGCGAGGTCCGCCGCGTCGCGGTTGCCGAGCATCGTGTCGAGGTCGAGCGCCGCCTGGCGGACGGCGGTCTTGAGACCCGAGAAGGAGAAGTCGCAGCCCGCCCGGCCCTTGAGCGGGCGGGGCAGGCGGAAGCGCTCCGGATCGCCGTCGCGCGCGGCGGCCTCGACGGCGGGACCGCCGGGGAAGCCGAGGCCGAGGAGCTTCGCCGTCTTGTCGAAAGCCTCCCCGATCGCATCGTCCATGGTCGTGCCGAGAAGAATGTGCCGGCCGACCCCCTCGACGATCAGCAGCTGGCAGTGACCGCCCGAGATCAGCAGCAGCAGGTAGGGAAATGCGACATCGTCGGTCAGGCGCGCGGTGAGCGCATGCGCCTCCAGGTGATTGACCGCGACGAACGGGATGTCCCGCGCCGCGGCGATTGCCTTGGCGGTCATGACGCCGACGATGACGCCGCCGATCAGGCCGGGGCCGCCGGTCGCCGCGATCCCGTCGAGATCCTCGAGCGCGACGCCGGCCTCGTCGCGGGCCCGGGCGATGATCGCATCAAGGTGCTCGAGATGCGCGCGCGCGGCGATCTCCGGGACGACCCCGCCGAACGGCCTGTGGTCGTCGAGCTGGCTGAGCACGACGTTCGACAGGATCGTCCGGTCGCCGTCCACGATCGCGGCGGCCGTCTCGTCGCAGCTGGTTTCGATTCCGAGAACGCGCATGAAGATCATATAGCCCATTTGTCCGGCGGCGTCGCACGAAGCGGATATGCATTCGCGGGGCAAGCGGCTATGAGTCGCCCATGAGCGAAACCACCCTGCGCATCGGCACCCGCGGCAGCCCGCTCGCCCTGTTCCAGGCGAACCTGGTCCGTGACCTGCTCGCGGCGGCACATCCGGACGCCCCTGCACCGGAGATCGTGGTCATCCGGACCACGGGCGACGCCGTGACCGACCGGCCGCTCGCCGAGGTCGGCGGGAAGGGGCTCTTCACCAAGGAGATCGACCGGGCGCAGATCGATGGCGATATCGATATCGCCGTTCATTCGGCGAAGGACATGGAGACCTGGCTCGCCGACGGTATCGTCATCGCCGCCGCGCTCGAACGCGAGGACCCGCGCGATGCGCTCATCGGCGCCGCATCCATCGCCGAGATTCCCGAAGGCGCGCGCGTCGGGACGGCCTCCATGCGCCGCCGCGCGCAGCTGCTCGCGGTCCGGCCCGACATCGAACCGGTCCTGATCCGCGGCAATGTCGAGACCCGGCTGCGCAAGATCGTCGATGGCGAGGCCGACGCGACGTTCCTGGCCTATGCCGGCCTGCGCCGGCTGGGCCGTGCGGCGGCCGCGGACGCGATCCTCGCGGTGGACGAGATGCTGCCGGCGGCGGGGCAGGGCATCATCGCGGTCACCAGCCGCGCCGGTGACGCGGAAACGGCGGCCGCGCTCGCGGCGATCTCCGATCCGGTTGCGATGACATGCCTGTGCGCCGAGCGCGCGATGCTCGACGCGCTCGACGGGACCTGTCACACGCCCCTGGCCGGTCTCGCGACCGTGGAGGGCAACCGGTTGCATCTTTGCGGGCTTGCCGCCTGGCCGGACGGCCACGGCCTCGTCCGGCTCGAACGATCCGGGCCGGTGTCGGATCCGGAGGCGCTGGGTGCTGCGCTTGGAACCGAGCTGCGCGCGCGGATGGGACCGGATTTCTTCGAAACGCTCGACGGCTGACATGCGCGTGCTGGTGACCCGTCCCCTGCCCGATGCCGACGCCACGGCGGCGGAACTCGCCGCGCGCGGCCACACGCCGATCGTCGCGCCGCTTCTCGACATTTCCATGTCCGGTGACGCGGTTGTCGATCTGGATGGCGCCCAGGCGGTTCTGATCACGAGCGCCAATGGCGCGCGCGCGCTGGCGCGGGTGACCGACCGCCGGGACATCCCGGTTTTCGCCGTGGGCGATGCCAGCGCGGCCGCCGCGCGCGCCGGCGGCTTTGCGCGGACCGAAAGCGCTTCGGGCGATGTCGAGACGCTGGCGGCGCTGGTGGCCGAACGGCTCGCGCCGGCCAGCGGCAGGCTCGTGCATCTCGCCGGCACGGTCACGGCTGGTGATCTGTCCGGTTTGTTGACGGCGGCCGGATTTACGGTCGATCGCGCGGTTGTCTATCGCGCGGAAGTCGTCCACGAGATGCCGGCCATCGTCGCGGAGGCGCTCGATTCGCGGACACTGGATGCCGCATTGTTCTTCTCGCCGCGGACGGCTGCCCGGTTCGTCGAACTCGCGGAGCACGAAGGGCTCGGCGCGGCCTGCGCGGACACGGTCGCCCTCGCCCTGTCGCAGGCGGTGGCGGAGAAGCTGGCGCCGATCGGGTTCTCGGAGGTCCGGGTTGCCGATGTGCCGGACCAGGTGAGCCTGCTCCGCGCGCTGGACGCGATTCCGCAATAAACGTACGGCATATTGCCCGAAGCGCCCGGATTTTATGGCCTGGGTGGCCGTTCTCGCGTATGTACGTGTGAGTACGTGCGTAACTGCGGAAGATGAGCATGAACGACGACACCGATCAGCCGGCCGGCGCCATCATCGCGGCGTTCGGAGGCATCCGCCCGATGGCGACGAGGCTCGAGGTGCCGGTGAGCACCGTCCAGGGCTGGAAACAGCGCGATACCATTCCTGCCGGCCGCATGGCGGCGGTTCGGGCTGCCGCGGAAGCGGCCGGCATCGACCTTTCCGGCTCGGCCGGCGCAACGCCGGCGGTGATCGATGTGTCTGCCGACACCACATCCGACGAGAACGCGTCCGACGATGACGCATCCGCCGGGGACGAACCGGCGGATCGTCCGGCTGCGTCCGGGCCGGACGCGCCCGAGCCCGAGCAAAAACCAGCCCCGCGATCCGGTTCGGGGGGTGGCGGTGTTGCGATCCTCGCCCTGGTCATCGCCGTTGCGGTTGGCGGCTGGGTCTGGTGGTCCACCATGGGGCCGGGCGCGCCGGGCGGCGACAATGCCCGTCTGTCCGCGCTGGAGGGCCGGATCGCGCGGCTCTCGGAGGCGTCGGCGGGCGGAACGGAGTCGCCGGCACTTGACGCGCTGGCGCGGGATGTCGCGGCCCTGCGTGACCGGTTGTCCGACGCGACCCCGCCGGATGTCGAGGCCGTGCTGGCACCGATGCGTGCGGAAATCGATACGCTGCGCGCGGCGCTCGCCTCGCGTGGCGCGGACGGAGGCGCGGCGGTAGATCCCGAAATCCTCGCGCGGCTCGATGCGCTGGAAGCGGAGGCCCGGAACACGGTTCAGCTCGCCTCGACGAACATGCAGGCCATGTCCGGATCGCTGGTCGAATTCGACGCGAAGCTGACGGCACTGACCGACGCTCAGGCGAAGCTTGCCGATGAGATGAACGTGCGAATCGCGGCGCTCGAGGCGGGCCGCAGTGCGGAGCAGGTCGCGGTGTCGCGTGCCTCGGCGCTGGCGCTCGCCGCCGGGCAACTCCGTACCGCACTCGAACGCGGCGCACCGTACGCCGAGCCGCTGGCGATCCTGGATTCGCTCCGGGACGGCGATGCCGAACTCGATGCGGCCGTTGCCCGGCTGCGCGCGACGTCCGAGACCGGCGCCGCCACCGGCGCGGCGCTCGAACTTTCCTTCGGGGCGCTCGTGCCCGATCTTCTGGCGGCGAGCCGGAGCCGGTCGTCCGACGATCTCGTCGACCGCCTTGCGGACCGGATCAACGATATCGTCAGCATCCGCCGGACGGGCGCGGACGTGGCGGGCGACAGTGTCGAGGCGAGGATTGCACGCGCCGAGCTCCTTCTTGCCGGGCGGGACGTGGCGGCTGCGGTTGCCGAACTCGACGGTGTCTCCGGTGCGGCCGGTGACCTGCTTGCGCCCTGGATGGCGCGGGCACTTGGTCATCTCGACGCTCGCGCGGCGCTGTCCGAGATCGAGGCGCAGGCGATCGCCCGGCTGCGCGCCGAGGGCGGTTCGTGATGCTGCGGTTCCTCCTTTATGTGATCGAGGTCGCGATCGTCGTGGCGATCGCGGTCTGGCTTGCCGACCGGCCCGGCCAGGTCTCGCTCCACTGGCAGGGCTGGCGGATCGAAACCTCCGTCGGGGTGCTCGCGCTTGCGGTGTTTCTGCTGGTCGTCGTCGCGGCAGGCGCGTTCGCGATGTGGCGCTGGCTGCGGCGCCGGCCGCGCGAATGGTCGATGCGTCGCCGCCTGAACCGACAGGAAGCGGGGCTGCGGGCGCTGTCTGACGGACTGGTGGCGATCGCGGCGGGAGATCCGGAGAATGCGCGCAAGCAGACCCGGCGCGCGGGCTCGCTGCTTGACCACGCCCCGGTGACGCTGCTGCTCGAAGCCCAGACCGCGCAGATCGCTGGCGACGAGGCCGCCGCGCGCGCGACCTTCGAGCGCATGACACAGAGCGCGGAGACCGAGTTTCTCGGCTTGCGCGGCCTGATCACCGACGCCCTGCGCGAGGGCGACGATGCGCGCGCACTCGGTTATGCCCGGCGCGCCTATGCGCTCAAGCCGCGCACACCCTGGGTCGTGGATTCGATGGTCGCGCTGCTGAGCCGGGCGGGCGAGTGGCGCGAGGCCCAGCGGCTGATCGAGGAATCCCAGAAGTCGAGCCGCACCACGAACGCGCAGGCGCGCCGCCAGCAGGCGGCGCTCCTGACCGAACGCGCCCGCGCGGCCCGTGACGCCGGCGCGGCGGCCGACGCCTATGCCCAGGCGCGCAAGGCCAACGAGCTCGATCCGTCGCTGGTGCCGGCGGCGGGGCTGCTGGCGCAGCTCGTGGCCGGCGACGGGCGTGTCCGTCGGGCGCGCAAGTCCGTGGAGAAGTCCTGGTCCCAGGCACCGCATCCGCATTTGCGGGATGTCTATCTCGATTTGCTCGACCCGGAAGCCGGTCTGCTCGACCGGCACAAGGCCGTCGAGGCGCTCGTGCGGCCGAACCCGAACCACCCCGAGAGCCGCATGGCGCTCGCGCGGTCCGCCCTCGATGCCAGGCTCTGGGGAACCGCGCGCGTCCAGCTCGAGGAGCTCCAGGAAATGGCGCCGACCGCGGGCGTCTATCGGCTGCGCGCGCGGCTCGCCGACGAGGACGAGGAAGACCCGACCACCCCGGCCGAGTGGCTCGAACGCGCCGCGAATGCCGATTCCGATCCGGCCTGGGTGTGCGGAGACTGCGGCACCGTGGCCGACGACTGGTCGGCCGTTTGCGGTCATTGCGGGGCGTTCGCGACCCTGTCCTGGGTCCAGCCGCCGCGCATCCATCGCGCGCTTGATGAAGTCGCGCCCGGGGTCGAGATCAACGAGGAATCCGACGCGGTGGCGACGCGGGAGACGCCCGGCACGGCCTGAGGCCCCGTAAAGCCTTTGCTAACCAAATTTGCGTTGAATGACGTCCTGAAATTCTCCGGCGCCTGGCGCCGTGAAGGCCCGAAGGACGTCGATGACCGAAGCCTCCCTGTTCCGGAAGAACCTGATTTTCCTCGATGCCGCGCAACCCGGCGTGGCCTCGCTCGTGCGCCGCTCGACCGACACCATCACCCGCGCGGTGCCCGGCGCGGGTGGGCGGGCGGTCGATATCGATATCGGCGCCGGCCGGCTCTACAACCAGGACGCGTTCGCCGAGGCCCAGGTCGCGGCCTGGCGCGGTGCCCCGATGCGGGTCGTCGTCGGCCGTCCCGAACCTGAAGATCTGCACGATCCCGGCACCAAGTGTCTGTCGGCGGCCCTGTCGGACGCCGCGGGCGATGCGCGCGGCCGGGCTCGAGCCCGGCGAGCCGAAGATGGCCGGTGGCCCGTTCGAGGCGATCGCCTATTGCTGGGTCCAGGCGCTGGAGTATTTCCCCGACGACAAGCGCGACGAGATGGCACGCTGGTTCCGCGGGACCCACATGCCCGAACTGGTGGGCTGGGACGCGGTGCACTCTGACAATCTCGTGCGGCAGAACACGTCCTTCCCCGTGGCCTACTCGATCACCGCGACCCGGCCCGCCTGAAACCGCGCCTGACGGTCCGCAAAGTTCTTGACCGGGGACCGCGCCCCACCTAGTTAGAGCGCGGCCTTTCGGCGCCGCCTTAGCTCAGTTGGTAGAGCATCGCATTCGTAATGCGGGGGTCGCTGGTTCGAGTCCAGCAGGCGGCACCATTTTTCCGGCAATCTGCACCTTCGCGTCGGCACGCGGGTCAAACGCGCGTGCCCCTCGACCAGCCGGTCGAACGCCGCCATCACGATGAGTTCGGCATGGCGACGCCGTTCACCTTTGTGCGAGTTCGATGGAGATCTCTTTTGCCGAAGCTCGAGGGCCTGACGGCGCTTGCAGCTGCATGCCTGCTGCGTTCGACAGAAACTCCCCGATCGCGATTGACCTGAGTTTTACCAGACGGCCCCCTTGTGAAGGGGGTTCCACAGGTTGGTGTGGGGCAGTGGTTGTTTTGGGAGGCCCCGTGCATCAATCGACATTGCTTTCCGCCCGTCTTGCAATCCGGGCCGTCATATTCCTTGCCGCGCTGGCCATCGGCAGTCCTGCGCACGCCGGCGTCTCTCCCGATCAGATCAGGGATGCGCTGTCGGATACCGGCTACAAGGTTGAGCTGTTACAGAACTACACCTCCAGCGACGACTTCCTTCTGAAGGCGGAACGGGAAGGCCGGGAACTGGAGGTCAGGCTGCGACAGTGTGGTTCTTCAAGTGACCCCGATACCGATTGTGCCAAGCTTTACTTCAGCCAATCGTTTCCCGACCTTGAGCGTGAGCTTTAACAGATCAACACGTTTAATTCGGAACGGTTAGTGGGCCGCGCTTACAACGGGGACAATGGAGCGATTGTTGAGTGGGGTCTGTATCTCGGCGCATTGAATGCCGATTCCGCATTCGTCTCCGAGATGCTCGAGCTCTGGCGCGAGATCGTGGCCAGTTTCGAGGGTGCGTCCGGTAACGCGGCCGACAATGCTGAAACGAGTGCTGATGACCCCTTTTACTCGTCCATCCTTTTCTGCCCGGATCCCTGGGAAGAGTTTGTGACGAAGACGTACTTGGAGCCGCCCGAAGGTGATGAAGTTACCAAGGGGTCCTACCTATACGAGCATGGGGCCAGTCGCTTCTGGACGGTCGAAGCAGAAGGGGGACTCGCAAATCTCGAGAAATGTAATCTCTTCGATGATCCGCGTGGATACATTGAGCAAAATTACTTCCTCATCGAAATCGAGATGGACGGCGCTTACGACCTGGAGGTCAGGACCGACTCGGAATGTGACACGGTGCTCGTTGTTCTTGATGCGGATACTGAGTGGCATTTCGATGACGACAGCGGACCCGAAGACGAGCTGGTGCGGATCGCCAACGCTCCGAGCGGAAGCTACTATATTTGGGTGGGGGTTCACGAACGTGGGAGCTGCGAATCGAAGCTCTATATCGAGACATTCTCCGCGGAGCAGTCTGACAGTTCCGACGAAACAAGCAGGGCAAACGATAACGATGCCTCATACGCCTGTCCTGATCCTGGCGTTGGTGCGACTTTCACGGAACTGGAAAATGCCAATGACAAAACGGTTTCGAAGGGTTCTGACCTGTATGAAAACGGTGCCAAAGAGTTCTGGTTGATTGAGGCAGAGGGAGTCTACAGCATAGAGAGATGCGCCTTTTTCCCGGGCTCCGAGGGGCTTCTCAGCGACAAGGAGAACCGGATCGAGATCGAGATGGACGGCGCATACGATCTGGAGATCCGCACGGATTCGGAGTGCGACACGGTACTTGTGGTTCATGACCCGCGAGGCCGGTGGCATTACGATGACGACAGCGGCCCGGAAGACGAGCTGGTGAGAATCGCCAATGCCCCGAGTGGCACCTACTTTATTTGGGTCGGGGTCTTTGAACCGGGGAGTTGCGACTCCGAGCTTTACATCGAAGCCTTTTGACGGGTCTGCAAGCTTTGCTTGAGACGCTGATGGTCTGCCAAGTAGAGCACGAAGCTCACTGTGAGCGGTGGCGCGACATATCTTGTTGATGAATGGTCCTGAGCAAAGGGGCGGTGTATTGGCTCCAAGCCACTAGATTGCAAGCCCTAAGTCACTGACCGGATGCTCGTTGCTCTTCAAAGGCGATTCTGCTTGCAACGCCAGTAGTCCGATTTGCACTTCCCGCTTCGAAAGTGGCCTCTCGATGCCTGCCGCATCGCAGAGTTCGCGAAGCTTCATCTGCAGAATAAAGTGCTCTTTCAGTTCATCATGGTTCATGAAGCCTCCTTACCGCCGCTGCGCATTGACGCTTTGATGTGCATGAATATTCTCTAAGAGCTTCCGCCCCAATGGAGAAATTGGTTCCGATGGGGTCAAAGGCTGACCGCAAGCTTGTTCTGCTGCCTCGATCATCATCCTCGCGAAACCCTGAAGCCTGAATGCCGGGTGAACAAAAATATACGAGAGTTCTCCAATGGCCGGGTCGAACGTCGCGTACCCGATCGTCGTATTTTCATTGGCAATAACCACCGTGTTTCTGTCTGACAGGCGGATATCAATTGTTTTGATCAGAGAAATCATCCCAAGAGAGTACGCATGAAGCGGTCTTCTGGATTACCTCAAGCCGGTGCTGATCGATTACACAAACGGTCGCGGATGGCTAACATCAGCTAGGACGTTTCACAGTGGGCTCGGCGCACATGTTAGCGCGGTGGCATTGGGTGTTTCTGCATGAACGATAATTCTGACCCGCCTTCGTCGCGTTGGTACCAAATTGCCATTAAAATTGGTGCGCTCCCGCATGGTGTTGATGCGCAACAGGCCGACCGTGAGATGGCGATATTCCTGCTCCAGGAGTGTGTAACCCATGAAATTCCGGTTCCGCAGGGGCTAGTCGACCGCCTCGCAAGTTATATGAATCGGGATGTGGGTCCAGCGGACCGGGAACTGCGCAAAGAAATCGAGGGTTTCGAGAATGCGGGCTTGGCTGCGATGGTCCGGCCGATGGCAAAGTCTCTTGGGATACACCCCAGTTCAATCAGAAAATATTATGAAGCTGTGAAGTATGAGGCGGAGCAAAGGCAAGCTGATCCAGATTGCGATGTGAGCATAGATAAAATTGCGGAACATGCTGGCGTTCAACGGTCGACGATCAGAACATGGCAGGGCAACGAAGGAACTGATGATTCTCAGATGCGACGGAGGCGGATCGTCTGGCGGTCCATCGTCGCGCATATCCTAAGTAAACCAGAGCAGCGGCAACCAACCGACGTGCCTGGAACGGAAAAGCGGAAGTTCAAGTTGATCAAGAACCCAGCATTTGAAAATGAAGTGAACAATCGTGACGACGACTGAAAAGAATCTGGTACTGCAGAAAAAGTCTCAAAATTATACCGAGTGAGCGTCAGACCGCCTTTAACTGGTGGCCGAGGTCAGCGATCCGCCCCCATCCCCGGGGTGCCCCTGGTCGCCGGTTCGAGCCCAGCAGGCGGCACCATTTTTCCTCCAGATGACGCGTGTGTACGACGATGGGCAGAGTCCCGCTGTGCGTTCACTCGGGTATGCGCTGCCCGTCCCATGCGAAGACGCCGCCGGAGTCCGCAGGGCCAAGACGGTCGAGGACATCGAGCAGGTGACCGGCCGAACGCGCCGGCGTGAAGAGCTTCCCTTCAGATACGCCGCGCTGGAACGGCGCCGACAGGCGGGTGTCGACCGTGCCGGGATGCAGGCCGACGCACAACGCCATGGGATGACGCCGCGCCAGCTCGATCGACATGTTTCGGATCAGCATGTTGAGTGCGGCCTTGGAGGCGCGGTAGGCGTACCAGCCGCCGAGCCCGTTGTCGGAAATGCTCGCGACGCGCGCAGAAAGGGCGGCGAAGGCCGCCTTGTGGTCGCGCGGCAGCAGCGGCAGGAAGTGCTTGGCGACCAGCGCCGGCCCGGTCGCGTTTACCCGGAACGCCCGCTCCATGGATGCGGGATCGAGTGTTCGCAGGGCTTTCTCGGGTTGCATGTCCGCGCCGTCATGCAGGATGCCTGTCGCGACGATCACCAGATCGATTGCTTGGACGCGTTCTGCGAGCTTCCGGGCGGCGGCGGCGATCGACGCCTCGTCCTCGATATCGAGGTAGACGTCCTCGGGGCCGTCCCCGGCCGCGCGCGACAGTGCGAACGCGTGCGCGACATTCGGCGCGGTGGCCAGAGCGGAGTGTAGGGCTTGGCCGATTCCGCCGTTCGAACCGACGACGGCGACGTTCAACGGTGCGCCGAAAGAGCTCAGCATCCTCAATCCTTCGCGGACCGTGCCGCCAGCCGCTGGAGCCGGGGGCGGAATCGCAGGAAGCCATCATAGAGGCGGTCGAGGCACCAGCCGAGGGGGGCCAGGCGGAAGATAAGGCCCGCCCACCGGAACCCGGGCAGCGCGGACCAGAGATGGGCAAACGCTGCGCCACCGTCGACCAGTTCGCCGGCCGGCGTGCGGACATGAAACCGCGCCCGTGCGGCCGTGCCGGCTAGATCTGGCGCGATGTCGTGCTCACCGCTGTCAGAGACGTCGACCCAGACAATATCCGAAGCGCCGCGACGGCGCCGGTAGAAACCGATCTCACGCGAACAAAGCGGGCATGCGCCGTCGT
The DNA here is from genome assembly GCA_038140435.1 of Rhodospirillaceae bacterium. Lineage (GTDB taxonomy): Bacteria > Pseudomonadota > Alphaproteobacteria > UBA6615 > UBA6615 > UBA8079. The sequence continues at coordinate 47,510 of JAYQGE010000019.1, read as the reverse complement.
AGTAGACGGTGACGGGGGCATCGTCGGTCATTTCATTCGCCCGCCGCCGGTTTCATGAACTCGATGACGTTGTCCCAGGGGTCGCGGACATAGACGGATGCTGTCCCGTCGCGATGCGGGGTGAGCTCTCCATGTGTCTCGGCATCGGCGCGCGCGACTGCGAAGTGGGGTGGATGCTGCCCGGGCAGGACGAGCGCGAGCGCCACGTTCTCGAACTGCAGCAACGCCCAGCTCGCGTCGGCGTGCAAGATCTCGAAGGCGAACCGCTCGCCGTACCAGGCCAGTGCCGCGTCGATGTCGGATACTTGGATCGCGATATGGTGGATCGATTCCATCGGGGTGTTTCTTGGATTGGTCATGCCGCCCTGCCCGTCGCAGACCTGTCGAGCTCATGCAGGAAATTGCGTGCATCGTCGCGCGCGTTGCGGCGCCGCGCGTCGTCGAAGCCGTCCAAGGTCCGGTAGGGCTGCGCCAGTCGGGGGTTGTTGCCCAGCGTGTCACGGTGTCGGGCGAGGAAGTCCCAGTAGAGATAGTTGAAGGGGCAGGCCTCGGCCCCCGTCTTTTCGTGAACCTTGTAGCGGCACCCGGTGCAGTAGTCGGACATGCGGTTGATGTAGTTGCCGCTCGCGGCGTAGGGCTTGGAGGCGAGCAGGCCGCCGTCCGCGAACTGGCTCATGCCCAGCGTGTTGGGCAGTTCCACCCACTCGAACGCGTCGGCGTAGACCGCGAGATACCATTCGTGCACCGCGCGCGGATCGACGCCGGCCAGCATGGCGAAGTTGCCGGTCACCATGAGTCGTTGAATGTGGTGCGCATAGGCCTCGTCCCGGGTCTGCTCGACGCATGCCCGCACGCAGGCCATCTCCGTGCTCCCGGTCCAGAAGAAATCCGGCAGTGGGCGCGTATGGCCGAACACGTTCTCGTCCACGTATTCTGGCCCCTGGAGCCAGTAGATCCCGCGAACGTATTCGCGCCAGCCGATGACCTGGCGAATGAAACCCTCGGCGGCGTTCAGCGGTGCGTGGCCATCCCGGTAAGCCCGCTCCACGCGCCGGCAGACGTCGAGCGGATCGAGCAGCCCGACGTTCAGGTAGAGCGAGACGACGGCGTGATAGAGGTACTTCTCATCGCGTAACATGGCGTCCTGGTAGTCGCCGAACCGCGGCAGCGCGACATCAACGAAGCGGTCGAACGCGGCTTCGGCGCCGTCGCGGGTCACCGCAAACCAGAACGGCTCCAGCGTGCCGAAGTGGTCGGCGAAGTGCTCTTCCACAAGCGCGAGTACGTCCTGTGTGACCGCGTCCGGATCACTGCGCAGCGGTCCCGGGAAGGACATGCCGCTCTTGGGTGGCTTCCGGTTCTCGGCATCGAAGTTCCACTTCCCGCCGACCGGCTTGTCGCCGTCCATGAGCAGGCCAGTTTTCCGCCGCATCTCGCGGTAGAAGTGTTCCATGCGCATCTGCTTGCGACCGTCTGCCCAGTCCGCGAAGGCGTTGCGCGTACAAATGAACCGGTCATCGTCGAGAATCTCGACAGCGAGTCCATGCTGCTCTGGGAGCGATCCCAGGGTGTCTAGCACGCGCCATTCGCCCGGCTCGGTCACGATCACCGACGCACATGAGTGTCTTCGCGCCGCGCGCGCGATCTCTGACGCGAGCGCGCCGGAGTTCTCCGTATCGACAAGCCGGACATAGTCGACGCGCCAGCCGTCCGCCGCGAGTTCGCCGGCGAAGTGACGCATCGCGGAGAGGATGAAGGCGATCTTCTTCTTATGGTGGGAGACGTAATGGGTCTCGCTTGCAACCTCGGCCATGAGCACGACGTCCCGCGACTTGTCGGCAAGGCGCAACGACGCGATGCGCGGACTCAGTTGGTCACCAAGAACAGCGATCAAACGTCGTTGTGCCCTGTCTCCATTGCGGGTCACGCGCCCCAGACGTCGTCGTACCGCGCCGTCCCGTCGGTTTTGGGATGATCACGATAGGTCTCGGCCTTGGGGGCCGCACGGAACGTCATGCCGGTAATGGCGACACCCAGCGCAAGCAGCACATGGACTGCGATCAACTCGCCATACCAGAACCAGGCGCTTGCGGCCGTGCAGAAGATCGAGGTCCACATGAGGCTAAGCACCACCATCACCTGAAAACGCTGTGCCGGCGGCATGGTGTTAAGCGGGTTTCGTTCCGAGTCCATGATGGAGCGGTAGAGTTCATACATTGGTGTTCTCCGTTGCAGTTGGTCTCGGTACGGACGGCGGGAAATTGCAGATCATCGATTGCGTGCACCACATGCTCGGGGCGGGCAGGAGGAATGCGCATGACGCACATCCGGACAGTTGCGGCGACCGTACAAACCCCGAACAACCCAAACGAGGAAAAAAACGATGTATGCGTTTCTTTGCAGAGTGGGGCAGAAAATCTACGAAAGCCGTCGCCCGGTCGAATGGACTCGCGGCGCCGGCGCGTAGAAGAGCTGCCTCTTGCAAAAACGCCTGGCCTGTGTCGGGCGTTTTTCGTTTTCGGGTATGCGACGTTCTGTCGTCGTCCAGTGGCCTGTTCGCGACGTAACGAGGGTAAACCCAATTGCAGGAGTATTTTCCATGAATCGTATGCGTGTGTTTTTGGTGGCGCTGCTGGTCGCTCTTCCGGTTCCGGCTGTGGCGGCGGACGTCTCCGTCGAGATGCTCAACAAGGCTCCGAATGGCAGGGAGCGAAATGTCTTTGCGCCGGCGCTTATACGAATCGAGCCCGGCGATACGGTCACTTGGGTTTCCAGGGACCGTGGTCACAACGTCGAATTCGTTCGGGGTGCTGTACCGGACGGCGTCAAACCCTTCCGCTCGGCGCTCAGCAAGGACGCGATCTACACGTTCACCGAGCCGGGTGTCTATGTCTACAAGTGCACGCCGCACTATGGCATGGGAATGGTCGGCGTGGTCGTCGTTGGTGAGCCGGTGAACCTGGCGGACGTTCAGGGCAAGAAATATCCTGGCAAGGCGAAGAATCGCGTCGCGGAACTTCTGGAGCTGCTGAGCTAGCGTGCCCGGGCGTCGCCGGTTCGAGCCCGGCCGGTGGCGCCATTTTTTCGATAGTTTGGACGGCTTTCTCGCTTCCGCGGATTTGTTGCGATGTGCCTTATGCGGCCATTGCCGGCAGGATCGGCGCGTCGGCGTCGAAGCGCACACCGTCCTTGAGACAGAACGCCGGTGCCAGCAGGCGATCGCCGGTCGCCTCGCCGCCGGCATTGTCGCGGAACGTGAACGAGCCCCGGTGATCGTCGAGAACGGTGATGTCGGCCGGGGTGCCGATCGCGAGCGTGCCCAGTTCCCCGGCGCGCCCGATCATCCGCGCGGCGTTGCTCGTGACCATGGTTGCGACCTCTTCCAATGACAGGCCGAGCGCGAGCAGCTCGCTCATGGCCCAGCTGAGGCTGAAGCTTTGGTCGCCGGCGAACGCGTGCATCTCGTCGTCGGGATGTTCGTCCGGCGTGCCCGCGGGCGCAGGCACCGACGTGTTATAGCCATGCATGTCGGCGCCGAGCGTGTCGGGCACGATCCCGGCGTCGAGCACGCGGCGTGCGACGTCGAAGCTGAAATGGGAGCCGTGGCCGACATCGATCTTGAGGCCGCGGTCCAGCGCTTCGGCGACGATCGGATGAACCTTCCCGTTCTCGTCGACGAAGCCGCCCGGGTGTCTTGTGAACGGGTGGGCGAGGACGTCGCCCGGATCGAGAAGCGGCACCACGTCTGTGAGGATGTCGTCAGCGGTGTACGCGACGGCCGGGTCCTTGAGCCGGGGCCAGAGCTGTCCGAAATGGATATAGAGCGGCAGATCCAGCGCGCGGGACATGTCGCGCGCCATGCGGATGACCGAGATGCCCCAGCGCTCGAAGCCGCCGATCTCGGCGTGCGCCTTGATGCCGCAGACCATGTCCCGGTTGGCGTCCGCGACCTTGACCGTGGCGTCGACATCGACCCCGTCGGGACTGTAGAGCGCGGGGTAGTAGTGGCCCTCGAGGCCGCCCACCACATATGCGGAGATGAAGGACAGCACGCGGCTGTCCGCCGGTTCTGCGATGAACGTCCGAAAGCCGGGGAACGTCATGCAACTCGCGCCCCCCTGGTCGACCAGGGTCGTGACTCCCGAGCGCACGCCGACCATGTCGGCGTTCAGGCCGAAGCGGCCGCTGACATGCTCGTAGATGTGCGCATGGGTATCGATCATGCCGGGCAGTACGAGCTTTCCGCCGACGTCGACCCGCACGTCCGCGTGGTTTTGTGCGAGATCCGGTTCGACGGCGGCGATATGCCCGTCACGGATGCCGATGTCGTGAACGCCGTCATGTTCGGCGGCGGGGTCGATCAGATGGCCGCCGGACAGCACCAGGTCGAATGCTTCGGACATGTGGCAGCTCCTCTTTTTTTCGGTCTGCCCACATGTCTCCGCAACATCCATGCCATCGGGTTGAGAGGACGGAATACGGCGCTCTGCCAGCGTTTTATTGATTCTATAAATAGCTGAATAAATGAGAAAAACAGAAAATTGCACACAAAGTATCGCTGCTTGATTACTCTTTGGGCACAATCGCCGGTTTTTGCGCCGGGCACGCGCCCGTCGAAACCGGTCGGTGCGCCGTGTGCCAGCTTCGAACCAGCCGGAAATCCGGCGTTTGGCTCCGAGCGGTGAGCAACCGCCGCAAAACTGGCAAAGCGATTGCAATGCTTTCGGAAAGGTCCGCCGGCCATTGGCGCCCAGGCGGCTCAAACAAGGAGGCATTTCCCCCATGAAACGGCGTGATTTCCTGAAAACAACCGGCCTGATGGCCGGCGCCAGCGTTCTGCCGATGCTCAAGCATCTGCCTGCAAGTGCGGCAGGTCGCGATGACACCATTGTCGTGGTGCTCGCCAACGGCCCCAATAGCATGGACATTCATCGGAAGGGGACCAACCGTCCGAGCTACGCGATCGCGGTCAATCTCTATGACCGGCTTGTCAGCTTCGGCACGAAAACGCTCGCGAACGGGACGTCCATGTACGATTACCAGGACATCGTGCCCGAGCTGGCCGAGAGCTGGGAACTCGCGGCGGACGGCATGTCCATGACCTTCGCCATCCGCAAGGATGCGACGTTCCACGACGGCACGCCGGTCACGGCCGAGGACGTGAAGTGGTCGTTCGATCGCGCCGTGTCGGTCGGCGGCTTCCCGACGGTTCAGATGAAGGCGGGCGCGCTGGAGAAGCCGGAGCAGTTCTCCGTCGTTGACAGCCACACCTTCAAGATCGACTTCATCAAGAAGTCCAAGCTCACCCTTCCGGACGTGGGTGTCCCGGTGCCGATCGTCATCAACTCGACAGCCGCCAAGAAACAGGCGACCGCCGACGATCCCTGGGCGACCGAGTATCTGCATCGCAATCCGCTCGGCGGCGGCGCGTTCAAGCTCGAGCGCTGGGATCCGGGCCAGCAGGTCGTCTACAGCCGCTTTGAGGACTGGAAGAGCGGACCCTTGCCCGGCGTCGAACGCGTGATCGTGCGCGAAGTTCCGTCCGCGTCGACCCGGCGCGCGCTGCTGGAGAAGGGCGATGCCGATATCTCGCTCGACCTGCCGGCGAAGGATTTCCGCGAGCTGGCGGATGGCGGCGAGGTCAGCGTGCAGGGCGCCCCGATCGAGAACTCGATGACGGCACTCGGCCTCAACATGAACTTCGAGCCGTTCCAGAACAAGCTCGTCCGCAAGGCGGTCGCCCATGCGATTCCCTACAAGGAAATCTTCGAGGCGGCGGCGTTCGAGCGGGGTGTGCCCATGTGGGGCGGCGAATCCCTGACCCCGAAGGACATCAGCTGGCCGCAGCCTTATCCCTACGACACCGACTACGACAAGGCGAAGGACCTGCTCGCCGAGGCCGGTTACAAGGACGGGTTCGAGGTGCCGCTGTCGTTCAACCTCGGTCTGGCCGACTGGGCCGAGCCGGCGGCACTTCTCGTGCAGGAAGGCCTGGGCAAGGTCGGGATCAAGTCGACCCTCGACAAGATCCCGGGCGCCAACTGGCGCACCAAAGCGCTGGTCGAGAAATCCCTGCCGCTGCACTTCAAGAACTTCGGCGGCTGGCTGAACTACCCGGACTACTACTTCTTCTGGGTCTACCAGCACGGTCATCTGTTCAACTCGATGAACTACAAGAACGACGAGGTCGAGGAGCTGGTGAACAACACGCTTCTGCTGCCGATCGAGGATCCGGCCTACGAGCCGAACGTCAAGCGGATGCTTGAGATCGCGTTCGACGAGGTGCCGCTGATCCCGCTGTATCAGCCGTTCCTCGATGTGGCCACCCAGAAGAACGTGACGGGCTACGAGTACTGGTTCCATCGCCAACTCGATGCCCGCTCGCTCGGCAAGGGCACGGTCTGAGTGCTGCGTAGCGGGCCCGGGACACAGCAGGACGCGTCGCGATGAGCAGATTCGCCATGATCGGAAGACGCCTTGCGCAGGCGATCCCATCGATCATCGGAATCATCGTCGTGACCTTCCTGCTGACCCGGGCGCTCCCCGGCGACCCGGCAGTCTACTTCGCCGGGCCGGCCGCGGACGAAAAATCCATCGCCGAAATTCGCGCCGCACTCGGCCTCGACAAGAGCCTGTTCGAGCAGTTCTGGCTCTACCTCGGAGACCTGGTGCGGGGCGATCTCGGCGTGTCCATCAGCACGGGCCGGCCGGTACTCGAAGAACTCGCCACCCGGTTGCCAGCGTCGCTGGAGCTGACGCTGGTCGCACTGATCTTTGCGATCGGGACCGCTTTGCCGCTGGGGATTTTGGCGGCGACCCGGCCGAACTCCTGGGTCGACCATCTCTGTCGCGTGGTCGTAACGGCTGGTGTGTCCCTGCCGGTGTTCTTCACCGGCCTGTTCTTCGTCTACACCTTCTACTTTCTGCTGGATGTCGTCCCGTCGCCCCTCGGACGGCTCGACATCTTCTACATCGCCCCGGACCATGTGACCGGCTTCTACCTGATCGACAGCCTGATCGCCGGCGACCTCGACACCTTCGGCGCCTCGTTCGCGCAGATCGTCCTGCCGGCCATCACCATGGGGGTGTTCGTGCTGGCGCCGCTGGCCCGCATGACCCGCGCGTCGATGTTGCAGGCCCTGGGCAGCGACTATATCCGGACGGCGCAGGCCAGCGGCCTGTCGCGGGGCAAGGTCCTCTTCTCATATGCATTCCGCAACGCGCTGCTGCCGATTCTCACGACCCTCGGCATGGTGTTCTCCTTCATGCTCGGCGCGAATGTCCTGGTGGAGAAGGTGTTCGCCTGGCCCGGCATCGGGTCCTACGCAGTCAACGCACTCGTTGTTTCCGACTTCGCCGCGGTTCAAGGATTCGTTCTGTCCATGGCCATCCTGTTCGTGCTCGTGAACCTGGCGATCGACGTGCTCTACACCATTGTTGATCCGCGCGTCGGGATCGAGGGCTGAGCCGTGGCGGCTGTCGAGCATTCCGACAGCGGCGTGGAGAGCGCCGCGGGGGCCTGGTGGCGGCATTTTCGCTACGTGGTCAGCGAGAACCCGGTAACACTCTTCGCGTTCATCCTGTTCTCGATGTTCGTGGTGATGGCCCTGTTCGGCCCCTGGATCGTGCCCTATGACCCGCTGGCAAGCGACACCGCCAATGCGCTGCAACCGCCATCCTGGGCGCACTGGTTCGGGACCGACAATCTCGGGCGTGACGTGTTCAGTCGCGTCGTCGTCGCGACCCGGCTCGACTTCCTCATCGCATTTTCCGCCGTTGCCCTGTCGTTCGTGATCGGGAGTGTTCTCGGTTGCCTGTCGGGCTACCACGGTGGATGGACCGACCGGATCGTGGGCCGGTCCATCGACACGATCATGGCGTTTCCGCTGTTCGTGCTGGCGATGGGAATCGTCGCGGCGCTGGGCAACACTGTCGAGAACATCGTCTACGCGACCGCGATCATCAATCTGCCGTTCTACACGCGTGTTGCGCGGGCCGAGGTGAATGTCCGCCGGAATGCCGGTTTCGTCGATGCGGCGAAGCTCGCCGGCAACTCCGACACGCGGCTCCTCGTGTTTCATCTCTATCCCAACATCCTGCCGCCGATGATGGTCCAGATATCGCTCAATCTCGGCTGGGCCATCCTCAACGCCGCCGGGCTTTCATTCATAGGGCTGGGCGTGCGCCCGCCCGCCCCGGAATGGGGCATCATGGTCGCCGAGGGTGCGACGTTCATCGTATCCGGTGAATGGTGGCTCGCACTCTTTCCCGGCGCTGCGCTGATGCTCGCGGTGTTCTGTTTCAATCTTCTTGGCGACGGGTTGCGCGACCTGATCGACCCGCAGCGGCGGACCTGATCCGATGGCCGAGACCCCGGAAATCCCGCTTCTGGCGATCAAGGACCTGACGGTCGAGTTCAAGACCCGCGCCGGCATTGTCGAGGCGTTGCACCAGGTCGGTTTCGATGTCCGCAAGCGCGAGATGGTCGGCGTGGTCGGAGAGAGCGGGTCCGGCAAGTCGGTCACGGCGTACACGGTGATGGGAATTCTCGACCGGGCCGGTCGGGCAACTTCCGGGTCGGCGGTGTTCGGCGGCTTCGAGATGATCGGCGCGCGCGAACGCGACCTGCGCGAGCTGCGCGGGCGCGAGGCGTCGATGATCTTCCAGAGCCCGCGCACGGCCCTCAATCCGATCCGCAAGGTCGGTCACCAGATCGAGGACGTGCTTCTGGAGCACACTCTGGTCTACCGGCGCGACGTCAAGGAGAAGGCCATCGACCTGCTGCGCCAGGTCCGCATCCTGAACCCCGAGCAACGCTATCACGCCTATCCCTACGAGCTGTCGGGAGGCATGTGCCAGCGCGTGATGATCGCCATTGCGCTGGCCTGCGAGCCGGCGTTGCTCATCGCAGACGAGCCGACGACAGGTCTCGACGTGACGACCCAGAAGGCGACGATGGATATCGTCCGCGAGCTGACGGCCGAGCGCGAGATGGCCGCGATCCTGATCACCCACGATCTCGGATTGGCCGCCCAGTATTGCCAGCGCATCGTCGTGATGCAGCGCGGCGTCGTGGTCGAGAGCGCCCCGACGGAGACCCTGTTCCGAAATCCGGGCCACCCCTATACCCGCAAGTTGATCCAGGCGACGCCGCGCCGGGATTCGCGACTCGAGGACCTGTCCGAGGTCGACGCGGATGCGGCAGACGAGGCGCCCGAACGGGTGATGGCGTTTCCGTCCGGCGCGCGGCCGATCCTGGAGGTCGAGGGGCTGGTGAAGGAATATCCGCTGCACGCCGCCGCGGAGCGCCGGAAGCTTCTGGACAGCATCTTCCGGCCGAACATCGAAACACCGCCGACGACGTTTCGCGCCGTTGACGGCATCGACTTCTCGATCCAGCCGGGAGAGAGCGTGGGACTCGTGGGTGAGTCAGGCTGCGGCAAGTCGACCACATCCAGCATGGTGACGCGTCTGCTGGATCCGACCTCCGGCCAAATCGTCTTCGACGGTGAGAACATCGGAGAGATTTCCGCCCGCAAGTTCGCCCGCCATCCGCTGCGCTCGCAGATCCAGATGGTGTTCCAGGATCCGACCGAGAGCCTCAACCCGCGCTTCAGTGCGTTCGCTGCGATTGCCGAGCCGCTGCGTCGCCTTGCGGAGAAGTCGGACCGCGCAAGCCTGAAGGCGCAGATCGAAGATCTGGCGGACATGGTTGGGCTGCCGCGCGAACTTCTCACACGGTTCCCGCATCAGCTTTCCGGCGGACAGAAGGCCCGCGTCGGCATTGCCCGCGCCATCGCCTTGCGCCCGAAGCTTCTGATTCTCGACGAGCCGACATCCGCGCTCGATGTTTCGGTCCAGGCCGTGGTTCTGAGACTGCTGGACCGGCTCCGGCGCGAGCTCGGCATGACCTATATCTTCGTCAGCCACGATCTGAACGTGGTGCGTCTATTGTGCGACCGGGTGATCGTGATGAACGAGGGCCGGATCGTCGAAACCGGCGACGCCGAGACGCTCCTGTCGGCTCCTCGCGAAGCATATACCCGCAAACTGGTGTCCGCGATTCCGCATCTGGAAATTGACCGGGCGGGTGGGGTGGATGGGCCCGCGCAGGCGGTGAAAGCCTAGTCTGGGTCTCTCAGGCTGCCACGCTGTCGAGGTAGCGGCGCCAATCTCCGAACTCGCTGATGTCGACGGCGTTCTCGGTTGCGCTGGCTTCGCACAGGAAACCGAGTACGTCCGAACCGTCCTCGAGCGTGATCCGGCCGACCCCCAGAGGTGCGGGGATGCCGGCGATGAAGCCACCCAAGTGGTGGGCGGGAACCTCCCAGACTTCCACTCGAATGGTCGTGCCGAAGCTCGAGCGCACGAGACCCGGGCGGGCGGGTGGGCCACCTCCCAGCGCATACATTCGGTATGCGGGTGCGGTCGATGCCTCGCGGACCAGGCGGCCGCCCCGGTCGGTCAACTGATGGTTCAGGGGTAGCCCGGACAGGTGTGCGCCGCAGACTGCGATTTCGATCCAGTCCGGCTCGGGCGCTGCCGAGGGCGGGATGGTTTCGTTTCGGCGCGGCTGGGCGTGGTGTGTTGCGCCGAGTGGCAAACCGGTGTCCGCGTGGAAGCGGCCCGCGAGCGAGAGTAGCGCGTTGTCGGACCCGGCCGGCGCGATGAGAGTGACCCCGAAAGGGAGGTTCGTCTTGTCATTGAACGTGGAGGGCACCGAGATCGCGGCAAGGTCGAGCAGATTGACGAAGTTTGTATAGGTGCCCAGTTCGCTGTTCCGCTTGATGGGCTCCGCTTGCACGGCGTCGATCGTCGGGTGTGTCGGGGCGGTGGGCAGGACCATGACGTCGGCCAGCTTCCAGAGGTCTCGACTACGATGTGTGAACTCCTCGAGGCGGTAGAAGGCGTCGAAGGTGTCGATGGCGTCATAGTCGCGTGCGCCTTCGAGGATGGTCCGGATCACCGGCAGCAACGCTTCGGGATTGTTTTCCATCAGGCCACGGGCCGCGTGATAACGCTCTGCGACCCAGGGGCCGCCGTAGAGCAGTTCCGCCGTTTTGGCGAATGGCTCATAGTCGAAGGCGACTCGCGTTCCGCCGATCGATTCCAGTCGCTCACAGGCCCTTTCGAAACACTGCGCGTAGGCATCGTCGCCGAAGAAACTGAGTTGGCTCGGGTCCGGGACCGCAAACGAGAAATCGCTGGCAATCACGTCCGTCGTGACATCGAATGTCCGGGATCCCGGATGATCCCTGTCTTCTGCGCCCGCGATATCGAGGACGGTGCGCGCATCCGCTGCGGTCAATGCGAAGACGGACACGCAATCGAGCGACCGGCAGGCCGGTATGACGCCGCGCGTGCTGATCCGGCCGAGCGAGGGCTTGAGGCCGACCAGATTGTTGAACGCCGCCGGCACGCGGCCGGACCCGGCGGTATCCGTTCCCAGTGCGAAGCTCGCCATGCCGAGGGCGACCGCGACGGCGGAACCCGAACTCGATCCCCCGGACACATAGGAATCATCGAACGCATTGCGGCAAGGCCCCCAAGGCGAACGGGTGCCCACGAGGCCAGTCGCGAACTGGTCGAGGTTGGTCTTGCCGACCAGAATCGCTCCTGCATCCAGCAGGAGATCGACGACCGGGGCAGAGCGCGCCGGTGTGTGGGCGAATGCCTCGCATGCCGCCGTGGTCGGCAGCCCGGCCACATCGATGTTGTCTTTGATGGCGAACGGGATTCCGAAGAGCGGAAGGTTCGCGGCGGACTTTGTCTCCAGCTCCCTTGCGCGGGTGCGCAGCCCATCGTCCGGCACCTGGTGAATCCAGATGGGATTGGACGCATGCTGGTTGCGCTGCCGGATAACCTCTTCGACGACCCCCGACGGGTTGCGGGTATCCGACGCATAGTCGCGCGCCAGGCGCGCGATGTTCAGATCGGGTGCTTCGTGATCGGTCAAAGCTGCAACTCCCCCACGCGAACCTCGGCAGAACGCCATCTCGACAAAATGATTGCAATCGATGGGCCAGTCGGAAGGCCCGCAAATCGGCTTGTTTCGTCGGCCGGTGACGAAACGACTGCTGAAATCTTGAGCATGACGCCTGCCCCAGCGGCAACTTGCATACAAAAAACTATAAAGTTTAACAATAACAAATAGATAAAGTTCTTATACGGCCCTGAGAAATCAGGATTTTGCTCGCGTGGCGAAGACCGCGGAAGCGTCGCTGACTGTCAACATGTGGCGGCGCATCGCGTCATAAGCGCGGTTGCCGTCACGCGCGAGGATCGCCTCGACCACTTCGGAATGTTCCGCATTGGATCGGGCTATTCGTCCCGGGATTTGAAACTGGGCACTGCGGAACGGTGCGAGGCGGGCGCGTACGGCCTGCGTCGATTCCTCGAGCACCTCGTTGGCCGATCCGGCATAGATCGCGGCGTGGAACTTGCGGTTGTGCTTCTCATAGGCATCCGGTTCGCCGTCCTCCGCCAGGGCTTCGCCTTTCGCGTGCAGATTCGAGAATGAGTCCCGCTCCACGTCGGTCATTCGCTCTGCGGCGAGCCTTGCGCAGGCGCCTTCGAGCTCGGCCATCGCTTCGAACATCTGCGCCAGACGTTCGCGCGTTACATTCGAAACAACGACGCCCCGGCGCGGACGGATTTCGATCAGTCCCGTTGCTTCGAGTCGCCGCAACGCCTCGCGCACGGGCGTGCGGGATGTCTCGAATCGGTCGGCAATGGCCTGTTCTTCGAGGCGTGTGCCCGGCAACAGGCGACCGCTGATGATCTCCTCCGCAATCCGTTCTTCGAGAAAACTCGATCGGGTCTGGCCGCGGGCCGGTCGGGTCGTGCGTCTTCGGGGCACGTCATCACTCCCGTTATGCTCTTCGTCAGGAGGTCGCATTCTGCGTTCATGCGACCCGTCGGCCAAGGTCGATGAGCTGCCTTAGTTTTGGGCAGATTCGATGATCATTCCCTCGGCCCGTGAGGGGGATGCCGGGTTTCCCGAGGTTTCTGGTTTCAAGTCCGTTGGCACGGCGATTGCTCCGTCAAGTTTGGGCGCGCGCAACCTCAGCGGAGACGGCGTGCGCGATCCGTGTGCTGCTTCTTGACCTTCGATGGGTGCCGTTGACATGAAACCGCAAACCGTGGCGACCGAAACCGGAAGAACGGCCATCGGCCGGTCTAGCGCGCCAGCCGCAGCAGGATCGCGCCCGACAGCGTGACGATGGTCGCGACCACCTTGGCGAGGTCGAGCCGTTCCTTCAGGAAGAACACCCCGATCAGGAGCGCGGCGATGATGCTCGTCTCGCGGAGCGCGGTGACCAGCGCGATCGGTGCCTGGGTGAACGCCCACACGACCAGCGCATAGGCGGCGAAGGAAGCAGGCCCGCCGACGAGGAACGCCCGGCTTCCCTCGGTCGAAACCCGCGACAGGAGCCCCGGCTTCGTCACCCGCATGATGCCGGCGAACAGGATCGCGTTGACCAGCGACAGCCAGGCATAGAAGCCGAGCGCGGTGCCGGCCGTGCGCGCGCCCAGCCCGTCGTTCAGGGAGTAGCCCGCGATGAAGCAGCCGGTGATGAAGGCCAGGACGGCGGCGCGCGGATTGCGAAGCCCGTCCTGCTGGCGCACCACGCTCAGGCTCATGATGCCGATGGCGATCATGAAAACGGGCAGAAGCTGGCCCTTCGTGAGGCTCACGCCGAGGAACAGGAGCGAAACGACGACCACCAGGATCGGCGCCGTGCCGCGCGCGATCGGATAGACCTGGGTCAGGTCGCCGAACCGGTAGGAGTTCAACAGGAAGAGCTGGTAGCCGATATGCAGCACCATACCCGCGAGGAAGTACGGCCAGCTCGCGATGTCGGGCAGGGGCGCGAACGGCAGGGCGATGAGCGAGATCGGGATGTGGCCGAGCACCACCGCCGTCATGCCGAGATGCTTGTCCGCGCCGCCCTTGACCACCGCGTTCCATGTCGCGTGCAGCAAAGCCGCGAGGAGCACGATGACGAAGACATGGGTTTCCATTGGGAGGTCCGGCTGGGGTGACGACCCGCATGCATAGCACGCGCCGACATTAAGCGGGGTGGACTGCGCGCGCCGCACGCCTAGATTCACGCCGACACGTTGCGCCCCGTCTGCCTTTGTTGGAGATTGGCCGCACCAACACCAAGAGGAAAGCAGCACGCGATGGCCACCGACCCGACCTACACCCCGCCGCAAGTCTGGACCTGGGAGACCAACGAGGAGAGCCGCTGGTCCAACCTCAACCGGCCCATCGCCGGCGCGACCCATGAGAAGGAGCTGCCGCGCGGCGAACACCCGCACCAGCTCTACTCGCTGGCCACCCCGAATGGCGTGAAGGTCACCGTCCTGTTCGAGGAGCTGCTGGCGCTCGGCAAGACCGAGGCCGAGTACGATGCCTGGCTGATCCGGATCGGCGATGGCGAGCAGTTCGGCAGCGGCTTCGTCGCGGTGAATCCCAACTCGAAGATTCCGGCGCTGATGGACTACTCGACCCCGACCCCGACCCGGGTGTTCGAGTCCGGCGCGATCCTGCTCTATCTGGCGGAAAAGTTCGGCGCCTTCGTGCCGACCGAACAGTCCGCCCGGGCCGAGTGCCTGTCCTGGCTCTTCTGGCAGATGGGCAGTGCGCCCTATCTGGGCGGCGGCTTCGGCCACTTCTATCACTACGCCAACAACAAGTATGAGTACCCGATCGACCGGTTCGCCATGGAGGTGAAGCGGCAACTCGACGTGCTCGACCGCAACCTGGCCGAACGGCATTTCCTGTGCGGCGACGACTACAACATCGCCGATATCGCCACCTATGCCTGGTACGGGAACCTGGTCCTGAACAACCAGTATGAGGCCGCCGAGTTCCTCGATGTCGCGTCCTACACCAACGTCGTGCGCTGGGCGGAGGAGATCCAGGCGCGCCCGGCCGTGCAGCGCGGTCGCCGGGTCAACAAGACGTCGGGCCCGGAAAAGCTCCAGGTCCACGAGCGCCACGCGGCCAGCGACATCAGCTAGGACGTACGCCTAACCTGTGAGGACTTCCTTCACCGCGTCGCGTTCGCGCATGCGCGCGAGCCAGGTGGTGACGTTGCCCGCTGTCGCGAGGATCTTCTCGCCCTCCGGCGTCATCGACAGATAGTCGAGGGCGGGCATGTGGAAGAAGTCCGCGAGTGTCGCGTCGCCGCCCGCGAGGTAGGGGCTGTCGGCGAGCCCGGCGTCGAGGACGGCGATGGCCTTCTCGGCGTCCGGGATACCCGCGGCGATCATTTCCTCGTCCGACGGATCGCGCAGCAGCCGCTGGATGACGATCTTGCGCAGCACCGGCGGGTCCACATAGGCGTTGTAGACGGAGATCCACTGATCCATCAGGGCCCGTCCCGCGGGGTCGGCCGGCTGGAGCGCGGAGCCGTCGAAGGCCTCGTCGATTTAGCGGGTGACCGCGAGGGTCTCGTAGAGTCGGACGTCGCCATGGGTGAGTGCCGGCAGCTTCCCCCAGGGGTGGCGTTCGAGTTGCTCCGGCGTCTGCGGCAGCGCCGGGTCATGGGTGTACTCCACCCCCTTCTCCGCGAGTGCGATCCGGGCGGTGCGGACATAGTTGCTGCGCGGGGCGCCGTGCAGAATGAGTTCGGGCATGATTGTCTCCTGACCCTTTGTGCCGGACTGCCGGCGCCTAATATCGCGCCGACCATAACAACGACAGACCGCTTGACCTAACCCGGTTGATTGCCGACCTTGGCAGTTCTTCCGACTGGCCGAACTTCGGGTGCCCACAATGATAGAAATGGTGACGAAGCGTCTTGAAGGGCCCGGCGTCTGGTTTGGCCGGGACCTTCAGGCGCGCGACGACTGGATCATCCGGCTTGATGACCAGGACATCGGGGAGATCGATTCTGCCCTGGCCTCGGTGAAGGCGGCTGGTGCGGAGATTCCGTTTGGCGGCGATCTCTTTCCGTTGGATCGCCTGCGGACGAGGCTGGAACGCGCCTTCGAGCTTGTCGTCAATGGCTGCGGCGTGGTGCTGTTGCGTGGCCTGCCGCGCGAGCGTTACACGCCCGAGGATTGCGAGCTTATCTACTGGGGTGTCGGCTGTTATCTCGGTGCCGCCGTGTCACAAAGCCCACGCGGCGACCTGATCGGATATGTGCGCGACGAGGGCCTGTCGATGGATGACCCGAACGCGCGCGGGTACAAGACTGCGGGCGAGCTTCAGTTTCATTGCGATCAGCTGCCGACCGATATCCTGGGACTCTTTTGCGTGAATGGCGCGCGTCGGGGCGGCGAAAGCCATATCGTCAGTGCTTTGGCGATCCACAATGTCATCCGTGACGAGCGCCCGGACCTGTTGCCACATCTATATGAGCCCATCCATGTGGATTGGCGGGGCGACGAACCCGCAGGCCAGCCGCCGTGGTACCGGGTGCCCATGTTCTCCGTCGCAGAGGAGAAGATCACATCGCGTTTCACAAACCGTTTCTTCGTCAGTTCGACGACGCGTCACGGGAAGGACCTCGCCCCGACGCCCGAACAGTGGGCGGCGCTCGAGTTCGCGCACGCAGTGGCCGAACGTCCCGAAATGCGCCTGACGATGATGTTCGAGCCCGGCGACATGCAGTTCATCAACAACCACACGACCCTGCATGGGCGTTCGACATTCGAAGACTGGGACGAGCCCGACCGTAAACGCTTGCTTCTGCGGTTATGGATTGCCGTGGATGACGCGCGCCGCCGGCCATTGTCGCCCCTGCTCGCTGAGCGTTATCACTGGGTCCGGAACGGCGGAATCCCCCGGCGGGATGTCGCCTGACGGATCGCGCGTCGGTGGGCAGCCGGACCCCTAGGTTGGGCCGACAAATTTTCGGGGCATCGGAGGCAGGAGAATGGCTGAAAGTCTGAATGAATCCGCGCGTGCACCCGACCGTGTGGTGGTGATCGGCGCGGGCGGGTTCGTCGGCTCGGCGATCGTGAACGCCGCGCGGGATCGCAGCTTCCCCGTGCTGCCTCTCGGCCGGGGCGAGGTCGATCTCCTCGCGGACGGTAGCGGCAATGCCCTGAAGGGGCTGCTTGCGCCCGGCGACGCGGCGGTGTTCGTCTCGGCGCTGGCGCCGTGCAAGGACTACGCGATGTTCGAGGCGAACATCCGCATGGCAAGGAACGCGCTGGATGGCCTCACCGGTGCGTCCCTGTCGCAGCTCCTCTACATCAGCTCGGATGCGGTCTACAGCGATAGCGACGAAGCGTTGACCGAGGCGTCGGTGACGGCACCCGATAATCTCCACGGCCAGATGCACGTGGCCCGCGAGCTGATGTTCTCCGCGGCGCTCGCGGAATCGAGCCCCGACACGGTCTTCGCGAGCCTGCGCCCGACGCTGATCTACGGCGCGGACGATCCCCACAACGGCTACGGGCCGAATCGCTTCCGGCGGCTCGTTCAGGCGCGCGAACCCATTGCGCTGTTCGGCAACGGCGAGGAGCGGCGCGACCATGTCAGCGTCCTCGACGTGGCCGAGCTCGCGGTGCGCATGCTCGAGTGGCGGAGCCGGGGGCCGCTCAACGCGACCACCGGACGGGTCGCCTCGTTCCGCGACCTGGCCGAGATGACCATCGGCTTCGGCAACGCTGAGATTACCATCGAGAAACTGCCCCGCTCGGGACCGATGCCCCACAACGGCTACCGGCCGTTCGACCCGGCGGAGGTGCACCGGCTGTTTCCGGACTTTGAATTCACCGAACTGGAGGCGGGGCTGCGCGCCGCCTTCGACGCAACGAGCGGCTAAAACGCACAAGAGGGAGAGCCGACATGGCTTCGCATTTCACCCATATCGACGATGTGACACCCGAGAAGATGGACGCCGGAGACGGCTGGCTCATCACCGAGTTCCGGCTGCCGTTCAGCGAGCGCCAGGGGATGGGGACCACCATGTTCCACGCCCGCTTCAATCCCGGCGCGGTGCACAAGAAGCACCAGCACGAGAACTGCGAGGAGATCTACTGCATCATCAGCGGCGGCGGCATCGCGGGCGCGGGCGGCGCGACGGAGGAGGTCGCGGCGGGCCACTTCCACTACGTCCCGGCGGCCACCGAGCACTGGCTGGCCAACGAGAGCGCGGACGAGCCCATCGTCGTCGTCGGCTGGTATCTCGGTGCGGGCAGCGTCGCCGGTACGGGCTATGTGTATATGGGTGATGTCACGGAGGCCGATCTCGAGGGGCCGCATGACGGCTACGACGTCGGGTCGCTGGTGAACCATGCAGACGTCGCGCCGGCCGATATGGTCGGGATCGACGGCTGGGGCGGGAGCGAGTTCCGTGCCTGCCTCGGGGAAGCACAGGGGATCGGCCATGCGGCATCGCGCGCGGTGTATCGCCCCGGAGAAAGTTTCAAGCCGCACCGGTTCGCGAACGCCGACGCCTTCTACATGGTCGTGTCAGGCGCGGGGCGCGCCGGGGTCGGTGACGAGGTCGCGGCCCTGAGCGTCGGGTCCTGCATCCATGCGCCGGCAGGCTCGGCCCACTGGTTCGAATCGGCCGGTGACGAACCACTCACCGTGATCGGCCTGCAGGAGGGTGCGGGTTCCCTCGCGGCCGCCGGATTCGAGGCGGGCGGAGACACCCGCGCCGCGGGGTAGGTTTTTATCCCGTGGGCGTCAGGCACGCGCGCATCGACGCTGCTATGTTCCGCATCAGCGTGAAGTAAAGCCCGGGTCCGTCGGGAATCCCGGTGCCGAGCGGGTCGAGCACGCCGGACCTGGCCGCGGTGCCCTCGGTCACGACGTTCACAAGCCGCGGCGTGAACTGGGGTTCGGAGAAGACGCACGTCGCGCCCAGCTCCTCGACCTTGTGGCGGATATCGGCCACGCGCGCCGCGCCGGGAATGACCTCGGGGCTGACGGTGATGGAACCGGCCGCACGCAGATCGAAACGGCGCTCGAAATGCTGGTAGCCGTCGTGAAAGACGATGAACGGCCGCTCGTGGACCGCTGCCAGGGTCTGGCGCAGCTCCGCTGACAGTCCGTCGATCCGCTGCATGAGCGCATCCGCATTCGCCTCGTAGCGCGCCGCGTTTTCGGGGTCTGCCTCGCCGAGCGCTTCGGCGATCTCGTGGGCGAGCGCCTTGGCATTCTCCGGGTCGAGCCAGACGTGCGCATCGCGTTCGTCGTCGTGCTCACCATGCGCGTGATCGTCGTGGTCGCCGTGAGCATGGTCCTTGTGGTCGTCGGCATGGCCATGTCCGTCATGCTCGTCTTCGTCATGATCGTCATGGGCGTGAGCCTCGAACGGGCCGCCCTCGCGAAACGCGACATGCTGCAGGCCGTGCGCCTCCATGAGCGAAACCACGCGGGCCTTGTCGCCGAGCGAATCGATGGGCCGGTCGAGAAACGCCTCCAGGCTCGGGCCGACCCAGAAAATGACATCGGCGTCCTGCAACGCACGCGCATTCGACGGGCGCAGGCTGTAGGTGTGGGGCGAACCGCCGCCCTCGACGATCAGCGATGGCGTGCCGACGCCCTGCATGACGCTCGCGACCAGCGAGTGGACGGGCTTGATCGACGTGACGACCGCGGGCGGATCGGCATAGGCGTTCGTCCCGAGAAGCGCCAGCGATCCGGCCAGAAGGCAAGTCTTGTAAAGTTTCACTTCGCTCATCCCTTGGGCCGCTTGGCCCGGTTCCCCCGTGCGTTTTCTCGGACGCGTTACGTCATAACATTATTGCGTGATGGTATAACGTGTGCGATCACCCGCGTTCAAGAACCTTGTTTCCGAAACCGGTGCGGAATGCTCGATCGAACGTCATCCCTGCTGACCCTCGAGAATGTGGGCCTCAATCGCGGCGGCCGCTGGCTGGTGCGCGGTGTCGATCTGAAGGTGCGCCCGGGAGAGTCCGTGACCCTGATCGGCCCCAACGGCGCGGGCAAGTCCACGACGGCGAAGATCGCGCTGGGCCTGCTTGCGCCCGATGAGGGTGCGGCCGAGCGCGCGCCGGGCCTCAAGGTCGGATATGTCCCGCAGAAACTTTCGATCGACTGGACCCTGCCGCTGACGGTTCGGCGGTTCATGTCCCTGACCAACCGGGTCGCGGACAGCGCGGCGCACGTCGCCCTGGAGATGGTCGGGATCAGCCACCTGGCCGACGCCGAGGTGCGCCACCTCTCCGGCGGCGAGTTCCAGCGGGCACTGCTGGCCCGTGCGATCGCGCGCAAACCGGATCTTCTCGTCCTCGACGAGCCGGTCCAGGGCGTGGACTTCACCGGCGAGATCGCGCTCTACGAGCTGATCGGCGACATTCGCCGCACGCTGGGCTGCGGCATCCTGATGATCTCCCACGACCTGCATGTCGTGATGGCGGACACCGACAGCGTCGTGTGCATGAACGGACATGTCTGCTGCCAGGGGCCGCCGCGCATGGTGGCCGAGAATCCCGAATATCTCGCCCTGTTCGGCGCGCGGGCTGCGGGAGCGCTGGCGGTCTACGAGCATGCCCACGACCACACGCATCTGCCCGACGGCACGGTGCGGCACGCCGATGGCTCGGTCACCGATCACTGCCATCCCGAGGATGGGCATCATCACGGCGATGCCGCGGAGCATGACCATGCTGGATGATTTCTTCGTCCGCGCGATCGTCGCCGGCGTCGGGGTCGCGCTGGTGGCCGGTCCGCTGGGCTGCTTCATCGTCTGGCGGCGGCTCGCCTATTTCGGCGACACGCTCTCGCATTCGGCGCTGCTCGGCGTGGCGCTGGCGCTCATACTCCAGGTGAACATCACCGCCGCGGTGTTCGCGGTGTCGGCCCTGGTCGCCCTGTCGCTTCTGGGGCTTCAGCGGCGCGCCAGCCTGTCGTCGGATTCCCTCCTCGGGCTGCTGGCTCACTCCTCCCTCGCCCTTGGGCTGGTCGCGCTCGCGTTTCTGCCCTCGGTCCGCGTGGACCTGATGGGGTTCCTGTTCGGCGATATTCTCGCCGTCTCGATCCCGGATCTGGCCGTGATCTATCTGGGCGGCGCGGCGGTGGCGCTGGTGCTGGCCTTCGTCTGGCGTCCGCTCTTCGCCGCGACCGTGAACTACGAGCTCGCCGAGGCGGAGGGCATGCGGCCCGACCGCGCGAACGTGATCTTCATGCTGCTCATGGCGACGGTGATCGCCATCTCCATGAAGATCGTCGGTGTCCTGCTGATCACGGCGCTGCTGATTATCCCGGCGGCGACCGCGCGGCGCATGGCGCGCGGCCCCGAGGCGATGGCGCTGATCGCGGCCGTGCTCGGTGTCGTGTCGGTCGTGGCCGGCCTGTTCGGCTCGCTCGAGTGGGACACGCCCTCCGGCCCCTCGATCGTCGTGGCGGCGCTCATCCTGTTTTTGTTGGCCCTGCTCCCGGTGGTGGGCATACTTCGCGGACGCCCGCAGTCGCACGAGAGCTGACGCATGACCGCCGACACGCACGCGCATCACGACCTCACCCGAAACCAGTCCCTGGTCTTCGGCGTGCTCGAAGGCGCCGAGGCACCGCTCAGCGCCTACACGATCCTGGATCAGCTGCGCGATGAGGGCCTGCGCGCACCGCTGCAGGTCTACCGCGCGCTCGACAAGCTGGTCGCATTCGGTCTTGTGCACAGGCTCGAGAGCCTGAATGCCTTCGTCGCCTGCAATCATCCATCGGGTGCCGCGGACGGCGAATCCCATGGCACCGTGGCATTTGCGATCTGCGAGAACTGCGACAGCGTGGACGAATTCGCCGAGCAGGATGTCGCCGAGAGACTGCGCAGCTGGGCGAAGGCCGAGGGGTTCGAACCCCACAGCACCGTCATCGAGCTGCGCGGCCTGTGCGAGGCCTGCGCCGCCGCGTAATTCCGGCCAACTAGCGCTTGACGCGGCCCCGGCCGTTTGGGAAACCCCCCTTTCCGAATTCCACAAAAGTAAAACCGGAGGCGCGGCCATGGCCGGCAATGTTGCGAATATCAAACCCTATGGTTCCAGCGCGGGCCGTGAGCACCCTGACCACTACAAGCGTCCCGACACGCTGATCGTCGATATCCACGGCCACATCATGACCGAGGGCGTGGACGAGGAGGTGCGCAAGCATGTGCCTGCCATGTCGCTCGACGCGGTCAAGTATGCGAGCCCGCTCACCCGCGAGCTGAACAAGAAGCAGAACGAGGACCGGCACGAGGAGCTGGTCGGCGTGACCAAGCGCCTGGCCGACATGGACAAGATGTGCGTCGACGTGATGGCGATCTCGCCGCAGCCGCCGCAGATGCACTATGACGCGCCCGAGGCGCTCGGCCAGGAGACCGCCCAGAAGGTGAACGACAACATCGCCCGCGCCGTCTCGGAAGCGCCGGATCGCCTGGTCGGCCTCGGCACCGTGCCGCTCCAGAATACCGACATGGCGCTCAAGGAGCTGGACCGGATCATCAACGAGCTCGGCTTCAAGGGTATCCAGATCGGCGCCCAGATCGGCCAGGACGAGCTGTCGGCCGAGCGCTTCGAGCCCTTCTGGGCGAAGTGCGAGGAGCTGGATATCCCGATCCTGCTGCACCCGACCTCGTTCGCGAGCGAGCGTTTCGGCGCCCACTACCTGACCAACATCATCGGCAACCCGCTCGATACGACGGTCGCGATTCACTACCTGATCTTCGACGGCGTGCTGGCCCGCTATCCGGGCCTCAAGATCGTCGCCGTCCATGGCGGTGCCTTCGTCGCGGCCTATTCCGCGCGCATGGACCATGCCTGGGGCCAGCGCGAGGATTGCTGCCTGAACATCGACCAGCCGCCGACGAGCTATCTCAAGAACATGTATTTCGACACGACGGTGTTCTCGACGCATCAGCTCGATTACCTGGCCAAGCAGTATGGCACCGACCGGATCGTACTCGGCACGGACTATCCGTTCGACATGGCCGACTATGATCCGACCGAGCACATCATGGGGCTCGACGACAGCTACTCGGCGGCCGACAAGGAGGCCATGTGTGGCCTGACGTCCGCCGG
Organism: Rhodospirillaceae bacterium; assembly: GCA_038140435.1. Classification (GTDB taxonomy): domain Bacteria; phylum Pseudomonadota; class Alphaproteobacteria; order UBA6615; family UBA6615; genus UBA8079. The sequence continues at coordinate 24,518 of JAYQGE010000019.1, read as the reverse complement.
CCTGCTGAAGATCGACGTCAACGACTTCGCCCGCGCCAACCCCCAGGACAACTGGAGCTAGCGCGCGACGCGAACCTCGTCGAAGACGAATGTGAAAAGCCGCCGGGTCGACCGGCGGCTTTTTTCGTGCACTACGCGCTCTTGCCGAAGATATCCCGGTGCCGGGTGATGGCCACCTCGATGACCTCGTCAGGGTCGCGTTGCCACCAGTCGCGCTCGGAGAAGAGCTCGAGCTCTTCATAGCCGTCGAAACCCGCGCGGCGGACATGCTCTTCCAGCTGACGTAGCGGGATCACGCCGTCGCCCGGCATCCCCCGGTCCGACCCGTCCACCGCGTTGGTGTCGCGCAGCCAGTCGCTGATCTGGAAGGAGACGATCCGGCCCTTTGCGGTGTCGATTGACGCCCACAGGTCGGGGTCCCACCAGACGTGATAGGCATCGACGATGATGGCGGTGCCGTCGCCGAGCTCCTCGCAGACGGCGTTCGCCTGGGCGATGGTGCTCCAGATGCAGCCGCTCGCCACGCGCATGGGGTGGATCGGCTCGAGCCCCAGGGTCACGCCGGCGGCGCGGGCCTCGGGCAGCAATTTGGCCACGGCTTCGCGCGCGCGGGCGCGGGCACCCGCCAGGTCGTTCGAGCCCGCGGGCAGGCCGCTCGAGATCATCGCCAGGTTGGTCGCACCCAGAGTGGCGGACAGCTCGATCGCGCGGCGGTTCTCCTCGTGGTTCGCCGCGATCCGCGCCGGGTCGTCCTCGGTGAGCGACGCGCAGCGGGACACGCCGAGCACCTTGAGCCCGGCATCCGCGATCAGCTTCGCCGCCGCCGCGACCCCGTGCTCCTCGACCAGTGACCGGCGGACGGTCAACGCCGGGATGCCGTGTCGCGCGTAGCCCTCGACGGATTCGACGAAGCCCCATTGCCGCTCCGTCGTCCCCTGATGGAGCGCCAGCTTTACCGGTTCCGCCATGTTCCTATCCCGCTGTGATGAAAAAGCCGCCGGGAGCCTCCGACGGCTTCTTCATGAAGTCTGGATTGCCGGCGCCGTTATGGGAACAGCGCGTTGGGCAACACCGTCGCGATCTCGGGGAAGCGGACGATGAGCGCCATGGCGATGAGCATGATGATCCAGTAGGGGATCGAGCTCTTGAAGATGGTCATGACGTTCATGGTCGGATCGATATCCTGGATCGCCGATTTGACCGTATAGACCAACAACCCGAAGGGCGGCGTCAGCAGCCCGGCCTCGATGGCGATGATCGCGATGATGGCAAACGCGATCGGGTCGAAGCCCAGCTGTATTGCGATGGGTGAGAAGATGGCGGCCGTGAGCAGCATGATCGAGATCGAGTCGATGATCATGCCCAGCGCGAACCAGATCAGCACCATCACGGCGATGATCATCCAGGGCTCCATGCCCGAACCGATGAACAGGCTCTCGATGGCGTTCGCCATGCCGGTCATCGCGAGCGTCCGCGAGTAGAGCGAGGCGGCCACCAGCAGCAGCAGGATCGGCGCCGAGGTCTTGCCGACGGACAGGACCGCATCGATGAAGTCGCGGAACTTCATGCCCTTGATGAGGGCCAGGACAAGGCCGATGAAGGCACCTGCGCCCGCGCCCTCGGTGGGGGAAAACACGCCGAACCAGATTCCGCCAAGGACGGCGACGATCACGGCGACGATGCCGAACAGGCTGACCAGGAACTGGGTGGTTGAGACTTCTTCGTCCGTGTCGGGATTTGCGGCCGCGGCGGCGCTCACGACGGGGGCGCCGTCCGCGCCGACGCCGACCACGGACGGTTTCAGGATCGCCATGGCGAAGACGTAGATGATGAACATGGAGGTCAGCATCAGGCCGGGCAGGACGCCGCCGGCGAAGAGCTGGCCGATCGACTGCTCGGTCAGGATGCCCCAGACGATCATCAGAACACTCGGCGGTATCAGCATGCCCAGGCAGCTCGAGCCGGCGACCGTGCCGAGCGCGAAGCCGGGGTGATAACCGAAGCGCTTCATCTCGGGATAGGCGATGCGCGAGAAGGTCGCGGCCGACGCGATGCTCACGCCGGTGACGAAGGAGAAGAGCGCGTTGCCGATGACCGTGGCGATACCCAGCCGGCCGGGCAGGCGGCGCAGCATGCGGTTCACGCCCCGGTACACGTCCGTGACCGTCCCCGATTTACTTATGAATTCGCCCATCAGGAGGAACAGCGGTATGACCGCGAACACGAATTCTCGTATGGCCTCATAGGCTGTGGCGGCCAGCATGCGCTGGACGGTGCCAAACGCATAGCTGTCGGCGCCGGTGACGAGGAAGATGCCCAGCGCGCTGGTCATCCCCAGCGCGATGGCGATGTGGACGCCGATCGCGACGAGCGCGATCAGGCACACGATCAGCAGGATGGCGGTATTGGCTTCGAACACGGCAGTGATTCCTTCTTCGTCGCGCGGCTAGTGCTGCGGCGGCGCGTCCGGATCCACTTCGGAATCCAGCAATTCGGGTTTGAAGATGTCGATATACGCCATCACGAGATAGTTCAGCAGGGCGAGCGCGCTGCCGCCGATCACCGTCCAGCGGGCGGGCCAGGACGGGACGCGGAGCGCACCCTCGCCCTCATACTCGCCCTCGACGAAGGAGGCGATGCTCTCCTCCCAGCCGCCGGTGATGATCATCAGGAAGAAGGCGGCACCGAGGAGATAGCCGACTGCCGCGAGCGCGCGCTGGGCCTTGGGCGGCAAATGCACCACCAGGAAGTCCGCGCGCAGCATCGAACGGCTGCGGATGGCGTAGCCCGCCTGCAGGAACACGATGATCACGATGGACGCGGTCACCATCTCCGTCGTGCCATTGATCGGCGCGTCGAACGCGCCACGCCCGGTGACGTCGGCGAGAATCATGAATGTGAGGCCGAAGGCCCAGAGCGCGGCCACGATCATCAGGAATTTCGAGATGCGGTCGCTGAACGTGATGAGATTCATTTGGTCTTCCTCAACTGCGCATTCGCGCGATCATCCGGAAGCTTCAGGGTATCCGATGAAAGACCGGCTGGCGATCCGAACGGGACCGCCAGCCGGCGTTTCATTCAGGCCGGTCGAGACCGGCGATGGTTTGTGTGGCTACTTGATGACGTAGCGCACCGGCCACTTGTAGCCCTGCTTCTCGGCAGCGGCCAGGTAGTCGTTCAGGATGGCCTTGGCCGGGAAGCCCTTGCCTTCCAGCTCGTCGGCATGCTTCTGCGGCCAGTGAGCCAGACCCTCGGCCCAGCCCTGACGCACGTCGGCCGGAAGGTCGGTGACGGTGATGTTCTCACGCAGCCACTTCATGTCCTTCTCGTAGCCCACCTTGTTGGCGGAACCGGTCAGGGTCTGGAAGCGACCCGCCACTTCCTGGACGATCGGCTTGACGTCGGCCGGGAGACGATCCCAGAAGCGGTTGTTGACCGTCAGGCCATGCCAGGTGATCGAGCCGAAGCCGATCGTCGTGTAGTACTGGCCGACTTCATGCAGCTTGAAGACCGGGCCCCAGGCGCTGGGGAACATGATGCCGCCCTCGGCGACACCCGTCTTGATCTTCTGGTACCAGCCCGGGAGACCGTCGGTCACCGGGATGATGCCGATGCCCGCCTGCTCCATCCAGTTCAGGTTGAGGCCGGCGCCCAGGATCTTGTGACCCTTGAGGTCCTCGAGCTTCTTCCAGGGGAAGTTGGTGCCGAGGTTGTAGCCGCCGTCGCCGATGATCGCGAGCAGGGTCTGGTCGAACTCCTGGAAGCGCTTGGCCAGGCTCGGATACTTCTCGTAGATCTCACCAGCCGCGCCGACGCTCTGCACCGGATCCATGGTGCCGAAGGGCAGCATGATCTGGAACGCGTGCATCGGAAGCTTGGAGGCCTCGAAGCAGTAGCAGAAGCCGCCGATATCGACGACGCCGTTCTGCACGCCCTCGAAGGTGTCGAACACCTTCACGATGGAGCCGCTGTAGCCCTCGATGAAGTTGACCGTGTGGTCGGTCTTGGCCTCGACGGCCTTCTTCAGCTCGGTCTGGAAGAAGGACTTCATCAGGCCGGCATAGACGACGGTCGGCGGATGGCCGGACGCGATGCGGATGTTGATCGTGTCCGCGACCGACGGGGCGCTCGCGGCGACCATCGAGCCGGCGATCGTGCCGGCGGCGAGGGCCAGTTTCATGTTCTTCAGAAGTTTCATCGCGGTACCTCCCGGGTTAATGCGACGTTTGAATTTGTTCTTGTTTCTTGCGAGACGAGACGCGCCTGCGCGCGGCGCCGTTCATCACATTTCTATAAGACTAATGCAACCTGCCGCGGCGGGCGACCTATCCGCCCCCAACCATCTTGTCCGCATTGGCACAACTGTACCTGCTGGTCGGGCATAAAGTTGGTTGCGAGGCCCGCGTGGTTGCTGGATTTTCGACTCCATCCATTCCACTATCGGAAAAATTCTGGCTGGGGGGAGTTCATGGCCAAGGCATCGAAAAAATCCGGCGGTTCGTTCGACGTGGTCGAGGCCACGATCGACGATCTGCACGGGGCCATTCGCGAGGGTCGCACCACGCTGGTCGAGGTGGTGCAGCAATTTATCGATCGCGCGCGCGCCTATAACGGCGCCGCGAGCATGCTCGTCACCGAGGACGGGATGCCGGTGCCCGCGGCCGACGGGGTGGTGCGCGCGGGCGCCGCGATCGAGTTCCCGACGGAAACGGTGAAGGCGTCGGACGTCCTGCCGGATCTGGACAGGTACAAGGGGCTGCCGCTCGAGTTCGGGCGCATGGAGGCGACGGCGTCCGACCCCGACGTGCCGCAGCAGTTCGGCATGTTGCGTGGCATCCCCAAGGGCGGTCAGCTGAACGCGCTCCAGACCCTCAACATACGCGGCGAGCGGTCGGTGACCTGCAAGGGCGACTTCGACCGCCATCCCTCGGAGGGGCCGCTGCCGCCGGGCGCGCCGCCGGTGTGCGAAATGTTCCGGCAACTGCCCGATGCGCTCGAACGTGCGGCGGAGCTCGACGCCGAATACGGCACCGACCCGGACCTGGAGGCGATGCCCATGTATGGCGTCACCTTCTCGTTCAAGGATCCGTTCGACACGAAGGACATGCGCTCGACCGGGGGCGCGGATGCCGCCTACGACATCGACTTCCCGGCCCGCGACCACACGCTGGTGGAGCAGCTCCGCAAGAAGGGCGCGATCATCTTCGCCAAGGCGGTGCTGACCGAATATAACGGCCGGGCCGGCGACCCCGGTGGTTCCCACAAGCCCGACCGGGTGCTGCCCTCGACAGTTGGGTACCAGCGCTCGACCTGGGCCGGCAATCCGGCCAACCCGTATGACACGACCCGCGCGGCCTCGCTGGGCTCGTCGTCGGGGTCCGGCGTGTCGGTGTCGGCGAACCTTGTCATGGCGAGCCTCGGCGAGGAGACCCGGGCGTCCACCCGCGGGCCCGCGAACCACAATTCCGTCGCGCTGATCCTGCCGCACAAGGCGATGATCTCGTTCCATGGCAACGCGATCGGCGCCGACATTCAGTGCGATCGGACGGGCATCCTGTGCCGCCGGGTCGAGGATTCCGCCAAGGTCCTCGATGCGCTGAAGGACCCGGAAGACGGCTACTACGACCCGCGCGACCCGTGGACGGCAGTGCCGCGTTCGGGCGTGCTCGACGGCTACGCGAAGCACATCGCGGATGGTGCGCTGGGCTCGCTCGCGGGCATGCGCATCGGTGTGATCCGGGAATCCATGATCACCGCGCCGGGCTCGGTGTCCGAGGGACCGATCACCAGTGCGGCGGCGGCTGAGCTCAAGGCGGTGCTGGCCGACAAGCTCGGTGCGACGCTCGTCGAATCGGCGCACCCGCTGTGGACGCCCGATCCCGACTGCGAGGCGATGACGGTCGATTTCCGGACCGCGCTCTGCCGCATGGTCGGCATCTTCATGCCGAACCTGATGTTCCGCCTGAAGCCCGACGGCACGCCGCTCTATCCCGAGTTCGCGGAGGCCATCGTCCCGACCGAATTCGCCCCGGGCAAGACATTCGGGTCGGGCGAGATGACGCCGATGGAGTACTTCGTCGGCCTGTCGGAGGGCCGGATCGAGCCGCCGGCGGCGTTCGACATCCGCAACATCCAGCCCCAGGCGCTGGCGCACACCTTCCAGTTCCATATCGCCCAGTATCTGATGCGCCGCAGCACGGACTGGGCGGCGATGGGCTTCGAGGAGACGCTTGCGACCTGGTCGGATCTGAACGCGCGCTCGAAGTTCTGGGGCGACGATCACCGCGCCGGCTTTGCGAACTGGGAGGAGACGGCGGATCCGCGCAACACGCTGGGCGAGCGCCAGGGCGTCGACGAGCGCATCATGCTGCGCGAGCTTTTGCGGCGGATCGACATGATGGTGATCCTCGAGAACAAGCTCGACTGCCTCGTGCGCCTGCACACGCCCTGGGCGCCTGGGATCATCGGCGGCGCGCATCAGCCCGAGGGCGGGCCGAACAACCTGGCGCTCGAATCCCTCTACGGCCCGAACGCGGGCCTGACCGAGGTCCTGATCCCGGCGGGCTTCGTGACGACGGTTTACGACCCGGTGTTCAAGCTGTCGGAAGACGGGACCCGCTATGAGAGCCACCACTCCGATGTGGCGACCGAGCTGCCGGAGCCCGGTCTGCCCTTTTCGCTTGTCTTCCGGGCCGAGCCAGGGATGGAGGACGTGTCGTTGAAGGTCGCGTCGGCCTACGAGGCTGCCTCGAAGCGGCGCATTCCGCCGCCGGACTTCGGGGCTCTGTAAAGTCGTTTTGACCTCCCGGCCGCGGAGACTATCTTGGTGGCGGTCGGCGAGGACATTCCAGCGAGGCGGCGATGACGGACAACGGTCGAATGCATCTGGCGGCGTTCATGCGCCCGATCAGCATCCACACCGGCGCCTGGCGGTATCCCGGCGGGACGCCCGATGCCAACTTCAATTTCCCGCTGATCGTGAAGCTGGCCCAACGGCTCGAGGAAGCGCGCTTCGACGCCTTCTTCATGGCCGATCACCTGGCCATGCTCAACATGCCCATGGACGCACTCAAGCGCAGTTCCACCGCGACCTCCTTCGAGCCCTTCACCCTGCTGTCGGCCCTGTCGATGGCGACCGAGAATCTCGGCCTGATCGCGACGGGCTCGACCTCCTTCGACGAGCCGTTCCACGTCGCGCGCCGGTTCGCCTCGCTCGATCATATCAGCGGTGGGCGCGCGGGCTGGAATATCGTCACCACGTCCAACCCGGACGCGGCGAAGAATTTCGGGCTCGAGGAGCATCTCGACCACGCCGAACGCTATGCCCGCGCCCGTGAATTCTATGACGTGGTCACTGGCCTGTGGGACAGCTGGGCCGACGACGCGTTTGTCCGCGACGTGGAATCCGGCGTCTTCTTCGACCCCGACAAGCTGCACACCCTCGACCACAAGGGCGAGTTCTTCTCGGTGCACGGTCCGCTCCATGTCGCGCGGCCGGTCCAGGGCTGGCCGCTCATCGTCCAGGCGGGCGGGTCCGAGGCGGGCCGCCAGCTCGCCGCGGAGACCGCCGAGGCGATCTTCGCCGCCCAGCGCACGATCGCGGACGGCAGCGCGTTCTACGCGGACGTGAAGGGGCGGATGACAAAGCTTGGGCGGAACCCCGATCATCTGAAGATCCTGCCCGCCTGCCTCGTGGTCGTCGGTGACAGCGTGGAAGAGGCCCGCGAGAAGCGCGCCGTGCTGGATTCGAAGGTCCACCTCGACAGCGCGATCGCATCCCTCTCGATCTCGCTCGGACACGACGCCTCGAAGTTCGACCTCGACGGACCGCTGCCGGAGATTCCCGACAGCAACGCGTCGAAAAGCGGCCGCGAGCGCGCAATTCGGCTAGCCGAGGAGGAGGGGCTCACGGTGCGTCAGCTCGCCCAGCGCATGGGGGGCTATTCGGGCCTCGCCATGGTCGGTACGGCCGAGACGATCGCCGACGAGATGGAAGAGTGGCTCGATGCGAAGGCGAGCGACGGCTTCACCATCATGTTCCCCTTCCTGCCCGAGGGGCTCGATCTCTTCGTCGACCGGGTGGTGCCGGAGTTGCAGCGCCGCGGCCTGCTGCGCCGCGAGTATGCCGGCAAGACGCTCCGCGAGAACATGGGCTTGCCGCGCCCGGAAAACCGGTTCTTCACGCAGTCCAGCGAAGCCGCCCAATAGGCGTCAAGTCGGCGCGGTCAGTCCAGGTATCCGCCGCGGAAGTAAACGAGCGGATCGGCGTCGGGCGCGCCGCCGATCGCGATCACGCGGCCGATGGCGATGATTGTTTCGTGGTGCTCGAGCGTCTCCTCGAGCCGGCAGTCCATGACCCCGACCGCGCCCTCGAAGACGGGCGCTCCGGTGGCGAGCACGCCCCACTTGCCGGCCTCGAAGCGGTCGCGACCCTTCACATCGGTCTTGCCCCCGAACAGGTCCACGACATGCTCGGCCCCCTTGGGCAGATAGTTGATCGCGAAGTGTCCGGACTCCCGGATCGCGCCGAGCGCGGACGTGCGCGCATCGATCGAGACCAGCATCGTCGGCGGGTCCGCGCACACATGGGTCGCCGAAAGCCCGAGGAAGCCCGACGGGCCGGCGCTGCCGCGCGCCGTGACGACGGTCGCCGCGACCGCGCGCTGGCCGACCGCCTGCCAGAAGCTGCCGATGTCGATGTCGGCGTTGCCGGCGCCGGTTCCGTCGGTTCCCATGCGTATCTCCCGTGTCCGTGCCGGTCCTACATCAGGACGTTGGCGCCGCCGTCGATTTCGAGGATGGCGCCGGTCATGAAGCCGTTCTCCATGACCTGGACCGCCATCATGGCGATCTCTTCCGGCTGGCCGACGCGGCCGACGGGCAGGCGTGCGGCGGCTCCCTTCATCATGTTCTCGCGCATCTCGTCGGGCATGCGCGCGTGGAGCGGCGTGTCGATGATGCCCGGCGAGATCATGTTGACCCGGGTCGGGGCAAGCTCGACGGCGAGGCCGCGGCCGATCGCGTCGATCGCGGCGTTGACGGCGGCGCCCATGACGATGCCCGGCATCGGCCGCCGCGCGAACTGTCCGGTGATGTAGGTCAGCGATCCGCCTTCCTTGATGTCGGCATACTTGGCGGTGCGCACCGCGGCGACGATCTTCGCATCGAGCCCCCGCAGCACCTCCTCGGTGTCGATCTCACGAATCTTGCCGACGGTTCCGCCGGGCGGTGTGAACACGACATGGTCCACGGTGCCGATGGCCGCGAATGCCGCCTGCAGGCTGTCGTCACTCAGCACATCGACCTGGACGGTCCGGACCGAGTTGCCGATGTCCGCGGCCGCCGCGTCGAGTTTCTCCTGTGACCGGCTGCCGATGAACACTTCCGCGCCCGCGTCGCGCGCAAGCCGCGCGGTTTCCAGGCCGATGCCCGAGCTGCCGCCGATCACGAATACCTTCTGGCCATCAAGGCTCATCATCTCTCTCCTGTATGTATGTCCATGCGGTTGTGCCGCGCTCACGTCATCTCGTTCTGCCGTTCCAGCCGGCCGTTGATCCAGTCGGAGTAGATGTCGACGGCGAGCCAGATGGCCTGGGCCACGGCGTAGTTCACGACACCGAACAGCCACGGGAAGTCGAAGCCGCCTGCGAACCAGACGCCGGCGGTCACGAACACGACGATGCAGATGATCCCCGACGCGATATTCGTCGCGATCAGGCGCACGAGCGTTCCTTCCCATTTCTTGGTCAGGCGGAAGATGATCCGGCTGACCAGGAAGCTGGGCACGAACGCCGCCGCGAAGAAACCCATGTTGAAGACGAAATCCAACGGGACCTCACTTGTCGATCCTGACGTTGCGGTAGCATACAATGGCGCGTCGCCGGGCCGAACCCGATTTCGGACATTCGCGCCGAAATTCGCCCAGAAGGGAACCTATCGATGGACGAACCGCAAGAGCGCGACGAACGCCCCCTGTCGGGACGCCTGCTGCTCGCCGCCGTGCTCTCGGCGGTCGGGCTCGGTGCGGTCGCGATGCTGGTGCTCGCCGCCGCCTCGGTGGTCTTCCGCTAGGCGGCGTCAGGACGCCGCGTTGGTCGCGCGACGCGCGCGGCTTTCCCGGTGCGCGATGTAGGTGGCGGACGCGACGATCATGCCGCCTCCGACCCAGGTCGAGATTTCCGGCTGTTCGCCGAACAGCGTAAGACCCAGCAGCGTCGCCCAGACGAGCTGCAGGAACTGGATCGGCTGCGTCACCGTGATGTCGGCGGAGCGGAACGCCTGGGTCAGGGTGACGTGGCCCAGGGTCGCGCAGACCGCGGTCGCGAACAGCCAGCCGAGCTCGACCAGGGTGGGGGTGCGCCACACGATCAGCGCCGGCGGCAGCAGGGTCAGGGTCACGAAGATCGACAGGTAGGCGACGATCGCGGGGCTCGACTCGGTGCGGGTCAGGCGCTTCGCGATCAGGAACGAACAGGCGAACAGGGGGGCGGCCACGAGCTGGGCGATCGAACCGATGTTGATGGCCTGGAAGCCGGGCTGGAGCACGACGAGCGCGCCGCCGAACCCGATGAGCACCGCGCCGACCCTGTGCAGGTGCAGCTTTTCGCCGAGGAAGAGCGCCGCGCCGAGCGTGGTGAAGATGGGCGCGGTGAAGCCCAGCGCCGTGACCTCGGCGATGGGGATCTTGGCCATCGCGAAGAACCAGAGCATCACGCCGATCCCGTGGATGACGCCGCGCACGGCGTGCAGCCCTATGATCTTGCGCTCGCGCACGAAGCTGCCAACCCGGAACAGGACCGGTGTCAACATTATGAGTCCGAACACGTAGCGGATGAACGCGGCCTGGACGGCGCTCATGTCGGTGCCCAGATGACGTACGATGCCGGTGACGGCCACGAACAGGATGCCCGTCACCGCCATCCAGAAGATGCCGCGAAGATTGCCGTTGATGCGTGATTGTGGGGCGCCGTCGGACAAGGCGGCGGCTCAGGCCGGGCGGGACGCGTGGCCGATGGTCAGGAACGCCTGCAGGATGAGCAGCAGCGACAGGACGAAGACCGGCCCGTCGGGCACATTCGTCGTGCCGCCCACAAAGGCGTTCGCGCCCAGCCCGATCACGCCGACGATGAGAGCGACCAGCGCCGCCCGCTTCAGGACATGCGCCTGCCGGGCCGTCGGCCGGATGAGCTCGCGCCAGGTGACGATCGCGGCGCCGATGACGAGCACCGCGGCGGTGGCCCTGGCGGCCCGCCAGGCGGTGATCCCGGCGTCGCCGGTCACGCTGAGATAGATTGTATAGGCGGCGCCGGCCCCCGTGAGGGCGGCGATGACGAGAAGTGCTGCGCGGTTCATGTCCGCGTCATAGCACGGACCGACCGCAAGTCCGGAGAAAAGAAAGCGCGCCGCCGGCTAGCGCCCGAAGATGCGCCGGATGCCCGTGCGGTCGCGCGGCGGCAGGCTGTGGCCTGTGTCCGTCCCGGCCTCGAGCGTGTTGGGATCGACCCGGTAGAGGTGGCACAGGACGTGATCGACACAGGCGTCCGGGCCGAACGGCAGCGCGATCACGCCGCAGCGGATCGGGCCGCCGCCGGTCGGAACCAAATCCGTCTCGTGGACCGGCCCGCCGGTGATGACGACCTCGCGCCCCAGGCCGACGATCCAGTCGACGGTCATGGCGTCGATGGGAATGGCTGAGGCCGGCGCCTCGGCGGAGGGTGCGAACATGTGCGCGACCTCGAGCCCGGGGCGGCGGCCCTGCTCGGTGACACGCAGCATCAGGCTGTTCGGCCACTGCCGCGCGATCGCCACGGGATCGATGTCCGCCCGTCGCGGTCGCAGGCGATGTTCCGCGAGATGCTCCCACAGGTCGATGAGCGCCGTGGGTGCGACGTCTGCGGCGTAATCCGGCGTGTGCCCCTTCGGGACTCCGGAAGAAGGCGCGGCGGTGTCGGCGTTTTCGCGCGATACATCCGTCTCCCGGACCGGAACGACATCGATGACCGGCCCGTCGTCGAACAGCCGGTGAACGCGCGGCGGATCGTCGTCTCGCGCGGAGGTGTCGTCGGAAGCGGGCGGACGGCGGATCGCGACGCGGGTCAGCGACGCGGCCGGCGACATCTGCACACCGCTGCTTCCTGCCTGGCGTTTCGGGATGTCCTGTTCGCGGTTTGTCATGGTCGAGCTTCCCCGCACACTCAGGCCGAGGCCGGGTCGGCGACGGCGCTGTCCGGGAAACCCGGGCCGGTGGCACGCGCGCCGGCGCGCGCCAGGAACTCGTCCAGCGCCCGGGTGAGCAGGCGCTGGCGGCTGATGGCGCGGTCCTCGGCCGCGCGGCAGAACGCGGCATGTCGTTCGTGATCGATGCGGAAGGTGAACTTCCGTCGGGGCTCATCACCGACGAGGCTGGCCGCCCGGCGCCGCTGGCCGGTGGCCGGGGCGGACCGGTTTGCGTGCGCGCCGCGGGCTGTGCCCCCGTCGCCTGCCGCATGCAGGTTGATCGCCGGCAGGACGATCGTACGGCGCGCATGGAAACGCGCCGCGTCGCCGGCATGATGGGCGGCGGGTTCCGCCAGGCCCTTGCGGGCGATCAGGTCGGTGCTCACGATGCGCCTTCCCACGTGGACGCGCCGTTCGACCGGCCGGGCGCCAGACGGTTGAAACCGTCGGAGATGACGGTCGGCGCACCGCGCCGGTTGAGGCGACCGTCGAGATAACCCCACAGATCGACGATCTCCTGCGCGGACCGCGCCGCGCGTGGCAGCTCCATCGCGGTCCGGCCGTCGATCATGCTGGCGGCGAAATCGGTGCGCTGGTGCACGGTCACCGGTGCGACCGTGCCGTGCTGGGACAGGACGACCGCGGCCTCGCCGGTGATCCGGGCGCGCGGGTTCGCCGCGTTGATGATGAAGACAAGCGGTTTTGCCGCCGCCTCGACCATGGCGATCGTGGTGCCCGCGGCGCGCAAATCGTGGGGACTCGGCCGGGTCGGGATGGCAATCAGGTCGGACAGCGCGATCACCCGCTCGATCATGTCGGTGATGGCCGGCGGCGTGTCGATGATCACGAGGCGGAAGCCGAGATCGTGTGCGCGCGCCAGGTCGTGCTCGAGGGTCGCGACGGTCGCGCGCAGGAAGGCCGGGGTGGGTGCCTGGCGCTCGTTCCACCAGTCCGTCAGGCTGCCCTGCGGGTCGGTGTCGATCAGCGCGACGGGACCCGCGCCGGCACTCTCTGCCGCGACGGCGATATGTCCGGCGAGGGTTGTCTTGCCGGACCCTCCCTTCTGGGAAGTGAGGGCGAGAACGTCCATGAGAAGCTCCGAACCGCTTGTGGGTTGCCCGGGGGCAATGTCGCGCCGGAGGCTATGGGAAATCGAAACTCAGGGGAATCCGGATCGCCTAAAAACGGATTTATTATTAATGAAAACAATGCGTTGGAATACGTGACGTATTTCGATGAAGTTTTGCGGCGATCTTGTCCGGCCGGCCCGGCCGCGGTCGTCACCGCGCGTTCACGCCGTGGTCCGGAGTTGCTACGATGTGCCGTCATTCATGATGTATCAGGGGGAGAGTCACCGATGGCGGATGCCGAAACCAAGACCGAAGGGGCCTACAAGGCCGGCGACGGGGCCTACGTGTTCGACGTGGAGAAACTGCAGGGTCTCGATGCCGGGCCCGGTTATGCCGAGACCTTCGGCCCGGTCGTCGAGGGCGAACTGACCCAGGTCGGGATCATGACCCTGCCGGCCGGCCAGACGTCCGCGCCCCACACCCACCCGAACGAGCAGTGGATCTATATCCTGCAGGGAAGCCTGCACGCGACCGTCGATGGACAGGAATCCGACGTCGGGCCGGGACAGTTGATCTATATCCCGGCGAACACCGTCCATTCGGTCACGATTTCACCGGACCGGGACTGCCATTTCTTCACCTGCAAGGACCTGCGCAGCGGCATCGCCGGGACACCCGTCGGCGCCTGACCGTCCGGCGTTACAGCGCGTCGAACATCAGGACGGGTCCGTGGGAGCCCGCGTTGCGGGATTCGAGCCATGGCTTGTACTCCGGGTCGGCGTAAAATGCCTCGACGGCGGCCTGGTCCGGAAACTCGAGCAGGACGATCACGCTCGGCGCGTCGCCGTCGCCTTCCATGGCCCTGACCTCGGGCGTCTGTGCGAGATAGCGCCCGCCGTGTTTTTCGACCAGCGCGTGGACCGGCGGGCCGTAGGCCTCGATCCAGGACGGGTCGGTGATGGTCAGTGCGGCTGTGACATAGGTGGTCATGATTATTCTCCCCCTGAATGATGCGGTGTTGCGGCATAGTATCAGTCACTGAAACGGTCCCAAACCACGTGCGCATACGCGGCCCCCGCGTAGGCCCTAACGGCTGGAGGAAGACATGAGCCCGTCCACCGTCTCGACCGTCGGCATCATCGGTGCCGGCACCATCGGTTCCTCCTGGGCCGCGTATTTTCTCGCCCGCGGGCTTCACGTGCGCTGCTGGGATCCGCTCGACGATTTCGCCCAGAACGTGACCGACTTTGTCGCGCGGGCCTGGCCGATCATGAAGGAGTTGGGGCTGGCGGAAGGCGCCTCGCTCGACAATCTCGCCTGTTTCGACCGCATCGGTGAGGCGCTTGAGGGTGTCGAGTTCGTTCAGGAAAGCGGGCCCGAAGATCCCGAGCTCAAGGCGCGCCTGATGGCCGAGATCGACCGCGACATCCCCGCGGATGTCGTCGTCGCCTCCAGCTCGACCGCACTGCCGGTGTCCGAGTTCCAGAATCTCGCGGCCCATCCGGGGCGGATCGTGCTCGGGCACCCCTTCAACCCGCCGCATCTCATGCCCGTGGTCGAGGTCGGCGGCGGCAAGCTGACCGACAGCGCGGCGGTCGATCGTGCCATGGCGTTCTATGACGCGATCGGGAAGACCCCGATCCGGCTGCGGGCGGAAATCCCGGGCCATCTCGTCAATCGCCTGCAGGCGGCGCTCTATCGCGAGGCGGTGTACCTGGTCGCCGAGGGCTATGCCACGGTCGAGGATATCGACAAGGCGGTCACCGGCGGGCCGGGGCTGCGCTGGGCATTCATGGGGCCGCACATGACGTATCATCTCGGCGGCGGCGACGGCGGCATCCGGCGATATCTCGATATCCTGGGGCCGAGCCAGGAACGCCGCTGGGCGGCGCTGGGCGAGCCGGAACTCACCGATGCGGTCAAGCAGAAGATCATCGACGGTGTCGATGTCGAGGCGCATGGGCGCTCGATCGGCGAGCTGACGAGCGAGCGGGATGCGACCTTGCTGAAGCTCCTCAAGGCGCTTGGCACATCGGACAAGTAGATATCCATTCACGGGGGACTTTCCATGCCAACCACCGAAGCATCGTCCACGGGGCTTTTCTCGCCGCTGGACATTCGCGGTGTCCGATTCCGCAACCGGACGGTCATCTCCCCCATGTGCACCTATTGCGCCACCGACGGTCTCGCGACCGACTGGCATCTGGTGCATCTCGGGAAGTTCGCCATGGGCGGGGCCGGTGCCGTGTTCACCGAGGCGGCGGCGGTCGAGGCGCGCGGCCGGATCACGCACGGCGACCTGGGTATTTGGTCGGATGCGCATGCCGCCGCGTTCGAGCCCATCACCGACCTCCTGCGCCGTGAAGGCGCGGTACCCGCGATCCAGATCGCCCATGCCGGCCGCAAGGCCAGCATGCAGCGCCCGTGGCATGGCAACGGGCCGCTCGACGAAACCGACCGCGCCCGGGGCGAGGATGTCTGGGATGTTGTCGCCGCCAGCGCCGAGCCGGTGAAGGATGGCTGGCTGATGCCGGCGGAGCTGACGGTGTCCGAGATCGCGGAGATCCAGGCGAGCTTCGCGGCCGCCGCGGTGCGCGCGGCCGAAGTCGGCTTCGAGGTGCTCGAGTTTCATTCCGCGCACGGTTATCTCGCCCACTCGTTCCTCTCGCCGCTGTCCAACCACCGCAACGACGCCTACGGCGGCGACCTTGCCGGCCGGATGCGGTTCACGCTCGAGACGACGGAGGCCATCCGGGCGGCCTGGCCCGAAGACAAGCCGCTCTTTGTTCGGATTTCCGCGGTCGACAACGACGGCGGCGGCGAGGGCTGGCAGCTCGAGGACTCGGTCGTGCTTGCGCGCGAGCTCAAGGCGCGCGGGGTCGATGTGGTCGACTGTTCGTCGGGCGGGATTGCGGGTCTCGGGACGGCCGCGCTTGGTCCGCGCGGACAGGGTTTTCGCCGGCCCTATTCATCGCGGATTCGCGACGAGGCGGGGGTATCGACCATGGTCGTGGGGCTGGTTCTCGACGCCGACGTTGCCGACGAGATCATCCGCTCGGGCGCGGCCGATCTCGTCGCGGTCGGCCGGGAGGCACTCTACAATCCGAACTGGCCGCACCATGTGGCGCACGCGCTCGGCGCCGATCCGGATTTTGCCGAATGGCCCGAGCCCTATGGCTGGTGGCTGGTCCGCCGCGAGCCGCTCCTCAAGGCCGCGCGCGGCGACGACGAAACATGAGCGAGCCGCGGTACCGGAATCAGTCGGCCGAGCGGAGCTTTGCGATTCTGGAATGTGTGGGCGCCGCGGAGAACCCGATTCCGCTCGCCGCCGTCGCCCGTCAGACGGCGCTCAACCGGGCGACGACGTACCGGCTCCTCGCGGTTCTCACGCGGATGGGCTGGATCCACAAGGACGAAGCCGACGGCACCTACACGCTGGGCTACAAGGTGTTCGCGCTCGGTCGGCGGCAGAGCCAGCTCGAAACCATCACCCATCACGCGCAACCCTTTATTCGCCGGCTCGCCTGGGATCTCGGCGAGACCGTGCATCTGGCGGCACTCGAGGGACCGCAGGTCGTGTACTGCGAGAAGGTGGAGCCGCCGGAGGGGCACGCGGTCTCGACGGCGGTGGGGATGCGGCTCGACGCGCATGCGACCGGAGTCGGGAAGGCGGTGCTCGCCTGGCTCGATCCGGACGAGGTGCGCCAGCTCTACCGACAGCATCCGCCCCATGCGCATACCGGCCGGACCATCACCAACGTGGACGCCTTGCTGCAGGAGTTGGCCGCGATCCGGCTTCAGGGATATGCGATGGACGAGGGCGAGATGATCCCCGGGCTGACCTGCGTGGCCGCGCCGATCATGAACTCGATCGGACGCGCCGTCGTCGCCGTGTCGGTTTCGGGACCGGCGTCGCGCATGGATCGTGCGCGGGTGACCCGGCTGGCCGGCCGTGTCACGGCGACCGCGGCGGAAATCTCCGACTACATCATCGACCGGGATTCACAAGACGGCGGCGCCTGACACGGGCGCACATCGACAAACCTCAGAGGACATTATGCCTGCCCCCATCAAGTTCTATTTCGATTTCGTATCGGCCTATTCCTATGTCGCAATGAACCGCATCGACGCGCTCGGCGCGCGCTGGGGGCGCGAGGTCGAGTGGCACTGCGTGCCGCTGCCCGACATTCTGGCCCATCACGAGGCGACGTCGCCGCGCGACCAGCCGGCCAAGTTCGCGCACAACTCGAACGACTTTCCGCGCCTGTGCGCGATGAACGGGCTGCCGGTTTCCTTCCCGCCCGAGGTCCCGCCTTACGGGGCGACGCTGCACAGGCTGGTTTTCTGGCGCCTGAACCGGAAGGACCCGGCGCTCGCCAAGGACTTCGCCCGCGCGGTCGATCACCAGTATTTCGGCACCGGCAAGGAGGTGCGTACCGCGCAGCAACTGGCACGCGCCTGCAAGGCACGCGGCGTCGATCTTTCCCTCAAGGAAATTCAGGCCGCCGCCGATGACAAGCGGGCCCACAAGGCGTTGCGCGATGCGTTCGACCGGGCGCTCGCCGACGGCATGTTCGGCGCACCCTTCACCGTGCTCGACGGTGAGACATTCTGGGGCGCCGACCGGCTCGATCACGTCGAGTACCGGCTGGAGCAGGCGATCAAGGTGCCCCGGGGATTTGGAACTTTTGAATTCACGAGCCCCTTCACCACGCGCAACGGCCCGCTGTTCGTGAAGTGCACAAAGCGCAAGGCCGTCTTCGGCTTCCGCGCCGACCACCGGCATCTCAACCCGCGCGATGTCGTGCATGGCGGCTGGATGACCAGCTTCGTTGATGTCGCGATGGCGCAGTCGGCGATGTACGAGCTTGGGGTGGTCGGGCTGACGCCGACGATTCATCTGGAGGCGGATTTCCTCGCACCGATCCTTCCCGGCCAGTGGGTCGAATGCGACGCGCGCCTGGTCAGGAGTACGCGCACGATGAACTTCGTCGAGGGTACCGTCGTCGCCGACGGTGCGCCGGTCCTGCGGTGTTCGGCGATCTACCGCAAGCCGCGACACGTGAAGCCGCGGGTCGGCACGATCATGTCGCCGACGGATCCTGTTTACGCCTGAATGGCCGGGCCGGTTAGGCGACGGTGAAGCCGGCGGTGCCGATCGCCTCGACGGTCAGCTTCACATGGGTGTCGGGTGTGAGCGCGACGGCCGCGGAGGCGGCCCCCGCCAGCACGATATAGCCCGCCTCGAGCGTGTCGCCGGTCTCGGCGGCGAACCTCGCCGCCTCGGCGAGCGAGCGCTCGGGGTGTCCGAGGATGGCAGCGGACGAGCCGATCTCGACGGCGCGGCCGTTGAACTCGAGGACCATGCCGAGATTGCCGGTGTCGATGTCGGGCGCGGCCCACGGCCCCAGTATGTATCCCGACGCCGAGGTGTTGTCCGCCACCACGTCTTCCAGCGAGAACTTGAAGTCCCTGTACCGGCTGTCGATGATCTCGATCGCGGGCGCCACCGCCGCCACATGGGTCATGGCCTCGGCCGGCGAGAGCAGCCCCGAGATGGGCGACTTCAGCAGATAGGCGATCTCGGGCTCGACACGCGGATGGCAGTAGTCGTCATACTCGATCGTCCCCCCGTCCTGGACCAGCATGCCGTCGGTCAGCCGGCCGTAGACCGGCTCGAAGACGCCCATCTGGGCCGCCTTCGCCCGGCTCGTCAGGCCCATCTTCACGCCCGTGCGTTTCTCGCCTCGCTTCTCGCGCAGCGAGATCGCCCGCGCCTGGGTCCGGTACGCGTCGGCGAGCGAGAGCGCGCCGCTTTTCTTCGACGAAAGCTGCGCAATGGGTTTTGCGCACCGCTGGGCATTGTCGAGCGATTTCGCGATCGTGTTGAGCTCGGCCGCGGTGCGGCGCTTCGATTTGCTGGCCATTTTCCGTTGTTCCTCAGGAAGCGCCGAAGGCGGCACGCACCGAACCGAGTCCGTTGATCCGGACCTCGTAAACCTCGCCCGGGGTGACGGGAACCATCGGCCCCAGCGCGCCGGACATGACGATGTCGCCGGCCATGAGCGGGCGGCCGCGTGTGACCATCTCGCGGGCCAGCCAGACCACTGCGTTGAGCGGGTTGCCGAGACAGGCCGCGCCCGCGCCCACGGAAACCGGTTCCCCGCGATGCTCGACCACCATGCCGCACAGGCGCGGATCGAAGTCGTCGAGCCCGCGCGGCTCGTTGCCCAGCACGAAGAGGCCCGACGAGGCGTTGTCGGCGATCGTGTCGACGATGTTGATGTCCCAGTCCGCGATCCGGCTGCCGACGATCTCGATCGAGGCGACGGCATAGTCGATGGCGCGGGTCACGTCGGCGACCGTCGCCAGTTCCATGTCGAGATCGTCGCCGAGGACGAAGGAGACTTCGCCCTCGATGCGCGGCTGTAACACGGCGCCGGCGGGCACCTCCGCGCCGTCCGGGATCGCCATGTCGGCGAACAGCATGCCGAAGTCCGGCTGGTCGACACCGAGCTGGGTCTGGACCACGGCCGAGGTCAGCCCGATCTTGCGACCGACCAGGCGCCGGCCGTGTTCGAGCCAGTGCCGCGTGTTCGCGTCCTGGACCGCATAGGCCGCGTCGAGGTCTCGCTCGGGCAGATCCGCGCGCACCGGGCGGCATGGCGCGCCCGTGTCCTGGGCGTCGCGCAGCCGTTTGGCCAGGGCGTTGATTTTCGTCGCTGATGGTTTACGTGCCACGCCGCCTTACCCCCAAACGTTCGCATGCCGGTGTCACCCTAGGGGACACCGGCGGTTTTAGGAATGTGCGGCGTTCCTGTCCATCGGTCGCCGGACGGATGTTTTGCGCATTGAGACGGGGCTAGGAGTCCGCGCCCGAGTCCAGGAAGGCCCGCCAGATCGCGTCGAACTGCGCGTGGGTGTCCGAGAAGGCCTCGACGAGACGGGGATCGAAATGGCCCCGGGAATCGATCCGCTCGTCCCCGTGCAGGATGATCTCGCATGCCCGGGCGTGATCCAGCGCGGGCTTGTAGGGCCGCGGCGCGCGCAGCGCATCGTAGATGTCGGCCA
>JAYQGE010000019.1:0-4061 GCA_038140435.1 Rhodospirillaceae bacterium | reverse complement strand
TCCAGCGCGGGCTTGTAGGGCCGCGGCGCGCGCAGCGCATCGTAGATGTCGGCCATCTGCACGATCCGCGCGGCGAGCGGGATCTCGTCGGCGCGTTTTCCCGACGGGTATCCGCTGCCGTCCCATTTCTCGTGGTGATTGCGCGCGATCTCCGCCGCCATATTCAGGCGTGGCGACCGGCTCAGGATGCGTTGTCCGTAGATGGTGTGGTTGTCCATCTCGCGCCGCTCGGCGGCGCTGAGCGGTCCGGTCTTGCGCAGGACGGCCGGGGCGACGCCCATCTTGCCGACATCGTGCAGTTGCGCGGAGTAGCGCAGTTCACGGCATGTCGCGTCGTCCAGGCCCAGGGTCTGACCGAGGAAATGGCTGTACTCGTTCACGCGGAAGACATGGTTGCCCGTGCCCTCGTCATAGATTTCTGCGGCCCGCGCGAGCAGCGAGATCGCCATGCGGAAGGCCTCGTCGCCGTCGTCGTCGAGGCGCGCCAGCTCCTCGGCCTGGTCGCGCAGGCGATCGTTGCGGCGTGCGTCGTCGGGCTCGATGCTGCCGATCCGCTCGAGGATATCGGCGCGCTCCAGCGCTGCGCCGACGAGACGGTTGAAACGAGACAGCAGGGTCAAATGTTCGTCGGGAACCAACGCCCCGACCCGGCCGCGTTGCCGAGCGCGACCACCCCGACGATCTCGCCCGCGTGGTTGGACAGCGCGAAGGCGACGAGCGCGCCGGTTTCCGCGCCCAGTGCGGAATCGATGCGCGTGTCGAACGGGGCTTCCGCGATCGGCGCTCGTGCGTCGTTCAGCTTGATTGTTTCCCCGGTTTGCGCCACCCGGGTGACGATCGACGGATGGTTGATCGCGATCGAGGTCTCGCCGATTTCCGAGGCGGGTTGGGCCGCGGCGCGCTCGCGCCGGTCTTCGCCCTTCTCGTGCCGCAGCAGGTAGAGGAGCCCCGCATCCCCGCCCATCAGCTCCCGTGCCTGGCGCAGCGCCTTGCGCGCCAGGTCGCGCGCCGACTGGCCGGGATGGTGGTCGAGCAGTTCGGCGAAGGAGAGGCGGCCGGTCATGTTCGGGGGCTGCCGGTTCGATTGGGTCGGGATATGCACACGCGTACAGTATAGACCCAGGCGATGAACACGGGGTTACCTCGTCAGACGCTCTCGATGCCGGCGCGCCGGGTCAGGTCGTTGAACTGGATCTGGTTGTGTACGCCGGCCAGGTCGGCCGGTGCCTCGCGCGCCAGCCAGGCCAGCACCCTGGCGGGCCGTTCGGGCGGCTGGCCCTGGTCCGGCGTGAGCGCCGCCTGGCGGAACTGCGGGTCCGAGTAGATCGCGTCCACCATGTCCGTCTGGGTGAAGCCGGGGGACAGCGCGAAGATCTTCACGTTGCTGTCCTCCAGGTCGAAGTGCAGGCACTGGGTCATCGACAGCAGCGCCGCCTTCGACGAGCAGTATGCGGCGTAGAAGCGGTCGGGGATGAAGGCGCGGGCGCTGGTGATGTTGATGATGGTGCCCGCGTCGCGTCCGGTCATCGAGGGCAGGGCGGCCGAAATGAGGTTGTAGGGGCCCATCACGTTGATCTTGAGGACCTCCAGATAGGCGTCGGGGGGCACGTCGGCGACCGATCCCATCAGGCCGGCGCCGGCGTTGTTGATCAGGACGTCGATCCGGCCATGATCCGCGACGACGCCATCGACGAAGGCCTTCGCGGCGTCGAAGTCCGCGACGTCGAAGCCGTGGGCCTCGGCCGTCGCCCCGGCCGCCTCGACGGCGGCCTTCGTTTCCGCGCATGCGTCCGCGCTGCGCGCGCACAGCACCAGATGCGCGCCGTCCTTCGCCAGTTCGCGCGCGGCCGCCGCGCCGATGCCGCGGCTCGCGCCGGTCAGCACCACCACCTTGTCCTTCAGGCTTCCCATGATTTTCCCCGCTGCGGTGTTGTTGGCGAATTCTGACCCGCCCGCGCGCAAAAGAAAACGCCCGGGCGAAACCCGGGCGTCTTGTTAATGTTGTGTTTTCGTACGTCTAGTCGCGCTGACCGAACAGGTGCAGCAGCATGATGAACAGGTTGATGAAGTCGAGATAGAGCCGGAGCGCGCCCATAACCGCCTTCTTGCCGGCGACCTCGGAGCCGTCGAGCTCGTTGTACATCTCCTTGATCTGCTGGGTGTCGTAGGCCGTCAGGCCGACGAAGACGATCACGCCGAGCACGGAGACGACGAACTGCACCATCGTCGAACCTATGAAGATGTTGACGATGCTCGCGAGGACGATGCCGATCAGGCCCATGAACAGGAAGGTCCCGAGGCCCGACAGGTCGCGCTTCGTCGTGTAGCCGTAGAGGCTCATCGCCGCGAAGGTGGCCGCGGTGATGAAGAACACGCGTGCGATGCTGGCGCCCGTGAATTGCAGGAAGATGTGGCTGAGCGAGAGGCCCATCACGCCGGCGAACAGCCAGAAGAGGAGCTGTGCCGTCGAGGCCCGCATCCGGTGGATGCCGAAGGACAGCACCAGGACGAAGGCGAGCGGCGACAGCATGGCGATCCAGGCCAGCGGCGTCGCGGCGACCTGGCCCTGGGGGCCGACCGCATAGAACAGCCCGAGGACGGCGGGGGTGTTCGCGACCAGATAGGCGATGATGCCCGTCAGCGCGAGGCCCGTCGTCATGTAGTTGTAGACGCGCAGCATGTAGGACCGGAGGCCCTCGTCGATCTGCGCCGCGTCCGTGGCGTGGCCGCGAACGGCCGTGCCGTGTTCAAACTGATTCGCCATAGTCTCTTGACCCTCCCAAGGGTTCCCTGTCATGCGAAATGGAATTCAGCGACGAATATGGGGCGTGCCGCGGGCGAATTCAACCGCCCGTCCGCCGGATTCTTCGTCAGCGCATCCGTCCCCGGACGGTCTCTAACGCGTTGAATTTTATCAAACTATGCCGAGTCGGGCCGCCGGCGTTGTTGCATCGTGACGCCGGTCAGGACGACCGCGCCGCCGGTCGCGAGGACGGCCAGCAGGGTTATGGCGGGCTCCGGCAACCCCGGTGCGATCGCGACGGCCAGCGCGATCCGGACGGCGAGCCCGCCCCAGACCTGGATCATCCGGCTGTTCGGGCTTCCGTCCTGCGGCCGCATGGCGACCTCGACGAAACCGAGCAGGCCCGCCGCGAGAACCCAGGCGCCGGCGAGGCCGAGCTGCCAGACGAGCAGCGCGAGCGACAGCACCAGCAACGCGCCGGCCATCGCGCCCAGCTTCTCGCTGAAGCCGCTCACGGAATCGGTCCACCGGGCCATCCACCCGTCCATTGCCTCGAAGCCCGCCGCCGCGACGCCCATGATCGCGATGGACCAGAGGATCGGCTCGGGGGGATTGCCCGCCGGGATCACGGCGAGGCCGCCGAGGAGGCAGGTCAATGCCACCCGGGCGACCGTGAAGCGGGTGCCGGTCGTGGGCGCGGCCCCCGATCGCTTCGCGCCGGCCCCGGCGAAGACGATCAGCACGACCAGCAGGCCGACGCTGGCCATGGGGGGTGTCGATCCGAGTTCGAAGGCGAGCGCGAACAGGCTGGAGATGGCGACGGTCACGAAGACCGTCAGCGGCAGATGGCCCATCTTCATCGTGTGGACCGAGGGCGGGTGCAGCGTCGGCCGCGGGCCCGATTCATAGGGCGCCTGTTTTCCGGAATCGGTCTGTTTGTCGTTCACGCGAAACCTCATGCGCCGGGCGGCAGGAACCGGACCTTGTACCCTATTCGTTGCGCAGCCAGGGCGCGGCGGACTGTCCCATGGCGCGCCAGGTGCCGACCAGCCCCGCCGCGATGGTGATGGCGGTGCCCAGGAGCGCCGTGACGATGACGGCGACCGGCTCCGGCGTCCAGTCGATTCGGAGCAGCCACATCACCACCGCCCAGCCGGTCACGCTGCCGGTGATCGCCGCGATCAGGGCCGTCACGAGCCCGAGCAGGCCGTATTCGAGGATGTAGGCGGTGACGATGTCGCGCCGGGTCGCCCCGAGGACCTTGAGGACGACGCTGTCGTAGATGCGACGCCGGCGTCCGGCCGCGATCGCACCCGCC
>JAYQGE010000018.1:0-72466 GCA_038140435.1 Rhodospirillaceae bacterium | reverse complement strand
ACCGCGACCGCTAGAGCCTGACGGGTGTACTCGTCCAGAACTGTCAGCATCTTGTAACTCCGACCGCTGTCGAGCTTGTCGTGTACAAAGTCGATGCTCCAGACGTGGTTCGGATGGGTCGGCCGCAGCCGTATGATCGAAGCATCCTTGTGGTAGAGCCGTCGGCGCTTCTTGTGCCGTTGCGGCAGTTGCAGGCCTTCTTCGCGCCAGATCCGCTCAACCTTCTTGTGGTTCACCTTCCAACCTTCGATGCGCAGCAGTTCGGCTATCTTGCGATAGCCGTAGCGCCCGTATTGCTTGGCCAGCTGGATCAGGGCCAATCGCAGAGCATCATCATCTCGCCGGGCCGGTCGGTATTGCAGAGAACTTCGCGACAGGCCAATCACCCGGCAGGTCCGCCGCTCCGACGTTGCGAGCTTCTGGCGCGTATGGATCACGGCCTGACGAAGCTGTTCGGTCGTCAGGCCCTCGGCTTTAGGTGGCTCAGGCTTTCCTTGAGGATCAGCTTATCGAGTTCGAGTTCCGCGACAATCTTCTTCAGCCGCACATTCTCTTTCTCAAGAGCGCGAAGTTCCGACAGTTGAGACTTCCCCATCCCGCCGAACCGCTTGCGCCAGTTGTAATACGTCGCCTCGCTGATACCCACGCTACGACAGGCTGACGGCACATCGCTGCCACTCGCCAGTTTCACCTCAATCTCGCGCAGGAGCTTCAGTATGTCCTCGTCTGAATGACGTTTCCGAGCCATCGCATTCTCCCCTCGGTCTCTAAAAATAATGGCCCAGTTTTAGGGGGGAAGGACATACCTGCCCCCTGCCTGGGACGCCGCGACGAACTATGCCGCGGGCGACTTCGCGAGCTTTGACAACCTGCCCTACCAGGCCCTGCAGGCGAGCGTCGGCGCCCAACCCGACGTCAATCCCTCCGACTGGGCCCAGTTGACAGCGATCCAGTGGAAGGGCTGCGTCGAGGCCCGTACGGCACCCTTCGACCAGACGGACACGCTGCCGACGATCGAACCCTTCCCCCGCCAGTTCTGGCCGACCACCGAGGGCGTCTACACGCCGCAGACCGGCGACAACGACTGGGACTGGGCCAATATCGACGAGAGCAACGGCGCACAGAACAACGGCCTCGGCACGAATCTCGGCTGCGGACCGGCGATCACGCCGCTGGTGGCCTCGAAGACCACTGTCCATGACGCGATCGACGAGATGCAGCCGTGGCACCGGGGCGGTACGATGGCGAATCTCGGCCTGGCCTGGGGCTGGCGCGTCCTGTCGCCGACGTGGCAGGGCCTGTGGGGCGGTGCGACGCCGGCCGAGCTGCCCCTCGACTACGACACGCCGCTGATGGACAAGGTCGCGATCATGCTCACCGACGGCGTAAACCAGTGGTACGACTGGCCCACCGGCCTGCCCAACAATCCGGACGCCGACTACACCGCCTACGAGCGCGTGAGCGAGGGCCGGCTGGGCACCACGAGCGGCGGCGCGGCAACGACGGAAATCAACAATCGGATGCTCACCGTCTGCAACGCGATGAAGTCCGAGGGGATCATCATCTTCGCCATCACCTTCCGGCTGAACAACAGCGCGACCCGGGATCTGTACCGCAACTGCGCGACCTCGCCGGCGCACTATTTCGATTCGCCGTCCAACGACGAACTGCAGGACGTGTTCCACGAGATCGGCAACGAGCTCACGAATCTGCGTCTCGCGCAGTAGGTCCGCCGTTTCATCGACTCTCCGGTCGGTCTAGGCTCCGCCTCCCTGCTCACGGAGGTTCGCATGACGGCACGGAACATCGACCGGCTCATCGACATCATGGCGCAGCTGCGTCACCCGACAGACGGCTGTCCGTGGGACGTCGAGCAGGACTTCACGTCCATCGCGCCCTACACCATCGAGGAGGCCTACGAGGTGGCCGATGCGATCGCGCGCGATGACCGTGACGGCCTGCGCGAAGAGCTCGGCGACCTCCTCCTGCAAGTCGTGTTTCATGCCCGCATGGCCGAGGAAGAGAAATCCTTCGACTTCGACGACGTCGCCGGCGCCATCTCCGACAAGCTCATCCGCCGGCACCCCCATGTCTTCGACCGGGAAAACCACGACCCGGATTCGAGCCTGCGCGATAACTGGGAGGCGCAGAAGGCCGAGGAACGGGCACTGAAATCGGAGGCCCGCGGCGAGGATGTGAGCCTGCTCGACGACGTTCCCGTAGCCCTGCCCGCGCTCACCCGCGCGGAGAAACTCCAGAAGCGCGCGGCGCGTGGCGGCTTCGACTGGGCCGAACTGGGCCCCGTCATCGCGAAGCTCGAGGAGGAACTCGGCGAGCTCAAGGCGGAGATCGCGGACGGCGGATCGCACGAGCGCATGACCGACGAGATGGGCGACCTGCTCTTCTCCTGCGTCAACCTGGCCCGCCATCTGAAGGTCGATCCGGAGGAATCTCTGCGCGGCACGAATGCGAAGTTCGAGCGCAGGTTCCGCTTCGTCGAGACCTCGGTCCGCGACGAGGGGCTCGCCTGGGATGCGTTGGACATCGATGACTACGAGGAGCGCTGGCAACGCTCAAAACGGGCCGGCCTCTAAAGCCTGTTTGCCTCCAATCCATTAAAATTCGACGCAAAATCAAACGCGCATTAATCTCGTTTTTATAAGGTCTACCCGCGATGCAACCGCGCGCACCCGTGTGTGTGCGCAACAAATTTCGGCGGGGAGATCAACATGGACATCAGCATTCTCGATGGCGCGAGCGACGGCCCGGGACTCGGGACACTGCTCGAACAGGCGTGCGAGTCCGTGCGCGGCGGGCGGCTTACCGAGGCGCGCCGGACCTGCGAGGCCCTCGTCGAGACTCATCCCGAACAGCCCGATGGCTGGTATCTGCTCGGCATGACCGCCTTGCGCGATGGCGAGATAGACACGGCGCACACGCATATATCCCGCGCTGTCGACATGCGTCGCGGCTACGCGCCCTATCGCATCGCGCTCGGACAGGCGCTCCGGAAACTGGACGATCAGGAGGGTGCCGAACGGCAGTTCCGCGACGCGTGGCCCCTCGACCCGGGCTCGCACGAGGCCGCCTTCGGGCTCGCGAGCACGCTGGCCACGCGCGGGCAGCGGAGCGATGCTGCACAGGTCCAGCGGGTGGCGCTCCGCCTCCTGCGGCGGTTCATGGGCCGGCACCTCGCCCGACAGGTTCTCTCACAGCTGGCCGGCCTGTCGGCGTTCGTGCGCACCCTGCCCGGCCGCGGTGTGCCTCGATCTTTCATTGCCGCCATGACGCTCGCGCGCTGGCTCGACCGGCGCGGCGACACCAACGCCGCGTTCGCGACGCTCGAGCGCGCATGCCGCATCTGCCCCGAGGACGCGCGACCGCTCGTCGAACTTGGACGGCACGCCTTCGACGCCGAGAACTTCCCCCTCGCCTTCGAGTATCTCGAACGTGCCCACGAAATTGCGCCGCATAGCCTCGAGGTCATGTGCGACCACGGCCGCTTGCTGAGTCGCATGGCGCGCCACGACGAAGCCCTCGCGCTGCTCGAGGACGCCCATCTCGCGAACCCGGATGCGATCCGGCCCCTGCTGCTCCTGGGCTGGGCGCGATACCGCGCCGGGCAGAGCCAGCGCGCCATCGCGGACTTCGACGCGGTGCTGGAACAGGCGCCGGCCTCGGTCGAAGCCCATTACGGGCGCGCCCGAGCCCTGATCGACGCAGGCAGCATGGCCGACGCGAAACGCTGGCTGCACCGCACGCTCACGCTCGCGCCCGGCCATGCGGGGGTGCTTCGCGAGCTGGCGCAGCTGAAGGGCCTGGCGCCCGGCGACCCGCACTTCACCGGTCTCATGGACGCAATCGCCGATGACACGGACTCGCCGCGCCGCCGCGCGGTCCTGCACATGGCCGCCGGCGCGAGCTGCCACAATGTGAAGGCCTACGAGGACGCATTCGAACACTATCGGACAGGCAACCTGCTGAAGGATGTGGTGTTCGACATCCGCGGCTATGCCAGGCAGATCGACAGCCTGATCGAAACCTTCGACGCCGCGCATTTCGCACGCAGCGCCTGCTGGGGAAACCCGTCCGAGGCGCCGGTCTTCATCCTCGGCATGCCCCGGTCCGGCACTTCGCTCGTCGAGCAGATCCTGGCCAGCCATTCATCGGTCCACGGTGCCGGCGAACGCGAGGAGATGCTGCAGCTCGCCGACGGACTGCCGGTGCTGTTGAACGACAGCCGGGCCTACCCGGCATGCCTCGACGCGCTCGACGCCGAGACCGCCCGCGAAACCGCGGGCCGCTATCTCGCCGCGCTCAAGCGCACGGACCCGAACGCCACGCGGATCACCGACAAGATGCCGGGCAACTTCCATCATGTCGGGCTGATCGCGACCCTGTTCCCCAACGCAACGATCCTGCACACCTGCCGCGATCCGCGCGACACCTGCCTGTCGATCTTCTTCGGGGACTTCATCGGCAGTCATCCCTACTCGTACGACCTGGCCAATCTGGGACGTTACTACCGTCAGTACGAACGGCTGATGGACCACTGGCACCGGGTCCTGCCCGGGCGCATCCTCGATATCCCGTATGAGGCGCTCGTCGCGGATCAGGAAGACTGGTCGCGCCGGATGGTCGCGTTCTGCGGTCTCGACTGGGAGTCGCGCTGCCTCGAGTTCCACAAGACCGCACGCAACGTTAAGACCCGCAGCAACGCGCAGGTGCGCCAGCCGATCTACACATCCTCGATCGAGCGCTGGCGGCCCTACGAAAAGCAGCTCGCGCCGCTCTTCAAGGCGCTCGAGGCGCCGAGCGAACTGTCCGGCTAGTCCTCGGCCAGCAGGTGCAGCAGGCTGGAGGTGTCCCAGCGGCCGCCGCCGCGCGCCTGGACCTGCGCGTAGAACTGGTCCACGAGAGCCGTCATCGGGAGCCGCGCTCCATTGCGCGCCGTCTCGGCAAGACAGATCCCGAGATCCTTGCGCATCCAGTCGACGGCGAAGCCATACTCGTAATGTCCGTCGGCCATGGTTTCCCAGCGGTTTTCCATCTGCCACGACTGGGCCGCACCCTTCGAGATCGTGCCGATCACCCGCTCCATGTCGAGACCGGAGCGCATGCCGAAGTTCATCGCTTCGGAAAGTCCCTGCACGACCCCGGCGATACAGATCTGGTTGACCATCTTGGCAAGCTGCCCTGAACCGGAAGGCCCGATGAGCGTGCAGGCCTGTGCATAGGCGTCGATCACCGGCCGGGCGCGCTCGAAGATTTCCTCGGCACCGCCGACCATCACCGTCAGCACGCCATTTTCCGCTCCCGCCTGTCCGCCGGACACCGGCGCATCGAGGAACCCGATGTCGCGCGCCGCACAGGTTTCGGCAAGTTCGCGTGCCAGGTCGGCCGAGGCGGTGGTGTGATCTACCAGAATCGCACCCGCCGACATGCCCGCAAGCGCGCCGTCATCGCCCAGCACCACGCTGCGGACATCGTCGTCGTTACCGACGCACACGAAGACGATGTCGCATCCGTCCGCCGCTTCACGCGGCGTGGCGTGCGCGCTGCCGCCGCCCTCGCCGACCCAGGCGTCCGCCTTGGCCGCCGTCCGGTTGTAAACCGCCACCGTATGGCCCGCCGTCCGCAGATGGCCCGCCATGGGATAACCCATGACGCCAAGCCCGATAAACGCGGCCTTCACCTGTTCTCCCATCACAACTCTCCTCCGTGCTCGTTCTTGCCGTCATCCGCCGCCAGCACGGCGCGGACGCGTTCCCAGATCTCGGCGCTGCGCGCCGTCAGCATGTCGCCTTTCGGCCTTGAAAGATCGTACCGGCTGCCGTCGAGCAACGCGTTGTGCCCGCCGGCCTCACGAACGAGGAAGCTGCCGGCGGCATGGTCCCAGGGCAAAAGCTTGGTGTAGGCCGAGAAGGCACGCTCGCCCGAAAGGATGCGGACATACTCGTTGCCGGCGCAGCGCGGGCGGAAAACCTCCCGCACGGTCTCGGGCGCCGCCTCGGCGCGCTCGCGCAGATAGCGCGCCGCCGTACCCACCAGGGCGGCGTCGCCGTCGCCGTCGCCGAGTGTAACCGGCACCCCGTCCATGCTGACCCC
The DNA here is from genome assembly GCA_038140435.1 of Rhodospirillaceae bacterium. Lineage (GTDB taxonomy): Bacteria > Pseudomonadota > Alphaproteobacteria > UBA6615 > UBA6615 > UBA8079. The sequence continues at coordinate 66,358 of JAYQGE010000018.1, read as the reverse complement.
GTCGCCGCGCGCGCCGAACGCGAGCCGCTCTGCAACCGGCTCGTAGATCCAGCCCGCCTCGACCTCGCCTCGCACGACATAGGCGACGATCACCGCGAAGGTCGGCCGACCATTCGCAAAGTTCCAGGTGCCGTCAATCGGATCGATCACCCAGACGGGCGCGTCTTCGGACAGGCGGTCGAACACGGTCTTGTCGGCAAAGACCGCCTCCTCGCCGACGACAACGCTCCCGGGCACCAGGTCGGGCAGGTGCCGGGTCAACCAGGCCTCGGACTCGAGGTCCGCGACCGTCACCAGCTCACCGCCGTCCTTCTCGTCGATCTCGCCGTCACCCAGCGCCTGAAAACGCGGCAGGACGACCTCCGCCGCCACCGTACGCAGCATTTCCGAGACGCGCTCGAAGTCGGGGCGCGGGACACTCATTCCGGCACCGCGTTTCGTTCAAGCCGCCGGCGGAACCGCGCGACGTCACGCGGCGCCAGGCGCACCGTAATCCGCGCGCAACCGTGGCTGTCGTCCCGCCCGATCACTTCGCCGCGTTCATGCAGCCATGCGAGCGCCGCCCCGTCCGCGAACGGCACGTCGAAGGTTTCCACGCTCTCGTCCGCCGCCAGAATGGCATCGATCCGGTCGAGGAAAGCGTCGCACCCCTCCCCCGTTTGCGCCGAAACCATCACGACATCCACGTTGTTCCGCGCCCGCTCAGTCAGGAAGGCACGCTCCTCGGGCTCGATCAGGTCGATCTTGTTCAGGACCTCGACATGCGCCGGCGGCCCCTTCGGCGTCCCGTCATCGTCCAGCCGTTCCGCGCCGTCGAGAAGATTCTCCAGAATACTTTCCACATCCTCGCGCTGGGCGTCCGTGTCCGGGTCCGCACAATCGCGGACATGGACGATCACATCGGCCGCCGTCACCTCTTCGAGGGTCGCACGGAAGGCGGCCACGAGATCCGTGGGAAGCTCAGAGATGAACCCGACCGTGTCCGAGATAATTGCCGTACGCCCCGAGGGAAGTTCAAGCTGGCGCATGGTCGGGTCGAGCGTGGCGAAGAGCATATCCTCGGCAAAGACCTCGGCCTCCGTAATCCGGTTGAATAGCGTGGACTTGCCCGCATTGGTGTAGCCGGCGAGCGCAACGAGCGGATATGGCACCCGGGCGCGCGCGCGGCGGTGCAGGCCGCGGGTGCGGCGAACCTGGTCGAGCTCGCGCTTGAGCCGCGCGATCCGTTCGTCAATCAGGCGGCGGTCGATTTCGATCTGGCTTTCTCCGGGACCGCCGACGAAACCGAAACCGCCGCGCTGGCGCTCCAGATGGGTCCAGGAGCGGACGAGCCGGCTGCGCTGATAGCTCAAGGCCGCAAGTTCTACCTGTAGTTGCCCTTCGCGGGTCCGTGCACGCGCGCCGAAAATTTCGAGTATGAGCCCGGTCCGATCGATGACCTTGCACTTCCAGGCCCGTTCGAGATTGCGCTGCTGCACCGGCGTGAGCGGTCCGCCGACGATCACGAGCGCGATCTCGTCCGCCTTTATCCGGTCGTGAACCTCATCTACCACACCACCCCCGAACAGGGTCGAGGGCCGCGGCCGGTTCAGGCTCACCGCGCGCCGGGCGACGATATCGAGGGAAATGGCCAGCGCCAGGCCCGCGGTTTCATCGAGCAACGTATCGGGACTGCGCGAACCGTCGCCTCCGGAATCGCGGATCACCGGCTGCAGCACGAGCGTACGCGTGGGCAGCGCCCCGACTTCGTCGGTCGCGGAATAAGCGTCGGTGCCCAAGGCGACCTGTTACTCGGCCGCCTCGGCTTCCGCCTCGTCCGCCTCGGGCTCAAACAGCTGGATCGGCATCGACGGCATCACCGTCGAGATCGCGTGCTTGTAAACCAGTTGCGAGTGCGCATCGCGGCGCAACAGGACGCAGAAATTGTCGAACCAGGTCACGACGCCTTGCAGCTTGACGCCATTGACGAGAAAGATCGTGACCGGTGTTTTGTTCTTGCGAATGTTGTTCAGGAAGACGTCCTGGACATTCTGTGACCGTTCGGCAGCCATCTTATTACCTCAGCTATATTCTTGTTTTGTTTATATTATGCGCTGTTCGGGTTGAATTGTCTAATGTGTCCGCGGTGCCTTGCGGAGGGCCGCTTTTACATATGTATATACGATAAGCTTCATCGAACGGATTTCCAGTCCTCCGTGCAATGATTTCGCAATTCGTACCTATGGCAGGGCCCTCGGCGCATCGGCCATGAAGGCAAGGTAGCGCTCGTGCAGCGCGGTGCTCAGTGAACCAGGCTTGCCCTTGGCGATCACCGTCCCGTCGATCCGTGTCACCGGCGTGACGAAATGGGACGAGTTGCTCAGGAATGCCTCCCGCGCGCCAAGCGCCTCTTCGCGGGTGAACTTCCGCTCTTCGGCCGGAATACCGACCCCCGCGGCAAGCTCGAAGATCGCCTGTCGGGTGACCCCGCGCAGGATGTCCGGCCCGGCCGGCCGCGTCACGAGCGTGCCGTCCGCCGTCACGATCCATGCATTCGACGACGTGCCCTCTGTCACGAACCCCTCCGCGTCACACATCCACGCCTCGTAGGCCTCGGCCTCCGCAGCTGCCTGCTTCCCGAGCACATTCGGCAGCAGGGCCACGGACTTGATGTCGCAGCGCGCCCAGCGCAGATCGTCGATTGTGACGACCGCGACACCGTTTTCCCGCATCTCCGCGGGGAATTCCGGGATCGATCGGACGGTCATGACAAGCGCCGAACGCACCGCGGACGGAAACTTGTGGTCGCGCGGCGCCACGCCGCGGGTCACTTGGATGTAGAGCAAACCGGTCACGAACCGATTGCGGCGGATAAGTTCGCGCATCGCGATCCGGAGCGCCGCACGTGACAGCGGCCAGGCTATCCGGAGCTCTCCCAGGGACCGGTCGAGCCTGTCGAGATGCGGGTCCTCGTCCACCAGCCGGCCGCGAAACAGGTGAATCACCTCGTAAACGCCGTCGGCGAACTGGTAGCCGCGATCCTCGATATGCACCGCCGCGCGGCGATGATCGAGGTAGCGCCCGTTCACATACGCAATTCGCGGCACGCGGCGCCTCCGTGCCTAGAAGAACTCGAGGCGCACGGCGAACATCTTCTCGACCTTGCGCACCGCATCCTTCGTCGCAAACAGGATCACCCGGTCGCCGACATTGATGACCGTGTCCTTGGACACCATGAGCACCTGCTCGCCACGCAGGATCGAGGCGACGATCACGCCGGCGGGAAGTTTGGCATCCTTGATCGGCTTGCCGACCAGGTTCGAGGTTTCCAGCGCTTCGGCCTCGATGACCTCGCCGAAATTCTCGCCAATCGAGTGAACCGACCGGATGCGACCACGGCGCACGATCTGCAAAATCGTCGAGACCGTGATGACCCGCGGGTTCACGACCACGTCGATCCCCAGCGGCGCTAGCAGAGGGTTGTAGGTGTTGCTGTTGACGAGCGTGACCGCGCTCTCCGCGCCATAACGTTTGGCCAGCAGCGAGGCAAGGATGTTCACCTCGTCGTCGTTGGTCACCGCAACCACGGTGCTGGCCTTGCTGATGCTGGCCTCGCTCAGAATCTCGGGGTCGAGCGCATCGCCGTGAATGACATTTGTCTTCGACAGCGCGTGCGCGGCCTCCTCCGCGCGTTCCTGGTTCATCTCGATGATCCGGGCCGAGATGCCCGAGAACTGCTCCTCGATGTCGGCCGCGAGGCTCTGGCCGATATTGCCACCGCCGATGATGATGACCCGACGGGTCTCCTCCTCGTCATGGCCGAACGCTGCCATCGACCGTGGCACATGCTCGGCGTCCACGATGATGTACACCTCGTCGCCGGCCTCCAGGTGATCGTCGCCGCTCGGCACGATCGGACTGCCCTCGCGGATGATGCCGATGATCGACAGGCGCAGGTCTGGGAACAGCGTCGTGAGCTGGCGCAGGGGCGTGTTCAGGATCGGGCAGTCTTCCTCGCAGCGGACGCCGATCAGCCGCAGGCGGTTGTTCGCCAGCGGAATCATCTCGAACGAACCGGGTACGGTGAAGCGCCGCCCTATCGCGCGCGCCACCTCGATCTCCGGAGAGATGATCACGTCGATCGGCATGTGGTCACGCGAGAAAAGATCCGACCAGATCGGGTTGCGGTACGCCTGGGAACGCACGCGCGCGATTTTCATCGGGACATCGAACAGCGAATGCGCGACCTGGCACGCGATCATGTTCACCTCGTCGGCGAAGGTGACCGCCACGATCATGTCGGCGTCACGTGCCCCCGCCGCCTCCAGTACGTCGGGATGCGAGGCAAATCCGACCATCGTCGTCACATCGAGCGTGTCACGGATTCGCCGGATGAGGTCAGGGCTCTGGTCGATAACCGTGACATCGACCCGTTCGGCGGCGAGCTCGCGCGCAATACTCGAGCCAACCTGACCGCCACCACAGATAATCGCTTTCATCGATATCCCCTGAGACCCTCTCGGGCGCGGCGCGCTACTCGGCGCTGCGGACCGTGGGCCCTTTTACGCCAAGTGACTTCAGTTTGCGATGCAGCGCGGATCGCTCCATGCCGACGAAGGTCGCCGTTTTCGAGATGTTCCCGCCGAACCGGTTGACCTGCGCCTCGAGATACTGCCGCTCGAACTCCTCACGCGCATCGCGCAGGCCAAGCGCCAGGAACTCCGTGTTCGATGCACTCTGCAGCGCTCGCGGCGTCTTTTCGAGAATTTCCGGCGGAAGCATCTCCGAACGGATGGAGTCGCCGCTGTCGTTCGAAGACATGATGAGCAGCCATTCGATGACATTGCGAAGCTGGCGCACGTTGCCGGGCCAGTTGTGGGCCTGCAGCGCGGTCATCGCATCCGGTCCGATACGCCGGGGCGGCATCCCGGCCTGCTCGGACGCCCGGCGCATGAAATGCTCCGCCAGCTTGGGAATATCCTCGCGGCGCTCCGTCAGGTTCGGGACCTCGAACGGCACGACATTCAGCCTGTAGTACAGGTCCTCGCGGAACTGCCCGGAACGGATTTCCTCCTGGAGATCGCGGGTTGTCGTGGCCACCACCCGCACATCGACCTTGATCCGCTGTCCCCCGCCGACCCGCTCGAATGTCTGGTCCTGCAGCACCCGCACGATTTTCCCCTGGGTCTCGAGCGGCATGTCGCCAACCTCGTCCAGCAGCAGCGTGCCGTTATGCGCCTGCTCGAACAGGCCGATCTTGCGCCCCTCGGCCTCGCTGGTGCGGCCGGATTCGACGCCGAAAAGCTCGATCTCCATCCGCTCCGGCGCCATCGAGGCGCAGTTCACCACCACGAAAGGCTGGTCGGCGCGCCGCGAACAGGCGTGCAGCATTCGTGCGGCGACCTCCTTGCCCGCTCCGGCCGGCCCCGCGATCAGCACTCGGCTCCCCGTCGGCGCGACCTTTTCGATCCCCTGGCGCAACTGCACGATCGTCGGCGATTCACCCACGAGTTCCGTTTCCGCGCCCGCGCGCAACCGCAGCTCGCGGTTTTCGCGCCGCAACCGCGCCGCCTCGATGGCACGGCTGACGATGGTGATCAGGCGGTCGGTCTTGAACGGCTTCTCGATATAGTCGTAGGCACCGACCTTGATCGCCTGCACCGCCGTTTCGACCGACCCATGGCCGCTGATCATGACCACCGGAACATTCGGATGCTCGCGCCGGAACAGGTGAAGCAGCTCCATTCCGTCGAGCCGGCTGTCTTCCAGCCAGATATCGAGGATCACGAGGCTCGGTCGCCGGGCCGCAATCTGCTCGAGCGCCTGCTCGGCATTGGACGCATCACGGGTTTCGTAGCCCTCGTCCTCGAGGACGCCCGAGATCAGAAGACGAATGTCGTCCTCGTCGTCGACTATGAGAATGTCTTCAGCCATGCACCGCCTAGAGCCCTGTCGACCGCTCGGCGGCCCCGTCCGTCGCCGGCAGATCGACCTGCAACGTCAGGATGACCCGCGCACCGGATTCATCCGCGCCACGGTCTTCCAAGCTTAGCGTTCCACCATGTTGCTCGACGATTCGCGAGACAATCGCGAGTCCGAGACCGGTTCCCTTCGTTCGGGTGGTGACATAGGGCTCGGTCAGCCGGGCGCGTTCCTCAACCGGAAGGCCGCGTCCGTTGTCCTCCACCGTGACGGTCGCGGCGTTACCCTCGGCAGCCACCGAGAGCCGCACCCAGCCGGGCTCTGCGTCCGGATCTGTCCGCCCCGCGATCGCATCGACGGCGTTCTGCAGGAGATTGGTCAGCGCCTGGCTCAAGAGACCGGAATCACAGTTTGCTGTCACCGCATGATCGGGAATGTCGGTCTCGAAGCGAATATCCGTATGCGCCTGGTCCTGCAGGAACACCGCCTCGCGGCAGATTTTCACAAGGTCCACCGGCTGCAGGACCGGATTGGGCATCCGCGCAAATGCCGAGAATTCATCGACCATGCGGCCGATATCGCCAACCTGCCTGACGATCGTGTCGGTGCATTGCGCGAACACCTCCGGGTCGCTTTCGACCTCGTTCAGGTATTTCCGCTTCAGGCGCTCCGCCGAGAGCTGGATCGGGGTAAGCGGGTTCTTGATCTCGTGCGCGATCCGGCGCGCGACGTCCGCCCAGGCCGCCTTGCGCTGCGCAGACTGCAACTCCGTCACGTCGTCGAAGGTCACGACGAAGCCGATCACTGTCTGCTGGGCATCGTGCTCCGCCGCGATCCGAACATGCAGGGTCTTGCGTCCGGTGTCCGTCTCGACAACCACCTCGTCCTCGACGAGGCGCTCGGGATCGCGGATCGCCCGCGCGATCGGCTCGGCCAGTTCCGGCACGCATTCGCCCAGCGGGCGGCCCATCAGGGCATCGAGTTTCTGTCCGAGAAGCGCGGTCGCGGAACGGTTCGGAAGGCTCACCCTGCCCGTGCTGTCGAGGCCGACGACGCCCGCCGAAACACCGCCCAGCACCGCCTCCGTGAAGCGGCGACGATCTTCGAGCTGTCGATTCGCCTCGGTCAGCTCCCGGCGTTGTTCGTCGAGCTGCCGCGTCATCCGGTTGAACGAACGCGTCAGCATCCCGATCTCGTCGTCCGAGCGGCTCGCCTCCGCCAGCCGCACGCCGAGGTTGCCCGAGCGCACCATCTCCGCCGCGTGGACCAGGCTCGCGATGGGCCGGGTGAGACGGTTCGCAAAGACGAAGGCGAGCCCGACCGCGGTCATCAGCAGAAGCAGCGTGACGATCACGAAGATCGCCGCGAGTTCGATCTGGAGTTCCGTGAGTTCCGATTCCACCAGCGCATAGTCTCGCGCCGCGCGCCGTGTGGTTTCCCGCAACTCAAGAACATTCGGGTCGATGAACCGGCCGACATAGAGAAACACCTTGGGCTGCACGTCGAGTCCCACGAGCGCACGCACCCGGTCCCGGTTCTCCGCGACCAGCACGACCGGCTGGCCGTTGTTCGAGTCCGCAAACGCCCAGGCGGGCGGCAGGTCGAAGCTAAGCGACGATGTGAACCCGGCCTCGGTTACGGTGCGTTTGAACGGATCGAGAAGCAGTGCGCCGTGAACGGAATGGCGTTCCGCGAGAATCTCGAGGCTGCGCTGGGTGCGGCGGCTGTCCGTTGCGACCTGCGGCCAGATGCGGATGAGCTCCTGGGCCATCGCGACCGCGTCGGACCGGAAGATCTGCTCATGCTCGCTCAGGTAGGCGTCCGACACCCGAACGGAGCTCTCAACCGCCTGGCGCACGCGATCACTGAACCAGTTCTGGATGGTGACGTTGAAAAACAGCGCCGCGAGAACAACCGCCAGGATCGCCGGAACGATCGCGACGATGGAGAACAGGCCGACCAGCCGCACGTGCAGGCGCGCGCCGGCGAGGCCCGCCCGGCGCTGGCCCCACATGCGAACCAGCGCCTGAACGACGACCGCGCCGAGCGCCAGGACAAGGACGAGGTCGATCGCGACCAGCACGTCGAGCGCGGACTCGCCCATGCCGAAATCGCTTTTGCCGGTGAGTGTGAGGAACGTTGCGATGGCGGCCGTGACACCCACGGCCATCAGGACATAGGCGAGACGGCGCGCGATGTTCGCCCGCCCGGCCCACATCGCCACGCGCCGCATCGCGGCGGCATCCCGGCGCCCCGCATCTCCCGAATAGTCCCGGGCGGCGTCGGACGTCACCGGCAGCGCGGGCCCGGGCGCGTTTCCTCGGCTTACATCATCCGTCATTCGATGCTCGACAGTTCACGTGCGTCCCTGGTGCCGTCGCGGATACATCCGCCGATATGGTGGCAACACGCCCGAATTGCACGGTGTCCTATTTTATGCCCCGGACAACATCAATGTCTAACTCACGGATTTTCTTACGTAATGTATTCCGGTTGAGACCAAGAAGCTGAGCGGCGCGGACCTGGTTGCCGCGCGTCGCCTCCAGCGCCAGCGCGATCAGCGGCCGCTCCATCTCGTGCAGGACCCGGCCGTACAGTCCCGGGGCCGGCAGCCCGTCATGGTGGGCGGAAAAATACGTTCGCAGGTGCCGCTCGATCGCATCCGAGAGGGACTCGTCGTCCGCTCCGGCCTCGCTTGCGCTACCCGGCGCCGACTGGGCCAGTTCGGCCTCGACGGTCTCGAGGCTGATCACGTCCTGACTGTAGAGCGCGCTCAGGCGCTGGACCAGGTTCTCGAGCTCGCGGACGTTGCCCGGCCAACGATACTGCTGCAGGCGCTGGACCGCCTCGGGCACGAAGCTCTTGGGGGCCGAATCCGCAGTCTCCGCGCGGGACAGGAAATGGCTGATCAGTTCCGGGATGTCCTCGGACCGCTCGCGCAGCGGCGGAATACGCAGCGGTACGACGTTCAGCCGGTAGTAGAGGTCCTCGCGGAACAGTCCCTGCCTGACGGCGAGACGCAGGTCGCGATGGGTTGCGGCAATGATCCGAACATTCGTCGAGATCGGCGTGCGGCCGCCGACCGTCGTGTACTCGCCTTCCTGGAGCACGCGCAGGAGGCGGGTCTGCGCCTCGATGGGCATGTCGCCGATCTCGTCGAGAAACAGTGTGCCGCCTTCGGCCTGCTCGAACCGCCCCGAATAGCGGTTTGTCGCTCCCGTGAACGCGCCCTTCTCATGCCCGAACAGCTCGCTCTCGATCAGCTCGCGCGGGATTGCGGCCATGTTGATCGCCACAAACGGCCCGAAACGCCGTTTGCCGTAGTCGTGCAGCGCGCGCGCCACCAGTTCCTTGCCGGTGCCCGACTCGCCGGTCACCATCACCGTCAGGTCGGTGTTCATGAGCCGGGCCAGGACCCGGTAGATGTCCTGCATCGCGGCCGAGCGGCCGATCAGCGGCAGCTCTTCGTCTTCACCCGGAAGGCCATGGTCGGCCGGTGCCGCCGGTTCCGGCGTCTCCGACAGGGCCCGCTGGACCACCTCGACCACTTCCTTCAGGTCGAACGGCTTGGGGAGATACTCGAACGCGCCGCGCTCCGTCGCGCGCACCGCTGTCAGGAGCGTGTTCTGCGCACTCATGACGATGATGCGCAGATCGGGCCTGATCTTGCGGATCCGCGGGATGAGATCGAGCCCGTTCTCATCGGGCATGACCACGTCCGTGATGACCAGGTCGCCCTCGCCTTCCGACACCCAGCGCCAGAGGTTGGCCGCGGTCCCGGTCGAGCGGACGTCGTGCCCGATGCGGCCCAGCGCCTGCCCCAGTACGGTGCGAATGCTTCGGTCGTCGTCCGCGACGAGAATTGTCGCGCCACTCATGTCTTGTCTCCTGCACGGGCTTCGTCCACCGGCAGCATCACCCGGAATGCCGTGCCGGCACCGTCACTCTCGAGATCCACGACACCGCCATGATCGCGGACGAGTTTCGCCACCAGCGCCAGCCCGAGGCCACTACCGTTCTTCTTCGACGTCACGAACGGGTCGAACAGGAACGGCCGGATGTCCGGCGGGACGCCGGTGCCGTTGTCGCGAACCGTAATCTCGATCGGCAGATCGACGCGCTCGCCGGTGCCCGGCAGCGCGAGGCGCAGCCCGTGCCGGTAGCGGGTCTCGATCCGAATCTCCCCCGCGCCGGGCTCGACCGCCTCCGCGGCGTTCTTCACCAGGTTGAGAAACACCTGGATGAGCTGATCCCGGTTGCCGAACACCATCGGCAGCGACGGGTCGTAGAGAGGCAGGAAACGCACGTTGCGGGCAAATCCGCTCTCGGCCGACTTCTGAACCCGGTCGAGCACCTCGTGAATATTGACCGCCGCGCGCTCGGGCAGCCGCTCGTCGGAAAACGCCTCCATTCGATTGACCAGCGAGACGATGCGGTCTGCCTCGTCGCAAATCAGCTGTGTGAGCTCGCGGCCGTCGTCATCGACCCCGTCTTCCAGAAGCTGCGCCGCGCCGCGAATGCCCGAGAGCGGGTTCTTCACCTCGTGGGCGAGCATCGAGGCCATCGCCGTTACCGACCGTGCCGCGCCGCGATGGACGAGTTGTCGGTCGATGTGCCGGGCGAGCGTCTGTTCATGCAGGCTCACGACAACGAGCCCCGAGCCGTCGTACAGGGGCTGGGACTGCACCGACATCTCCCGTTCGCTCAATCGCGGTCCGTCGATATGGACATCGCGTTCCGCATAGCTCGCATTGTCCTGTCGTGACTTCTCGATGATGAAAAACAGCGGATTATCGGGTGTCACGAACCCTTCGAGCGACTTCCCGACAAGCCCGTGGCTCCCGGCCTCGAAAAGCTGCTCGGCGGCATAGTTCACGTAGCGAATGGTGTTGCCCTCGCCGACGGCGACGACCGCATCGGACAGGGAGTTTAGGACCGACAGGGGATCGACGCCCGCGCTGAGCCCCCCGGCGCGCGCGTCCGCGCCGACCGCTGTCATCGGGCACCCTCCTGCGAGAGCTCGTGGAACCGCCGCATCTCCTCGAAGATCACGCGCGGGTCCAGCGTGTTGTTCACGACGTTGCGGAACTCGGCCGCGCCGGGCAGTCCGGTCAGGTACCAGCCGATATGCTTGCGCGCATTGCGAATGCCGTTGCTGACGCCATAGAGCGTGAGCATGCCGTCGAGATGTTCACGCAGAATGGCCCAGCGGGCGGACACATCGGGTTCCGCGCGCGTCTCGCCGGTCAGGAAATGATGCGCGACATCGCCCGGAAACCAGGGCCGTCCCTGTGAAGCGCGACCGATCATCACGGCATCCGCGCCCGACCGGGCCAGGCACGCATGGGCATCGTCGATCGAGCGGATATCGCCGTTCGCGACCAGGGGGATCGAGATCCGGTCCCGCACGTTGGCGATGAAATCCCAGTCAGCCGTCCCCGTATAAAACTGGCACCGCGTGCGGCCGTGCACCGTCACCATGCCGAGCCCGAGATCTTCGGCGATATGCGCCAGCTCCGGCGCGTTCCGGCTGTCGTCGTCCCAGCCCGTGCGCATCTTGACCGTGACGGGTACATCGACGACGGCAACGACCGCCGCCATGATCTCCGTCGCCAGGGGCACGTCGCGCATCATCGCCGACCCGCTCGCCTTGCGGACGATCTTCTTGGCGGGGCAGCCGAAGTTGATATCGATGATATCGGCGCCGCGGTCGACGGAAAGCCGCGCCGCATCCGCCATGATCTCCGGCTCCGTCCCGGCCAGCTGGATGCAGGCGGGCCCTTCGTCCCGGTCGAACAGCATCCGGCGCGACGATTGCCGCGTGTTCAGCAGCATCTGGCGGCTTGCGACCATCTCCGAGACCACCAAGCCGACGCCGAACCGGGCCGCGAGCTTGCGGAAGGGCTGGTCGCTCACGCCGGACATCGGCGCCAGAATCACCCGATTGCGGATTTCTACTCGCTCGATTTCGAGCGGAGACGCCGGATCAATGGCTAAAATGCCCATTTATTGCGCAATTTCTCTATGTGACTACGAATTATGCACCATACGGTGCTTTGCGCAGCGCAACAAGAGTGTTTTTCGGGAGATCAGCCGATCAATATGTCGGTCACGAACTTGACCCCCGGGAACGCGAGCGCGATCAGGAGATAGGCCAGGAGCACGATCCGCGCGGCACGTCGGCCGCGAAGCCCGCTACCGCGATTGAGCAGCAGCAGCACACCTATGATCACGAATGTCAGGACCGACAGCACAGTCTTGTGGTCGAATGTCGCCAAATCCCCGGTCGCGGACACCTTCGTCGCCATCCCCGTGATCAGGCCGGCGCCAAGCACCACCTCGGCGGCAATCAGCAGCCGGATTTGCAGGCGCTCGGCATCGGCGACGGCCGGCAGCATGTCGATCCAGCCGGAAACCCGGTGCGCCCGCAGTGCCCGTTCGCGCAGCAAAACGGCCAGGGCCGTCACCGCTGCGATACTGATGAGCGCGTAGGTGACGAGCGAGACACCGATATGCACCTGGAGCCAGGCGGTCAGGAGCGTGCCCGGCAGTGGCTCGTCCGGTACCGACGACCAGGCAATCGCGATGAGCGCCAGCAGAACAAGATAGGGCAGGAGAAGTCCGCTCAGCCGGCGGGCCGCGCCGGACACCAGGCACACCGCCAGGAAGACCAGCATCGTGGCGGCGATGATGGTCCACAGGGTCGCGCTGAAGCCGGTGCGCCAGATGCCACCGCCCACGGACAGGTCCAGCGCCAGGGGGCCGACCGTCGCCGTCACCAGCAGAAGCCAGAACAGCGCACCCGCCGGGTCACCACCGCGCCCGCGGTACGGAAGAAACGCCGCCGGCAACAGTGTCAGCAATGCCGCGAGGCCCAATGTCAACGATCCACCCATGGCCTCATCATAGGGGCGCGCGCCGCGCCGGTCACTCACGCGTCGCCCGGGTTTTCGCTTTGTTCGCCTCACCCGGGCTGAGCCTTGGCAACGCCGGGGCGGACGACTAACGTGCCCGCGTTGTTACACGCGCTGGAGTGGCCGAACGTGCCCGAAACCGTTGCCCTCGTCGTCGCCGCCGGTCGCGGCGCCCGAATGCCGGGGGACATCCCGAAACAGTATCGCGACCTGCACGGGCGGAGCATCATGCGCCATGTGCTCGAGGCCTTCTCCGCGCACGCATCCGTCAGCCGCGTGCAGGCGGTCATCCATCCGGACGACGCGGAGCAATTTGCCGTGGCGGCGCGAGACCTCGGACTGGACGATCCGGTTCTCGGCGGCGCGACCCGGCAGGAATCCGTACGCAACGGCCTGCGCGCGCTCGCAGACACCGGTGCGCCGGACAATGTTCTGATCCACGATGGCGCACGCCCGTTCGTATCCGGATCGCTCGTCGATCGGGTGATCGGCGCACTTGCGGACGCCGACGGCGCGATCCCTGCCCTGCCGGTCACGGACACGCTCAAGCGCGGCGACGGCAACGTCATCACCGGGACCGTGGATCGAAGCGGCCTCTATCGCGCGCAAACGCCACAGGGCTTCCGCTTCGCGTCCCTGCTCGCGGCGCACGAGACCGCCGATGGCGGCGGACAGGCCTTCACCGACGATGCCTCGGTCGCCGAGGCCGCCGGCCTCCGGGTCGCCATGGTCGCAGGCGACGAGGCGAACCTGAAGATCACCCATGACGAGGACCTGGCGCGCGCGGCCGCGTGGCTCGCCGGTGCACGCGAAACCCGCGTGGGGACCGGATACGACGTGCATGCGTTCGGGCCCGGCGACACGGTCCGGCTCGGCGGGATCGACATTCCCCACGACCGCGCGCTTGCCGGTCACTCCGACGCCGATGTCGCGCTGCATGCGCTGACCGACGCGATCCTGGGCGCGCTCGGCAACGGCGACATCGGCTCGCATTTTCCCCCGTCCGACCCGCAGTGGCTGGGCAAGGATTCGATGCATTTCCTGGCGCACGCGATGGACCTGCTACGCGGGCGCGGCGGCGCGCTTGTACATGCCGACCTGACGATCGTCTGCGAGGCGCCACGCATCGGGGCCCATCGCGACGCGATGCGCGCGCGTATCGCCGAGGAGCTCGCCGTGGACGCCGGCCGCATCTCGGTCAAGGCCACGACGACCGAGGGGCTGGGCTTCACCGGCCGCGCCGAGGGCATCGCCGCCCAGGCCAGCGCCACCATCAACCTGCCGGCGGAGCGATGACGACCGAACCCGATCCCGACACCCGCGAGCCCCGGCTCGCCCGCCTGCTCGCGACCTGGTTCGGTGCCGGCGACCTGCCCGGCGCGCCCGGAACCTGGGGCTCGCTCGCCGCCCTCCCCTTTGCGCTCGTCGCGGTCATGATCGGCGGTCAGTTCCTGCTGATGGCGTTGATCCTCGTCGGGTTCGTCGTCGGCGTCTGGGCCAGCGGCAAGCTCGCCACGTACCACCGGCTCCAGGACCCCCAGCGGGTTGTTATCGACGAGGTCGTCGGCCAGTGGCTGGCGATCCTGCCGCTCGCGCTCGACTGGCGCTTCTACTCGGTGGCGTTCGTCCTGTTCCGGTTCGCGGACATCACCAAGCCCTGGCCGTTGAAGGACCTCGAGCGCCTGCACGGCGGGGTCGGCATCATGGCCGACGATGTCGGCGCCGGCGTCTATGCCGGCGCCCTCACCTGGCTGATCGCGGTCTGGCTGGGCTCGCAAGGTACCATTCCCACCCTGTTCGGATGACACCATGTTCGATGCGCAACTCCTCCACGATTCCGCCGAGCTGCTGGAGCTCAGCCGTCGCGCGAACCTCAAGATCGCGACGGCGGAATCCTGCACCGGCGGGCTGATCGCCGGCTGCCTGACCGAGATCGCGGGCTCGTCGGACGTGGTCGAACGCGGCTTCGTGACCTATTCGAACGAGGCGAAAATCGAGATGCTCGGCGTGCCGAAGATGCTGATCACGCTCCACGGAGCGGTCAGCGAACAGGTCGCCCGCGCCATGGCCGAGGGCGCGCTCGCGAGATCGCTGGCGGACATCACCATCTCCGTCACCGGTGTGGCGGGTCCGGGGGGCGGTACTAAGGAGAAACCCGTCGGCCTCGTGCACTTCGCCTGCGCCGGCCGGGGCCGTCCGACCGTCGCCCATCACGAGGTCTTTCCCGGCGATCGGGCGGCCGTGCGCGACGCGACCGTGCAGACCGCCTTCGCAATCCTCAGGCACACCATCACCGGCGGCAACTAGGACGAGGAACATCATGACCACCCGCGAGATCAACCGAGGGGCTTTCGACAGCCGGGATTTTTCCGCGATTTTCGACCACGCCTCGATCGGCGTGCGCGACATCGCGCGCGCCATGGCATTCTACCGCCCCACCCTGGCGACGCTGGGGCTCGAGGTGGTGATGGACAAGGGATTCGCCGTCGCGTTCGGCAACGGATCGGGCCGCCAGTGGCTCTGGATCAGCGAGCCCATCGACAAGAACACCGAGGTCGTCGCCAACAACGGCGCGCATTTCGCGCTGATCGCGGACTCTCGTGCGACCGTGCGCGCCTTCTTCGAGGCGGCCATGGCGAATGGCGGGCGGGACGACGGCGCCCCGGGTCTGCGGCCCGAATACATCCCCACCTACTATGGCGCGTTCGTGCTCGATCCGGACGGCAACAAGGTCGAGGCCGTCTGCCGCAAGGACGAGGACGGCTAGAGCGCGTCCGGCCTCAGGCCGACGGGCGGGGCTGCGCCTCCGGCCCATACAGCGCGTCCGCGCGTTTCTCGAACGCGCCGACCATGCGGCTGACGGCCTCGTGGAACAGCGCGCCGATCATCTTCTCGAAGATGCGGCTCCGGAACTCGAACTCGACATAGAAGTCGATCTCGCAGCCGCCGTCCCCGTGCGGCACGAACACCCAGTGGTTACGCAGGAACTTGAGCGGCCCGTCCACATACTCGACATCGATCCGCGGATCGTCCGCATCCCCGCCCGGCGCGAGCGTGACCTTGGAGGTGAACCGCTCGCGGATGAGCTTGAACCCCACCACCAGGTCCGACCAGACGATCTCGCTGTCGGATGCATGCTCGCGCTTGCGGTTGCGGGCCGCCAGGCACCAGGGCAGGAACTCCGGATAGCTCTCGATATCCGCGACCAGCGCGAACAGCTGATCGGGTGTATAGGGAAGAACCTTGATTTCCTTGTGGGACGGCACGCGAAATCGGGTCTCGTGTCAGTCCGCCGCGGCCAGCTTGGCCTCGCGCACCGCACGCAGATTCGCGAAGTCATCGCCCGCGTGATAGCTCGACCGCGTCAGCGGTGTCGCCGACACGAGGAGGAACCCCTTGCCACGCGCCATCTTCGCATAGCCCTCGAACTCCTCGGGCGTGACAAACTTGTCGATCCGCGCGTGCTTCGGCGTCGGCTGCAGATACTGGCCGATGGTCAGGAAATCGACATCCGCGGCGCGCAGGTCGTCCATCACCTGGCCGACCTCCTCGCGGGTCTCGCCCAGACCCACCATCAGGCCGGACTTGGTGAAGACGCTGGGCACCTTCTCCTTGATCCGGCGCAAGAGGTCGAGGCTTGTGAAATAACGCGAGCCTGGCCGGATCGTCGGGTACAGCCGCGGGACAGTCTCGAGATTGTGGTTGAACACGTCCGGCGGGTCGGCGGCCATGATGTCGATGGCGCCGGGCTTGTCCTTGAAATCGGGGGTCAGGATCTCGATCGTCGTATCCGGCGCGGACGTCCGCAGCGCCCGCACGACCTGGCTGAAATGATCGGCGCCCCCGTCCGGCAGGTCGTCGCGATCGACCGAGGTCAGCACCACATGCTCAAGCGCCATGCCGCCGACGGCAACCGCGACATTTGCGGGCTCGTTGGGATCGAGCGGCTTCGGCACGCCGGTCGCGACGTTGCAGAAGGCGCAGGCCCGCGTACAGGTGTCGCCCATGATCATGATGGTCGCGTGCTTCTTCGCCCAGCACTCGCCGATGTTTGGGCATGCCGCCTCCTCGCACACGGTGGCAAGGTTGAGTTCGCGCATCATCTTGCGCGTCTCGTGATAGGCCTTGCTGGTCGGCGCCTTCACGCGTATCCAGTCCGGCTTGCGCTGGATCGGGTGGTCGGGTCGGTTCCGCTTCTCCGGGTGCCGGAGCGCGGGGTCGGTGCGCTTGTCGCGAACGGGGGTTGAGGTCATGGGCTAGAAATGGATCGTGCGCCCGTAGGCGTCAAGCACGGACTCGTGCATCATCTCGCTCAGCGTCGGATGCGGGAACACCGATTCCATCAGCTCGTGCTCGGTGGTCTCGAGGGTCTTCGCGATGCCGTAGCCCTGGACCAGTTCCGTCACCTCCGCACCGATCATGTGTGCGCCCAGAAGCTCACCCGTGTCGGCGTCGAAGATCGTCTTGATGAGCCCCTCGGGCTCGCCCAGCGCGATCGCCTTGCCATTGCCCTGGAACGGGAAGCGTCCGACCTTCAGCTTGTGCCCCGCCTTCTTTGCCGCAGCCTCGGTCATGCCGATCGACGCGACCTGGGGCGTGCAGTAGGTGCAGCCCGGAATGCGGCTCGTGTCCAGCGGGTGGACGTTCTCCGCGCCCGCCATCTTCTCGACCGCGATGATGCCCTCGTGGGACGCCTTGTGTGCGAGCCACGGCGGGCCGGCCACGTCGCCGATGGCCCAGATGCCCGGCTCGCCGGTCTGGCCCCATTCGTCGATGACGATGTGGGACTTCTCGACCTTCACCTTCGTCCCCTCGAGACCGATATCCTCGACGTTGCCGACGATACCGACGGCCATGATCACCCGCTCGACCTCGATGTTCTGGAACTTGCCGTCCTTGTCGAGCGTCGCCGTGACCTTGTCCGGCTGCTTGTAGAGCGACTTCACACTCGCGCCCGTGATCAGGGTCATGCCCTGTTCCTCGAACGCCTTGGCCGCGAGCCCGGAAATCTCCTCGTCCTCGACCGGCAGGATGCGGTCGAGCACTTCGACCACCGTCACCTCCGCGCCGAGCGTGCGATAGAAGGACGCGAACTCGATCCCGATCGCGCCCGACCCCACGACCAGCAGCGACTTCGGGAATTCCTTGGGCACCATCGCCTCGCGATAGCTCCAGATCTGCTCGCCGTCGGCCTCCATGCCGGGGATCTGGCGCGCCCGTGCGCCGGTCGCCAGCAGGATATTCTTCGCGGTCACGTCCGCGACCTTCTTGCCGTCCTTCTCGACCGTGAGCTTGCGCGCGCCGGCCTTGCCGCCGGCGAGCTTGCCCCAGCCGTCGATCACCTCGACCTTGTTCTTCTTGAGCAGATAGCCGACGCCCTGGTTGAGCTGCTTCGCAACGCCGCGCGAACGCTCGACGACCTTCGCGATATCGAAGGAAACATTGTCGGCCTTGAGACCATAGGCCTCGGCATTCTGCATGTAGTGGTAGATCTCCGACGTGCGGAGCAATGCCTTGGTCGGGATACAGCCCCAGTTCAGGCAGATCCCGCCCAGGTGGTTCGCCTCGACAACCGCGGCCTTCATGCCGAGCTGCGCGGCGCGGATCGCCGCCACATAGCCGCCGGGGCCACCGCCGACGACGACCAGATCGAATTGCTTGTCCGCCATGGGATTCAGTCCTCGCAGATGCCGGCGCGCCAGTGCTCCGCCGGATCGGATTTCGAATTACAGGAGAAGCCCGAGGGGTTCCTCGATCAGCTCCTTGAGCGCGGCGAGATACTCCGCCCCGATTGCACCGTCGAGCGCCCGATGATCGACCGACAGGGTCAGGGACATGACCGTCGCGACCGCCAGTTCGCCGTCGCGGACGACCGGGCGCTGCTCGCCCGCCCCGACCGCCAGGATCGCGCCCTGGGGCTGGTTGATGACCGCCTCGAAATGCTTAACGCCGTACATGCCCAGGTTGGAGATCGTGAACGTCCCGCCCTGGAACTCTTCCGGTGCCAGCTTGTTGTCGCGCGCGCGCGCCGCCAGATCAGCCATCTCGGCAGAGATCGCCTTGAGCCCCTTGCCCTCCGCGCCCCGGACAATCGGGGTGATCAGGCCGTCGTCGATGGCCACCGCGACCGAGATATCGGCCCGCTTGTAAACACGCACCCCTTCGTCGGACCAGCCGGCATTGGCGCGCGGCACCTCCATCAGCGCCGCCGCCGCGGCCTTGATGATCATGTCGTTCACCGAGATCTTGAACGCGCCGTCCTTCGCGCGTGCGTTCAGGTTCTTGCGCGCTTCCAGCAACCGGTCGATCTCGCAATCCACCGTCAGGTAGAAATGCGGCACCTGCTGCTTCGACTCTGTCATGCGCTGGGCGATGACCTTGCGCATGTTCGACAGCGGCAGCACCTCATAGGGCGCATCGCCTTCCACCGAAACGATCTGCGGCGCGGCTGCCGTTCCGGCTGCGGGCGCGCCCGAGAAATGCTCGATATCCGCCTTGACGATCCGGCCGTTGGGGCCGCTGCCGGTCACCTGGGCCAGGTCGATGCCCTGCTGCGCCGCGAGACGCTTGGCCAGGGGGCTCGCAATAATACGGTCGCCACCGGCTGCAGGAGCGCTCGCCGGGGCGGGTGTCCGCGCCGGCGCCTCGGTGCGGGTAGCAGCCGGAGCCGCTTCGGCAGGCGCCTCGGCCGGCGCGTCCGCCTTCGCGGATGCGCCGCCGGCGTCGAACCCGTCGAGCGCGCTATCGTCCTCGCCATCCTCGAGCAGGACCGCGATCGGCGTGTTGACCGCGACTTCCTCGGCGCCTTCGGCGACGAGAATTTTCGCGAGCACGCCCTCGTCCACCGCCTCGACCTCCATGGTCGCCTTGTCGGTCTCGATCTCCGCGATCACATCGCCCGGTGCGACCGCATCGCCCTCGGCCTTGAGCCAGCGCGCCAGGTTGCCCTCGGTCATCGTCGGCGACAGGGCCGGCATGAGAATGGAAATCGGCATCAGTGCTTCCCCCGGATACGGTCTGCGGTGCGCTTCATCGGGATCATATCCCCGGCGCGCGCGCCACGTGTTGTGTTCTCGATGGCCGCAACGGCCAAGCCCGCAACATCCTGCTTCATTTGTGTTGCTTCCCGGCTCTTCCTGCCAGCAAGCAACCGTGGTGCGACGAACACCGTCCTAGTCCTTGTAACAAACGCGCTTGGCGGCCTCGACGATACGCTCGGCCTGCGGCAGCGCCAGCTTCTCGAGATTGGCGGCGTAGGGCATCGGCACGTCCTCGCCGGTCACCCGGACGACGGGCGCATCGAGATAATCGAAGGCATCCTCCATCATGCGCATGCCGATCTCCGCGCCGATCCCGGCAAACGGCCAGCCCTCCTCGACCGAGACGATCCGGTTGGTGCGCTTGACGGAGTCGACGACCGTTGCGGTGTCGAGCGGCCGGATCGAGCGCAGGTCGATGACCTCCGCCTCGATCCCTTCGGCGGCAAGCATCTCCGCCGCCTCGAGCGCCTTGCCGACCATCAGCGAGAACGCGGTGATCGTCACATCGTCGCCGGCGCGCACGACCTTCGCCTTGCCGATGGGCACGGTCACATCCTCGTCGTCGGGCACGTCGAAGCTGCTGCCGTAGAGCAGCTCGTTCTCGAGCACGATCACGGGGTTCGGGTCGCGGATCGCCGACTTGATCAGCCCCTTGGCATCCGCCGCGCTGTAGGGCGCGACCACCTTGAGGCCCGGGCAGTGTCCGTACCAGCTCGCATAGCACTGTGAGTGCTGGGCGGCGACGCGCGACGCCGCACCGTTCGGTCCGCGGAAAACGATGGGCACATCCATCTGACCGCCGGACATGTAGAGGGTCTTGGCCGCCGAGTTGATGATCTGATCAATGGCCTGCATCGCGAAGTTGAAGGTCATGAACTCAACGATGGGGCGGAGGCCGTGATAAGCCGCGCCGACGCCAAGCCCGGCAAATCCCTGCTCCGTGATCGGCGTGTCGATCACCCGGCGGTCGCCGAACTCTTCGAGCAGTCCCTGGCTGACCTTGTAGGCCCCCTGATACTGCGCAACCTCCTCGCCCATGAGGAACACATTCTCGTCCCGTCGCATTTCCTCGGCCATGCCATCGCGCAGAGCTTCACGCACCGTCATCTCGGTGGTCGGCCCGTCATAGGCGGCTTCGGCCGGCACGGAAGCAGGAGCAGGTGCCGAGGGGGCCGTCGATGCCGAAGCGTCGTCCGGCGTATCGGCCGCGGGCTCAGCGGCAGTTTCGGGCGCGGCGGCGGACGCAGCGTCGCCGATATCGTCCGCGCTCTCGCCGTCGGCGAGAATCACGGCGATCGGCGTGTTGACCGCCACGTCCTCGGCACCTTCGGCCACGAGAATCTTGCCCAGCGTGCCTTCATCGACCGCCTCGACCTCCATGGTCGCCTTGTCGGTCTCGATCTCGGCGATCACATCGCCCGGCGAGATGCTGTCGCCCTCGGCCTTGAGCCATCGCGCGAGGTTGCCCTCGGTCATCGTCGGCGACAACGCCGGCATGAGTACCTGGATCGGCATGTTCTTGGTCCTCCCCGTCCCGCGTCCGCGGTCAGGCTTCAATCAGAATGTCGGTGTAGAGCTCGGACGGATCGGGTTCCGGGCTCTCCTGGGCGAAGTCCGCGGCGGCGTTGACGCGTTCGCGCACCTCGCGATCGATCGCCTTCAGCGCATCCTCGTCCGCAACCTTCTGGGCGATGAGGATATCCTTGAGGGTCTCGATCGGATCCTTCTCGGTCCGCATCTTCTGGACCTCTTCCTTGGTCCGGTACTTGGCCGGGTCGGACATGGAGTGACCGCGATACCGGTAAGTCTGCATTTCGAGGATGAACGGCCCCTTGCCCGAGGAACGGGCATATTTCACGGCCTCCTGTGCCGCTTCGAAGACCTGGACGACATCCATGCCATCCACCTGGGCACCCGGGATACCGTAGGCAGCGCCGCGGTTGTACAGGTCCGGTTCGGCCGAGGCTCGCTCGACCGACGTGCCCATGCCGTAGCGGTTGTTCTCGATGATGTAGATGATCGGCAGGTCCCAGAGCGCGGCCATGTTGAAGCTCTCATAGACCTGGCCCTGGTTCAGCGCACCGTCACCGAAATAGGCCAGGCACACCCCGCCGTCGCCCTTGTACTTGTGGGAGAAGGCGATCCCGGTGCCCAGCGGCACATTTGCGCCGACGATCCCGTGGCCGCCGTAGAAATTCTTCTCCTTGGAGAACATGTGCATGGAACCGCCCTTGCCGCGCGAGTATCCGCCCTCGCGGCCGGTCAGCTCGGCCATCACGCCGTTGGGGTCCATGCCACAGGCCAGCATGTGGCCGTGGTCGCGGTAGGTGGTGATGACGGAATCCTGCTCGTCGAGCGCAGCCTGCATCCCGACGACGACCGCTTCCTGTCCGATGTAAAGATGGCAGAAACCGCCGATGAGCCCCATGCCGTACATCTGGCCGGCCTTCTCCTCGAACCGGCGGATGAGGAGCATCTCGCGGTAGAAATCCAGGAGCTGATCGCCGCTGTAGGACTTGTAATCCGGCTTCGCGCTCGCGGCCGCCTTCTTGCGCGGCGCCGCCCGCTTGGTGGCCGTTTTGGCACCCGATTTAAAGGATTTCGAAGCTGGTTTTCGCGCCATCGCACGCCCCCCTGAGAGTGATGGTCGGCTTTGACCGTTAACTCGACAAATACGTAATTAAACGCGAACCAGCAAGCGCACACACGGAAAAAGACGTGCGATTTCAGGGAAAAAGGCGATATTTACCGAAAGTCAGTTAATATCGGTCCGACAGCGCGAAATATTCGTACGTACCGGATGATTCGCTTTCGCGGAAATTGCGCAGGCGATCTATTCGAGAATGACGATCTCGTTCGGGTGCGCGAAGTTCAGCATCACCCGGGCGCGTTCCTCGAGCATGTCGGGATCTAGGTTGTCCGGGCGCAGCAGCGCGACCCGCGCCTCCATCTGCTCCCGCTCCACCCGCAATGCCGCATGCACCGTCTGGGCCTGCTCGACCTTGGCGCGAAGCTGCAGCAGGGACAGGAGACCGTGGTCCCCCTGCACCATGTGGTACGAGAAATAGGCGAGGAGCAGTGCGCCGATAATCGGCCACATGGCGCCCCGGGCGCGGTTCCTGATTTCGTCGAGCACTGCCATGGGGAAAACGAATCACAGCGCGAGTCGCAGCGTCAACTCAGAATTCTCCATTGGATTCAATTCTTTGCCCCGAAGGCGGGCAGTGTTGCAAAAGTGACTCAGAGTTCTCGTTTTGGACTCACTTCATCACCTTGCGAACCGCGAAACCGATAACGGCACCTGCGGCCATCCCGATCGCGAGGCCCGTGCCCCAGTCACGTGGCACGCCGATCGCGTAGTCGATCACGCCGCCGACGGCACCGCCGACGAGGATCCAGAACTGGACCGAGCGCGCAAACCCCTTACGCATGCGCGACGCTAACGCAGAATCGAACGGCCGGCATATGTGGCGGCCGGCCCGAGCCCTTCCTCGATGCGGATGAGCTGGTTGTACTTCGCCAGCCGGTCCGAGCGGCTGAGCGAACCGGTCTTGATCTGACCGCAGTTGGTCGCCACCGCCAGGTCCGCGATGGTCGCATCCTCGGTCTCGCCCGAACGGTGCGACATGACGGCCGTGTATGAGGCCTTGTGCGCCGTCTCGACCGCGTCGAGAGTCTCGGACAGGGTTCCGATCTGGTTCACCTTGATGAGGATCGAGTTGCCCGCGCCGCGCGCGATGCCGTCGCGCAGCCGCGC
This sequence comes from Rhodospirillaceae bacterium, assembly GCA_038140435.1. Taxonomy (GTDB): domain Bacteria; phylum Pseudomonadota; class Alphaproteobacteria; order UBA6615; family UBA6615; genus UBA8079. The sequence continues at coordinate 42,746 of JAYQGE010000018.1, read as the reverse complement.
CGGGTTGGTGACGAACAGATCGTCGCCCACCAGCTGCACCTTGTCGCCGATGGCCTCGGTCAGGGCGACCCAGCCGTCCCAGTCGTCCTCGTCCATGCCGTCCTCGATCGAAATGATCGGGTAGCGCGCGCACAAATCGGCCAGATAATCCGCCATTGCGCCGGAATCGAGAGACTTGCCCTCGCCCGCCAGTTCATACCTGCCGTCGGCATGGAACTCGCTCGACGCGGCGTCGAGCGCGAGCACCACGTCGTCGCCCGGCTTGTAGCCCGCGGCCTCGATCGATTTGCTTATGAACCCAAGGGCTTCGTCGGCGCTCTTCAGGTTCGGCGCGAATCCGCCCTCGTCGCCGACGTTGGTGCCGTGGCCGGCATCGGAAAGCTGGCCCTTAAGTTTCTGGAAAATCTCCGATCCAACCCGCACGGCGTCCGCGATACTGGCCGCGCCGACGGGCATGATCATGAACTCCTGGATATCGATAGGATTGTCCGCGTGGGCGCCGCCGTTGACGATGTTCATCATCGGCACCGGGAGGGTCCGCGCATGGCTGCCACCGACGTAGCGGTAGAGCGGCATTCCGGCGTCCTCGGCCGCGGCCTTCGCGACGGCCATGGAGACGCCCAGGATCGCGTTCGCGCCCAGCCGTCCCTTGTTCTCCGTCCCGTCGAGATCGCGCATCAACCGGTCGATATGCTCCTGCTCGTCGGCATCGAGCCCGGCGAGAGCCTCGAAAAGCTCGGTATTCACCGCCTCGACGGCGCCCAGGACCCCCTTGCCGCCGTAGCGGGACGGATCGCCGTCACGCCGCTCGACCGCCTCGTGGGCGCCTGTGGAGGCCCCCGACGGCACCGCCGCGCGGCCGAAGGCGCCGCTGTCCAGGGTCACATCCACCTCGACGGTGGGGTTTCCGCGGCTGTCGAGAATCTCGCGGCCTACAATATTGACGATGTCGCTCATCGCTGGGTCCGTTTGTTTGGATTTGTGTTCAGGTGATCGAGGCCGGCTTCGCCTTAGCGATGCTGTCGAGTTCGAGCAGGGTTTCGACGATTCCCGGCAAGTCCTTGAGATGAATCATGTTCGGACCGTCGCTCGGGGCGTTGTCCGGGTCCTCGTGGGTCTCGAGGAAGACCCCGGCCACGCCGATGGCGACGGCGGCACGCGCCAGCACCGGCGCGAACTCGCGCTGGCCGCCGCTGGAGGCGCCTTGCCCGCCCGGCTGCTGGACCGAGTGGGTCGCGTCGAAAATCACCGGGCAGCCGGTCTGGGCCGCCATGATCGGCAGGGAGCGCATGTCCGCGACCAGCGTGTTGTAGCCGAAGCTCGTGCCGCGCTCGCAGACCAGGATATTCTCGTTCCCCGCCTCGAACGCCTTGCCGACCACGTTCTTCATGTCCCAGGGCGCGAGGAACTGCCCCTTCTTGATGTGGAGCGCGCGGCCGGTTTCCGCCGCGGCGACCAAAAGGTCGGTCTGCCGGCACAAAAACGCCGGAATCTGGAGGACATCGACGACTTCGGCCACCGCCGCGCAGTGCCCGGGATCGTGCACGTCCGTCAGGATCGGCAGGCCCGTCATCTCACGGATCTCGGCCATGATCGGCAGGCTTTTCTCGATGCCGAGGCCGCGCGCGGTCTTGATCGATGTGCGGTTAGCCTTGTCGAAGCTGGTCTTGTAGATCAGGCCGACGCCCAGTTTTTCGGCCATTTCCTTGAGCGCCGCGCTCATCTCGAGACCGTGGTCCCGGGATTCGAGCTGGCACGGCCCCGCGATCAGGGTCAGCGGAAGATCACCGCCGACGGTGATGTCACCGATGCGAACCTGCCGAGCCGCCGACATCGTCAAACCAGCCGGGACTGGTCGAGTGCCGCCGCGATGAAGGACTTGAACAGCGGGTGCGGCTCGTAGGGCTTCGACTTCAGTTCCGGGTGGAACTGGACGCCGATGAACCAGGGATGATCCTCGAGCTCGACGGTCTCGGGCAGCAGGCCGTCCGGCGACGTTCCGGAGAAGGTCAGCCCCGCTTTTTCCAGCGTTTCTCGATAATTGATGTTGACCTCGTAGCGGTGGCGGTGGCGCTCCGCGATCTCGTTGAGGCCGTAGATTTCGGCGATGTGGGTGCGCTCGCCGAGGCTCGCCGGATACGCGCCCAGGCGCATCGTTCCGCCCATGTTGTCGCCCGCCGCGCGCTGCTCGGTCTGGTTGCCGCGCTGCCACTCGGTCATGAGGCCGACCACGGCGTCGTCACAGGCGCCGAATTCGGTCGATCCCGCGCCGGGGAGACCCGCCAGGTTCCGCGCCGCCTCGATCACGGCCATCTGCATCCCGAAGCAGATCCCGAAATACGGAACGTGATGCTCGCGCGCGAACTGGACCGCCTTGATCTTGCCCTCCGCGCCGCGCTCGCCGAACCCGCCGGGGACCAGGATTCCGTGCACCCCGCTGAGATGCTCGACGGTGTCCTCCGTCTCGAACGTTTCGGACGCGATCCAGTCCAGGTTGACCCGGGCGTGGTTCGCGATCCCGCCATGCACCAGCGCCTCGGACAGGGACTTGTAAGCATCCGGCAGGTCCGTGTACTTGCCGACCACCGCGATCGTGACCTCACCGTCGGGCTTGCGGATGCGATCCACGATCTCGCGCCAGGTATCGAGGTTCGGCGCCGCACCCGCATCGATCTTGAAATGGCTCAGGACCTGGGTGTCGAAGCCTTCCTCGTGATACTCGATCGGCACCTGGTAGATCGTGTCGATGTCGATCGCCGGGACGACCGCCTCGGGACGGATGTTGCAGAACAGCGCGATCTTGTTCCGCTCGCCGTCCGGAATCGGGCGGTCACAGCGGCACAGGATGACATCGGGCCGGATACCGACACGCTGCAGTTCCATCACCGAGTGCTGGGTCGGCTTCGTCTTGAGCTCGCCCGACGCGGAGAGGTAGGGCACCAGCGTCAGGTGCACGAACATCGCGCGCTCCTTGCCCAGCTCGTTGCCGAGCTGGCGGATGGCCTCCAGGAACGGCAGGCTCTCGATGTCGCCCACCGTGCCGCCGATCTCGCAGATCACGAAGTCCTCACCGTGGAGTTCGGCCGTGACGAATTTCTTGATGGCGTCGGTGACGTGCGGGATCACCTGCACGGTGCCGCCCAGATAGTCGCCGCGTCGCTCGCGGCCAAGCACGTCGGAATATATCCGCCCGGTCGTGACGTTGTCGGACTGGGTCGCCGCCACTCCCGTGAACCGTTCATAGTGGCCCAGATCGAGATCGGTCTCGGCCCCGTCATCGGTGACGTAGACCTCGCCATGCTCGAAGGGGCTCATCGTGCCCGGATCGACGTTCAGGTAAGGGTCCAGTTTGCGAACGCGCACGCTGAAGCCGCGCGCCTGGAGGAGCGCACCCAGAGCCGCGGACGCGAGACCCTTGCCAAGAGAGGAAACGACACCACCCGTGATGAAAATAAATCGTGTCGCCATTGCTACCTTGTACTCAATTGATCGCGGCCCGCCAAAGGGGATTCATCCACAATCGGCAAGCTGTTGAGATAGCGCCATTTGGCAGAGAAAAGGGCGGCTTGAAAGCCGCCTTTGGAACTCGACTCGGGACCCCGCCCCATCTACTCGGTGGTCGGAACCGCGGGCGTGGTCGGAACGGAAGGTTCCGTCGGCGCCATGCCGCCGTGCAGGGCCGCCGGCGCGGTCTCGTTGATGATCGCACCCGTGCTGCCGCCGTCATTCGCCAGGATCGCGAGCCCGATGCTGGTCACCATGAACGCCAGCGCGAGAAGCCCGGTCGTCCGGGTCAGCAGGTTCGCCGTCTGACGGTTGCCGAGCAGTCCGCCCATGCCGCCGCCGGCACCACCACCGCCGCCGCCGCCGAGGCCGCCCAGGCCGCCTTCGGAGCGCTGCATCAGCACGACGCCGACGAGCGCCACACCGATCAGCATGTGTATGACCAGAACGATGGTTTCCATGGCTTCGAACGATTCCCGGTTGCGCGGCGGGCCGCGCCGTTTCTGTTGGGCGGGTATTTAGTCGGTTGCGCGCCGCATTGCCAGTCCCAATCCTTCGCGAAAGGCTACGCGGCAGCGGCGATGGCGAGGAAGCTCGCCGCGTCCAGGCTCGCCCCGCCGATCAATCCGCCATCGACATTGTCCACCGACAGCAGATCCGCGGCGTTCTCCGGCTTCATCGAACCGCCGTAAAGCAGGCGCACCGCCGCGGCGTCGCCGCCGAGCATGGATTCGAGGGTCGCACGGATATGCCCGTGGGCCGCGGCAACCTCGTCGAGGGTGGGCGTGCGACCGGTGCCGATCGCCCAGACCGGTTCGTAGGCGATCACCGTGTTGGCGGCATCGACGCCGCTCTCGGGCAGCGAACCGGCGATCTGCGCGCCCAGCACGTCGAGCGTCCGGCCCGCGTCGCGCTCCGCCTCGGTCTCTCCGATGCACGCGATGGCCGTGAGCCCTGCCCCGTGGGCCGCGATCGTCTTTGCGCGAACCCGCGCGTCGGTCTCGCCCAGCCCGTGCCGGCGTTCGGAATGGCCGAGGATCACATGGCTCGCGCCCGCGTCGCGCAGCATCGCGGCCGAGACGTCGCCCGTGTAGGCGCCACTTTCGGCCTCGTGACAGTCCTGGCCCCCGACCGCGACGGCCGATCCCGCGACCGCGTCCGCGACGGCGGCGAGGATCGTCGCCGGCGGACAGACCAGCAGGTCGCACGCCGCCCCTTGCCCATCGGCCGCGACCGCGCGCGCGAGCGCGACGCCGTCGGCGGCCAGCATGTTCATCTTCCAGTTCCCGGCGATCAGTTTCTTAGGCGCGGCCATAACATCACCAAATTGTTGCTTTTCATTGCGTTAGCGGGCCACTACGTGGGCCTGACGGTGCTCTAGCATAGGCGCGCGCGGGCCGCCAGCAATCGCCCCTCCGAAAGGTCCGGCACGGTGCTTGAGACACCGGAACGCGATCACTATCATGCGCCGCCCGCGGCCGGGCTGCGGCCACGACTCACTCGGTGAACAGGACATGCTCGAAGCCCTCCGGAACTTCACGAAAAGCTGGATCATGCGCGGCATCCTGCTCGCGCTCGCAAGCACCTTCGTCCTCTTCTTCGGGACGGACTTCGGCGGCGGTGGCGGTCATGGCGGCGGACGTTCGGCCACGGCACCGGTCATCGAGATCGGGGATGTGGCCTTTTCCTCCCACGAGGTCGGACGCGAGCTGAACGACCAGATCCAGCGCGCCGCCCAGTTCACCGGCCGCCATCTCGACACCCAGACCGCGATCCAGGCCGGGCTGCTCGACCAGGCCGTGGCGCAGATCGTGACCCGGACCGTGTTCGACCAGGCCGCCCAGAAGTTCGGGGTCACCACCTCGCTCGACGCCGCCGCGACCGCGATCCGATCCCTGCCCCAGTTCCAGGGCCCGAGCGGCCGCTTCGAACGGGCGCAGTTCGAGCGTTTCCTCACCCACAACAACCAGACCGAGGCGGACTTCGTGAACGAGGTCCGGCTCGACCTGATCCGCACCCAGTACATCGACACCATCCGGGCCGCCGTCGCGGCGCCGGCGCCGCTGACCGACACGATCTTCAAGCGGCGCGGCGAGCGGCGGGTCGCGGAGATCGTCACCGTGCCCGCGCGCCCGGGCGTCGACGTGGGCGAGCCCGACAACGTCCAGCTCAGCGCCTTCTTCAACGCCAACCGCGCCGCCTTCGAGACGCCCGAGTTCCGCGTGGCGACGGTCGCGCACATGGATGTGGACACGCTCGCACGCGAGGTCGTGATCCCCGAAGAGGATCTGCGCGAGGAGTACGAGCTGCGCGGCAACGAGTTCGTTCAGCCCGAGCGCCGCGAGGTGTCTCAGGCGACGTTCCTGTCGCGCGACGACGCGCTGCGCGCGGTGGCGCTGATCGAGGGCGGAAAGACCTTCGAACAGGCCGCCGAAGAGGTCTCGGGTCTGCCGCCGGTCGCGCTCGGCAACGTCACCCGCAACGACGTGCCCGTGGCGGAACTCGCCGATGCGGCGTTCGTCCAGGCGATTGACGTGATCGGCGCCCCGGTCGAGAGCGCTCTCGGCTGGCACCTGGTCCAGGTCCGCGAGATCACGCCGGGCCGGACCATCCCCTTCGCGGAGGCCCGCGACGCGCTGCGCGACGAACTCGCGGCGGAAGAGGCCCGCGACGCCATCTTCGACGTCCTGAACGATGTCGAGGACGGGCTGGCGGGCGGAGCCTCCCTCGCAGAGGTCGCGCGCGACAGCAACCTGATCACGACGAAGATCGACGGCATCTCCCGCGGCGGCCTGCTGCGCAACGACAACGCCGATCCGGACGAGGTCGCGACGCCGGAACTGTTCCAGCGCCTGTTCGCGATCGAGCAGCCGGGCGTCACGGAGACCATCGAGAGCCGTGGCGGCGGGTTCTCCGTGGTCCGGCTGGACGAGATCGTCGCACCGCGCATCCCCGCGCTCGACGAGGTCCGCGCGGCAGCCATCGCCGCGTGGCAGGCCGATCAGGCTGCCACCCGTGCCGAGGAAACCGCCCGCGAAATCGCCGACCGGGCGCGCGGCGGCGAGAGCCTCGAGAAGCTCGCGGGCGAGTTCAACGCGCGCTTCGAGAAAACGCCGGCCTTCGACCGCACGGGCGAGGGTTCCACCGTCTCCGTCGAGCTCATCGCGCCGATCTTCGAGGCCACCCGCGGCGAAGTCATCGAGCAAGGCCTGTCCGGCGGGGCTGCGGTCGCCAAACTCATCGACATCGCGCCGGCCGACCTGTCCGATCCCGCCCGCGAGAACATGGCGACAGCGCTGACCGGCCAGATTGCCAACGATCTCGTTACCCAGCTCGCCGCGGCGCTGGAGAGCGAGGTCGGGGTCGAGGTGAACCGCGAAGCCCTCGAAGACGCCTTCGCACCCCGCTAGCCCGACGCTCTACCGTGACCCTGCAAACCGCCACCGACACCGAATCCTTCGCCGCGCGCTACGCGAACGACGAGCCACAGCTCGTCTGGACCGAGCTGGTCGCGGACCTGGAGACGCCGGTCTCGGCACTGCTCAAGCTGGCGGACGACGAGAAACACTCGATTTTGCTGGAATCGGTCGAGGGCGGTGCCGTGCGGGGCCGCTACTCGATCCTCGCCTTCGCGCCCGATCTCATCTGGCGCTGCACCGGCGAAAACGCCGAGATCAACCGCGACGCGCAGACCGCGCCGGATGCCTTCGAAGCCATGCCGGGGAAGAGCCTCGACACGCTGTCGGCGCTGATCGACGAGTGCCGGATCGAGATCCCGCCCGAGTTGCCGCCGATGGCCGCGGGCCTGTTCGGCTATTTCGGCTACGACGCGGTGCGGCTGATGGAGCGCCTGCCCGACGCCAACCCCGACCCGATCGGGATTCCGGACTCGGTCTTCATCCGCCCGACGATAACGGCGATCTTCGACAACGTGGCCGACAAGGTGAGCCTGATCACGCCGGTCTGGCCCGACCCCGCCCGTGACGCCGACGCGGCCTATGCGGCGGCCTGCGCGCGCCTCGACGAGGCGGTCTCGCGTTTCGACCGGGGCCTACCGCGCACGGCGAGCGTGCCCGAGGGATCGGCCGTCGAACTCGCGGTGACCTCGAACCGGACCCAGTCCGAGTACCACGCGATGGTCGAGCGCGCGAAGGAGTATGTCCGCGCGGGCGATATCTTCCAGGTGGTCCCCTCCCAGCGCTTCTCGATCCCGTTCGACCTGCCGCCCGCGGCGCTCTACCGCTCGCTGCGGCGGCTCAATCCCTCGCCGTTCCTCTTCGTCCTGAATGTGGGCGATTTCGCGCTCGTCGGTTCCAGCCCTGAAATCCTGGTGCGCCTGCGCGACGACACGGTCACCATCCGCCCCATCGCCGGCACCCGTCCCCGCGGCGCGACGCCCGACAAGGATTCCGCCCTTGCCGAGGACCTGTTGTCCGATCCCAAGGAACTCGCCGAACACCTGATGCTGCTCGACCTCGGCCGCAACGACGTGGGCCGGGTCTCGGATATCGGCACCGTCGAGGTGACCGAGGAATTCGTGATCGAACGCTACAGCCACGTCATGCACATCGTCTCGAACGTCGAGGGCAAGGCGCGCAGCGGCGTCAACGCCGTCCAGGCCCTGTCGGCGGGCTTCCCGGCGGGCACCGTCTCGGGCGCGCCGAAGATCCGCGCGATGGAGATCATCGACGAGCTGGAAGACGAGCGCCGCAGCTTCTACGCGGGCGCGGTCGGCTACTTCGCGGCCGACGGCTCCATGGACACCTGCATCACCCTGCGCACCGGGCTGGTGAAGGACGGCAAGCTCTACGTCCAGGCCGGCGGCGGTGTGGTCGCCGATTCCGACCCCGAGGCCGAGTACCAGGAATCGAACAACAAGGCCCGTGCGTTGATCCGCGCCGCCGAGCAGGCCCACCGCTTCGTCAACTGATCCCGATTGCCTCGTCGTAGGCGACGAACGTGTTCTCGATGCCGATGAGTACGCGCACGATATGGAAGTACGGCGTCGAGAACAGCGGGCCGTCCTTAATCTCCTTCCACATGCTGTGATAAGCGAAACCGAAGCGAGGCCTGACCGAAGCCGGGGGCGGCGGAGGCCACTAAATCGACGATCAAGCCGCTTTCGGGCGGTTTTTCTTTGCGCGCGCCCTACTGAGACGGTGCCGCAAGACGCGCCGCGACGGCGCTCACCGGCACCAGCGCGAACCCCCGCGCCCGCACGTCCGGCAGCCACTCCGCCAGCGCGTCGATGGTGGCGTCCTTCGGATGCCCGATGGCGATGGCATGCCCCTGCCGGCGCGCCACTTCCTCGACGTCCAGCAGCGCCGAGCGCACCGCGATCGGCGACGGGTCATGATCGAGGAACACATCACGGCGCAGCGCCGGGATCCCGTGCTTCTCCGCCTCGGCCTGGGCCACCGTCGCCCCCGACGTCCGGCTGTCGAGAAACAGCAGGCCGCGTTCGCGCAGCATCGTCATCACCTTCGCCATCGCCGGACGATCGGCCGTGGCCTGGCTGCCCATGTGGTTGTTGATACCGACGAAATTGTCGAACCGGGACAGGTTCCATGCCATGCGCCGGTCCAGTTCCGCGGGATCGAGGCCGAGCAGCACCGCGTTCGGACCGGGGTCCGCGCCCGGGCCCGGCTGCATCGGCACATGCACGAGGAGCTCATGGCCCGCCGCGCGCGCGTCGCGCGTCTGGGTGGCGAGATCACTCGCATAGGCGAGATAGGCGAGCGTCAGCGGTGCGGGCAGATCGACGGTGCGGTTCGAGCGCGCGCGGTCGAGACCCATGTCGTCGATCACGATCGCGATCATCGGCTGTCCCGGCGCCACCGACGCCGGCATGGCGTGCTGGCGCCAGGCCGGCTGCGGCGCCGCGGCGACTTGCGGCTCCGGTCGGGGCCTCGTTTGCGTGGGCGGCGCCGGAGCGGTTGCGACGGGACGTTCTTCGGCGGGCACCTGCATCGTCGCGACCGGCGGTGACGGGCGCGGCTCCCTCGCGTCCGGCCCGAAGAACAGGATCGCGCCCAGCGCCAGGACCGCGACGGCGAGCGCACCCGCCGTCGCCCAGACCAGCCGAGCGAGACCGCGCCCCCTGGGAGCGGCCGCGCGCCGCTTCGCCGGCTTGCGCGCTTTGCGGTTCGGCTTGCGAGTGGTTTTTCTGGCCCGTTTGGCCATGGGCGGCGACTCGTGTGCGGTTCGGGACTGCGAAAAGGACAGTCAATTAGGGCACGCTTATGACAGATTCGGCCCGGGTCGCCTTCAAACGGAAGATTTGCCGCCCCCGGCAACGCTGTTATAAGTCTCCGCCCCACCGGATAGGCCGAAACGCGGCCGCGGCACGGGACGCAAGAACGCCGGACAACCTGTTGAGATGTTTCTCTTAATCGACAATTACGACAGCTTTACCTACAACCTCGTCCACTTCCTGGGCGAGTTGGGGGTGACGTGCGACGTGCGGCGCAACGACACCCTGACGCCCGAGGACGCGCTCGCCCTCGAACCCGAGGCGATCGTGATCTCACCCGGCCCCTCCGATCCCGACCATGCCGGCATCTGCCTCGACCTCGTCGCCCGGGCGGCGGACGCCCGGATGCCCCTGCTCGGCGTATGCCTGGGCCATCAGACGATCGGCCAGGCCTTCGGCGGCACGATCGTGCGCGCGCCGGAACCCATGCACGGCAAGGTTGACCGGGTGCGCCACGGCGGCCAGGGCCTGTTCCGGGGCCTGCCGAACCCGGTCGAGGCAACCCGCTACCACTCGCTGTGCGTCGCGGCCGACACCCTGCCCGACTGTTTCGAGGTCACCGCCCGGACGTCCGACGAGGTAATCATGGGCCTGAGCCACAAGGAACTGCCCATTCACGGGGTCCAGTTTCATCCCGAGAGCATCGCGACCGAGGCCGGCCACGACCTGCTCGCGAATTTCGTGGAGCTGGCCACGGGCAAGCCGGTGGAAGCCTATGGCGACGACACGCGCGCCGGGGAGATGATGGCGTTATGAGTACCGATATGGACGATCTGAAACCTCTCCTGGCGCGAGTCGCCGATGGCGGCACGCTGGACGAGAACGAGGCGGAAACGGCCTTCGACATCATCATGTCGGGCAACGCCACCCCGGCCCAGATCGGCGCCTTCCTGATGGCGCTTCGCCTGCGCGGCGAGACCGTGGACGAGATCACCGGCGCCGCGCGCACCATGCGCGCCAAGGTGCACACGATCGAGGCGCCCGCGAATGCCATGGACATCGTCGGCACCGGCGGCGACGGCACCGGCACCCTCAACATCTCGACGGCCTCGGCAATCGTGGTCGCGGGCTGCGGCGTTCCCGTCGCGAAGCACGGCAACCGGGCGCTGAGCTCCAAGACCGGCGCGGCGGATGTCCTGACCGAGCTCGGGATCAACATCGACGCGGACTTCGAGCTCGTTCGGGAATCGATCTGGGAAAACAATCTCGGCTTCCTCATGGCCCCGCGCCACCACAGCGCCATGCGCAACGTGGCCGGTCCCCGGGTAGAGCTCGGAACGCGCACCATCTTCAACATCCTCGGTCCGCTCTCGAACCCCTCGCTGGTCACCCGGCAGATGACGGGCGTCTTCGCCCCGCAGTGGACCGAACCGATGGCCCACGTCCTCGGCAACCTGGGCCTCGAGCGAGCCTGGGTGGTGCATGGCTCCGACGGCACCGACGAGCTGACGACGACCGGCCCGTCGCGGGTGTCGGAACTCAGGGACGGCACGGTCAAGACCTACGACGTCACGCCCGAGGACGCGGGCCTGCCACGCGGCACCCTCGCCGACATCAAGGGCGGTGACGCGGCCTACAACGCGGCAGCGGTCCACGAGCTTCTCGACGGCAAGCCGAGCGCCTACCGCAACGCCGTCCTGATGACGGCCGCGGGCTCGCTGATGATCGCCGGCAGGGCCGACGATCTCCCGGCGGGCGTCGCCATTGCCGCCGAGGCCATCGATTCCGGTGCCGCCCGCGACTGTCTCGCGAAGCTCGTCGAGATCACCAACCGGGGCGCGTGACATGTCTGACGTCCTGACGAAGATCAACAACGACAAGCGCGAGCACATCGCCGCCTGCAAGGCCGCGACGCCGCTGTCTGCGCTCGAGGATCGGGCGAAGGCCGCCGGCGAGACACGCGGTTTCGCGCGCCGGCTCGCGGAGCGCGCTGCGGCCGGGCGTTTCGGCCTGATCGCCGAGGTCAAGAAGGCGAGCCCCAGCAAGGGCCTTATCCGCGAGGACTTCGATCCGCCGTCCATCGCCAAGGCATACGAGGCCGGCGGCGCGACCTGCATGTCCGTGCTCACCGACACGCCCTACTTCCAGGGCCGGGACGAGGACCTGGTCGCGGCCCGCGCGGCTGTCTCCCTCCCCGTCATCCGCAAGGACTTCATGCTCGACCCCTACCAGGTCGTGGAGGCCCGCGCGCTGGGCGCGGACTGCATCCTCCTGATCATGGCGGGGCTGGAAGACGCCCAGGCCGCCGAGCTCGCCGCCGCCGCCCACGACTGGGGCATGGACGTGCTGGTCGAGGTGCATGACGCCGCCGAGCTCGACCGCGCGCTGGAAATCGACGGCGACCTGGTCGGCATCAACAACCGCAACCTGAAGACCCTCACCGTGGACCTCGCGACTACCGAGGAACTCGCGCCGCGCGTTCCGTCCGACCGGGTGCTGGTCTGCGAGAGCGGCCTCTTCACGCCCGACGACCTGATCCGCATGTCCAGGGTTGGCGCACGCTGCTTCCTGATCGGTGAATCCCTGATGCGCCAGGACGACATCGCCGGTGCCGTCCGCGACCTGCTCGCGCCGGGCGAGGCCCTGCGGGAAAGCGCCTGACATGGCTGCCGACGACAAGAGCGACAAGCTCACCCATATCGACGCCGACGGGAACGCCCGCATGGTTGACGTGTCCGACAAGGACGTGACGCGGCGCACCGCGACGGCAGGCTGCCGGGTGGTCATGCAACCGGAGACGATTACGCTGATACGCGACGGCGCGGTCAAGAAGGGCGATGTCCTCTCCGTGGCGCGGCTCGCCGGCATCATGGGCGCGAAGAAGACATCCGAACTGATCCCGCTCTGCCATCCGCTCCTGATCAACAAGGCCGACGTCGAGCTGTCGATCGACGAGCCGGCGAACGCGGTCGTGATCGAGGCGACCGTCCGCGTGGACGGGAAGACCGGCGTCGAGATGGAGGCGCTGACCGCGGCAAGCGTCGCGGCGCTGACCGTCTATGACATGGTCAAGGCCGTGGACCGGGGAACGCAGATCACCGACATGCGCCTGCTGCACAAGGCCGGCGGCAAGTCGGGGACCTACGAGGCCGAGTGAGCAAGCAACTGGCCATCGGCATTCTAGTGCTCGCCGCCCTCGTGGCGCCGGGCGTCGTGGTGGCCCTCGAATGGGCCCGCACGGTCATGGGGCTCTTCCAGTTGAGCCCCAGCGTTCCCTACATGCCCAACGGGTTCCTGCAGTTCTACCTGATCGTCGCCGGCGCGATGCTGGTGATCGGGGTGCCCGCGTCGCGCGGGCTGATCCGGCTCGGCGAGCTGCGGCCCGCCCGCTATATCCGTAACGCCCTGATGATCGTGATCTTCTGGAAGATCATCGACGTCACCATGCTCTCCGGCGGTACCCTCGAGGGAACGGAATCGACCCTGGTGCTGTCGATCGGAACTTTCGGCTACGGTGTGATCGCCGGGTTCGTCTTCTGGCGGATCGGCGTCCGCCCGCACCGGTTCACGACGACGGCGGACAGCGCTGGAGAAAGCGGCTCATGAGCCAGACCCTGATGCCCGTCGCGGAGGCGCGCGCGCGCATTCTCGCGGACCTGCCGGCGATGCCGTCGGAACAGGTTGCGATGCCCGACGCCCATGGCCGGGTGCTGGCCGCCGATGTCGCGGCGCGGGTCACCCAACCGCCCCTCGCTGTCTCGGCCATGGACGGCTACGCGGTGCGCGCCGAGGACGTGGCGAATGTCCCCGTGGACCTCAAGATCGTCGGCGAGGTCCCGGCCGGCGGGCTCCATGAGGGCACCATCGGTCCCGGCGAGGCCGTTCGCATCTTCACCGGTGCGGCGATCCCCGACGGCGCGGACGCGATCGTCATTCAGGAAGACACGGCGCGCGACGGCGACACGGTCACGGTCAACGAAGGCGTCGCCGCCGGCCGCTATGTCCGCCCCGCCGGGCTCGACTTCAAGGCCGGCGACGTGCTGCTCGCCGCGGGCACGGTCCTCACCGCCCGCGACATCGGACTCGTCGCCGCCATGAACCATCCCTGGCTACGCGTGCGCCGGCGGCCTCGTGTGGCGTTGCTGGCGACCGGCGACGAGATTTCACTCCCGGGCGAGGAACTCGGCCCCACCAGCATCGTTAGCTCCAACACCTTCGCGCTTGAGGGCCTGATCCGGGCCGCAGGAGGCGAGCCGGTTACGCTCGGGATCGCGCCCGACGACAAGGCGTCCATCCGCGCGCTCGCCGAGGGCGCGCGCAGCGCCGACATGCTCGTCACCACCGGCGGCGCGTCTGTCGGCGAGCACGACCTGGTGCAGGACGCGCTGGCGGAGATCGGCCTCGAGCTCGACTTCTGGCAGATCGCCATGCGCCCGGGCAAACCGCTGATGTTCGGCCGCCTGGGCGACGTCCCCATGCTGGGCTTCCCCGGCAACCCCGTATCCTCGACCGTCTGCGGCGTGCTGTTCCTCAAGCCCGCGCTGGCAAAGATGCTCGGCACCGGCGACACCGAGCCCGTCTTCGAAACCGCCACCCTCGGCGTCGATCTCGGCGAGAACGACCGGCGCGAGGACTATCTACGCGCGACGCTCACCCGCGACGGCGACACGCTGGTCGCAACGCCCTTCGGCAAGCAGGACAGTTCCATGTTCTCGCGGCTCGCGACATCCGACTGCCTTGTCGTCCGCCCGCCTCACGCCCCGGCCGCCAGGGCCGGCGACCCGGTGCAGTTCGTGCGCTTGGGGGATGGAAATGTTCGGATTTAGCCCGTGGCAGGTCGCAAGCGCGTAACCCGGACCCAGCTGGTCGAGTTTCTTTGGCAAAGCCGTTATCCGATCGTCATTCCCACATACAGGCGGGACTATGTGATTCCGCTGTTTTTTCTGATCCCGTGCGCATGTTTCGGTTTCTGGATTCTCGTTCAGGACGACTGGGCCTTGAATGTGTTCAGGGGCTGGCTCTTGTTTCTCGGCGGGACGGGTTTCTCCGCATTCCTCATTCTGACGTTGCTGCTTCCCGGATGGCGCCGAATGGTCATTCACGAGTACCATGAACAAACACCCTTCCGCAGGATCCACTTCTACGATGTCGAGTTGTTTGAAGCCGGATATCCCGTCCGAATCCGATACAGTACCCGAAGTCCGTTGGAGCGGTTCAGAAACCGGTTTCGCCTCACACAATCTCTGCCCAGTCGGTATGTCGTTGGCTCCTACGGTCTCGCACATCTTTTGAACCGTGCGCTGGATGACTATCGGACCCGCCGGATGCGTGCCTCACCCGCAACACCGACAAGCAGAGTTGACGAGTCAGAAGAACAACAGTAGAACGCCTCGAAATGTTTGCGGTTTGTTCCACCAACTGTGGTACTGCCGCATTTCGAAACGCGGACCGAGCTTGGGGATCTGGCCACATGTTGACGCGCAAGCAGCACCAGCTTCTGACATTCATCAACGAACGTCTCAACGCGACCGGGGTCGCGCCCTCCTTCGACGAGATGAAGGACGCCCTCGGGCTCAAGTCCAAATCCGGCATCCACCGGCTGATCACCGGGCTCGAGGAACGCGGCTTCATCCGCCGCCTCGCCCACCGCGCCCGCGCGCTGGAGGTGCTGCGCCTGCCCGACGAGACCGGCGTGGGTGCCAATAGCGGTGGCCAGGCCCCTGACAAGGGCGCGGCCTTCTCGCCCCAGGTGATCGAGGGCGGGCGCGACAGCACCCCCATCGTCGCGCCGTCGGAAATGACGTCCGCGCCCGACCAGGGCACGGGCGGCGGCGAGGTCGAGGTCCCGCTGCTGGGCAAGATCGCCGCGGGCACGCCCATCGAGGCGCTGCGCGACCCGACCCGGCACATCGGCGTGCCGCCGTCCATGCTCGGGCGTGGCAACCACTACTGTCTCGAGGTCGAGGGCGATTCGATGATCGACGCCGGCATTCTCGACGGCGACACGGTGATCATCCGCCGTTCCGACACGGCCGACAACGGCGCGATCGTGGTCGCACTGGTCGATGGCGAGGAGGTCACCCTCAAGCGGCTGCGCCGGCGCAACGATTCGGTCGCGCTCGAGGCCGCCAATCCCGCCTATGAGACCCGGATCTTCGGGCCGGACCAGGTGGCGGTCCAGGGCGAGCTCGTCGGGCTGCTCCGCCAGTACTAATTCCGCGGCGTATCGCGTGACGGCCAGCGTGCCGGCCGCATCCAGGGCCGCCCCGGGTCGAACACCCGTGCGCGCCATGTCCGGACTCCGCTGTCGTCCAGCCAGATCGCATGGGCACCCGCGCGCCAGACGTCGAAGCGCCCGATCACGATCTCCGGTGCGGTGCAATCGCGCGGCACAGGCTCGGTCGAGATCAGGATATCGGCGCGCCGGCATTCTTCCGGAAAACCGCGCGCATCCGTGACGACCGCGACCGTTCGCCCGGCGGTGCGGCCGGCGCACCCCAGCGGATCGCAGTCGAGGGCATCGCCCGTGCCGAAGGGGATGAACTCATCGACACCGAGACGGCGCTGCCAGACATCCCGCACGAGGGGCGACACCTCGCCGTTCGAGATATGGACCGCCCCGTTGTCCGTGCGCAGCGCGATCAGCCGCGCATCCGACGAGACGAGGATGTCCGGCGGCGCGACCGAGCCGGCCGTGCCCAGCCCGCTCGCGATCAACGCTACGCCGAAGCAGCGCCAGCGCCGTCGCCACAGGCACAGCCAGAGCCCGCCGATTGCCAGCACGATCATGCCGGCGAGGCTCGGCTGGGCGACCGTGATCGCCGCGCCCGGCCATGATGAGACCGTCCGCGCAACCCACAGGACCGCATCGACACCCCAGCCGAGCGCCGGGAGCACCAGCCCCTCCAGCCCCAGCGGCATGAGCAGCAGCGCCACGACCGCGAGCGGCATCACCCACAGCGCGGTGATCGGCACCGCCACCAGGTTCGCGACCAGCCCCATCGGCGCGAAGCGTTTGAAGTGGAACACCGCGAAGGGCGCGGTCGCCAGACTTGCCACAAGCGAACTGAACGCGATGGCCGCGAAGTAGAACAGGATGCGCCGCGCGTGCGGGCTTGTGGCGATCGTGGACCGGAACCGCCCGGCGAGCGCCTCATACGCCGCCACGAGGGCCACGACCGCGGCGAAGGACATCTGGAAGCTGACGCTCAGCAGCGCCTCGGGCCGCAGCAGCAGGATCACCAGCGCCGCCCACGCCACCAGGCGCAGCGAGATGCCCGTGCGGTTGGCCAGGATCGCCGCGAGGACGATCGCCGTCATCAGGAAGGCGCGCTGGGTCGGCACCGTCGCACCCGCGAGCATCAGGTAGACCGCCGCCGCGCCGAGCGACGTCACCGCCGCGATCTTCTTGAGCGGCCAGCCGAGCGCAGCCCGGGGCCAGAGCGCCAGCCCGCCGCGCGCCAGCGCGAAGACGAACCCCGCCACCAGCCCCAGATGCAGGCCGGATATCGCCAGCAGGTGCGCAAGCCCCGAATCCCGCATGTCGTCGCGCACGTCTTCGGGGATGTCGCCCCGCTGGCCGGTCGCCAGCGCCGCCGCGACGCCGCCCGCCGGGCCGTCGATCCCATCAGAGATCCGGGTCGCGATCGCCACACGGGCGCGCTCGATCGCGTCCGACAGGCGCTCCCACGGGCCGCGCGGACCGGCCGCAGAGGTAATGGCAGCGGGCGCGAGCGCAAACCCGACCCCGCCGAGCCGCGCGAACCATGCCGTCCGCGCGAAGTCGAAGCCGCCGGGATAGGACGCATCCGGCGGCGGCGCCACCCGGGCCGGCACGCGCAGCCGGTCGCCCGGGCGCACGCGCGCGTCGGCGGACCGCAGGCGGAGCCGTACCCGCTCGGGCACCGGATCGGAGAATTCGTTCCCCATATCAATATCTTCGAGGATCACGCGGGGGCCCCGCGCCGCCGGTTCGACGGCCACCACGCGCCCACCAACCACCGTCGCCACCTGCTCGGCGAGGACCGGCGTGCCGAGCCCCGCCGTTCTGAACTGGGCCGCGCCAAAGCCGAGCGCGACGAACAACAGCCCAACGAGGACTGGCCGCAGCGCCGGCCACCGCACCGGCAATCGCCCGGCAACCGGAAGCATGGCCACCAGTCCCACCGCGAAGGCGGGCCCGATCCAGCCCGCGGGTTCGCGCGCGAGGCCGAAATAGAACGCGATTCCCGCTCCCAGCGCCACGGGGAGCCACAGCACCCAGCGCTCGCGCTCCGCGACGAGAATTGCGGCAAGGGCCGCAACCACCCCCTCGCGGGCGCGCGAACGCGTCTGGCCTGTCCGGGCATATGGCAATGCGCGCAGCATGGAACCGGCGTGAAGCGTCCCCCGCCCGGTCGGGCCCGTCAAGGCATCCCCTGGGGCTCTCCTGCCCAAGAATCTGTTGCCTGACGCCCGTCACTCCGCCATAGGAACGGGAATCCCACCCGATCAGAGCCGCACCGCCATGTCCGTCGTTACCCGCTTTGCCCCCTCGCCCACCGGCTTCCTGCACATCGGCGGGGCGCGCACGGCGCTCTTCAACTACCTCTTCGCGAAGCATCACGGCGGGCAGTTCCTGCTGCGGATCGAGGATACCGACCGCAAGCGCTCCACCGACGAGGCCATCCAGGCCATTCTCCACGGCATGGGCTGGCTCGCGCTCGATTGGGACGGGGACGAGACCTACCAGTCGCACAACGCCGACCGGCACCGCGAAGTCGCCGAGCAATTGCTCGCGGAGGGCAAGGCCTACAGGTGCTACTGCACGCCCGAGGAACTCGCCGAGATGCGCGATAAGGCCCGGGAATCCGGTGGTTCCACGCGCATCTACGATGGCCGCTGGCGCGACCGCGATCCCGCCGAGGCGCCCGCGGGCGTCGATCCGGTGATCCGCATTAAAATGCCGCTGGACGGCGAGACCACCATCGCCGATCTCGTCCAGGGCGAGGTGACCCGGACCAACGACACGCTGGACGATTTCATCATCCTGCGGTCCGACGGCACCCCCACCTACATGCTGGCCGTCGTGGTGGACGACCACGACATGGGCGTCACCCACGCGATCCGCGGCGACGACCACCTGAACAACGCCTTCCGCCAGCACCACCTGTTCGCCGCCTGCGGCTGGGAAACGCCCGCATTCGCGCATATCCCGCTGATTCACGGGGCCGACGGTGCGAAACTCTCCAAGCGCCACGGGGCGCTGGGCGTGGAGGCCTACGAGGAGATGGGCTTCCTGCCCGAGGCCGTCTGCAACTATCTGCTCCGCCTCGGCTGGTCTCATGGCAACGACGAGATCATTTCGCGCGACCAGGCCATCGAATGGTTCGACCTCGCAAATGTCGGCCGTTCGCCCGCGCGCTTCGACATGGACAAGCTCTCGAACCTCAACACGCACTATCTGAAGGAAGCCGCCCCCCGCCGGCTCGCGGCCATTATCCTGGCCGATGCCGAAGCCGCCGGCACAACAGTTTCGCCGGCCGCCGAGAAAAGGCTCGTCGCCGGGATGCCGGGCCTCGCGTCACGCGCGAAAAACACTCACGAACTATCTGAACTATCGAAATTTTATCTGTCGGACACCCCCATCGCGATGAACGACAAGGCGCGCGCCGCACTCGACGGAGACGGCGCGCGCGAGGTCCTCTCGGCACTTGCCGAACGGCTCGGCGAGGCTACATCCTGGGATGAGGACGCGCTCGACGGGATCGCCCGGGAATTCGCGGAATCCCGTGACATGAAGCTCGGCAAGGTCGCCCAGCCCCTGCGGGCCGCCCTCACCGGCAGCAACGTGTCGCCGAGCATCTTCGAGGTCATGGCGGTTCTCGGGCGGGACGAAACCCTTGCGCGGCTTGAAAACGCGCGAAATTAGGGTTCACCACCCGAACGGCGTTGCTCTGGGACATTGCCGAACCGGCTTTCGCCGACTAGAGTGCGGCGCAACATAAATCGGGACCGCCGGACATGCCCCGAAACTGCATGTCACGCGCGATACTTGGGTGGAGAGTTACATGAGTGAAGCGAAAGTCGTGGATACCGCGACCCTGACCGTCGGCGACAAGACCATCGAACTGCCAATCCTGGAAGGCACGGAAGGTCCGCGCGTCATCGACGTCCGCAAGCTTTACGCGGAAACGGACATGTTCACCTACGATCCGTCCTATACCTCGACGGCGAGCTGCGATTCCGAGCTGACCTACATCGACGGCGACTTCGGCATCCTGCGCCACGGCGGCTACTCCATCGAGTCGTTGTGCGAGAACAGCTCCTTCCTCGAGGTCTGCTACCTGCTCCTACACAAGGAACTGCCCAACAAGGCGGAGCTGACCGACTTCGAGACGACGATCACCAACCACACGATGATCCACGAGCAGCTGCGCAACCTGTACAGCGGGTTCCGGCGCGACGCCCACCCGATGGCGCTGCTGATCGGCGTCGTCGGCGCGATGTCGGCCTTCTATCACGACTCCACGGACATCAACGATCCGCAGCAGCGTCTGATCGCGTCGCACCGGCTGATCGCCAAGATGCCGACGATCGCCGCCTGGGCCTACAAGTACACGGTCGGTCAGCCCTTCGTGTATCCGGACAACGAGATGAGCTACGCCGAAAACTTCCTGCACATGACCTTCTCGGTACCGGCCGAGGAGTACAAGCCGAGCCCGGCAATCGTGAACGCCATGGACAAGATTTTCATCCTCCATGCCGACCACGAGCAGAACGCCTCGACCTCGACGGTCCGCCTCGCCGGCTCGTCGGGTGCCAACCCCTTCGCCTGCATCGCCTCGGGCATCGCGACCCTGTGGGGTCCGGCGCACGGCGGCGCCAACCAGGCGGTGCTGGAGATGCTCGCGCAGATCGGCGACAAGAAGAACATCCCGGAGTTCCTCGAACGGGCCAAGGACAAGGACGACCCGTTCCGCCTGATGGGCTTCGGCCACCGGGTCTACAAGAACTACGACCCGCGCGCGGGCGTGCTCAAGGCCTCTGCCGACGAGGTGCTCGAGGAAGTGGGCGCAGCGGGCGATCCGCTCCTGGAACTGGCCCAGGAGCTCGAGCGCATCGCGCTGGAGGACGAGTATTTCGTCGAGCGCAAGCTGTTCCCGAACGTCGATTTCTACTCGGGCATCATCTTCAAGGCGATCGGCTTCCCGACCAGCATGTTCACCGTGCTGTTCGCGCTGGCGCGTACCGTGGGCTGGATCGCCCAGTGGAAGGAGATGATCGAGGACCCGGGCCAGCGCATCGGCCGCCCGCGTCAGCTCTTCACGGGCCCGACCGCGCGCGATTACACGCCGATCGACAAGCGCTAGGCAAATTCCGGAATCCGGCGATGCGGCGGCCCTCGTTCGAGGGCCGTTCGCATTTCTAGCCCTCGTCTTCGAAGGCCGATCCGTCCTTGTGCACGAAGTGTGGCTTGCCGTCGCGCACGGCGTTCGCCATGTCGATGTCCGGATACGTGACATCTTCGGTACGCGGCCGGTTGCCCACTTCAAGGGCCAGAACATCCGCGTCGGAGCGGTTGGCAAGGGTGTGGCCGTTCGGGTTGCCCGCCGGGAAACCGGCGGCCATGCCGGCCGCGAGCACCGTCTCGCCCTCGTCGGTAATCAGGGTCGCCTCACCTTCGAGGATATAGACGAACTCGTCCTGCTCGGAATGCCAGTGCCGCGCAGACGACTGGCCGCCGGGCTCGATACGGACGATGTTGACCCCGTAGGCGGACAACCCCAGCACCGGCGACAGTCGGCGGCGATGGCGGCCCACGACCAGCGCGTCATGCGGTTTCGGATAGGGCGAACCGGATTCCTCGGGCAGGCTCTTCGGATCGACGACAAGCTCGTCGGCGGGGCGCTTCGCGTCGCTCATCGCCTCAGCCCTGCTCGATCAGTTCGATCTTGTACCCGTCGGGGTCCTCGATGAAGGCGATCACGGTCGTACCGTGTTTCATCGGCCCCGGCGGCCGGGGAATGCTGACCCCTTCCTTCTCCAGCGCCGCGCAGGTCGCATATATGTCAGGCACGCCGACCGCCAGGTGGCCGAAGCCGGACCCATGGGAATACGGCTCCTCCTGGTCCCAGTTGTAGGTGAGCTCGATCACCGCCTCGCTGCTCTCGTCGCCATACCCGATAAAGGTATTGGTAAAGCGCCCGCCCTCGAAGTCCTTCTGGCGCAACACCTTCATGCCGAGGTGGCGGGTGTAGAAGTCGATGGATTTGTCCTGGTCCTTCACCCGGATCATCGTGTGAAGCAGTCGATACGCGTCGGTCCCGGCCATGTTGTCGTCCTCCTGTCCTGACACACCCTTGGTTGGTTTTTTTAGCCTTTGCGCCCGGCCGCGACAATGTCGAGCACCGCGCGGGCCGCGCGTTCGCTCGGGCGCTCACCGCCCGGCTCGAGTTCGCGCGCGATGCGCCGGGCTTCCGCGCCGAGCCCGGCACGCCGCTCGGGGTCGTCCAGCAACCCGCTCAGCGCACCCGCGATCAGTTCGGGCCGGCATCGCGGCTGCAGGAACTCGGGCAGCACCTCCCGGTCGGCGACGATGTTGACGATCGAGGCATACCGCACCTTGATCATCCGTCGCGCGATTTCGCCGGTCAGCCAGGGCACGCGGTACATCACGACCGTGGGCACACCCGCCCAGGCGAGTTCCAGGGTCACCGTACCGGACGTGGCCAGCGCCAGGTCTGCCGCCGCGAAGGCGTCGTAACGCTCCGTGGCGCCATCGACGACCGTGACCGGCCAGGGCCAGTCCGAAACCAGTTCCGTGATCGCGTCGCGAACGTTCGCGGCCGCGGGAATCACGATCTCGACACCCGGATGCGACGGCATCACCCGGTCAAGCGTCTCGCGCGCAACAGGCGCAAGCCGGCCGACCTCGCCCCGCCGGCTCCCGGGCAACACGCAAAGCACCGCCGCACCGGGGGCAATGCCGTGACGCGCGCGAAACGCCGCGCCATCGCCCGCATCCACATCGCCTTCCGCAACCGGATGGCCGACGAAACTGCTCGCAAGCCCAGCCGCGTCGAACAGCTGCGGCTCGAAGGGAAACAGGGCGAGCAGGTGGTCGAAGTGGCGGCGAAACTTGCGCACGCGCCCGGCTCGCCAGGCCCAGATCGTTGGCGCGACATAGTGCACCCGCGGACATTCGCGGCCGCGCAGGCGGCGGATCACGCCGAAGACAAAGCCGGGAGAATCTATGGTCACGATGATGTCTGGTTGCCGTCCGGCGATATCGTCGGCGACCTGCCGCATGCGCCGCAGGAGACGCGGCACGCTGGGCAGCACCTCGAACAGGCCCATGATCGCAAGCTCACCATAGGGAAACAGGCTCCGAAGCCCCGCGGCCTCCATTTCCGGCCCACCCACGCCCGAAATCCGCAGGCCCGGTCCCGCGGTGCGCGACAGTGCCTCGATCAGCCTGCCACCGATCACATCGCCAGACGGTTCGCCAGCGATCACGTAAACATGCGGGCCCGCGGCCGCCCCGTCCGTGGCCGCGTCGGCGCTCATCCGCCGTCCGACGGGTAATCTTCGGGACGAATGCCGACGACGAAGAGCCCCGCAGCGTCGGCGGCGGCGGCCAGCGCCGGCCTGTCTATCACCAGCGTGTTTCCCGACGCGACGGCAATCCCCACAAGCCCCGCCTCGACGGCGCCCGAGACCGTGTCCGGCCCGATGGTGGGCATGTCGGCACGGATTTCCTGCCCCGGCTTCGGGAGCTTCACGAGAACACCGCCACGGCCCTCACGCCGCAGCACACCACAGCGCGCAAGCAGGCCACCCGTGCCCTCGGCCGCTTCGATCCCCAGTACGATCCCCTGCTGCACCACCACGGCCTGGCCGATGTCCAGCGGGCCGATCTGCGCGAGCACCCGGACGCCATGGGCGATATCCTCAAGCGCATCGGGGGCCGGCGCATGTTGCCCGAACGTGCCATCCGGCGCGCGCAGATCGCCGAGAACGGTATCCGCGCCCACCACGCGAAAGCCTTCTTCCTCCTCGAGCGTCCGCACGATGGCACCTAGCAACCCGTCATCGCCCTTGTTCAGGAGACCGCGCGCAAGAAACTTCGCGGCGCGACGGTCGGGACGCAATTCCTTGAGGGTGGGCCGGCGCACCGGACCCGCCATGACGATCTCCTCGACCGCCGCATCCCGCAGCCGTCCCAGCGCATCGTCGGCAGCGCCGAGCCGGACCCAGGCCTGTGGCACGTCGCCGATCACGTCCGGATCGGCCTGGCCCTCGAACGCGATCACGAAGACATCCCGGCCGCTCGCCCGGCAGGCCTCGATCAAATGTCCCGGCAAGGGCCCGCCGCCGGCGAGAATCCCGAGCTTAGGCGCCATTCGAGGATTTGGGCTGGAGGACCGCGCGCGAGGATTCCTCGCGCACGAATTCGATGATCTCCATCACCCCCTCATTATCGGCATACAACTCGATGACGTCGTCCACACGCTCCTGCATCGTGCCTTCCTGGGCGAACAGCAGCCGATAGGCCGTGCGAAGGTGCTGGATGTCGTCGCGCGAGAAGTCCCGCCGCTGCAAGCCGACCAGGTTGAGCCCACGCAGACGCGCGCGCTCGCCCATCGCCGAACCATAGGGGATCAGGTCATGCTCGACGCCGGACATGCCGCCGACCATTGCGTGCGCGCCGATCCGAACGAACTGATGGATCGCCGCCAGGCCGCCGATGATTGCGAAGTCCCCGACATGGACATGGCCGGCCAGGGTCGCATTGTTGGCCAGGATGACGTTGTTCCCGACGCGGCAGTCATGGGCGACATGCGCGCCCACCATAAACAGGCAGTCGTCGCCGACGCTCGTGATCAGGCCGCCGCCCGAGGTACCCGGATTCATGGTCACATGCTCGCGGATGCGGTTGCGCGCACCGATCGTCAACTCGGAATCCTCGCCCGAGAACTTGAGGTCCTGCGGCGGCAATCCGATCGACGCGAACGGGTAGATTTCGGTCTCGGCACCGATGCTGGTGCGCCCGCCGACGACAACATGGCTGTGGAGCTGGACACCGTCGTCCAGCACAACCTCGCTGCCGACAATGCAGTAAGGGCCGATGACGACATCGGCCCCGATTTTCGCCCCGTCTTCAACGACCGCCGTGGGATGGATACCGCTCATCTAGGCATCCATGATCATCGCGGAATAGGTCGCCTGGGCCACCACCGTGTCGCCGACCCTGCCCTCGCCGTCGAACTTCCAGACATTGCCGCGATTGCGCTGGATCGAGACGTAGAGTTTCAGCTGGTCGCCCGGGACGACAGGCTTGCGGAAACGGGCGTTGTCGATGGTCATGAAGTAGACCAGCTTGCCAAGTGCCTCCTCGCCGAGGGTTTCGACGACGAGTACGGCGGCTGTCTGCGCCATCGCCTCGATAATGAGCACACCCGGCATGACCGGCCGCACCGGGAAATGCCCGAGGAAGAACGGTTCATTGATCGTGACATTCTTGATGCCGGTCGCGCTCTGACGCACGACGATATCCTCCACCCGATCGATCATCAGGAATGGCTGGCGATGGGGAATCATCTCCATCACCTCGAGGATATCGACGGCCTCGCGTGCGTTGGTGTTCGTCTGGGAGTGGTCGAGCTTCGTATCCATAGTCGCTGTCCGGGCGAATCCGTCCTGTGTCTAGCGGCCGCGATCCTTGGTGATCTTGGCCAGAACCGCCATCTGGCGAAAATATTCCTTGGCCTGGATGGCCGGGTTGCCCGCCAGTTTCGCGCCGGGCTCGGAGTCGCGCATCAGTCCGCTGCGCGCCGCAAGCTGGGTTCCGGGCGCAACAGTGATGTGTCCCGCGACTCCTGATTGCGCGGCCAGGATCACAAAATCCTCAAGCGTTGCGCTGCCGGCGACACCGGCTTGCGCGATCACTACGCAGCCCCTGCCGAGGCGGACGTTGTGCCCGATCTGCACCAGATTATCAATCTTGCAGCCGTCGCCGATGACCGTGTCCGGGCCCGCACCCCGGTCGATGGTGGCATTGGCACCAATCTCGACGCCGTCACCGACGATCACCCGTCCGAGTTGGGGCACGTCGAGATGCCCTTCCGCGGACATGTCGAAGCCGAAGCCGCGCGTGCCGATGCGCACGCCAGGGTGTAACTGGCATTGCGCCCCGACATCACAGTGCGAAAGGCTGGCCCCGGTGCCGATCACCGTACCCGCGCCAACCGTCACGCCACGTCCCACAACGGCGCCCGCCTCGATCACCACGCCGGCGCCCAGGCGCACGTCGCGTTCGACAACCGCGTTTGCACCGATGGTGACATCCGGGCCGAGTTCCGCCGAATCCTCCACGGAAGCGTCGGGGTGCACACCGCCGCCGCCCGGGTCGGACGGATAGAAGGCGTGGGCAATCCGGGCATAGCCGCGATAGGGCGTATCACTCAGGAGCAGCGCCATGCCGGCCGGTGCGCGCTCGGCCAGTGCCGGCAAGACGATACATGCCGCGGCCTTGGACACTTCGAATGCTAATACGTACTTCCGGTTGTCCAGGAAGCTGACATGCCCGGCGCCGGCGACATCGAGCGGCGCAACGTCCTCGATCATGAGGTCCGGGTTTGCACCGTCGGCGAGGCTGGCACCCGCAATCTCCGCGAGCGCGGACAGCGCAAACGGCCCCTTGTTCGAGAAAAAGCGTGGATCCGCCATCGTCCCGGCTTACTTGGGCGCGGTCTCGCCCGGTTGCTCCTGCTGAAGCGACATCTCGATCTCCGAGAGCCGTTCGTTGAGGCGTTTCAATGCTTCGTCGCTGATGTCGAACGAGTCGAACGCCACCACGATCTGCGAACGCGGCAGAACCAGGTTCACGCCGATTTCCTCGGCGAGCTTGCCGACCTCGTCGAACAGGACGAGCTGGATACGCTGCATGGTCTGCGCCATACCGCGGTCGAGGGTCTGGCGAAGTGACCGTGCGCGCTGCTGCAACGTGGCCGCCCGTTCCTGCAGCGACTGGCGGCGCTCGGAGTAAACCTCCGGCGTCAGGATCGCGCGTTGCTGTTGCAATTGCTGCTCTTCCGAGCGCATCGCTTCCTCTTCCTTCGCGATCTGTTCCTGGAGATTGCCGGCGATCTCGTCGATCTGGGTGCGCGCGGACTTCACGGCGAGCGATTCCCGCATCACCTTGTCGACATCGATGATGGCGATCGAGGGGACGGGAGGTTTCTCGACATCCTGGGCCATCGCCGGCGCGGACAGGAGAACCGTCGCCACGGCCGTCACGGCCAAAAGGAGCCGGTGCATACGCATGAATGTTCCTCCGTTAGAACCGGGTTCCGAAAGTGAAGCTGAAGAACTCGGTCCTGTCATAATCTTCCTTCAGAAAGGCTCGCGACAGGTTCACCCGAACCGGTCCCACCGGCGAGCCCCAGCCAAGGCCGATACCGAGGGATGCGCGCACGCTTGAATCGTCCGCGATGTCCGGGAACGGATCATCGGCACCCCACGCGCTGCCCATGTCGCTGAAGACCGCGCCCTTGATGTCGAACTCGTCCGGCAGCCCAAGCGGGAACCCGAGCTCCGCGGAACCTCTGTAGTACTGCTTACCGCCGATCGCATCGCTGGTGCGCAGATCGCGCGGCCCGACGCCGCCGCTGCGGAAACCACGCAGACTGCTGCCGCCGAGGAAAAACCGCTCGGCAATTCGCGGCTCATCGTCTTCGAGCGACGTAAGCACCCCGGCCTCGCCGCCGACGCTGCCGATGAAGGAGGTGCCGAACAACGGCGTGTAGAAGTCCGCGCCGACCTCGTTGCGAATGAACTTCTCCGATCCGCCGAAGCCGGCAAGGTCAACGCTGTAGGACAGGGAATAACCGTCGGTCGGATCGAAGCGGCTGTCGAGCGCGTCGTAGAAGAAATCGTTCTCGATCGAGGAGGTGGTGAACGTTCCCTCCTGCGCCTTGACGACATCGGAGGCGTCGGTCTCGATATCGTCAATGCTGTCGCGCGTGAACCGGTAGCGCGCGGTGTGCCGGAGACGTTCGGTGAGCTGATAGCCCGCGCGCAGGCCGAAGCCCACCTCGTCCTGTTCGAACGAACTGCGGTCGCTGAAGTCTGTCTTGCGAATGAACAGATCGAAGCCGGCCGCGATATCCCGGTCAAGGAAGTAGGGCTCGGTGAAACTGAGATCGATCTGCTGCTGTTTCGCGGCGAGGGTCGTGCTCACTCTCAGGTCCTGGCCACGCCCGAGGAGATTCCGCTCGCGCAGCGACAGATCGGTCAGGACGCCGGCCGAAGACGAGAAGCCCGCACCGATCGACAGCTCACCGGTGGATTGCTCCTCGACTTCGACGCTGACGATGGTCCGGTCGTTGGCGCTGCCCGGGGTGTTGTTGATGTCCACACGCGAGAAGAAGCCGAGATCCTGCAACCGCTGGCGGGTCCGGCGCAGCTTTGCCGTGTTGAAGGCATCGCCCTCGACGATCTTGAACTCGCGGCGAATGACCTCGTCCAGCGTGCGAACGTTGCCGGCGATGTCGATACGCTCCACGAAGACCCGCGGTCCCTCGCGAACTTCGTAGGTCACGTCGATGGTCCGTGCCTCACGGTCCCGGTTCACGCGCGGACGGACATCGACAAACGCGAAACCGCGCTCACCGAGCGAATCCGTGATCGACTGGACCGTCTCCTCGACCTCGTCGGCGTCGTAGGTATCGCCCGGGTCGGCAGCGATCAGGCCGCCCAGTTCCGCGCCTTCAACGCCACGGAGCTGGCTGAGCACCTCCAGCGTGCCGAAATCGTATTGCGGCCCTTCGTCGAGCGTGAAGGTGACGATGAAATCGTCGCGATCCTCCGTCAGTTCCGCGATCGCCGAAACAACTCGGAAGTCGGCATATCCTTCCGAAAGGTAGAACCGCCGCAGCAACTCCCGATCGAAGGACAGGCGGTCCGGGTCATAGGTGTCGTTGCTCGACAGGAAATTATAGAAGGCGGTCTCCGTGGTCTGGATCGTCTCGCGGAGATCCCCGTCGGAGAATTCCTTGTTGCCGATGAAGTTGATGGCGCGAATGCCCGTCTTGCCGCCCTCATCGATCTCGAACACGAGATCGACCCGGTTCTCCGGCAACTGGATGACCTTGGGATCGACCGTGGCGGCGAACCGGCCCGAGCGCCGATAGATATCCAGCAGCCGCTGGACGTCGCTCTGAACCTTGGTGCGCGTGTAAACAACCCGTGGCCGCAGGGACACTTCCGCGAGCAGTCCTTCATCGTCGATCTTGCGATTGCCCTCGAACGCGATGCGATTGATGATCGGATTCTCGACGACCTGGACGATCAGCGCATCGCCCTCCCGCCGCAGTGTGACGTCGGCGAACAGCCCGGTGTTGAACAGGTTTTTCAGGGAATCGTCGACCTTGGCCGGGTCGTAGCGCTCACCCGGCTTGATCTGCATATACGCGTTGACCGTCAAGGGATCGATGCGCTGCGTGCCGACGACGCGAATCTCTTCCACCACGGGTGCGGGACGCGACTGTGCGGCCGCCGGCTGCGGCAGCGCAAATGCGGCGAGAACGCCGCCCGCCAGCGCGGCCGCGACGAGAGTCTTGCAGGTACGGAACAACACGCGCTCGTCCCAGTCCTTTCGGTCACCCGTTTCTTCTTTTTTCGCCAACCCCTTAGGGTCAGGTGAACAACGCCACTATACGCTGTACGGCAGGAAGTCGGGCAATATCGTTGAACGTGGCGAATAGCATGAGGCCGAGGACGAAAACCAGCCCGATTTTCAGGCCGATCTCCTGTGCCAAGCGGCCCGGTGCCCGGCGGAACAACGCCTCATAGGCGTAGAACATGAGGTGACCGCCGTCGAGCAACGGAATCGGGAGCAGGTTGATGAGACCGAGATTGATCGAAAGGAACGCGGCGAAGATCACCAGCGTCGAGATTCCGGCGTCGGCAGCACTGTCGGACATCTGTGCGATTCGCACGGGTCCGCCCAGTTCCTTGGCACTGCGCTCGCCGCCGAACATCTGCCCGATCGCGGTGACGGTGACCGAGACCAGGCGCACGGTCTCCCGCACACCCTGCCAGGCAGCTGCGGGTACGCTGTGGCGTTCGAACGCGCGCTCGAGACCGCGCACACCGAGGACTCCAATGCGCGCCTCGTCGCCGAGCCCGTCCGGCAGGACGCTCACCTGCGGCGTGGCCACCAGGTTCAGCTCGCGCCCGTCGCGATCGACGACGATGTCGACGGGAATACCGGGGTGCAGCCGGATGAGCTGCTGCACCTCCTCGAAACGGGCGATCGAACGCCCCGCCACCTCGAGGAACACGTCACCCGACTGGAGACCCGCGGTCTCCGCAGCCGATCCGGGGATCACCTCCGAGACCTTGGCCGGCGTGAACGGCTGGCCCGCGGTGGCAAACAGGATCGTGAAGATCGCGATCGCGAAGATGATGTTGGCCAGCGGGCCGGCGGCGACAATCGCGGTCTTCTGGGACAATTTCTTGTAATGGAACGCGACCGCGCGTTCCGCCGCGGTCATCTCCTCTCCGTCGTCGTCCGGGCCGAGATCGCTCTGGCCGAACATCTTCACGTACCCGCCGAACGGGATGAGGCTGAACTTCCAGCGCGTGCCGGCGCGGTCGGTATATCCGAATAGCTCGCGCCCGAAGCCGACGGAGAACACCTCGACGCGCACGCCGGCGCGCCGCGCGAACCAGTAGTGGCCGAACTCGTGCACGAACACGAGCGGCGTCAGAACCACCAGGAACCAGAATATCGTTTCGACCAGACCGCCCATGCGGCACCATTCCTTGTCAGTTGCCCGCCAGCAGCCTGACCGGCAATGCTTGAAGTGGCGTTAAGAAGCAGATTTTACAAGGTTTTTAGCGATTTCGCGGCTTTCACGATCGAGCGACCGGAAATCCTCCAGCGAGGCGATCTCAAATCCCTCCACGCGATCCAGGACACGGGCGACGGTCTCGGCGATGTCGAGGAACCCGATCCGCGCATCGAGGAAGCTCTCGACCGCGATCTCGTTCGCGGCGTTGAGGATCACGGTCGCCCCCCTGCCCGCCATGAGTGCGGCGCGCGCGAGCGGGATGGCGGGGAAACGCTCATCATCCGGCGCGGAGAACTCCAGTGACCCGACCGCCGCCAGGTCCAGGCGCGTGACCGCGCTCTCCATGCGTGCCGGCCAGGCGAGCGCATGGGCGATGGGAACCCGCATGTCCGGCGGCCCCAGCTGCGCCAGCACCGAGCCGTCCACATAGGCCACCATCGAATGGACCACCGATTGCGGGTGGACGAGCACCTCGATCTCTTCCGGTGCGACGGGGAAGAGATAGGCGGCCTCGATCAGTTCCAGCCCCTTGTTCATCATTGTCGCCGAATCGACGGAGATCTTCCGGCCCATGTCCCAGTTCGGATGCGCGACCGCCTCGTCCGGCGTCGCGGCAGCCATGCGCGCGCGCGACCAGGTGCGGAACGGCCCGCCAGATGCCGTCAGGATCAGCTTCTCCACGTCGCCCGCATTCTCGTTCTCGAACACCTGGAAGATCGCGTTGTGCTCGGAATCGAGCGGCAGCAGGCGCGCGCCCGATTTCTCGATCGCCGCGAGCACCAGATCGCCGGCACAGACCAGGCTCTCCTTGTTCGCGAGCGCCACGAGCGAACCCTGCCCCACGGCCGCGAGCGTCGAATCGAGGCCGGCGGCGCCGACGATCCCCGCGACGATGAGGTCCGCGTCCACGCCCGCGGCAACGGTGAGCGCGTCGTGTCCGCCGGCGGCCTCCGTGCCGGTCCCCACGAGCGCATCGCGAAGCGCGGGATAGGCGTCCGGGTCCGCGACCACCGCGAGCTCCGCGTCGAATTCACGCGCCAACGCCGCAAGCGCCTCCGCGTTGCGGTGCGCCGTGACGGCCACAACGTCGAAGCGGTCGCGGTTGCGCCGGATGAGGTCCGCCGTGCTGTTGCCGATGGACCCGGTCGCGCCGAGGATCGAGATGCGGCGCGCACGCGACGGCTCCTTGATTTCGCTCAGCGCCATGCCGCGAACTCCGTTCCGAACAGCAGGACGATCACGGCCAGCACGGGTGCCGCGAACAGAAGCCCGTCGATCCGGTCGAGGACGCCGCCATGCCCGGGAATAAGCGTGCCGGAGTCCTTCACGCCGAACCGACGCTTGAGCCAGGATTCGAAGAGATCACCGGTCTGGGTCGCGACGCTGAGCAACGCCGCGATCGCCAGGGCCGGCTCGGCCGCGACGCCGACGGCACGCGCGAGCACCGCTGCCGTCGCCAGCGAAAACAGTATGGCGCCCACGGCGCCGGCCCATGTCTTGTTCGGGCTGACACGCGGCGCCAGGCGTGGCCCGCCGATCAGCCGGCCCGCGGCATAGCCGCCGATATCGGACATCCACACCACGGCAAACAGGAAGAAGATCAGGTCGAGGCCGGTCTCCGGCTGCGCACGCACGAACAGCATCGCGATCACGGCCAGGCCGAGATGCAGGTGGGCCGTCAGCGCCCAGCTCCGCTCCCCCCATGGCGCGGCGAACGTTCCCGCCGTGAGCGCGAGCCCGACGATCAGCGCGATCATCCCCGCCGCGGGGCTCGCCACCTCCCCCACGACCAGCACGAACAGCGGCACAATGATCGACAGCATCCGCAGGCCCGCCGTTTCCGTGACCGTGATTGCCCGCCATTCCGCGCCCGCTGCGAGCGCGACCACCGCGAGCATCGCCGCGAACCAGGGTGCGCCCAGCCAGACGCACACGAGCACGACGGGCACCAGCATGAGGGCCGAGAGGACCCGTAGCAGGAGGTTGCCGGAGCCGCGCGCGGACGCCTGGGGGTCGCTGTTCAAGGTTCGCTAGCCGGCGAGCACGCCGAACCGGCGCTCGCGCCGGTCGTACTCGTCGATGCATTGCTCGAGTTGCGCGCGCCCGAACTCCGGCCAGAGGACATCCACGAACACCAGCTCGGTGTAGGCGCACTGCCAGAGCAGGAAATTGCTGATCCGCTGCTCGTTGCTGGTGCGGATCAGAAGGTCCGGATCGGGCAGGTCGTGGGTCCACAGGTGCCGGCCGACCATGTCCTCGTCGATGGCGGCGGGGTCGAGCGTCCCGTCCGCAGCCTGGCGCGCGAGCGTCCGGGCGGCAACGGTGATGTCCTGGCGTCCGCCGTAACTCAGCGCCGCGGTCAGGTTCAGCCCGGTGTTCTGCGCGGTCATCTCCTCCGCGGCCTCGATCAGGGTCACGATGTCCGGCGCGAAGCGATCCCGGTCGCCGATCACGCGGATGCGGATGTTGCGCCGGTGCAGGTTCGCCGTCTCGCTTTGCAGATAGCGGCGCAGCAGGCCCATGAGATCGCCGACCTCGCCGTCGGGCCGGTTCCAGTTTTCCGAGCTGAACCCGAACAGCGTGAGATACCCGACCCCCAGCGCCTCGGCCGCCTCCAGCGTCCGCTTGACCGCCTCGGCGCCCTTGCCGTGCCCCGCCGAGCGCGGCAGGCCGCGCGCGCGCGCCCAGCGTCCGTTGCCGTCCATGATGACGGCGATATGCGCGGGCACCTTGGCCTGCTGGTCTGCGTCGCCGGCCATATCGGGATCAGACCTGCATGATCTCCTGCTCCTTGGCCTCGAGCAGTTCGTCGATGTTGGAGATGTGGCCGTCGGTCATCTGCTGGATGTCGTCACCGCGCGCACGATGCTCGTCCTGGGAGATCTCACCGTCCTTCTCGAGCTTCTTCAGCGCGTCCATGCCGTCCCGGCGCACGTTGCGGACCGCGACCCGCGCCTGCTCGGCATACTTGGCCGCGACCCTGGTCATCTCCTCGCGCCGCTCCTCGCTCAGCTCGGGGATCGGCACGCGGATCAGGTTGCCTTCCGTCTGCGGGTTGAGGCCCAGCTCGGAGTCGATGATCGCCTTCTCGACGGCCTTGATGTTGCCGTTGTCCCAGACCTGGACGGTCAGGAGGCGCGGCTCGGGCACGCTCACCGAGGCCACCTGGTTCATCGGCATGGCCGCGCCATAGGCGTCCACCTGGATGTTGTCCAGCAGCGAGGTCGAGGCACGCCCCGTGCGCAGGCCCGCAAACTCGCGCTTCAGCGCCTCGATCGCGCCGTCCATCCGGCGCTTGAGGTCATTCTCGTCAGCCGACACCTATTTCTCCCCTCTGACAATCGTGAAGCGTCCCGATCCGTTGAGGACCCGGTTTACCTCCCCGGCATTCTGGATCGAAAACACCAGAATCGGAATATCGTTCTCGCGGCACAGCGAGATCGCCGCCGTGTCCATGACCTTGAGGTCGCGCTGCAGCACGTCGAAATGGGTCAGGCTGTCGAACCGCTCCGCGTCCGGCTCCTTCTCGGGATCCGCCGAATAGACCCCGTCGACCTTGGTCCCCTTGAGCAGGCAGTCGCAATCCATCTCGGATGCGCGCAGCGCCGCCGCCGTGTCCGTCGTGAAGTAGGGATTGCCCGTGCCGGCCGCGAAGATCACCACCCGGCCCTTCTCCATGTGCCGCACCGCGCGGCGCCGGATATAGGGCTCGCACACGGTGGACATGGGAATGGCGGACAGCACGCGGTTGGGAACGTCGAGCTCCTCCAGGGCGCTTTGCAGCGCCAGCGCGTTCATCACGGTGGCGAGCATCCCCATATAGTCGGCGCTCGCCCGCTCCATGCCCTGGGCCGCAACAGAGACACCGCGAAAGATGTTCCCGCCGCCCACGACCAGGCAGATTTCGGTGCCCGAGCGCTGTACCTCGGCGATATCCGCCGCGACCCGGCCGACCATTTTCGGGTCGAGGCCGAACTCGCCGTCGCCCATCAGGACTTCGCCCGAAACCTTCAGGAGAACGCGCTTGAACTCGGATGTGCCTGCCATCGGATTACCGTTCCGTTCGGCCGGTCCGCGGGCCTAGTTGGCGAGCTTCGCCACCTCGTCCGCGAAATCCTCTTCCCGGCGCTCGATTCCCTCGCCCAGCGTGAAGCGCACGAAACCGGCGAGCGTGACCGGCGCACCGGCCTCCTTCGCCGCGGCTTCTACGACCTTCGAGATCTTCGTTTCACCGTCGATCACGTAGGTCTGCTCGCTGAACACGACCTCTTCGTAGAACTTGCGCAGGCGGCCTTCCACCATTTTCTCGACGATTTCCTCGGGCTTGCCCGACGCGCGCGCCTGTTCCGACAGGACCTCGCGCTCGCGGTCGAGCGCGTTCGCATCGACGGACGCAATGTCGAGGAACTGCGGCTGGGCCGCGGCGACATGCATCGCGAGCTGCCGGCCGAGCTCGTCCAGCTTCGCCGCGTCGCCGGTGGATTCGAGCGCCACCAGCACGCCGATCTTGCCGAGGCCCGGCGCGACCTGGTTGTGGACATAGCCGGACACGACACCATTCTCGACCGAAAGGCCCGTCGAGCGGCGGAAACCGATGTTCTCGCCGATGGTCGCGACCAGGTCCACGACGCTTTCCTCGACCGACGCGCCGCCATCGACGGACGCGGCCTTGAGTGCCGCCTCGTCGTCGCCGTGCGTGAGCGCGAGCGCCGTCACCTTTGAGACGAAGTTCTGGAAGATCTCGTTGCGCGCGACGAAGTCGGTCTCGGCATTCACCTCGACCAGCGCACCCGTCGTGCCATCGACCGCCATGCCAACGAGGCCCTCGGCCGCGGCGCGACCGGCCTTCTTCTCGGCCGCCGACAGCCCCTTCTTGCGCAGCCAGTCGACCGCCGCTTCCAGGTCGCCATCGTTCTCGGTCAGTGCGGTTTTGCAATCCATCATGCCCGCGCCGGACTTCTCGCGCAGTTCCTTGACGGCAGCCGCCGTGATCTCAGCCATGCTGACTCTCCACTCGAATCTGGTTTTCTAACGTACTGATTAAAATGCGTTTTCGGCGCTACGCCGCGGGTGTCTCCGGCGCAGCTTCGGCCGGCGCTTCCGGCGCGGCTTCTGCTGCGGCTTCCGCGGGTGCCTCTGCGGGGGCTTCGGCAACTGCGGCTTCAACCGGCGGGGCCTCGGCCGCGCCGATGTCCACGCCCGCGGCCGCCATGTCCTGCTGCAGGCCGTCGATCACGGCGCCGGCGAACAGGTCGCAGTAGAGCTGGATCGCCCGCATCGCGTCGTCATTGCCCGGGATCGGCATGTCGATGTCGGTCGGGTTGGAGTTGGAATCGACCACGCCGACGACCGGAATACCGAGCTTCTTGGCTTCCTTGATCGCGATGTCTTCCTTGTTGGTGTCGATCACCACGACCAGGTCGGGGCGTCCGCCCATCTCCTTGATGCCGCCGAGCGCCATCTCGAGCTTGTCGCGCCGGCGCGTCAGGTTCAGCTGTTCCTTCTTGGTCAGGCCGAGCGCCGCCTCGTCGGCAAGCTGCTCGTCGAGCTCGCGCAGGGTCTTGATCGACTGGGAAATCGTCGTCCAGTTGGTCAGCATCCCGCCCAGCCAACGCTGGTTGACGTAGTACTGGCCGCACTTGCGTGCCGATTCCGCGACGATGTCGCTGGCTGCGCGCTTGGTGCCGACGAACAGCACGCGCCCGCCCTCCGACGCCACGCTGCGCGCCGCGTTCAGCGCCGCATAGAGCATCGGGACCGTCTGCTGCAGGTCGATGATGTGAATGCCGTTGCGCACGCCGAAGATGAACGGCTCCATCTTCGGGTTCCAGCGCCGCGTGTTGTGACCGAAATGGACGCCAGCTTCCAGCAGCTGGCGCATCGTGAATGTTGGGACCGCCATGGTCGCTCCTTTACCGGTTAGGCCTCCGCAGACTGCCGCCCCTGTCGGGGCACCGGATCGACGAGCGGGTCTGTCTGTCCGCCTGCCGCAGGTCTGCGTGTGGAATATGTCCCGCACCGCGCGGGATCGGCGGGGTGATACCCGCATCCCGCACCGATGACAAGGGGTTATTCGGAAGAAACGCCTAGGGCTTCTTGTATTCGATCTCGAGCGCGATCAGGGGCGTCTCGGAAAGCACCGTCACATTGTGCTCGAAGCCGTCGCCGACCTCGTAGAAGGTTGCGACCCCCGTCTTCGAGGCCATGGCGGTCGGCGCATCCCCGTCGCCGCGCTCGATCTGCACCTCGCTATCGCCGAAGTGGTAGCCCACATAGTCGTGCTCGTGCTTGTGCCAGCCCGAACACTCGCCCTTCTCGATGCGGTGGAACGTGATCCGCGTCGTCTCGTTATCGACCAGCACCTCGTAGTGCCCGAGATTCTCCTCCGGCACCTCTTCGCGTGTTTTCTGCTCGAGCTTCCGGGACATCGCCGCGCTCCTCAGTATTTGTATTCGATCTCCAGCACCCGGATATCGACATCGCCCACATTCGTGGCGTTGTGCTCCACCGGCGCCTTGATCATCACGGCCTTGCCGGGAACGTAATCGACGTCGCGCTGGCTGCCGTCCGCGTGATCCATGTGCAGGCGTCCCTCCGACTGCTGGATCGTCAGATAGTCGAAATCGTGCAGATGCCAGCCGGTCTGCTGCCCCGGCTTGATGTGCCACTGGGTCACGCGGGTCTTTTCGTCATCGACCAGGATCTCGAAATGGCCGACCTCGCGGTCCGCCGCCTCGCTAGCGGTTTTTTCCAACAATTTCGTGGACATGCTGCACCTCCGGTTGCCCTGAAAGAGTCATATACCTCCGAACGCGGGATCGGGAAAGCCCGGTTATGCCGGTGCACGGTAGAAATCGATCCGGAAGGTAACAGCCTCCGGAATCCGGACGTGATGGCGCCGCTCGGGCGGGATGACCCATTCCGCCGGCGCCGTGATCACCGACTCCCCGCCGTTTCTTCGTCCACGAACACGAGCATTCCGGATAGCACGTGCAGCAATCCCCATCTACCGGCCGCAAGCGCATGTGAGGCTCTCAGGGCGTCCGGGACCGTGTCTTGCGTGAATTTGGGCGTTCCCCCCGAACGCTCAAGGCCCTCGGGGAACGTGCGCCGCACGATCAGATTTCCTGGACGTCAACGACCCCGGGAATGGCGCGCATGGCGCGGTTCAGCTCGGGCGTGCACAGATACCCGCCGTCGAGCCGCACGATCACGTCCTGCTCGCCGTCGGGAATGATCAGCCGGATGCGCCCGTTGGCGCGCTTCCCCTCGCCCGGACGCGCCTCCCGGTCGATCAGCGTCTTCAGCGAACCGATGGGTTCCGCGCCATCGACCCAGATCTTGATCGCGACCGGCGCGCTCGCCGCCGCGGCCTCGAGTTCCCGCACGCTCTGGCCTGTCAGGCGAAGCTGCCCGTCCTCGATCCGCGCCGCGGTCTGGACGAGCACCGGCTTGCCGCTCTCGAGAATGTCCCGCGACGCCGCCAGCACCTCGGCGAACATGGTGACCTCGAAGGTGCCCGCCGCATCGGAAAGCTGGACGAAGGCGTACTTGCTGCCGCGCTGGGATGTCCGCTGCTGGAGCGCGATCACCGACCCCGCGAGGACCACGTTGGCGGCCCCGCCCTGGCGTTCGACCGTCTGTTCGAGCTCGGCGCTCCCGACCACGCCGAGCCGGTCGAGCAGGCTGCCATATTCGTCCAGCGGATGGGCAGACATGTAGAACCCGACGGCGTCCAGCTCGCGCTGCAGGCGGTCCGCCTGGGACCAGTCGGCCCTGTCGGCAGGTTTCAGCTCCGGCATGGCGCCGGATTCCGCGTCGCCGAGCAGGCTGAACTGGCCGCTTTCGCGCTCGCGCTGGATGCTCTGGGCGTGCCCGAGAATCTGGTCGATGGCGTCGAAGGTCCGGGCACGGTTGGCGTCGAGACTGTCGAACGCACCCGCCTGGACGAGCTGCTCGAGCTGGCGCCGGTTCAGCACATGGGCATCGAGGCGGCTCGCGACTTCGTAGGGCGACTTGAAAGGGCCGTTCGCGTCGCGTTCACCTGCGAGGTCCGCCATCGCGGCCCGGCCCACGCCCTTGATCGCCGCCAGCGCATAGTGAATGCCCCCGATGGGGCTTTCCGCGTCCGCTGTTTCGTCAGCGATCGAGGCCACGGTGAAGTCCACGCCCGACCGGTTCACGTCCGGCGGCAGCAGGTCGATGCGGTTCCGCGCGAGTTCCTGCTTGTAGATCGCCAGCTTGTCGGTGTTGCCCATGTCGAGGGTCATGGAGGCCGCGAAGAACTCGACCGGGTAGTTCGCCTTGAGATAGGCCGTCTGGTAGGCGATCAGCGCATAGGCCGCCGCATGGGCCTTGTTGAAGCCGTAGCCGGCGAACTTGGCGATCGTCTCGAAGATCCGGGTCGAGGTCCGCTCGTCGACCCCGCGCTCCTTGGCGCCGGCGACGAACGTCTCCTGCTGGGCGTCCATCTCGGCCTTGATCTTCTTGCCCATGGCCCGGCGCAGCAGGTCGGCGCCGCCGAGCGTATAGCCCGCCAGCTCCTGGGCCATCTGCATCACCTGCTCCTGGTAGATCGGGATGCCGTAGGTTTCCTTCAGGCAGGCCTCCAGGTCGTCATGCAGGTAATCGACCTCCTCGTTCCCGTGCTTGCGCGAGATGTAGCTCGGGATGTTGTCCATCGGCCCCGGGCGATAGAGCGCGACAACGGCGATGATGTCCTCGAACCGGTCCGGCCCCAGCTTGCGCAGGACGTCCCGCACACCCGAGGATTCACACTGGAAAACCCCGGTCGTGTCGCCCCGCGCCAGCATTTCGAAGGTTTTCTCGTCATCGAGCGGCAGGGCCGCGAGATCGATCTCGATATCCCGATCGGCGAGGTATTCGACGGCCTTCTGCAGCACATCGAGGGTCTTGAGCCCCAGGAAGTCAAACTTCACGAGGCCCGCCGCCTCGACATATTTCATCGAGAACTGGGTCGCGAGCGTGGACGAACGCGGATCGCGGTAGAGGGGGATGATATCCGACAGCGGCCGGTCCCCGATGACGACGCCCGCCGCGTGGGTCGAGGAGTTGCGGTAGAGCCCCTCGAGCTTGAGCGCGACATCGAGTAGATGGCCGACCGCCTCGTCCTCGTCGCGCATGGCCTGCAGCTGCGGCTCGCTGTCGATCGCCTCCTGCAGCGTCATCGGGTTTGCCGGGTTGTTGGGGACCATCTTCGCGATCCGGTCCACCTGGCCGTAGGGCATTTCCAGGACCCGGCCCACGTCGCGCACCACGGCGCGCGCCTGCAGCTTGCCGAAGGTGATGATCTGCGCGACCCGGTCGTGGCCGAACTTCTGCTGGACGTAGTGGATCACCTCGTCCCGCCGCTCCTGGCAGAAGTCGATGTCGAAGTCGGGCATGGACACGCGTTCCGGGTTCAGGAACCGCTCGAAAAAGAGCCCGAAACGCAACGGATCCAGATCGGTGATCGTCAGCGCCCAGGCGACAACCGATCCCGCGCCGGAACCGCGGCCGGGGCCGACGGCGACGCCGTTGGTCTTGGACCATTTGATGAAGTCGGAAACGATCAGGAAGTAACCCGGATATCCCATATTAACAATGGTATCGAGCTCGAACTTCAACCGTTCTCTATAGGGTGTGGCGACGGCTTCACGGGCCGCTTCACCCATCTCCTCGGTGTAAACATGGGCGACGAGCCGGGCCTCGAGCCCCTCCTCCGCCGCGCGGGTCAGTTCCTGTTCCTCCGAGCGCCCGTCCTCGGTCGGGAACGGCGGCAGCATCGGCGCCGCCTCGGTGGGCATGAACGCACAGCGCCGGGCCACGACCAGCGTGTTCTCGATGGCCTCGGGCAGGTCCGCGAAGAGCGCCCGCATCTCCGCCGCCGACTTGAACCGGTGCTCGGGCGTCACCCGCCGCCGCTCGGACTGAGAAACGTAGGCGCTCTGGGAGATGCACAGGAGCGCGTCATGCGCCTCGTACATGGCCTCGTCGGCGAAGAACGCCTCGTTGGTCGCCAGCAGCGGGATATCGTAGGTATAGGCCAGGTCGATGAAGGCCGGCTCGAGGCGATCCTCGATTTCAAGCCCGTGACGCTGGAGTTCCATGTAGAGCCGCCCGGGGAACATCTCCTTCAGGCGCAGGAGCGCGGCCTCTGCGGCATCCGTCTGCCCTTCGGCCAGCAGGCGTCCCGGCAGGCCCGCGGCCCCGCCCGTCAGCGCGATCAGCCCGTCGGTCTCGCCCGCCAGGTCGTCCAGCGAGACCACCGGGTGCCGGTCGTCGGCCATTTCGACATAGGATCGGCTGACGATCCGCAGGAGGTTGCCGTAACCCGTCTCGGACTGGGCCAGCAGCACGATCTGGTCCTCGGCCGCCACGCGGTTGCCGCCGCGAAACACATTGCCGCCCTCCTCGGCGTCCTGGGCCAGTGCGAGCTGGCACCCGACGATCGGCTGGATACCCGCCTTCGCAGCGGCGAGCGAGAATTCGAGCGCCCCGAACAGGTTGCCCGTGTCGGTGATCGCGACCGCGGGCATTTCGCGGTCCCGGCACAGATCGACAAGCTGCGGCACGCGCAGCGCGCCCTCGGCGAGCGAAAAGGCGGAATGGACCCGGAGATGGACGAAATCTGCGTGCGGCATGACCCGCCGACACTAGCCCGATTCGGCGACCGTCAGGCCCCGGCAATCGCGTGCATTCCGGGGAAAACTCAGGCTTCTTCGACTCGTCCGTCACGCAGTTGGAGCGTCCGGTCCATCTGGGCCGCCAGATCGTGATTGTGGGTCGCGATCAGCGCCGCCAGCCCGGCCCCGCGCACCAGCTTGAGCATCTGCCCGAACACCCCGCTCGCGGTCTCGGGATCGAGATTCCCGGTCGGTTCGTCGGCCAGCAGCACCGCCGGCGCGTTGGCGACCGAGCGCGCGATGGCTATGCGCTGCTGTTCGCCGCCGCTGAGTTGCCCTGGGCGATGGGTGGCGCGGTCGCCCAGCCCCACCATGTCCAGCAGTTCGCCCGCGCGCGAGCGCGCCTCGGCCCGGCTGATGCCCGCGATCATCTGCGGCAGCATGATATTCTCGAGCGCCGAGAATTCCGGCAGCAGGTGATGGAACTGGTACACGAACCCCAGCGTGCCGCGGCGCAGGCGCGTACGCTCGGCCTCCGGCAGCGTGGACGCATCCTCGCTCCCGACCAATACGCTGCCCGAATCCGGGCGTTCCAGCAGGCCGGCAATATGCAGAAGTGTGGACTTTCCGGCCCCGGAAGGCCCTACTAGCGCCACGATCTCGCCCGGCACCAGCGACATGCCCACGTCGCGCAGCACCTCGATGTCGCGCCCGCCCTGGTGGAAGGTGCGCGATACACCCCGCAGTTCCAGCGCCGCCTCACTCATTGCGAAGCGCCTCCACCGGGTCGAGCCGGGACGCGCGCCAGCTCGGATAGAGGGTCGCAAGAACCGACAGGCCGAGCGCCATGCACACCACCATCACCACTTCGCCCGGATCGACCTCGGCGGGCAGCTGGCTGAGGAAATAGATCTCGGCTGCGAACAGGTCGGTACCCGTGAAGGATTCGAGCCAGCGGCGGATCGCCTCGATGTTCTTCGAGAAGACCAGCCCGAGGATGGCCCCGGCGAGCGTGCCCACCACGCCGATGCTGGCGCCGACGATGAAGAACACCCGCATGACCATGCCCCGCGACGCGCCGACGGTGCGCAG
The DNA here is from genome assembly GCA_038140435.1 of Rhodospirillaceae bacterium. GTDB lineage: Bacteria > Pseudomonadota > Alphaproteobacteria > UBA6615 > UBA6615 > UBA8079. Next base: position 492 of record JAYQGE010000018.1, on the reverse strand, counting down.
GATCGCGATCGCCGAGCCCTTGTCCTTCACCAGCATGATGAGACTCGAGATGATGTTGAACGCGGCGACCAGGATGATCAGGGTCAGGATCAGGAACATGACGTTCCGTTCGACCTGCAACGCGTTGAAAAAGCTGCTATTTGCCTGCTGCCAGTCGAACACCCGGTGCTCCGGGCCGATCACGCCGCGGATCGCGCGGCGCTGGCGATGGAAGTTGTCGGGATCGTCAACGAACACCTCGAGCTGGTTGACCGTGTCGCCCAGGCGGAAATACTGCTGCGCGGCGGGAAGCGGCATGAAGATGAAACTGCTGTCGAACTCGAACATGCCGATTTCGAAGGTGGCGACCACCCGGTAGGCCTGCATTCGCGGCACCGTCCCGAACGCCGTCACGGTCCCGCGTGGCGAGACCAGCGTCACCTTGTCCCCCACCCGTACGCCGAGCGACCGCGCGAGCCGCGAGCCCATCACAACGGAATCGTCGGCCCCGAA
>JAYQGE010000017.1:0-81269 GCA_038140435.1 Rhodospirillaceae bacterium | reverse complement strand
CCCACTGCTGCCTCCCGTAGGAGTCTGGGCCGTGTCTCAGTCCCAGTGTGGCTGACCATCCTCTCAGACCAGCTACCGATCGTAGCCTTGGTGAGCCGTTACCTCACCAACAAGCTAATCGGACGCAGGTTGCTCTATGAGCGCCGGAGCTTTCCCCCGGGGGGCGTATACGGTATTAGCCGTCGTTTCCAACGGTTATTCCGTACTCATAGGCACATCCCTACGCGTTACTCACCCGTCCGCCAGTTTCCACCAGAGCAAGCTCTGGCTTCACCTTCGACTTGCATGTGTTAAGCCTGCCGCCAGCGTTCGCTCTGAGCCAGGATCAAACTCTCAAGTTGACCTCCCCGATCCGTGGAACAACGGTTCCTTGGTCGGGTTGACTAGAAGCGTCTACTTAGCACAAGCGAGGCACAATCTAATGTACCTCGTTACATTCCAAGAATGCGCGTGCAAGCGGACGTGTTGATATCACGCACCGCCGCCTGCGCATCCCTTCTTCAGGTATTCACAATGTCCAACAGCGCAGATGCCGAAACCCGCTCCAAGTGAGGAGCGAATGAACTCGGCATGTAGCAGAGCCGCCCAACTGGGTACTCGCCCCAACCGGACGGCGAGGGCGGGTTGTACGACTGTGGCCCGGGCAAGTCAAACGCTTTTTTACGGTTTTCGAACGATTTATTTTCGCCCGCCCGGAATCGCGAAAATCCTTGCTGACAAGGCGTTTCGGCGAGGCTGCCCGGCACCGGTCAGGATATAGGCGCGCGCGCCGCCAAATCAAATGGCCTGTCGCATCGCAACACGCGCGCTTCGCGGGCGCAAAATGCACCGCGACGGCATGCGCGAGTCACACGGATTCGCTACGCTGACCGTCCGGCCCGAGACAATCGCGGAACGACGGAAATGAAACGACTGATGTTGCTCCGCCACGCGGCGACGGCCTGGGCCGAGAACGGGACCGATGACCGCGACCGCGCCCTGACGGAGACCGGTCACGAGGAATGCATCGTGCAGGCAGCTTGGATGATGTCGCACGCGTCCGTCCCGGATCATGCGCTCGTCTCCGCGGCCGTGCGCGCACGCGAGACCTGGGATGCCATGCGCGACCGTCTGTCCCCGCGCCCGCCCCACGATGTCCTCGAGGATCTCTACCTCGCCGAGCCGGGCACGCTCCTCGCCCATATCGAAGCCCTGCCCGACACCGCAAAAACGGCGGCCGTCGTGGCACACAATCCGGGGATAGAGGTGCTGGCGCGGATGCTCGCCGGGCCGGCCCCGGACGCGGACGCGATGCGCGCCATGACGCGCGGCTTCCCGACGGCGGGCATCGCCGTCTTCGACGTCAACGCCGAGAGCTGGGAACAGGTCACTGCCGTCGAAACGCGCCTGACGGCTTTCGCGCCGCCGGCGCCGCACGTGACCTGACGCGACATGAGTGACGCGCGATGACTTCGAACGACCCGGCCCCGCGCAGCCGCCACGACGCGATCACCGTCGAGCTGGGCGCGGTGATCGTCGCGGTGGCGGCCGACGGTCCGCAGGTCCTGATCCTGCAGCCCGACCCGGGCCGGCCGGCCGCCCTGCCCTCCGGCCCGCTTGAGCCCCATCACCGCACCCTCGACGCCGGCCTCCGGACCTGGGTCGAGGAACAGACCGGCTTCGAACTCGGCTATGTCGAACAGCTCTACAGCTTCGGCGACGCCAACCGACACGCCAGCGCCCGCGCCCGCCCGGGACGCGCACTGTCGATCGGCTACCTTGCGCTGGTCCATGAGAACAAGCCCCGGCGTATCGAGGCGAGCGCGTGGCGCGGCTGGTACGCGTTCTTTCCCTGGGAGGACTGGCGCTCGGGTGAGCCCGCGATACTGGCCACGGTGCGCGACGGCATCGCCGGCTGGATTGCGGAAGCCCCGCGCGACGAACGCAAGGCGCGCGAGGAGCGCGCACGGCTGGCGTTCGGCGATCCCGACTCCCACTGGAACGAGGAACTCGCGCTTGAGCGCTACGAACTCCTGTACGAGATCGGCCTCGTCCCGGAGGCACATCGCGACGGCTCTGCCTGCTGGGCGCCGCGCGAGGCGGCGCTGATTGACGCCGAGAGCCTGCAGGCGGATCACCGCCGGATCCTGGCGACCGCGATCTCCCGCCTGCGCGGCAAGATCAAGTACCGGCCCGTCGTGTTCGAACTGATGCCGGAACAGTTCACGTTCCTCGATCTCCAGCGCGCGGTCGAGGCGCTCGCCGGCGTTGAGCTTCACAAGGCGAACTTCCGTCGCCTGGTCGAGCATCAGGGTCTCGTCGAGGATACCGGCGCGAAATCCTCCAAGACCGGCGGCCGGCCGGCCCGGCTCTTGCGGTTCCGCCGCGAGGTGCTTCTGGAGCGGCCGGCAAGCGGCGTCGGACTGCCGCCTGTCAGGCGGCGCGCCGACTGAGGGCAACACCAGCGACAGAGGAACTGCACACGATGAAAGCCGTGAGACTGCACGAGACCGGCGGGCCCGAGGTGCTCCGGGTCGATGAAATTCCCACCCCGGAACCCGGCCCCGGCGAGGTGCTGGTGAAGGCCCACTCCATCGGCATCGGGGTCGCCGACCAACTCGTGCGCGACGGGCGCTACCCCTGGATGCCGGAGCTGCCGACGATCCCGGGCATCGAGATGAGCGGCACCGTCGCGGTGCTGGGCGACGGGGTCACGAAGTTCAACGTCGGCGACCCGGTGGTGGTCTCGGCAGTGCCCGAACGAAGTTGTTACGCGGAGTTCGTCGCCATTGACGCCGACTGGGCCTTCCCCTGCCCCGCCGGCTTCGATCTGGCCCTCGCCGGCTGCCTGATGAACTACCGGGTGGCCTACCGGATTCTGCATTCCGGCGCGCGGGTGCGCGACGGCGAGACGGTGGCGATCGTCGGCGCGTCGGGCGGCGTGGGAAGCGCGCTCCTCGATCTCGCCAACGCCGCGAACCTCGAGACGATCGCGCTCGCGCGCGGCCGGGAAAAGGCGGACTTCGTGCGCGGGCGCGGCGCAGACCATGTGATCGACACCAGTAAAAGCGAACTCGGGGATGCGATCATGGACATCACCGGCGGGCGCGGCGTCGATCATTTCATCGACCCCGTCGGCGGGCCGGGCTTCGTCGGGCTTCTCGATCTGCTCGCGATCCACGGCACCCTCGTGCTGTACGGCATGATCGAGGGACTGCCGGCGGACGACATATTCGCCGCCCAGACGAAACGTTGGGCGCGGTGCCCGGCCGTGCGCCCCTTCTCGATTCATTCCTTCGATCACGCGCCCGGCCAGACCGGCCGTGACCTCGATCTGCTGATGGAGATGATCGCCCGCGGCGACATCGCCCCGGCGATCTATGCCGAACTGCCGCTCGACGACGCGGTCGAGGCACACCGGCATCTGGACGAGGGCCGGGTCCGCGGAAAGCTTCTACTGCAGCCGCACCGGGACGCGGCGCAATTCGCAGACGGCTGACGCCGCGTCAGTTGAAGTAGAGACCGCCGTTCATGTGCACGGTCTGGCCGGTCATGTAGGCGTTCGTGGCCAGCATCAGGACGGCCGTCGCGACCTCATCGACATCGCCATGGCGTCCGACCGGGGGCGAGAAAGCAATCTCTTCCGGTGTGCGCGCGGTCGAGGTCATGTCGGTCAGGATAATCGTCGGCGCAACACAGTTCGCGGTGATTCCCTCTTCCACGAGGCGACGGGCATAGGCCCGCGCGAGCGCCTCCATGCCGCCCTTCGACGCCGAATAGTGAACGCCGACACGCCCGCCATTGTAGGCCGCGCCCGAACTCACATAGATCAGGCGGCCCCACTTGCGTTCGCGCATGCCCGGCAGCACCGCCTGCGAACACAGGAATGCCGATGTCAGATTGTTCTGGAGGGTGTCGACAAAGTCCGCCTCCGTCGTTTCCTCGATCGGCAGGCGTTTGCCGGCGCCCGCGTTGGCGACCAGGACATCGACGGGCCCGAGTGCGCCCTCGACCTCCGCCACCATGTGATCGACATCCGCGCTCCGGGCGACATCGCCCTGCACCACATGGGCGCGACCGCCAGCCGCCGCGATGGCGTCCATCGTGTCGCGCGCGGCCTGCTCGTTCGACACATAGTTGATGGCCACGGCGGCACCCGCCTCGGCGAGCAGCTTCGAGACCGCCGCGCCGATGCCGCGCCCGCCGCCGGTGACGAGCGCAACCCGGCCCGAAAGATCGAAGACGTCCATACGATCGGCTCCGCTACATCACCGCGCCGACCTGCCAGGGGATGAACTCGTTGTCGCCGAAGCCGAGCGCCTCGGACTTCGACTGCTTCCCGCTCGCGATGTCGAGCATGTAGTCGAAGATCTCGAGGCCCACCTCCTCGATGGTCGCGTCGCCGTCGGCGATCTTGCCGGCGTTGATGTCCATGTCCTCGGACATGCTCTCGTACATCTGGGTGTTGGTCGCGAGCTTGATCGACGGCGACGGCTTGCAGCCATAGACCGAGCCGCGGCCCGTCGTGAAGCACACCAGGTTCGCGCCCGACGCGACCTCGCCCGTGATCGACGCCGGGTCGAAGCCGGGCGAGTCCATGAACACAAAGCCCTTGGTGTCGACCGGCTCGGCATACTTGTAGACCCCGGTCAGGTTCGTCGTGCCGCCCTTGGCCGCCGCGCCCAGCGACTTCTCGAGGATGGTCGTGAGGCCACCCGCCTTGTTGCCCGGCGACGGGTTGTTGTCCATCGAGCCGTGGTTGCGCGCGGTGTAGTCCTCCCACCACTTGATGCGGTCCACCAGCTTCTGTCCTACCTCGGCATTGATCGCGCGCCGCGTCAGCAGGTGCTCCGCGCCATAGATTTCCGGCGTCTCCGCCAGGATCCCCGTGCCGCCCTGGGCGACCAGCCGGTCCACCGCGTTGCCGAGCGCCGGGTTGGCCGTGATCCCGGAATAGGCATCCGAGCCGCCGCACTGGAGCGCGACCGTGATCTCGCTCGCCGGCACCGTTGTGCGGGTCGCGGCGTTCGCCGGCTCGAGCATGGTCGAGATGCGTTCGATCGCCTCGTCCACGGTCTTACGGGTGCCCCCGGATTCCTGGATCGTCATCGTCTGGAAGGTGTCGTTGATCTCGAGCCCGTAGGCATCGAGCAGGAACGGGATCTGGTTCACCTCGCAGCCGAGCCCGACGATCAGGACGCCCGCGAAGTTCGGGTGGCGCGCATAGCCCCACAGCGTGCGCTGCAGGTTCGCATAGCCGTCGCCGGAATCGGCCATGCCGCAGCCGGTCGCATGCACGAAAGCCGAGACGCCGTCGACATTCGGATAGTCGTCGAGCTTGCCCGTCGCGTTGAAGGACTCCGCGATGTAGCGGGCCACCGTCGCCGAGCAGTTCACCGACGTCAGGATGCCGATATAGTTGCGCGTGCCCACGCTGCCGTTCTTGCGCACATAGCCCTCGAAGGTCCGACGCTCCGCCTCGGGCACCATCGGGGTCTCGCGCAGGTCGGTCGCGAACTGGTAGTCGCGATCGACCATCCGGAACTCGCAATTCTCGAGATGCACATGATCACCCGGCCGGATGTCCTGGGCGGCGTAGCCGATGATCTGGTCATACTTGATGACCGTCTCGCCGCTGGCGATCGGCCGCGTGGCGATCTTGTGGCCGCGCGGGATCGGCGCGTTGGTCGTCACGTCCTCCCCCGGGATGGCGGTGTTGGGCATGATCTCCGCCCGGGCAACGACCACATTGTCGGCGGGGTTCAGGCGGATCGTCAGGGGTGCGGCGTCGGACATCGGCTCTCACTCACTTGGAATTCGGATCGGGCACACGCAAGCCTGTGCGCCCGCCCACAAGGGACGGCCAACATACACATGATCCGGCCCGGAAAGAACTGTCGCGGGCACCCTCTCGCACAGCCGCGGAAACTGTCTCCGTCGTGCCGCGCATGCGACTGAAACGCCAAAGCCCGCCTCACGGGCGGGCTTTCCGGAAAAGTGGTAGCGGAGGAGGGACTCGAACCCCCGACACGAGGATTATGATTCCCCTGCTCTAACCAGCTGAGCTACTCCGCCCCGGGTGCGGCTGGGGATATAGGTGCTGCGCCGACCGCCTGTCAAGCGGCGCGCGGACGCCGCCCGCGGCCCAGCATGACGACGCCCGCGACGATGCACGCGAAGGCGAACAGGTGGAAGAGTTCGAGGGTCTCGCCGAGGATCACGATCGCCAGCACGGCGGTGATCATGGCGCGGATATAGTTCGAGATCGTCGCCTTGTTGGCCCCCAGCGCGAGCACCGAGGTGTTGGTGAACCCCACCGCTACGATGGCCACGGCGATTCCCACCCAGGCCATGACCGCGACCGCCTCCCAGGTCAGCGGCATCGGCTTGTAGACCACGGTCTCGATCGCGTAGAGCGGCAGCATCACCAGCATCGAGAAACACTGCACGCTCAGCAGGATCTCCGCCGTCGAAAAGCTCCCGGGAATCTTCCGCAGCAGCGAGTTGTGGACCGCGAAGCCGAACATCGCCGCCAGCATGATCAAGTCGCCGATGTTCGGTTCGAGCGCGAGCAGAACGGCGGGATCGCCGCGCGACAGGATCACGAACACGCCGCCGGTCGCGGCCACCATCCCCAGCGCCTGGACCCGGTTGATCGCCTCGCGGAACACGAGGAAGGTGATGAGCACGGTCGCCACCGGCTGGGCCGTCGAGACGACCCCGCCGTTGATCGCGGTGGTGAAGTGGTAGGCGACATAGACCGCCGCGTTCCCGAACGGACCCAGCGCCACCGCCAGGACGAGGAACAACTTCCAGTGCCGGATGAGGAGCCCGCGCTTCGCCCAGACCGACCAGCCCACGAAGGGCAGCAGGACGGCGGTCGCGATGAACAGCCGCCAGAAGCCGATCGCCATGGGCGGCATGTCACCCTGGACCCAGCGTCCGATGATGTGGTTGGACGCGAGGATGAACGCCGCGGCCAGGATCAGGCCATAGGGCCAGGCACCCTGCCGGAAGCGGCTGTCTTGCGCGCTGCTCATGGCGAGCGGACTGACCGGGACGCCGGGCCCGGCCCCGATGCCCGCGGCCTATTCCGGCTTCGCGGCGATGGTCTCCATCTCGACCACCCACTGCGGGTTGGCGAGCTGGCTGATCACGACCCAGGTCGAGGCCGGCACATGGCCGGGCGCGAGATACTTCTCGCGATGCGGCTTGAGATACTGGAGTCCGGACGGATCCGTCGAATAGACGTTCAGGCGCACGATATGTTCCGGCCCGAAGCCGGCATCCTCGAGGATCGCCAGCGTGTTCTGCCAGATCAGGTCATGTTGCGCCTCGAAGCCCTCGGGCACCGTGCCGTCGGGCGTGACGCCGACCTGGCCAGCGGTGATCAGCCAGCGCGCGTTGGGCGGTATCTCCACTGAATGGCTGTACATGGCGGCAGGCGGCGCGATGGTCGCGGGGTTTCGTGTGATGAGTGTCATGGGGCTCTCCTCGAAAGATGACTTTGTGTTTTCGACCGTCTGTCCGGCATGGGGCGACGAGACATCATGCTACGCAATCCCCCGCTGCCGCGCGAGCAAAAGCCCCCGCGCCGTACGCGCCGGGATCAGGTGAGTTCGAGCAGTGTCGAAACCAGTTCCTCGGGCATCGAATAGAACGGCGAATGGTCCGTATCCAGCGTCAGCACGCGATCGCAGGGCAACCATTCGATCATGTTGCGCTGCATCTCGATCTTGATCGCCTGGTCGCGCAGGCATTCGATATAGGCGCGCTTGACCGAGCCGAAACGCTCCGGCGTCGTCTCGACCGGCTGCTGGAAAATCTGGATGGCCTGCGGGACGAGACGCTCCTTTGCGCGCGCCACGTCTTCGTCCGGGCATTCGCCATAGAAGGTCGGCTGGATGATCTCGTCGGGCAACGTCACGGACAGCCCGTCGTCCGACAGGATCCGGTTCGCCGTGACCGCGTTGTCGCCTTCCAGCTTGGAAAGATCGGCGCGCGACTGGCCGTTCGCCGGCATCACCGCCGTCAGATACACCACCCACGCAACCTTGTCCGGCAGGCGCTCGGACGTCTGTGTGATCGTCAGCCCGCCCAGGCTGTGCCCCAGCAGGATCAACGGCTCCGGCTGCTGTGAGACAACGTCGCAGACATGGCCGACATACGCATCGAGCGTGACCTTCTCCATCGGTGCCGCATGGTCGCCGTGCCCCGGCAGATCGACCGCGATGGCCGTATGCCCCGCGGCCTCCAGCAGCGGCACGACCTTTTCAAAACACCAGCCGCCATGGAAGGCACCGTGGACCAGTACAAATACGCTCATGCTGCTTCACTCCGTTGATCGCGGCGCTGTATCCAGCCGCCGCCCAGTACCCTGTCGCCATCATAGAACACCGCCGCCTGGCCCGGCGAGACGCCGAACTCCGGCGTCGCGAGCTCGACGATCGCGCGCCCATCGGACACGCCCTCGACGCGGCCCGGCACGGGCTCCATGGTCGAGCGAATCTTGACCAAGACATCGACACCGCCCGCCGGCGGGGCATCACCCGCCCCCAGCCAGTTCAGGCCGCCGACGGGAATTCGCGATGTCGCCAGCGCGTCGCGCGGTCCGACGATCACCCGCCGACGGTCCGGCTCGAGGCGTACCACGTAGAGCGCGTCCTCCCCGGCGTCCCGGCGTCCGCCGACCCCGAGGCCGCGCCGCTGGCCGATGGTGAAATTCAGAATGCCTTCGTGACGGCCCAGCACCGTCCCGTCGAGATGGACGATGTCCCCCGGTTCCGCGGCGCCGGGGCGCAGCTTCTCGACGATCTGGGCGTACTTGCCGTCCGGCACGAAGCAGATGTCCTGGCTGTCCGGCTTGTCGGCGATCTCCAGGCCGAGCCGCCGGGCATGTTCGCGCACCCGGTCCTTGGGCATGTCGCCGAGCGGGAACCGCAGATAGTCGAGCTGCTCATGGGTCGTCGCAAACAGAAAATAGCTCTGGTCGCGCGACGCATCGACGGCGCGGTGCAGCTCCGCGCCGTTCGGCTCCGCCTCACGGCGGATATAATGGCCGGTCGCGAGCGCATCGGCGCCCAGGTCCCGCGCCGTCGCGACGAGATCGCGGAACTTCACCGTCTGGTTGCAGGTCACGCAGGGGATCGGCGTCTCGCCGCGCACATACGCATCGGCGAAGTTCTCGATTACGTCCTCGCGGAACCGGCTTTCATAGTCGAGGACATAGTGGGGAAAGCCGATCATGTCGGCGACGCGGTGTGCGTCGTAGATGTCCTGCCCGGCGCAGCAGGCCTTGGCCCGCGCCGTCGCCGCCCCGTGATCGTAGAGCTGCAGCGTGATGCCGACGACGTCGTAGCCTTCCTCGTGCAGCAGCGCCGCCGTGACCGAGCTGTCAACGCCGCCCGACATGGCGACGACGACGCGCGTCTCCGCCGGCGGGCGGTCGAACCCCAGACTGTTCACGGTGCTGTTGTCGGTGCTGCTCACGGGCGGCAATATAGGCGTGTCGGCATGATCGGCAAACCGGTCACGAATGCTTGGCTACCTTGATCGCGCCGTACGCAGTTGCCATCTTTCCCGTATGGTATCGAACTGCATCACCGCCGCTCAGAAATACGCGATGCCCCTGGCGGCCGGGCTCCTCGCCGTCGCGGCATTCGCCGGGACGCCCGCCCATGGCGATCTGCGGGACGACGTTGCCCGCTGTGCCGCGCTCACGGACAGCACCGAAAGGCTTGCCTGTTTCGATACGGTCGCCGCGGACATGGCGAACGCCCGAAACGCCACGGAGGCCGCTGCCATCACGGCGCTCCAGCGGGAGTTCCGTTTCGATCCCGGGCTGATGACAGGACCGCTTTCGTTTCGCATCAACGTCAGCGGCAACCAGGTGGTGAGCCGCCCGACAGCCGCCGCCCGCGAGGTCGAGAACGTTATCCGCCGGGTGCAGAAGGTCATCGGCGGCAGCGACGACTGGCGCGCGAACATCGTCGTTCATGGCGGAAAGGTGACGCTCAGCCGTGGTCGGCCCTACTCCGGCGACGAGCTGCTGGCACAGGCGGGTAGCGGCATGGCGCGGTCAGGGCTTCCCGCGGAGCGCTATTCGCTCACCCGCGGTCCGGACGCCGATCCGGTGCTGTGGGACGACGGGCGCGTGCGCTCCGCCAACGAGAATATCGAGATCACGATCAACTTCGGCGACACGCCGGCGCGCTAGCCCCGCTGGCTGACGCTGGCGTCCAACCCCATCTGCCAGAAATCGGCTTCCAGCCGGGTCGCCTCCTCGAACACGCGCGCGAGCTCGTCCAGCCGGCCCTTCCCCGCGCGCCGCTGCCAGAGCCGGTCGAGTGTTTCGGCGTGGGCGCGCGCGGCCGGCTGATAATCGTCACCGGAATACATATCGATCCAGGATGCGTAGGGATTGCCGTCACGGACAGTTGCGGGATCGCCCGCGAGGCGCGCGCCGATCTCGCCATAACCGATGACACAGGGCGCCAACGCGACATAGAGGTCGAGCAGGTCGCCCTGGTGCCCCTTCTCCAGCACGTAGCGCGTGTAGGCCATGGTCGCCGAGGATTCCGGCAGCGCCTGCATTTCGGCCTCCGTCAGGCCCCAGCCGGCACAATATTCGACGTGCAGCGCCATCTCGGTATCGACGATCGCGCGCATACCCGCCGCCGCGTCGCGAATGTCCGCAAGCGTATCGGCCTTGTAGGCCGCCAGCGCATAGGCGCGCGCGAAATGGATCAGGAACAGATAGTCCTGCCCCAGATAGTGGCGGAACGCGACGTCAGGCAGCGTTCCGTCCCGAAGCCCGTCCACGAACGGATGCGCCACGTAACGCTCCCAGCTCGGCGCGGCCGCGCGCAGGCGCGGGAACAGCTCCAGATCGTCGAAATAGCCCATGCGAGCGCTAGCCCAGCAGCAGGTTGCGCGTTGACGCCGGGAGGCGGACGACGAGACCGTCGAGCGCCTCGGTAACGATGACCTGGCAGCCCAGCCGCGACGTGGGTTTGAGGCCCGGCGCGAGGTCGAGCATGTCCTCCTCGTCCTCGCTGGGCGGGTCCATCCGCGCGAACCACTCCGGATCGACGATCACGTGGCAGGTCGAACAGGCCATCGCGCCTTCGCACGCCCCCTCGACATCCAGCCCGTTGTCCCAGGCGACCTGCAACAGGGAGTGCCCAACGGGAACGTCGAGGTCATGCGCCGTTCCGGCGCCGTCGATAAAGGTCACGCGCGGCATCGCAGGCGGCAGGCCGGCCTAGACGTGGAAGGATTCGCCGCACCCGCAGGTGCCCTTGGCGTTGGGATTGTCGAATACGAAACCGGACTCGAACTTGCCCTCGCGATAGTCCATCGTCGCGCCGATCAGGAACATGGTTGCGGCCGGGTCGATGAACACGCGCACGCCCTTGTCCTCGATCACTTCCTCGAACTGCTTCGCCTCGTCGGCATACTCGACGACATAGGAAAGCCCGGAGCAGCCGCGGGTCGACAGCCCGACCCGCAGGCCCGCGACATCCTCTTCCGCCTTCTCCATCAGGGTCTTCACCCGCGCGGCGGCCGCGTCGGTCAGCTTGATGATGGGTTCCGGCATTTCGAGCTCCTCGGAGGTCTCAACGGCAATCTATATAGGTCAGTCGATTCCAAGGGCCAGCTTGGCATCATCGGACATGCGACCGGTATCCCATGGCGGATCCCAGATCAGATTGACCTGCACCTCGCCGACCCCCTCGACATCCGCGACGGCGTTGGCCACCCAGAACGGGATCTCGCCGGCGACCGGGCATGCCGGCGCGGTCAGCGACATGTCGATCCGCGCGGAGCCGTCCGTGTGGATCTCGAGGTCGTAGATCAGCCCCAGGTCGTAGATGTTCACCGGGATTTCCGGGTCGTGCACGGTCCGCAGGGCCGCGATCACCGCGTCGCGCCCGGCGACACTCGTGCCCTCGGGCAGCGGCTCTCCTGCCCGCGCGGTGGTTTCCTCACCCGGGGGCATCGGGGGAAACATGCCCATCGGCGCGCCCATTTCATGATCATGGCTCATGCCGGTCGATCCTATTCCGTCGAAATTTCGTCTTCGCCCTGAAGCGCGGCCACCAGGGTGTGCCAGGGCAACGTGGCGCACTTCACCCGTGTCGGAAACTCGCGAACGCCCGAAAGCACCCGGAGTTTCTCCACCTCGTCGGGCAGGTCGTGGCCGTTCTCCTCGCCCGTACACATGTCGTGGAACGCCTCGAACAGCGATTCCGCCTCGGCCTGGGTCCGCCCCTTCACCAGCTCCGTCATCATCGAGGCGGATGCCATGGAGATCGCGCAGCCCTTGCCCAGGAAAGAGGCTTCATCCACCCGCCCGTCATCGTCGAGCTTCAGGTAGATCACGAGCTGATCGCCGCACAGCGGGTTGTTCCCGCGCGCCTCGTTGGTGGCATCGTCACGCGCGTGGAAGTTCCGCGGATTCTTCCCATGCTCCAGGATGACCTCCTGGTAGAGTTCTCTCAGATCATCGCTCATCAACCAAACAGCTCCTGCACATCACCGAGCGCCGCCGCCAGCGCATCGATGTCCGAACGCTTGTTGTAAAGCCCGATCGACGCCCTGACGGTCGCGGGCACGTCCATCCGCTCCATCAGCGGCTGGGCGCAGTGATGGCCCGCACGCACCGCCACGCCCGCGCGGTCGATGATCGTCGCGATGTCATGGGGATGCGCGAAGTCCAGCGTGAACGAAACGACGCTCGCCTTGTTCGGCGCGGTGCCGATGATCCGAAGCCCGTCGATGCTCGACAGCTTCTGGGTCGCGTAGTTCAGCAGGTCGGCTTCATGATTGCCGATCGCGTCCAGCCCGAGGCCGGTCACATAATCGATGGCCGCACCCAGGCCGATCGCCTGGACGATGGCCGGGGTTCCCGCCTCGAACTTGTGGGGCAGCTTCGCCCAGGTCGACTTCTCGAAGGTCACGGACGAGATCATGTCCCCGCCCCCCATGAAGGGCGGCATCGCATCGAGCAGTTCCTCGCGGCCATACAGCACGCCGATCCCGCTCGGGCCATAGAGCTTGTGGCCGGAGAAGACATAGAAATCGCAGCCCAGAGCCTGCACATCGACGGGGATGTGCGTCACGGACTGGCAGCCGTCGAGCAGCACCTTGGCGCCCACGGCATGGGCAAGGCGGACGATGTCCTCGACCGGCAGGATCGTCCCCATCACGTTCGACATATGCGCGAGCGCTACAAGCTTCGTCTTCGGCCCGAGCAGATCCTCGAACTCGGACATGATCAACTCGCCGTCGTCGCTGACCGGCGCGACCTTCAGGACAATGCCCTTCTCGTCACGCAGCATCTGCCACGGCACGATGTTGGAATGATGCTCGAGCTCGGAGATGACGACCTCGTCGCCCTCCTCCAGGAACCCCCGCCCGAAGCTGTAGGCCACGAGGTTGATCGATTCCGTCGCGTTGCGGGTGAAGATAATCTCGTGGGTGTGGGCCGCGTTGATGTATTTCCGGATTGTCTCGCGCGTACCCTCGTAGCGCGCCGTCACTGCCTCGCTGATCTGGTAGAGACCGCGATGAACGTTCGCATACTCGGTTTCATACGCGCGCGAGACGGCATCGATGACCTGGCGCGGTTTCTGCGCCGAGGCCGCGCTGTCCAGGAACACCAGCGGCTTGTCGTGCATGGTCCCGCCCAGGATCGGGAAGTCGGCGCGCACGGCATCGACATCGTAGACTGACGCGCCGGCCGCGGCTGTGTTGGCGGTCGTCATGCAGCCTCTCCATCCGACGACTGATCGACATGGGCGGAAAGCCATTGGCGCACATGCGCCGAGAAATCTTCCGCGACGGGTGCCAGAGGGATCTCCGAAATCGCCTCCGACAGGAACGCCTCGATCAGCATCCGGCGCGCCGTGACGCGCGGCACGCCTCGGCTCAGCAGGTAGAACAGGGCGTCCTCGTCGAGCTCGCCCGCCGTCGCCCCGTGGCTGCACTTGACGTCGTCGGCGTAGATCTCGAGCTCGGGACGGGCGTCGATCTCCGCGCGCGGCGAAAGCAGCAGCGCCCGGCTCAGCTGGTGGCCGTCCGTCTTCTGCGCGTCGCGCACGACATGCACCTTCCCCTGGAAGACGCCGCGTGCCTGGCCGTCGAGAACGCCCTTGTACACCTGGCGCGACCGGCATTCCGGTGCGGCATGTTCAACATAGGTGGTGTTGTCCACGACCTGCTTGTCCGTCGCGAGATAGACGCCGTCGAGCCGGCAGTCGGCGCCGGGACCGTTGAGATAGGCGCGTATCTCGCTTCGTCCGATCGCCGCCCCGCTTTGCAGGACGAAGCTGTCGTAGAAGGACTCCGCCGCGAGCGACACTGCCGTTCCGGACAGGTGCACGCTCGTATCGGCCTCTTCCTGGAAGACGAAATGGTTGAGACGCGCGCGCTCACCGAGCTGCAGTTCGGTGACGATGTTGTTGAAGCTCGAACCGCCGGTCGCGGTGATGTGCGTCTCGATGAGGGTCGCCTCCGCGCCGTCCTCCATCACCATGAGATGGCGCGGCTGCACCATCATCGCGCCCTCGCCGGGCGCCGTGATCGAGATCAGGTGGACCGGCTTGTCGAGAACGATGTCGGCGCCGATGAAGATCGCCATCCCGTCCTGCAGAAACGCCGTGTTGAGCGCCGCCATCGGCATGTCTGCGAGCGGCGCGATCCGGCCCAGATAGGGCTCCAGGCGGTTCGGCGCGGCACCGAGCAAATCCTCGAGCCCGCTGATCAGCACGCCGTCCGGCATTCCGTCGAGCGCGCAGAGCTTCGGCTGCACGCGGCCGTTGACCAGGACCACGCGGTAGGCCGCCAGGCCCGCGACGGACGGATGCGGCAGCGCGGGCACGCCGATCGCCGGCGCCGTCGCGGCGAGCTGGAAACTCTCGTCGCGCAGCGCGTTCAGGTTGGTATAGCGCCAGTACTCGTCGCGCTGTTCCGGCAGGCCGTGCAAGCTGTAGGCATCCGCCCCGGTGCGCCGGAGCGCATCGACCCAGTCGACACCCGCGCCCGCGAAACGCGACGACGCGTCGAGCGCCTGCGCGAGATAGGGCTGCATATGTCCGCTTCCGTCGGGCACCTGCGCCTCCGTCAGGCCGCGTTCTCGAGGAATTCGGCATAGCCCTTTTCCTCGAGTTCGAGCGCGAGCGACTTGTCGCCGGATTTCACGATCCGGCCCTGGGCCAGTACGTGCACATGGTCGGGCACGATGTAGTCGAGCAGCCGCTGGTAATGGGTGATCAGAAGCATGCCGCGCGCGGGGTCCCGCATGGCGTTGACGCCGTCGGCGACCACCTTGAGCGCATCGATATCGAGCCCGGAATCTGTCTCGTCGAGGATCGCGACACGCGGCTCGAGCGCCGCCATCTGCAGCATCTCCATGCGCTTCTTCTCGCCGCCGGAGAAGCCGACATTGACCGCGCGCTTGAGCATCTCGTCGGAAATGTTCAGGTCGGTCGCGCGCTCGCGGACATACTTCACGAAATCCATCGGGTCGAAAGTCGGCTCGCCGCGATGCTCGCGCACCGCGTTCACCGCCGTGCGCAGGAACGTCATGCTCGTTACGCCGGGAATCTCGACCGGATACTGGAACGCCAGGAAAACACCCTCGCGGGCCCGTTCGTCGGGATCCATCTCGACGACGTCCCGGCCGTCGAACAGGATTTCGCCCTCGGTGACCTCGTAGCCGTCGCGGCCGGTGAGCACATAGGACAACGTGCTCTTTCCGGACCCGTTCGGCCCCATGATCGCGTGTACCTCGCCGGCATCGATGCTCAGGTCCAGACCCTTCAGGATCTCCTTCCCATCGACGTTCGCGTGCAAGTTGCGGATTTCAAGCAATGGCATCCTAAAAACTCTCCTCTAACCCACGCTGCCTTCGAGACTGATCCCGACGAGCTTCTGCGCCTCGACCGCGAACTCCATCGGCAATGTCTGCAGCACTTCCTTGCAGAACCCGTTGACGATCAGCGCCACGGCTTCCTCGTCCTCCATCCCGCGCTGCTGGCAGTAGAACAGCTGGTCTTCCCCGATCCGGCTCGTGGTCGCCTCATGCTCGACCTGCGCGGACGGGTTCTGGCTCTCGATATAGGGGATCGTGTGCGCACCGCACTTGTCGCCGATCAGCAGACTGTCGCACTGGGTGTAGTTGCGCGCGCCCTTGGCCCCGCGCTGGACCCGCACCAGCCCGCGATAGGTCTGGTCGGCCTTGCCGGCGGAGATGCCCTTCGAGATGATCTTCGAGCGGGTATTCTTGCCGATGTGGATCATCTTGGTTCCGGTATCGGCGAGCTGGGCGTTGTTGGTGATCGCGACGGAATAGAATTCACCGACCGAGTTGTCGCCCTGCAGGATGCAGCTCGGATACTTCCAGGTGATCGCAGACCCGGTCTCGACCTGGGTCCAGGACACCTTGGAATTCTTGCCGCGGCAGGCCGCGCGCTTCGTGACGAAGTTGTAGATGCCGCCCTTGCCGTCCTCGTCGCCCGGATACCAGTTCTGCACCGTCGAGTACTTAATCTCCGCATCTTCCAGCGCGACCAGCTCGACCACGGCGGCGTGGAGCTGGTTCTCGTCGCGCTGGGGCGCCGTGCAGCCCTCGAGATAGCTCACATAGGACCCCTCGTCGGCGACGATGAGCGTACGCTCGAACTGGCCGGTATTTTCCGCGTTGATGCGGAAGTAGGTCGATAGCTCCATCGGGCAGTGAACGCCCTTTGGGATGTAAACGAACGATCCGTCGGTGAAGACGGCGGCATTCAACGCGGCAAAGAAATTGTCGCCGTGCGGCACCACGGAACCGAGATATTTCCGCACGAGCTCCGGATGGGTCTTGATCGCCTCGGAAATCGAGCCGAAGACGATCCCCTGCTCCTCGAGCTTGGCCTTGTAGGTCGTCGCCACGGAGACGCTGTCGAACACCGCATCCACCGCGACCGCCGGCGCGCCTTCCACGCCCGCGAGCACCTCCTGCTCGCGGAGCGGAATGCCGAGCTTCTCGTAGGTCTCGAGCAGCTTCGGGTCGACCTCGTCCAGCGACTTCGGCTTCTCGGACGTCTTCGGCGCGGCGTAATAGTAGCTGTCCTGGAAGTCGATCGCCGGGTATTGCGGCTTCTGCCAGGTCGGCTCCTCCATGGTCAGCCAGTGGGCATACGCCTTCAGCCGCCACTCGAGCATCCACTCCGGTTCTTCCTTCTTCTCGGAGATCAGCCGGATGATGTCCTCGTTCAGCCCCTTCGGCGCGAACTCGATGTCGATGTCGGTGACGAAGCCGTACTTGTACTGCTCCCCGATCGACCGGACCTGTTCGATTGCCTCGCTGTTCGCCGCCATAACGCCCTTCCAGTTCCCTATTCCGCCGCCCGCACGGGACGTTCGTCCCGCTGCGCGCTCACGGCCGCGGCGATCGAGACCGCCGCCGCATCGACTTCCGCTTCCGTGGTGAAACGGCCAAATCCAATTCGGATACACGCGCCCGCGCTCGCATCGTCGAGACCCAGCGCACGCAGGACATAAGATGGTTCGACGGACGCCGATGTACAGGCCGAGCCGGTCGAAATTGCGACATCCCCGAGCGCCCGCATGAGCGCCTCCGCATCGATGCCCGGGAACCCGACATTCAGGTTGCCCGGCACCCGCCGGTTCATCGAACCGTTCACGAACAGATCGCCATGTTCGGCGCGCAGCCGCGCGAGCATCCGGTCCCGCAGATCCGCGAGCCGCGCGCCCTCGACCGCCAGTTCCGCGTGCGCGATCGCTGCTGCGTCGCCCAGGGCCACGGCCAGCGGTACGGGCAGCGTCCCCGAACGGTTTCCGCGCTCCTGCCCGCCACCGCTCATCTCGGCCAGCAGGCGCGCGCGCGGACGGCGGCGCACGTAGAGTGCTCCCACCCCCTTGGGCGCGTACATCTTGTGTCCGGAGATGCTCAGCAGGTCGATCTGCATGGCCTCCACGTCGAGCGCGATCTTGCCGGCCGCCTGCGCCGCGTCGGTGTGCAGCAGAACGCCGCGTTCCCGGCAGACGGCACCGATCTCCGCGAGCGGCTGGACCACCCCGATCTCGTTGTTCACGGTCATCACGGACACCAGCACGGTCGCGTCGGTGATCGCGTCGGCGATCGCCGCAGGATCGACGAACCCCTCGGCATCGACGTCGAGGATCGTCACCCGCGCGCCTTCCTCCGCCATGGCCGCGCAGGATTCGAGAACGCATTTGTGCTCAGTCGCGACCGTCACGATGTGATCGCCGCGCCCGTGGCGCATGGCGAAGCGGACCGCGCCCTTGATCGCCAGGTTGTTGGATTCCGTGGCCCCGGAGGTGAAGACGATCTCCCGCGCGCTCGCGCCGATCAGCGCCGCCACCTGTTCGCGTGCCGCTTCGACGGCGTCGGCCGCCTGGCGGCCCCAGGCATGCTGCTCGGAATGGGCGTTGCCGAAGGTTTCACTGAACCAGGGCAGCATCGTGTCGAGCACGCGCGGATCGACCGGCGTGGTCGCCTGGTGGTCGAGGTAGATGGCCGTCGGCGCCCCGCTCATGCGACCGACCTCCGGCTGCCGGAGCCTGCGTCCCGGCGCTGCGCCACGGCGAGCCAGGCGTCCGCGAACCGGTCGATATCCGACGGTTCCGTGTTCCAGCCGAGCGAGACCCGGATCGCGGACCGGGCGGCATCCTCGTCCCGCCCCATCGCCCGCAGGACATGGCTCGGCGTGACCTTGCCGCTGGAGCAGGCCGAACCCGCGCTCACGGCGATCCCGGCCAGGTCGAGCTGCATCACCTGCAGCTCCGCAGACATGCCCGGGAGGCCGATGCAGCTGGTGTTGGGAAGGCGCACGGCGTCCCCGCCATGCACGACCATGTCCGGCACCGCGGCCCGGAGCCGCGCTTCCATCCCGTCGCGCAGTTCGGTGAGCCGCGCGAAATCCTCGAGATCGCGCCTGGCCGCCGCCGCAGCAGCGCCGAACCCGGCGATCCCCGGGACATTCTCCGTCCCGGCCCGCCGCCGGCGCTCCTGGCCGCCGCCGCGCAGGAGCGGCGCAGGGTCAATGCCGTCCCGCACGATCAGCGCGCCCACGCCCTGCGGTCCGCCCAGCTTGTGCGCCGACACGCTCATCGTGTCGGCGCCCAGCGCCTCGAAGGAGACTTCGACCTTGCCTGCACCCTGAATGGCGTCGCAGTGCACCCGCGCGTTATACTTGCGGGCCAGCGACGCGACCTCGCCGACCGGCTGCAGAACCCCGGTTTCATTGTTCGACAACATAACATTAACAAGCGCGGAACCCTTTGTTTCCGCGAGAAGATTTTCGAGGGCGTCCAATCGGACGACCCCCATGGCGTCAACCGGGATGATGTCCGCGTCGCCCGCCGCCGCCAGCACGGACTCATGTTCGACGGCCGACACGATCACCGGGCCCCCATGGCCGGCGAGCGCCTGGTTGTTGGCCTCGCTGCCGCCGGACGTGAAGACGACATTCGCCGCCGCCACGCCGACCAGCGCGGCGACATTCTCGCGCGCCTCGTCGACCGCGTGCCGCGCAAGGCGCCCGAACCGGTGCACCGAGGACGGGTTGCCCGTGCGCGCCAAGGCGTCGGCCACCGCGTCGGCCGCTTCCGGCCGGACGGGCGTGGTCGCGTTGTGATCGAGGTAGGTGTCCACGGCGCTCGGGTCCGGCTACTCGGCTGCGATTTCGGTAAGGGACGGCGCGGATGCGCGCGGCGGCTGGGGATAGACCCGGCCGGCACAGACGTCCGCCAGGCTCACCGAGTCGAGATAGGCGTGGATCTGGTCGCCCAGCCCCGCCCAGAGGTCATGGGTCATGCAGCGGCTCGTGCGGCGGATACACCCCGCGGCCGCGCCCGGCTTGCAGCCGGTGGTGCGGATCGGCTCGTCCACGGCGGCAATCACGGCGGAGACGCGGATGTCCTCGGCCGGATGGGCAAGCCGGTAGCCACCGCCGGGACCGCGGACGCTGGTGACCAGCCCCGCCCGGCGCAGCTTCGCGAACAGCTGCTCCAGGTAGGACAGCGAGATCTCCTGACGTTCCGCGACCTCCGCCAGCGCGACGGGCCCGGATTCCGCGAACTGCGCCAGGTCCACCATCGCCATGACGCCGTAGCGTCCCTTCGTGCTGAGTTTCAACGTCTGTCTCCCCTGCCGATTCCCCGGACCCCGCCGCTCAGACGGATGTCGAGGGTTCGTCGGACTCGGTATCTCTGGCGCCCGACGCGCGCCGCAGCTGGATACGTTCTTCCACTTCGCGCTCGAGTTCCTGGACCCGCATGCGCAGCGTGCTGATCTCGTTCAGCATCGCGCCCATGGCCTTGGCGTCGGGATCGGGAAACTCGTCGGTCGGCGTGCCGTAGGCCGAAAACTGCTCCGGCGAACAGGACGACGTGGCGACCGGCTGTGCCGGGATGCCCACGACCGTGCAGTTCTCCGGCACGTCCCTGACCACGACCGCGTTCGCGCCCACGCGGGCGTTGCGGCCGACCGTCACCGGGCCCAGAACCTGCGCGCCCGATCCGATAATCGCACCCGACAGCACCGTCGGATGGCGCTTCACGTCGATCTGCGCCTCGCTCTCCACCGCCGGCGCGATCCCGCCGAGCGTGACGTTGTGATAGAGGGTCACATCGTCCTCGAGCTCGGCCGTCTCGCCGATGACGACACCGATGGCATGATCGATCACGAGCCGGCGGCCGATCTGCGCGCCGGGGTGAATATCGACGCCGGTGAGAAGCCGCCCGACGTTCCCGACGAACCGGGCCAGCGTCTTCAGCCGCAGGCTCCAGAGCCAGTGCGCGAGGCGAAACCAGACCACCGCGTGAAAGCCCGGATAGCTGGTCACCACCATAATTCGGGAGCTCGCCGCCGGATCGCGCTCCATGTACGCGTCCAGATCGTCAATCAGATGCTTGAATACCATGTCGACCTTTATGATATAGAGCGCTCTGCATCGCTCTTCCCGCCGGATGGAACACGCGCTGGCGCGTCCGGATGCGGGATATAAGATGTCCGAGGAAACCGGTCAAGTATTTGACTGAAGTCGTTGGAAACCCGGGAACAAGCGCCCGATTCCATTGCCACGTCATTTGCCGCGCCACGGCGGCGGAACGGGAACAGGAAATGCCTGAAGTCATCATCAACGGCCCCGAAGGTCGCCTCGAAGGCCGTTACTACCCGGCGAAGGTTCCGAATTCCCCGATCGCGCTGTTGCTGCACCCGCATCCGCAGCATGGCGGGACAATGAACAACAAGGTCGTCTACCAGCTCTACCAGATGTTCGTGCGGCGCGGCTTCGCGACGCTGCGCTTCAACTTCCGCGGCGTCGGCCGCAGCCAGGGAAGCTTCGACCGCGGCGAGGGAGAGCTGTCCGACGCGGCCTCCGCGCTCGACTGGCTGCAGACCCAGAACCAGGACGCGCCGATGTGCTGGATCGGCGGCTTTTCCTTCGGGGCCTGGATCGGCATGCAGCTCCTGATGCGTCGCCCCGAGATCACCGGCTTCCTGTCGGTGTCACCACCGGCCAACATGTATGACTTCTCGTTCCTCGCGCCCTGCCCCGCCTCGGGCCTGATCACCCATGGCGACAAGGACGACATCGTCCCGCAGGAATCCGTGACCGAACTGATCGCCAAGCTGGCGAAGCAGAAGGACGTGATCATCGACTTCCAGGTGCTGAAGGGGGCGACCCACTTCTACAACGAGCATCTTGAAGAACTCGAGCAGACCGTCACCGATTATCTCGACCGGCGAACGGCAGAGATCGAGGCGGCGCTCGCCGCCGAGATCGAGGAACTCGAGGGCATCGAGGAAGAGAACGACGAGGACGACGAGGACTAGGCCGCGCGGAACAGCCGCCCACCAGGGGTCGGCTCGGGTACGCCCGTCGTCGTCGGCCCGCTGAGCGGCAGCCCGCGCAGGCTGCGGACGGCGAGGTAAGCGAACGCCTGCGCCTCCAGGACATCACCGTCGATACCGATCGCCTCCGTCGGCACCACATCCGTCCCCAGCGCGCGTTCCAGCCGGCCCATGAGCGCGGCGTTCCTGCGCCCGCCGCCAGTCACGATCCAGCGGCCCGGCGGCCCGGGCAGGAATTCAGCGGCGCGCGCGATGGCCGCCACGGTGAAGGCCGCGAGCGTTGCCGCCCCGTCTTCGAGCGAAAGACCGTGCACGGGTGACACGTCGAACGCGTCCCGGTCGAGCGACTTCGGCGGGTCGATCCCGAAATAGGGATTGTCCAGCAAGCGTTCGAGAGCCGCGTCGTCCACCTGACCGACCGCCGCGAGCCGCCCGTCGGCATCGAATGGCTGGCCTGTATGTCGCCGCACCCAATCATCTATCAGCGCGCCCCCGGGCCCGGTATCGAAGGCGAGAAGATGCTCGAACACGTCCGCGCGCGCCGGGTCCGCGTCCGCACCGATCCAGGTGAGGTTCGCGACCCCGCCGATATTGAGGAAACAGACGGGCCGGTCGCCCGGCGCGCATGCGGCGTGGAACAGCGGTGCGAACGGCGCACCCTCGCCGCCCCTTGCCACATCCGCCGAACGGAAGTCCGCCACGACGTCGATCCCGGTCTCGCGTGCCAGCCGGTCGCCATCGCCGATCTGTGAGGTCAACGCGTTCGCCGGATCGTGAAAGACCGTATGGCCGTGAAACCCGACGACCGCGACGTCGCGCGTAGCGACGCCCGCCTCATCCAGGAGCGCGGCGACGATCTCCACATGCCGGGATGTGAGCGCATCGGAGACCGTCTCGTGAGGGCCGGGAGCCCCCACCACGGCACGCAACGCCGCGCGGAAAGCAGGATCATAGCTGCGGGCGAGATGGGCGACGGGCTCGATCGCGGCGCCACCGTCAGTCCGGACCAGGGCGGCATCGATGCCGTCCATGGATGTCCCGCTCATCAGGCCGATGGCCAGCCGGCTCGCACTCATGGTGCGAATCTCCTATCCCGTTCGTCTTGAAGATATACACGCACGCGCCGCAGATGTGTTAGTTAGCCGGCGCTCCGCCCGTCAGGCTGGTTTGAGAAGACATGTCCGAATACAGATCAGAATTCGTCCAGACGCTGGTGGCCCGCGGCTACCTGCATCAGTGCACCGACCTCGAGGGTCTCGATGCACGCGCCGCCGCAGGGCCGATCACCGCCTATGTCGGTTACGACGCGACCGCGGACAGCCTTCACATCGGCAACCTGGTATCGATCATGATGCTGCACTGGCTGCAGCAGACCGGCCACCGGCCGATCGTTCTCATGGGCGGCGGCACGACCAAGGTCGGCGATCCGTCGGGCAAGGACGAGACCCGGCAGATGCTGACCGACGAGAAGATCGCCGCGAACATCGCCTCGATCCGCGCGACATTCGACAACTTCGTCCGGTTCGGCGAGAGCGCGACCGACGCGATTCTCGTGAACAACGCTGACTGGCTCGATGCGCTCGCCTATATCCCGATGCTGCGCGACATCGGACGCCACTTCACGATCAACCGGATGCTGACGTTCGATTCCGTGAAGCTGCGCCTCGAGCGCGAGCAGCCGCTCACCTTCCTCGAATTCAACTACATGATCCTGCAGGCCTACGACTTCGTCGAACTGGCGCGGCGCCACGACTGCGCGCTCCAGATGGGCGGGTCGGACCAATGGGGCAACATCGTCAACGGCATCGATCTCGGCCGCCGCGTCGCCGAGAAGGAACTCTTCGGCCTGACGACCCCGCTGATCACGACGGCGTCCGGCGCGAAGATGGGCAAGACCGCCGACGGCGCGGTCTGGCTCAAGGCGGACCGGTTCGCGCCCTACGACTACTGGCAATTCTGGCGCAACACCGAGGACGCCGATGTGGGCCGCTTCCTGCGCCTGTTCACGGACCTGCCGCTCGACGAGATCGCCCGGCTGGAAGCGCTCGAGGGATCGGAGATCAACGACGCCAAGAAGATCCTCGCCAACGCGGCCACGCGGATGCTGCATGGCGCCGATGCCGCCGAGCAGGCGGCAGAGACCGCCGCCCAGACCTTCGAGGCCGGCGTGACGGCCGAGGGGCTGCCGACCACCGAGATGCCGCGCGACGAACTCGATGCCGGCATCGCCCTCTTCGCGCTCATGGCGCGCGCCGGACTCGCGGCATCGAACAGCGAGGCGCGGCGGCTGATCAAGGGCGGTGGCGCGCGTGTCAACGACGAGCCGGTACGTGAAGAAACCCACGAGGTGGGCGCTGACGCGATCAACGCGGACGGCGTGATCAAGCTCTCCGCAGGCAAGAAGCGCCACGCGTTGATCAAGCCGGTCTAGCGCGCCTATTCGCCTTCCTCGGGAGGCGCGGGCAACTCGACCTCCCCGCCGTCTGCCGGCAGCGTTTCGTCTCCACTCCCGAACCCGGTAAGCAGGCGGCGAATGATCCCCGGCGTCAGCACCGACAGGGGATTAACCGAGACATCAGGATCGTCGATCGGCCCCTGCACATCGAAGGTGGCGGCGAACACACCGTCCGCACCGCCCGAGAGGACCGTGCCGATCAGCGGAATGTTCGCCAGCAGCGAATTGAGCGTGTAGGCCGGCGCGATCTCGCCGGTCATCTGTATCTCGTCCGTCTCCCGGTCGATCCGGCCCGTCGCCAGTACGCCGATGTTCACGCCGCGTGCCTTGGCCTCGGTGATCGTGATTTCCCTGTCGGTCAGCGTGAACGGCAGTTCCACGCGCCGGAAGGTCAGCCCTTCGCCGCCGAGGACGTCGGCGATCCCGGAGAATGACGTAAGCGCCAAAATCTGCGCCCCGACCGGCCCCTCGGTGAGCAGGAAGTTCTGCATGTCGAGCTGGCCCGTGATGACCTCCGCGTCGCCCGACCCCGTCATGATGCCGAGCACACGCATCTCGCCGCCGCGGATCGTGTCGACCCAGTCCAGCGCCGCGAGCACGCCACCGGCATCGTCGGTCTCGAAGGTAAGGTCGCGCGCCCCTTCACCCGGTGCAACGCGCAGGAAGATGCGGCCGCCGTTCGAGAGCTGTCCGCGCAATTCGACATCGTTCCAGCCGTTACCGTCGTTGAACATCGTGCCGTGTGCGCCGAGCAGGCTGGTCTCCTCGCCCAGGCGTATTTCTCCCACCGGCGACTGTTCGCTGACGATCAACTGCATCGGCTCGTCCGCCTCGGCGCCGCCTTCGCTCTCCTCGAACATTTCCGCCACGACCGCGCGCAGGTCCAGGCGCGCACCGCCGATCGAAATGACCTGCGGGACTCCCTCGGGCAGCTCGATGTTCACGAAGGCATCCGTCTCGCCGAACACGAGCCGCTCGAGCGTGAGGCGCTGAAGCTCGGGCCCGTCGGGCCCGGGCCGGAACAGGCCGGCACCATCAATCTCGAGATCTTCCGCGCGGACCGTCAGCTCGGGCATTTCGGTCAGAATATCGTCGCGGACCAGGAAACGGACGAAGGCCCGGCCGGGCACTCCCGCAGGCTTCGACCAGCCAAAGGGGTCGAGCTCGATCACCGTCTCGGCAAGGTCGATCTCGGCCGCGCCGCTTGCCATCCCGTCCCAGCCAATCGCGTAGGTCAGGCCCACCCCGGCCGGCCCGGAAACGAACGGGATCCCGTCCAGGCCGAGTTCGCGGCGTCCGGACGCATCCAGGTTGGTGCGCACCTTGTAGCGGGTCCGCACCTCGCCATCTTCCTCGAAGCGCTCGCTCCAGGTGAGCCCCACGGGCACGCTGCCGATCGCTGCCGTACCGCGCACCTCCATGCCATCGCGGTTCACGTTGAGCGTCAGATCGCCCGCGCCGATCGGCAGGCCGAACACGACATCCTCGGCGCCGAAGTCGACCATGCGCGATGCGGTGGCCACCGCGACCTGGTCGATCAGCAGGTCGTCGAGCAGCGGAAACGCAAACACCGCATTGGTGCGATGGCTGCCGCTCGTGCGGGCGGGATCGAGACCGAAGTCGGAAACAAACCCAAGCGGCTCGCCGTC
Source organism: Rhodospirillaceae bacterium (assembly GCA_038140435.1). Lineage (GTDB taxonomy): Bacteria > Pseudomonadota > Alphaproteobacteria > UBA6615 > UBA6615 > UBA8079. The sequence continues at coordinate 55,294 of JAYQGE010000017.1, read as the reverse complement.
GAGGATTTCGAGCGCGTCGCGGACGGGACCGGAGACGGTGAACTCCACCTTGATGCTTTCGCCGCGCGGCGGCCCGTTGAGACCCAGAATTTCCACGCGGCCGGACTCCGCCACCAGATCGCGCAACGTCCCGCCCCCGAGATCGATATTGAACTGGCGGGTGTCGAACCGCGCGACCCCGAAGACATCACGGACCGGCGGCAGGGGACGCAGATAGTGGACAGCGGTTTCCCGGAAGCTGATCTCGCCATCGTAACCGCGGATATCGATGGCGGCCGGGTCATCCTCGGGCACACTCGCGCGCAGGCGAACAACGGCGCTGTCCACGATACCGTCGCGAAGATTCTCGGTGATCCATTCCCGCGCCGACGGCTCGATCGTGGCCGGCCAGTAGGTCTCGATGGAATTCACGGGCAACCCGCGAACCTCCGCGACCAGGCCGACATTCCACTGGTCGAGGACGTGACGCGCATCGCCGCTCAGCAGCACCTCGGCGGGCCCCATGTCGAGGCTCGCGCTCTCCAGCACGACACTCTCGATTCCGCGCTCGGACCTTACCCGGAAGTCACCCGCGTCAAACGCCACGGGATCATCGAACAGGGTGTCGAGTATCACGGTGCCGGGACCGGCCCGCATATCGACGCTCATGCCCAACGGTTCGAGATCGGCGTCAAGCGAGAGCGTGAGCGTTCCCTCGAGCCGGGTGTCGAGCATCGCCAGGGGCGCCAGCTCCTCCGCGTAACCCGCAAGGGTCGTCGGCGACACGTCGCTGAACACGAGACCGAGTTCCGTCGCACCCGACTCAACGCGGTAGATTCCCGACAAGTCCGCGCGAATGGCGCTCTCGGACTCCCCGAACACAACCGAACCCTCGGCACTGATCCCCTCGGCATCACGGAGCAGCGCGATGTTGGCCCGGGGCGTGCTGATCCGCATGCCGCGCTTGAAGTCGTCAAACTCGATCAGCGCGCTGCGCACGGCCACCCGGGTCAGGTATCCGCTGGCGAGATCGGGATCGGGCTTGCGCAGCAGTTCCTCGATGAGCCCCGGAGATGCCGCGCTGTTCGATCCGGCGGGGGAATCGCCCGCAAAGTCCATGCTGACGGTCCCGTCCGCCAGCCGCGCGACGCGAACCCGCGGCCCGAACAGCTCCAGGCTCGTGGGCGCGACCAGCCCCCGCACCAATGCACGCCCGCTGAACTTGACCGACATTTCCGGAATGGTCGCCCGGACACCACCACCGGCATCGACAAAGCGCAAACCCACGGCACGGATGTCGAGTTCACGCTCTTCGGCGGCCCAGGTCAGGATCGTGTCGTGCAGCTGGATACGCGCATTGCCGCGACCCGTATCCAGCGCTCGCTCGATCAGGGGCGTCAGGAAGCTCAGGCTGATCGGCCCGCGACTGAGTTGCCAGACGAGAACACCGAAAATCAGCGCCAGCCCCACCAGGGCGGCGGCGAAAAACAGGAGCAACAGTCGCGAGCTTCGAACGATCAAGGGGCGCCCTTTCGCGTAGCACGGTGCGGCGCATGTGGGCGCTTGACCGCCCCCCACGCCATACAGCAGTGTGCCCGAAAATCAAGCTGCCCTCATGAGCTTTGCATTTTCACCGGACCTGGACCGCCTGCCCCGCCCCGCCGATCACGAACGGGTGGCGCGCGGGATCGAGCGTTTTTTGGAGGCGGCCGCGAACGCGGACGACCCGGACCTCGCGTCGTTTGCGGCGGCACTGAACAACGACCCCGCGATGCACGCGCTCCTCGCGGGCGTGTTCGGCAACAGCGGCTTCCTCGGCCAGTGTCTCGTGCGCGACATCGCGCATGTCCCCGCGATCTTCAACGCCGGCTTCGACCACGCCTTCGACACGGTGATGACCGAGCTCGCGGAACTCGATCCCGGCGCCAGCTTCGCGGACACCGGGACCGCGCTCCGGCGCGCGAAGCGAAGGGTAGCGCTGCTCACGGCGCTCGCGGACCTGAGCGGCGAATGGCCGCTGCTGACCGTTACCGAACGCCTGAGCCAGTTTTGCGGCGCAGCGCTGTCGGCGGCGGTCCGGCATCTGCTTTCCGCCGCCCACGCCAAGGGACGCCTGAACCTTCCCGATCCCACCACGCCCGAAGCCGGCTCCGGCTACATCGTGCTCGGCATGGGCAAGCTCGGCGCGTTCGAACTGAACTATTCCAGCGATATCGACCTGATCGTCCTGTATGACAGCGAGGTCGCACCCGCCCCCGACCCAGACAAGATGCAGCAGGATTTCGTGCGCTTGACCCGGGACCTGGTCAAGCTGATGGACGAGCGCACGGGCGAGGGCTACGTCTTCCGAACGGACCTGCGGCTGCGCCCCGACCCCGGTGCGACCCCGGTGGCGCTCTCCACCTTCGCGGCCGAAACCTACTACGAGAGCCTCGGCCAGAACTGGGAACGCGCCGCCATGATCAAGGCACGCCCGGTGGCAGGCGATATCGCGGCGGGCGAACGTTTCCTCGACACCCTGCAACCTTTCATCTGGCGGCGGCACCTCGACTTCGCCGCGATCGAGGACATCCAGTCCATCAAGCGGCAGATTCATGCCCACAAGGGCGGCAGCACCGTCGCGGTCGCGGGGCATAATGTGAAACTGGGCCGCGGCGGCATCCGCGAAGTCGAGTTCTTCACCCAGACCCAGCAGCTCATCTGGGGCGGCCGCGATCCGGATCTCCGCGCACCATTCACGGTCAAGGGCATCGAGGCGCTCGTCGCCGCGGAACGCGTCACGCCCGCGGTGGCACGCGACATGATCGACAGTTACACGTATCTCCGCCGGCTCGAGCATCGCCTGCAGATGGTCGATGACCAGCAGACACACAGCCTGCCGGACACGGACGAGGGCCTGGACGCAATCGCGGCGTTCATGGGCTATCCCGACCGGCCGAGCTTCGAAAAGGAGCTCATGCAGACACTGCGCACCGTCGAGAACCACTATGCCGAGCTGTTCGAGGAATCGGAGTCGCTCGGCGGCGGCGGCACCCTGGTGTTCACGGGCGGGGAAGACCATCCGGACACCCTGCGAACGCTCCGCGAGATGGGGTTCGGCGACCCGGAGACCATCTCCGGTGCCATCCGCGCCTGGCACCACGGACGTCACCGGTCCACCCGCAGCACGCGCGCGCGCGAACTGCTCACCGAGCTGATGCCCGTGATCCTCGGCGCCCTGTCCGAGACCGCCAACCCGGACGCCGCGTTCCGCCGCTTCGACGAACTTATCGCGGGACTGCCTGCAGGCGTCCAGCTCTTCTCGCTCTTCCAGGCCAACCCCTCGCTTCTGACGCTGGTCGCGGAGATCACCGGTGGCGCACCACGGATGGCCGAGTGGCTCGGACGGAATCCCCTGCTGCTCGACGGCGTGCTGGCGACGGACTTCTTCGACACGCTGCCCGACGCGTCGGACATGGCCGAGGACCTGGCGGACCGGATGACCCAGGCGCAGGACATGCAGGATGTCCACGACATCGCCCGGCGATGGGTCAACGACGCAAAGTTCCAGGTCGGGGTGCAGATCCTGCGCAACAAGATCGACATCGACCGCGCCGATCGCGCCTTCTCGGATATCGCCGACACGGCGATCCGCGGGCTCCTGCCCCCCATCCTCGAGGAATTCGAGGCCCGGCACGGCCGCAGCCCGGGCGAGGGTTTCGCCGTGCTCGCGCTGGGCAAGCTCGGCGGCCGCGAACTCTCCGCAACATCCGACCTCGACCTCGTGTTTCTCTATGACAACCCGTCGGAAGGCGGGGATGACCCGGCGATGTCGGACGGCCGGAAACCGCTGTCCATGTCGCACTACTACCAGCGACTCGGTCAGCGGGTGGTCAACGCGATGACGGCACTCACCGGGGAAGGCCGGCTGTACGAGGTGGACATGCGGCTGCGGCCGTCGGGCAATGCGGGCCCGCTGTCGGTCAGCCTGGAGAGTTTCGCCGCCTACCAGCGTGAAAGTGCCTGGACCTGGGAACATCTCGCGCTGACACGCGCGCGCGTAGTCTCCGCGGCACCCGACTTCGCAGCCCGGATCGACGCCGAGATACGCGCGGCGCTCGCCACCGAGCGGCCGGACGACGACCTGCTCGTCGCGGTCGCCGAAATGCGCGAGCGGATGGCCAAGGAGCATGGCACGGACAATCCCTGGAGCATCAAGCATGTGCGCGGCGGGCTCGTGGACTGCGAATTCATCGCCCAGTATCTCCAGCTCCGCCATGCGCACGAACACTCGGACATCCTCGACACCGGAACGGCGACCGCATTGGCAAAATGCCACGATGCGGGCCTGATCGCGGACGACACGGCGCGGGACCTGATCGACGCGACCTGCCTGTGGCGGCGCCTGCAGGGCCTGCTGCGCATCATGCTCGAGGGGCGCCACGACCCGGAGCTGTTCCCCGCCGCATTGCGGCAGAAGCTGGCCGAGGCGGCCGGCGTCGAATCCTACGAGACGGTTGACGCGCTGGTGCGCGAGACGGCCAAACGCATCTATATTCACTTCAACGAGATCATCTCGAACCCGGCCCGCGCCATCGCGGCGGCCCGGGACGCAAAGGCGAACGGAGACGACAGGACATGAGCGTGACGGAAGGTGCCAAAGCACCCGCATTTTCGATGCCGACCGACGGCGGCGGCAAGGTCGCCCTGAAGGACCTCACGGGCCGCCCGGTCGTGCTGTACTTCTATCCGAAGGACTCGACCCCCGGATGCACCAAGGAGGCCTGCGCGTTTCGCGACCTGATGCCCGATTTCTCGGGCGTCGATGCGGAAATCATCGGCGTCTCCAAGGACAGCGTAAAGCGCCACGACAACTTCAAGGCCAAGCATGAGCTCCCCTTTGTCCTCGCGAGCGACGAGGATGGCGATGTCTGCGAGCGCTATGGCGTGTGGGTCGAGAAATCCATGTACGGGCGCAAGTTCATGGGGATCGAGCGCGCGACCTTCCTGATCGACGCCAAGGGCGTGGTCCGGAAGGTCTGGCGCAAGGTCAAGGTCAACGGCCACGCGGAAGACGTGCTCGAAGCCGTGAAGGCGCTTTGACCCCGCCCGACGGCACGCCGCGCACCCTCGCGGCGGCGGCCATCCATGTTCTCGAGACCGCCGACGCACGCGCCAAATGCGAGGCGACGGCGGCATTCGCGGAGCGCTGGCGCGCCGGCGACATCTCCGAAGTCGGCACCGGGGCTTCCGTCCAGCGCCCGAACCGTCCGGCCCGGCCCGAACTGCTGCCCCCGGCAGAGGTCCCCCGACGCAAGATCAACCGCGGCACGGCGGGCCGTATCGCCCAGCTGCACGCGCTCGCGCATATCGAGCTGAACGCCGTCGATCTCGCCTGGGACATCATCGCCCGGTTCACCGACCGCGACCTGCCGCGCGCCTTCCATGACGACTGGCTCCGCGTGGCAGACGAAGAGGCCCGGCATTTCACGCTGCTCGACGGCCGGCTTGCGGCGTTCGGTGCGGGATACGGCGATCTGCCGGCCCATGACGGCCTGTGGGACTCCGCCATCGAGACCGCCCACGACCTGGCGGCGCGCCTCGCCATCGTGCCCCTGGTGCTGGAGGCCCGGGGACTGGACGTGACCCCGATGATGATCGAGAAGCTGCGGGCGGTCGAGGACCCGCAGAGCGCGGAAATACTCGAAACGATCTATCGCGACGAAATCGGGCATGTCGAGATCGGCCGGCGCTGGTTCGCGTTCGAATGCGAACGCCTCGACGTCGAACCGGCGGCGCACTGGAAGGAGCTCGTGGCACGACATTTTCGCGGCACCCTCAAGCCGCCGTTCAACACGGAAGCGCGCGACGCCGCGGGCCTGCCCCAGGACTGGTACCTGACGGTGCCGGCCGCATGACGACGGACGCACAGCCGGACCCGGCGGCGCAGCGCGAGCGGGCCTTTGCGATGATCCTGCTGTTCATCGTCCCGGCCTTGTTCACCACCAACGTCGTCGTCGCGCGGGCCGTGAACGACACGGTGCCTCCCTTCGCGCTCGCCTACTGGCGATGGATGCTCGCCTTCCTTCTCTTCCTGCCGGTGGTGGGGCCGGAGTTGTGGCGGCATCGCGCGGCGGTGGCCGCCGAATGGCGCGACCTGCTGGTGCTCGGCATTCTCGGCATGGGGATCTGCGGCGCGTTCGTTTACATCGGCGCCGACACGACGAGCGCCACGAACATCGGCCTGATCTTCGGCACGGCGCCCATCATCATCGCCGGCGCATCGACCCTCATGTACGGGGAGCCCATGAGCCGGGCCAAGGCCGCCGGCATCTTCATCTCGCTCATGGGTGTGCTTGTCATCATCTTCCGCGGCGACGTCGATGCGCTGCGCGCGCTCACCTTCGTGCCCGGCGACCTGTGGATCGTCACGTCGGCGCTGGCCTGGGCGATCTACTCGGCCATGCTGCGTCATCGACCCGGCGCATTGCCCGCCCGCGCGCGGTTCTCGGCAACGATGCTGTTCGGCGCGCTCGCGCTGCTGCCGTTCTACATTGCCGAGACCGCGCAGGGGGTTGTGCCGACGCTGAACCCGGAAACCATCGGGACGGTCCTGATCGTCGCGATTATCCCCGGGCTGGCCGCGTATATCGGCTACGCGCGCATCCAGCGTTCACTCGGTGCCGGATCGACCGGACTGATTCTCTACCTGGCACCGAGCTACGCGGCACTGTTCGGCTGGCTGCTGCTCGGCGAGACGCTGGAGCCCTACCACTTCGCGGGCGCGGCGCTGATACTGCCCGGAATCTTCCTCTCGACCCGGCCGGTACGCGGGTCCTAGCCGGCCTCGCCCGCGCCCTCTTCCGCGCTCCCCTTTCCCAGCCGGGAGGCGAGCGACGCCTCGAGATAGCGGTCGATATCGCCATCGAGCACCGCCTGGGCGTTGCCCGATTCCACGTTGGTGCGCAGATCCTTGACCATCTGGTAGGGGTGCAGGACATAGGACCGGATCTGGTGGCCCCAGCCGATATCGGTCTTCGTCTCCTGCTCGGCCTGGGCCTCTTCCTCGCGCTTCTGCATCTCGTGCTCGTAGAGCCGCGCGCGCATCATCGCCATTGCCTGGGCGCGGTTGCGGTGCTGGGACCGGTCGTTCTGGCACTGGACGACGATGCCGGTCGGGATATGCGTGAGCCGGACCGCGCTATCGGTCTTGTTGACGTGCTGGCCGCCGGCGCCCGAGGCGCGATAGGTGTCCACGCGCAGGTCCTTGTCCTCGATCTCGATCTCGATCGCGTCGTCGATCACCGGATAGACCCAGGCCGACGCGAAACTCGTGTGCCGGCGCGACTGGCTGTCGAACGGGGAAATCCGGACCAGCCGGTGCACCCCGGACTCCGCCTTCAGCCAGCCATAGGCGTTCGGGCCGACGATCCGGAACGTCGCGGACTTGAGGCCCGCCTCCTCGCCCGCGCTCTCCTCGATCCACTCGACCTTGTAGTCATGCGCCTCGGCCCAGCGCAGATACATCCGCGCCAGCATCTCGGCCCAGTCCTGGGACTCGGTGCCGCCGGCGCCGGCGTTGATTTCCATGTAGCAATCGTTGCCGTCGGCCTCGCCCGACAGGAGGCTTTCAAGCTCGAGCTTTTCGGAGCGCCGCTGGAGCGCCTCGATCACGGCCTCCCCCTCGGCGACGACATCGCCGTCCTCCTCGGCCTCGCCCAGCTCGATCAGGGTGACGGCGTCCTCGAGCTCCTGCGCGAGGCCGCGCACTTCCTCGATGGACTTCTCGAGCCGGGTCCGATCGCGCAGGATTTTCTGGGCGCGCTCCTGGTCGTCCCACAGCGCGGGATCTTCCGCCTCGGCGTTCAGGTTGTCGAGGCGCGCGAGTGCGTTGTCCCAGTCAAAGATGCCTCCGGACGAGGTTCAGGGACGAGTTGATGCCTTCGACCAGATGACTGATTTCTGCACGCATTTTCGAGTTCCACTGAGACGGTTGCCGCTCCCGGCACGCGATTGGGCGAAGCCTAGCGTTCGCCCCGCACGGGTCAATAGGTCGGTCAGTAAATACCGCGCCGCGGCCCGCCGCTCCCGACGCTGCGCCCGGCATCCTCGCCGACAATCGACCCGAGCTCGCGCGGTGCAGTGCCCGGCTTGAAGGCCTCGAGGATGGTGGCTCGCTCACCCGGCAGCGCCACGAGCCCCGTCTCCGGGTTGACCCGGACGAGCCGGATGTCGGGCGGCACGCGGAACGGTATGACGGGCCTGCCCTCGAGCGCGCGCGCCATGAAGCCCTTGAAGATGGGCGCCGGGACCGACGAGCCCGTCTCGCGCGGTCCGAGCGTCTTCGGCGTGTCGAAGCCGACGAAGACCCCGACCGCGAGGTCGGGAGAGAAACCGATGAACCAGGTGTCGAGCGAATCGTTGGTGGTGCCGGTCTTGCCCGCGAGCGGGAGCCGGAGCTGGCCGATGCGCCGGCCGGTCCCGCGATCGACCACGCCCTTCAGCATCGACACCATCTGGTAGGCGGTGCCCGGCTGGATCACCCGCGCGCGCGGATCGGGAAGCTCCGGCGGCGGCTGGTCGGCCCAGGCGGCCACCCGGCAGCCGGGGCAGGGCCGCGTGTCGTGGCGGAACGTGGTCATGCCGTTGCGGTCCTGGATCCGGTCGATCAGCGTGGGCGTGATCTGCTTGCCGCCGTTCACGATGGTGGCGTAGGCGGCCACCATGCGCATGAGCGTGGTCTCCCCCGCGCCGATCGACATGGCGAGCTGGCGGGGCAGGTGATCCACGACCCGGAGCCGCTCGGCGTAGGTGGCGACCTGCTCCATGCCGATCGTCTGGGCCAGGCGCACGGTCATGAGGTTGCGGGACTTCTCGATGCCGAGGCGCATCGGGCTCGGCCCGTAGAACTTGTTCGTGTAGTTGGCCGGCTTCCACTTGCCCTGCCCCGGGCCCTGCTCGATCACGAAGGGCGCATCGAGAATGCGGGTGGACGGGGTGAAACCGTTGTCGAGGGCTGCCATGTAGACCACCGGCTTGAACGCGGAACCCGGCTGGCGCCAGGCCTGGGTCGCACGGTTGAACTCGCTGGCCTCGAAATCGAGCCCGCCGGTCATCGCCAGGACACGGCCCGTGTGCGGGTCGATCGCCACGACCGCGCCGTTGATGTCGGGAATTTGCTCGAGGCGGAAGCTGCCCTCGGGATAGGGGTTCGCGTCGGCGTCCTGCGTGACGGCGGAGACCAGCACCACGTCCCCCGGCGCGAGGACCGCGTCAGCGGCCTTGATCGAGGGGCCGCGCTTCTGTTCCGGGCGCCATTCCCGCGCCCAGCGCAGCTCCGCGAGCGGGATCACGCCCGTGGTGCCGTCGACGAAGCCGATGCCCGCGCCGCCGGCCTCGACATCGACCACCGCGGCGAGCCGCCAGTCCCCGGCTCCGGCAGGCACCTCGATGTCCGGGAGGGCCGTCGCCCAGGCGGCCGGATCCTTCAGGCGCGCGACCGGCCCCCTCCAGCCATGGCGGCGGTCGTAGGCGACGAGCCCGTCGCGCAGGGACTGCTGGGCGATCCGCTGCAACCGGGGATCGAGCGTCGTGCGCACCGAGAGCCCTCCCTCGTACAGCGCGCCGTCGCCGAACCGCTCGACCAGCTCGCGCCGCACCTCTTCCGCGAAGTAGGGCGCTTCCACGAGCGCGTCCCCGTCCCGCCGAACCACGTTGATCGGGCGCTGGCGCAATTCTTCGGCCTCGGACGGGAGGATCGCACCATCGTCGGCCATGCGGCCGAGCACATAGTTTCGGCGCGCGACGGCGGCAGCGTTGTTGCGCAGCGGATTGTAGTTGTTCGGCGCCTTGGGAAGCGCGGCCAGGAAGGCCGCCTCGTCCACGGTCAGCTGGTCGAGCGGCTTCCCGAAATAGTTCAACGCCGCCGACGCAACGCCGTAGGCGCCGAAGCCGAGATAGATTTCGTTGAGGTAGAGCTCGAGGATCTCGTCCTTGCTGAACGCGCGCTCCATCCGGAAGGACAGGATCGCCTCGCGCACCTTGCGCTCGATGGACACATCCTTGGTGAGCAGGAAATTCTGCGCGACCTGCTGGGTGATCGTCGAAGCGCCCTCGGGACGGCGGCCGCTGCCGATGTTGCGCACGTTCGACACCGCGGCACGCACGACACCCAGCAGATCGACGCCCGGGTGCGAGTAGAAGTTCTTGTCCTCGGCCGCGAGAAACGCGTCCTTGACGAGCTTCGGCATGGTGGAGACCGGCACGAACACACGGCGCTGCACGGCGTATTCGGCCAGCAGGCTGCCGTCACCGGCATGCACGCGCGTCGTGACCGGCGGCTCGTAGTCGGCGAGCTGGCTGTAGTCCGGCAGATCCCGGCCGTACTCCCAGAACACCCACAGCACGCCGCCCACGGCCAGCAAGACGCCGACAAGCGCCAGACCCGCGAGATATCCAAGCCAGCGAAGCATTCAGGGTTCCCCGATCATTCGCGCCCGAGCATAGACGAGCGCGGACCATCGATAAGCATCTAAATGTGGACGGATTGTGGCGCGTGCGCCCCCTGGACGAACTAGAGCGCCGCGCTCTGGGTGGTCTCGAAGTAGGCGTCGACCGCCTTCACGATCGCGGCCGAGAGTTTCCGGCGATGGTTGCCCGTGACCAGCAACCGTTCTTCCTGGGGGTTGGATATGTAACCCAGCTCGACGAGCACAGAGGGCACATCCGGCGCCTTGAGGACGGCGAAGCCGGCCGAACGCCAGGGCCGGGTGAGTAGTGACGCGCTGGTCTTGACCTGCTTCACGAGGATATCGCGCGCGAACGTCACGGAAAGCTCGTTGGTCTTCGCCTGGGCGAAGTCGATCAGGATGTTCTGAACGTCGTCGCTGTAGTCGCCGAGATTGACGCCGCCGATGACGTCGGACTTGTTCTCGAGCGCGGCGAGCGCCGCGGCCTCCTTGTCCGAGGCACGGTCCGACAGCGTATAGACCGAGAACCCGCGCGTGCTCCGCTTGGGATGGGTGTTGGCGTGCAGGGACAGGAACAAATCGGCGCCGGCCGCCCGCGAGACCCGCACGCGCTCGCGCAGCGGCAGGAAGATGTCCCGGTTGCGGGTCATCACGACTTCGTACTTACCGGTCGCCTTGAGCTGGCGGACGATCTCGCGCGCGTAATCCAGCGCGATCTTCTTTTCGTAGATTCCGGACACGCCGATCGCCCCCGGATCGACGCCGCCATGGCCGGCATCGACCACGACGACCGGCTTGGCGTTCTGGCGCGGCGTGGACGGAACCGGCACGCGCGTCACGGGGTTCGGGTTGTCCTCTGCGCGCGGCCGCATGGCCGCAACGAAATCGGCACGCGTGGTTGGCGCGAGATCGAGCACCAGGCGCCAGGGCTTGCCGTCGGACGGCTTCAGCACGAACTGCTTGATGACTTTCGACGGCGTTTCCAGGTCGAGAACGAAACGGCTTGTGCCGGGTCGGAACAGTCCGTAGCGCAGCTTCGAGATCAGCCCCGCGCCGTCACCGATGCGCTCCTCGGGCAGGTCGAAATCCACCTCCGGCAGGTCGATGACGACCCGGTAAGGGTCTGGCAGCCCGAAAACCCGTGGTTCGACATTGTCGTTGAGCTCAACGACGAAACGCGTCGCGCCGGGATGAACACCGATTCGAATGTCCTGGACGCTGAGATCGTCGGCGCCCGCCGGGGCGGCCCCGGAGAGCATGGCAAGCATGGCCAGAAGCGCCCAAAGCGTCCCCTGGCCGCGTACGCCATGGCGAGATAAGCGTTTCAGAATCAATGACATCGCGCACATGTATATCGCCAGTCCCGAATGCGCCGCAACACACAAGCGCGCGACGCAGACGCAATCGAAATAGTTTGTGGATCGGGTTGCCCGGAGCTATTGTTCGCGTGCGGACACCCGCAATTCAACGAACGCGCGCCGCGTTCCATGGTCTGGGTGTGGGCTGGCGAACCTCCCTTCGCCCCGACGCCCGAACGGACCGGACGCAGTGCGCATCAGGATTGCGGTTTGTGCAACTTCGAGGCCGCCGGGTGGTAATCGCCGCACGGGCTTCCGGATCAAAACCTCCCGTCCTGGTGCGATTTCGCCCGTTCGACGGCCAGGTTCCGAGGCAGGCCTCTGAAAATGCGGAGCCCCTCACGCCCTCGTCCGCAAGGCGTCGAGTCCAGGTTTCCGCAGGGACATAACCATGCCAAAGCGCATGCTGATCGACGCGACCCATCCCGAAGAAACCCGGGTGGTCGTCGCAGACGGTAACGAACTTCTCGAATACGACTACGAGACCTCCACCAAGCGCCAGCTCAAGAGCAATATCTATCTGGCCAAGGTGACCCGCGTGGAGCCCTCGCTCCAGGCGGCTTTCGTCGACTTCGGCGGAGACCGCCACGGCTTCCTCGCCTTCAACGAAATCCACCCCGACTACTACCGCATCCCCGTCGAGGATCGCGAGAAACTGCTCGCCGAATCCGACGCCGAGAACGACGACGAGGACGGCGAGGAGAACGGTGACGGCGATGCCGAATCCGTCGAGGTGGTCGGCGATTCCTCCGACGAGGACATCCAGGAGCTGAGCGACGCCCACCGGCGGCGCCTGCGCAAGCTGACCCGCAGCTACAAGATCCAGGAGGTCATCAAGCGCCGCCAGATCCTGCTGGTGCAGGTGGTCAAGGAGGAGCGTGGCAACAAGGGTGCGGCTCTCACCACATATCTGTCCCTGCCGGGCCGGTACTGCGTCCTGATGCCGAACACCTCGCGCGGTGGCGGCATCAGCCGCAAGGTCACCGATGCCAAGGCCCGCAAGTCCATGAAGGCAATCCTGTCGGAGCTCGATGTTCCGGAAGGCATGGCGGTGATCATGCGAACCGCCGGTGTCGCGCGCACCAAGGCGGAGATCAAGCGCGACTACGAGTATCTGCGCCGCCTGTGGGACGACATCCGCGAGCTGACCCTCGATTCGACCGCACCTGCCCTCATCTACGAGGAAGGCGACGTTATCAAGCGCGCGCTCCGCGATATCTACGACCGCGACATCGATGAGGTCCTGGTCGAGGGCGAGGACGCCTACAAGTCCGCCAAGTCGCTCATGCGCACAATGATTCCGTCCCATGCGAAGCGGGTCCAGAAGTACGAGGACGACGAAATCCCGCTCCTCAACCGCTACCAGATCGACCAGCAGCTCGACGAGATTCACGAGCCGATCGTGCAGCTGAAGTCGGGCGGTTACATCGTCATCAACCCGACCGAGGCGCTCGTCGCCATCGACGTGAACTCGGGCCGTTCGACGCGCGAGCGCAATGTCGAACAGACCGCCTACCGGACAAACCTTGAAGCGGCAGACGAGGTTGCGCGCCAGCTGCGCCTGCGCGACCTGGCCGGCCTGATCGTGATCGATTTCATCGACATGGATGTCTCGCGCAACAACCACGCGGTCGAGCGGCGTCTCAAGGAAGTAATGAAATCCGACCGGGCGCGGATCCAGATCGGACGAATCTCGCCCTTCGGCCTGCTTGAACTGTCGCGCCAACGTCTCCGCCCGAGCCTGCTCGAGGCACACACCCAGATGTGCCCCGTGTGCAACGGCACCGGGGTCATGCGCTCCACGGAATCGACCAGCATGGCGATCCTGCGCGAACTGGAAGAGGAAGGGCTGCGCAAACGTGCCCGGGAGGTGACGGTCACCACCCAGACCGACGTCGCGCTCTATTTGCTCAACCAGAAGCGCGCTTCCCTGCAGGATCTGGAAAGCCGTTACGGCTTCAAGGTTCTGGTGCTTGCGGACAGCAGCCTCGCGGCCTCCGAGTACGAGATCACCCATGTCCGCCACGACGGTGAAGAGGGTGTCTCCTCCAAGGACGACGACAAGGCCGAGGATTCCGCGCCGAAACGCCGGCGCGGGCGCGGCCGGCGCCGCGCATCCGAGGACAGCGACAGCGGCTCGGATGCGGATACGGCGGACGATAGCGAGGATCGCGAAACGTCCGAGGACGATGACGAGGAAAACGAGGGCCGCAAGCGCGGCGGACGCCGGCGCGGTCGCCGCGGCGGGCGCCGGCGGCGCAAGGCCGATGCGGATTCCGAGACCGAGTCCAATGAGGACGAGGAAGCCGCGTCCGACGACGCGCGGGACGAAGACGCCGAAACGGATGGCGATTCGGACGGCGACACGAGTGACGATGACGGCAACGAGGGTGGCCGCCGGCGCCGGCGCCGCCCCCGTCGACGCGGTCGGCGCGGCCGCGGCGGGTCCGAGGAAGCGGGTGCTGACGCGCAATCCGCCGACGAGACCGACACGGACGAGAACAGCGAAGACGAGAGCAGCGAAGACGAGACTGCGGACCTCGACAGGGAAATCGATATCCCCGAGCAGAAGGCGAGCGAGGAAGAGGCCGACGAGAAGTCGGAGGACGATACGGCCTCAGACGACGACGATGCGGACGATCCAGTCGCGGAAGACGATTCGGATTCGGATGCGGATGCGGACGCCGAAGCAGCGGCAGCGTCCGAGGACAGCGACGACGATGCCGGTGGGGATGATTCCGGTGAGGATGAGTCCGGGGACGACAGTTCCGACGATGCGGATTCCGAAGACGACACGCCGGAAGACGATGAGCCCGAGGACGACAACCGTCCGCGCCGCTCGGGCTGGTGGAACCGCGCGTCGAGCTGACGCCCGGCAGAACGGCTAGGGCCGCCAGGCCCCCAGCCTGTCGATCGCCCTGCGCATATCCTCTTCCGTTCCGGCGAAAGAGAACCTGACGAAGGCATTTCCCCGGTAGGGATCGAAATCCAGCCCGGGCGTCGATGCAATCCGCGCCTCGGCCAGCATCCGGCTGCAGAACGCTGCGCTGTCGTTCGTCAGCTTCGAGACGTCCGCGTAGATGTAGAACGCACCGTCGGCGGGTGCGAGGCTGTCGAACCCCACATTCGGCAGTTCCGCCAGCAGGATCTCGCGGTTCCGCGCATATTTCGCGACATTCTCGCGCAGCTCGTCATGGCTGTCGAAGGCGGCCAACGCAGCGTACTGCGACAGGGACGGCGGCGAGATGAACAGGTTCTGGGCCAGGCACTCGACCGACCGCATCATCGATTCCGGCACGATGAGCCAGCCCAGTCGCCACCCCGTCATCGAGAAATACTTCGAGAAGCTGTTGATGACGATGGCCTCATCGTCGAATGCAAGCGCCGTGACCGATCCATGGCCGTAGGTGATGCCG
The DNA here is from genome assembly GCA_038140435.1 of Rhodospirillaceae bacterium. Lineage (GTDB taxonomy): Bacteria > Pseudomonadota > Alphaproteobacteria > UBA6615 > UBA6615 > UBA8079. The sequence goes on along the minus strand of JAYQGE010000017.1, from coordinate 40,093 downwards.
TGATAGATCTCGTCCGAGATAAAGCGGATCGCATACCGCCCCGCGAGCGCCGTGAGTGCGCGCATTTCGTCGGCACCGACCATGGTTCCGGTCGGGTTCGACGGGCTCGCGACGATCAGGCCATCGAGCGTTTCGGTCTCTTCGGCGAGGATTGCAGGCGTGGGCTGAAAACGATCCGAAGCGCGGGTCTCGATCACCACGGGTTCGACACCGAGCGCGGAAAGGATGTTGCGGTAGGCCGGATAGCCCGGCGCGGCCAGCGCCACGCGGTCGCCGACATCGAATGCCGCGAGGAACGCGAGCAGGAACGCCCCCGACGAGCCCGTCGTGACCACCACCCGCTCGGGCGCAACCGGTACGCCGTACATCTCGTCGTAATAGGCGGCGATCCGCTCGCGCAGGGCCGGAATGCCGAGCGCATCCGTGTACCCAAGCCGTTCGTCGCGGATCGCGGCGGTCGCGGCCTCCCGCACGCGCGCGGGCGCCGGCGTTCCGGGCTGGCCCACTTCGAGATGGACGACATCCGCCCCCGACGCCGCGAGCGCATTCGCCTCGCGCATCACATCCATGACAATGAACGGGTCGATACGCCCGCGCGTCGAGACCTTCGGCGGCATGGTGGCGGCTACTCGTCCGAACTGACCGCTAGCCCGAACGACCGCGAATCCTTGACGAACTGGCAGACTTGGACCGTGCGCGGCAACCCACGCGGACAGAAGAAACCGTTGACCCGGCCGATGGCCGGGGTCTCCCGGACCCGGTGGCCCAGCGCCGTCAACCCGGCCTGTTCGTCCGCCGGCATCGCGGCTTCCACCTGCGCAATGTCGGGACCGCCGCTGCTGAACACGCGCGGCGCCGCCACCGCGCCGATCATGTTCTCATCGCCGCCGGTGATCGTATCGAGCGCGATCCGGGCGACCACACCCGGCGTCGGCCCGGACCCCGCCGCCGCGAAGAAGGTCAGGCCGATGATCTCGTTGACCATCATCGCCACGGTCGGCACGGATGCGCGCGGCGCACCCGGCGGCGGCGCCAACAGGATTCCCGTCCCCGGCGCGATGATGCCGGTGCCGAAGGGCCCGCCCATCGTGAACGAGCAGGCCACGGTGCGGCCCTGGTTGTCGACGGCAACGATGCTCGCGCCGCTCTGGATGGCATCGGCGCGGATCGAAATGCTTGGCCGCGGCGGATTGTGGGCCGTGTCCGAAAGCCCCGCGACCAGCGCAGATACAGCCGCGGGCGAGACCGGGTCGGCCACCCCCGCCGCATCTGCCTGATATGCCCGGCCCTCGAGCTCGAGCATCAGGTGCGCGCGCGAATCGGCATCGTCATAGCGGTCGTCGTCGCGCGCCGCCGCCCAGATTTGCGCTGCGATCCTGCCCCCGCCTTCCGGGGCGAAGGCCACGATATTGTCACCCTGTTCAAAACGGATCGGATACCGGATTTCCGGCCGATAGTTGCGCAGATCGTCGAGGGTCATCCGCCCCCCGGCGACGCGGACGGCATCGACGAAGGAACGTCCAAGCACGCCATCGTAGAAAATTCCCGGCCCGAGCGTCCGCAGGTTCGACATGACCGCGCCGAGCTCGAGCTGTCGGAGCTGCTGCCCCTCCGAGATCTCGCCCGCGCCAACGCCGAAGACCAGCCGCGCCTCGGGCCCGAAATTAACGATCGGCCGGGCCGCCTGGAAGTCGCGGACGAACGCGCGAGAGACGGCGTGTCCCGACCGGGCGAAATCCTCCGCCGGGCGCAGGATGTCGGACCAGGCGAGCTCGCCATAGCGCGCATGGAGCAGGAACATGCCCCGGATGTTGCCCGGGATGGCGAATTTGGCGCCCGGATCGGCCGGCCGCTTGGGCATGAACGAAATCGTCTCGGTGCGAATCCGGACCGCATCATGGACCAGGCACACGCCCCCGCCGCCGATGCTGGCCGCCCCCGGCAGGGTGACAGCCATCGCGAAATAGGCCGCCACCGCCGCATCCGCCGCGGTCCCGCCGGCAGACAGGACCTCGCGGCCGACAAGCGCTGCACGCGGCTCATCCGCGATCAGCCCGCCGAAGAAGCCCTCGACGAAACCGATATCGCCCTGCTCCGGGCCGCCGCCGCCGCCGCACGCCGTCAGCGCCAGAAGGCCGCCGACAAGCATTCCGCGACCCGATTGACGCCACAATCGTGTGTTTCTACGTTGGGGATCATTCCTGGAGATAAACACTTGCGTCCGTTCGTTCGTTTGGCCGGCCTGATCACCGTACTCGCCGTGGCGGCGAGTACGCCTGCGCTGGGACAGGGCCGAAACATCGGTATCGTCCGTGACGCGGAGATCGAAAATATCATCCGCGGCTATGCGACGCCAATTTTCAATGCGGCGGGGCTCGACAGTGGCGTGGTCGAAGTGCATCTGGTCAACGACGCCCGGTTGAACGCGTTTGTCGCCGGTGGCCAGCGGGTTTTCATCAACACAGGGCTGCTGGTTCGCTCAAAGGGTCCCGAAGAAGTGATCGGCGTGATCGCCCATGAGGCCGCCCACATCGCCGGCGGCCACCTCGCCCGCTTCCAGGACGAGCTGCGCAATGCCGAGACGACCTCCATCATCGCGCTGCTCGCCGGTCTTGCGGCGGGTATCGCGACCGGCGACGGGCGCGTGGCGGGCGCGATCGTCGGCGGCGGCACCGATGCCGCGCTCTCCAGCCTCCTCAAGTACAGCCGGACCCAGGAATCGGCGGCGGACGCGGCGGCGCTCAAGTATCTCGACGCGACCGGCATCTCCGCGCGCGGGCTGCTCGAGTTCTTCGAGCTGCTCCAGCGGGAAATACGCCTCACCGGCGGCCGCGAGCATCCCTACCTCAGTACGCATCCGCTCACGAATGACCGGATCGCAACCGTGTCCGGCCACCTCGCGCTGTCACGTTTCGCGAACGCCCCCATCGCCGAGGATCTGGCCCGCAAGCACGAATACATGCGCGCGAAGCTGATCGGATTCATGGAACCGCTGGAGACCACCTTGCGCATCTATCCGGAGACGCGAGACGACGTCCCGGCGCGATATGCGCGCGCGATCGGCCACTATCGCAACGCCGACATGAAAAAGGCGCTCCCGCTCGTGAACGCCCTGATCACGGACCAGCCGGACAATCCGTATTTCCATGAACTCAAGGGGCAGATGCTGCTCGAGAACGGACAGGTCGCCAACTCGTTGCCGCCCTATACGCACATGGTCGAGCTCGCGCCCCGCGAGCCGCTGCTGCGCGTCGCGCTGGGCAAGGCGCAGGTGGAATCGGGCCGGCAGGACCTGCTCGAGCCGGCGCTTGCCAACCTTCAGGCGGCCGTCCGCATGGATCGACAGATACGCGAGGCCTGGCGCCTGCTGACGGTCGTGAACGGACGGCTCGGCAACCAGGGAGAGCTCGCACTCGCGCAGGCCGAGTACACGCTGCTCGGCGGCGACGTGAAGGCCGCGCAGGCGTTGGCCGAGCGCGCAAGCGACATCCTGCCGACCGGCGCGCCGGGTTGGCTCCGCGCCCAGGACATCGTGAGCGAGACGGAGCGTCGCCTCGAAAAACAGTGATCGCGCCGGGTCACCATCGCGTGACCCCTCACCCATCCGCTTGAACCGTTCCGCGCAGTTCACCATCATCCGCCCCGCGGGGCGCCGTTCGAGACGGCGCCCATGATCCGAGGAGGTGCATCGTGACGGAATCCCGCGGCCCCATCCTGGCGGCGCTAGCCATCGCCGCAGCCGTCGCCATGGCGATCATGTTCCCTCCCGGCGGAGATCGCTCCGGCCCGATCGTCACCGAACTTCCAGCGCCGGGCGCGGAGCGCACCGACGCGTCCTTCAGCGCAATTCAGCGAAACGATATTCGCAATACCGTACGCGAGTATCTGCTCGACAATCCTGAAGTGATCGTCGAGGCACTCGAGCTGCTCCAGGCGCGCCAGGAAGCGACCCAGCGACAGCAGAACCAGGGCGCGATCGCGGCCCACGCGGATCAGCTCGTCGGTTCGCGACGGGACCCGTTCATCGGCAACCCCGAGGCATCGGTTACCGTCGTCGAGTTCTTCGACTACCAGTGCCCCTACTGCAAGCGGGTCGCAGAGGATCTCGCGGCGCTCGCCGCGGAGGATTCGGACGTCAGGATCGTCTTCAAGGAGTTCCCGGTATTCGGCACCGAATCGTCCCTCGCGGCGCGCGCGGCCCTCGCGGCCGCGAAACAGGGCAAGTATGCCGAGTTCCACCTGGCGCTCATGCGGCTGCGCGGCGCGCCATCCGAGACCGCCATTTTTCGGATCGCCGGCCGCCTCGGCATGAATGCCGGGCGGCTGCGGCGCGACATGGGCGCACCGGAGATCGAGGACCAGATACAGGCGAACCTGCAACTGGCCCGGCAGATCGGCGTGCGCGGCACCCCCGCCTTCATCGTCGGCGATCGACTCATCCCCGGCGCACTGAGCCCGAATCAGATGCGGGCCCTCATCGCCGAAGCGCGGGGCAGCTAGCGCGCGCTATTCCGCGTCCGGCTGGTTCTCGGGCAGGGCATCGCGGAACGCGGCCTCTTCGAGACAGTTCTCGTTGATCTTCAACGCGGTGGGAAACGCCGACAGATCGCAACCGAAGCGCTGCGCATTGTAGATCTGGGGTACGAGGCAGACGTCCGCCATGGTGGGACTGTCGCCATGGCAGAAGCGGCCCCCGAGCCCATCCGCCAGCAAGCCCTCAACGCCGCGCATCCCCTCGTCGACCCAGTGCTTGTACCACTGCTCGTTGCGGGCCTCTTCGTCGAGGTCGAACGCACTTCCCAGGTGGCGCAGAACGCGCAGGTTGTTGAGGGGGTGAATATCGCAGGCAATCGCCTGCGAGATCGCGCGCACACGGGCGCGGCCAGCAGCGTCGCCCGGCATGAGCGGTTGGGTCTCGGGCCGCGTCTCGTCGAGATATTCCATGATCGCCATCGACTGGATCACATGGGTGCCATCGTCGTCGATCAAGGTGGGGACGAGGCCCTGCGGATTAACCGCCAGGTAGGCGTCCGACACCTGGTCCTTGCGTCGGAGATGAATGAACTCCCGCTCCGCCTCCAGCCCCTTGAGGTTGAGCGCGATGCGCATGCGAAACGCCGCCGACGAACGCCAGTAGTCATAGAGTTTCATGAATCTTCCGGTTCTCGCCCATCAGGCCTTCAGGTTGCGGATTTCGAGCACGGGCAGCGCGTCGGCAGGTTCGAACGCGAACACCCGGCCATAGAATGCCAGTTCCGATTCCAGGGCCCGGGAAACATTCCCCGCCTTTCGGAAACCGTGCCCTTCTCCCTCGAACAGGACGTAGGCCACCGGAATGCCCTTTGCGTCGAGCGCATCGACCATCGCCTCGGCCTGATTCGGGGGCACGACCTTGTCGTCCGCGCCCTGCAGGAAAATCACGGGGCAATTGAGCGCGTCCACATGTTCGATGGGCGAGCGATCCCGGTAGAGAGCCTCGGTCTCGGGCAGCGGACCGATGAGCAGATCGAGGTAGCGGCTCTCGAACTTGTGGGTGTCGCGGGCGAGCGTCATCAGGTCGCCGATCCCGTAGAGGCTCGCGCCGGCCGAGAACGCATCGCGGAACGCCAGCGCAGCCAGCGCCGTGTAGCCGCCTGCACTGCCGCCTCGGATCGCGAGGCGATCCGGGTCCGCGCGGCCCGCGGAGACCAGGTGTTTCGCCCCGTACACCATGTCGTCCACATCCGCGCTTCCCCACTGCCCGTAGAGCGCCTCGCGGTAGGCGCGCCCGAAGCCGGTGCTACCGCGATAGTTCACGTCCAGCACGGCAAAACCGCGGCTGGTCCAGTACTGGATGGCGAGACTGAACGACGGCGAGGTCTGCCCGGTCGGGCCGCCATGACCGCGCACGATCAACGGCGGGCGCTCGTCGGGATCGGCTGCATGGGTCGCGCTTCGGGGCGGGTAGTAAAAGCCGTATGCCTGAGCGCCGCCGGCGGTGTCGAACGTGACGGGCTCCGGCACGGAGAAGAACGCCGGGTCCAGATCGACACTGAGCGCGGTCCGGAGAATCTCGGTGTCGCCGGTCGCGGGATCGAAGAGAACAATGGACGACGCGGATGTCGCGGAGGATCCAATGAACACGAGCTTGTCGCCGACCCACTGGGGTGCGGAAATGTCCGTATAGGGTACCGCGAGGGCGCGGAGTTCCTGCCCCTCGACTTCCGCGAGATGCCACTCGCCGTCGCGCGTGTAGGCCGTCACGACGCGCACCGACGAGCCGATATCGGTCGTGCGCATTCCGAAAACCCACTGGGGCAGCCCGAATTCCGCGTCCATGGCATGCACGACCGAAACGCCCGCGCCGTCCCAGCGGTGCAGGTTCCACCATCCATTAGGGTCGGCGGCAAACACGAGCGTGCCATCGGGCGCCCAGACCGGCTGGAACACCGAAACGCCATCGCCGCCGGCGATCCTGCGGGTTCCCGCCAGCGTCCCGTCAGCATCCACGTCCGCGATCCACAGTGCCGCCGCGTCCCAGGGCATGTCCGGCAGGTCCCAGGCGACCCAGCACAACGTACCCCCGTCGGGAGAGACGCGAGGGTTGGAGACGAAGTCATGGCCGGCGACAAGGACGGTGCTTTCGCCCGTTTCGAGGTCGATCGACACCAGCTCGTTGGACACGCCGTCGGCGGTGTGTTGTTCGCGCACCGCGAGCAGCCTGTTTCGCGCCCGGTCGTGGAACAGGTCGGCGTGCCGGTCGCCGCTGTCGTCCGTCACGGCAACAGGCTCGGCGCCCCGTTCGACGCGATAGACACGCTGATCGTCGAAGTTGATGAAAAACACCGTGCCCGCCGAGACGATCGCCGCGCCGCCGCCATACTCATGGACGCGCGAGCGCGCGGAGAAGCCGTCCGGGATCGCGTCTTCGGGCCCATCGGGCGTGTGCCGCACCACGACGACCCGGCCGCCCTCGCTCGGCCGCCCCTCCAGCCAGTAGATGTCGTCGCCATCGACGTGCACGGCACCCAGCGAGATCGTCGTGTCCGCGATCATCCGGGCGGTGATCGGCGACGGCCAGGTCCCGCAGGGCGACACGGTTCCGGCGGTCATAGCAGGACGAGCGCCGCGAGGCCGAGGAAGGACACGAACCCGACCACGTCCGTGATCGTCGTGAGAATGACGGCAGAGCCCACCGCCGGATCGATGCGCAGACGGTCGAGCACGACCGGCACGGTGACGCCCGCGAAGCCCGCGACCAGCAGGTTGAAGACCATCGCCGCCGCGATGATGAAGCCGATGGTGGGCTCACCGAACCAGAACCACGCGACCAGTCCCATGAGCACCGCGAACAGCAGGCCGTTGATCCCGCCCACGATCACTTCCTTGCCCATGATGCGCGCGGCGTTGGCGGGCGTCAGCTCCTTCATCGCGAGCGCGCGCACGGCCACCGTCAGCGTCTGGGTACCGGCGTTGCCGCCCATCGAAGCGACGATGGGCATCAGGATTGCCAGCGCCACCACCTGCTCGATCGCGGCATCGAAGAGGCCGATCACCAGCGAGGCGATGATGGCGGTCCCGAGGTTCACGAACAGCCAGGAAAACCGTGCCCGCGTGGTGTCGAACACCGCCTCGTAGAAATCGTCCTCGTGCACGCCGCCGAGGCGCAGGATGTCCTCCTCCGCCTCCTCGACGATGACATGCACGATATCGTCGGCCGTGATGACCCCGACGAGCTGCCCGGCGTCGTTCACGACGGGCGCGGAGAGCAGCGCATACTGGCGGAACATCAGCGCCGCCTCCTCCTGGTCCATCTCGACATATGCCGTGCGCAGCTCGGTCAGCATGATGTCGTCGATCCGGACGTCGCGCTGGTTGCGCATCAGCCGCGACAGCGGAATCGTGCCGACCGGGCAGCGGTCGTCGTCGACCACGTAGATCTCGTAGAAATCGCGCGGCAGTTCTGCGGCGCGCTCGCGCATGTAGTCGATGGAGTTGCCGACCGACCAGTCCTTCGGGACCGTCACCAGCTCGCGCTGCATGAGGCGGCCGGCGCTGTCCTCGGGATAGGTCAGCGCCTGCTCGACCAGCGCCCGGTCGGACGGCGACAGGCGGGCAAGAACGCGCGCGCGATCCGCCTCCGCGACGTCCTCGAAGACATCGACGGCATCGTCCGTCTCGAGCTCGGTGATGACCGCCGCGACCTCGGCCGGTTCGAGCTGCTCGAGCACGTCCTCGCGCACCACGTCGTCGAGATGGGTCAGCAGCTCGGGATCGAGCCGGTCGCGCACGTGGTCGAACAGGAGGCGCCGGCTGTCGACGCTGAGCTCCTCGAGCAGGTCGGCGAGATCGGACGCGTGCAGGCTGTCGATGATGCCGTCGAGCTCGTCGACGCGGCCGACGGACAGCGCGATCTCGCAGGTCCGCACCAGCGACTCGTCGATACCGTAGCTGCGCTCGGCCTCGTAGGCGCCCTGCGTCACACCGTCGATGTCCTGCTGCTGGCTCACGCGCGCCTAGCCTTCCGCGCGCATGTCGTACTGCGCGCCGACCGCGGCGACGGCGCTCATGTTGAGCACGCCGCGCGCCGTGACCGACGGCGTGAGCACATGCGCGGATTGGGTGCCGCCGACGAGGATAGGGCCGACGGCGAGCCCGTCGGCAAGGGTCTTCAGAAGATTGAACGCGATGTTTGCCGCATCCTGGTCGGGCATCACGAGCAGGTTCGCCTGCCCCTCGAGGACGCTGTTCGGGAAAATCCGTTCGCGGATTTCCGGATCGATCGCGGCATCCGCATGCATCTCGCCCTCGACATGGAGGTCGGGATCGCGCGCGTGCACGAGCTGGCGCGCGCGCCGCATCTTCTGCGCCGATTCCGAGTTGGAGCTGCCGAAGCTCGAGTGCGACAGGAGCGCCACCTTCGGCGTCAGCCCGAACCGGCGCACTTCCTCCGCCGCCAGGTGGGTCATCTCCGCGATATCCTCGGCCGAGGGGTTGGGCGTGACATAGGTGTCCGTGATGAAAACGGTGCCCTTCGACAGGATGAGCACCGAGACGGCGGACATGTCGCGCACATCCGCGCGCATGCCGACGATATCACGGACATGCTGCAGGTGCCGGTCGTAGCGGCCCTCGGTGCCGCAGATCATCGCGTCCGCATCGCCGCGCTTCAGCGCCAGCGCCGCGATCACCGTGCTGTTGGTCCGCACCCGCGTGCGCGCCTCGTCGGGCGAGACACCCTTCCGTTCGGTGAGTTGGTGATAAAGCGTCCAGTAGTCCCGGTAACGGGGGTCGTCCTGCGGGTTTATGACCTCGCAATCCTCACCAGGCCTGAAGTTAAGCCCCAGCCGCTCGACCCGGCGCTGCACGACCTTCGGGCGGCCGATCAGGATCGGCACGCCAATGCCCTCGTCGATGACGGCCTTCGTGGCCCGCAGAACCCGCTCGTCCTCGCCTTCCGCATAGACGATGCGCTTCCGGTCCACGCGTGCCTGATCAAAGAGCGGTCGCATCAGCAGGCCGGAGCGGAACACGAACCGGTCGAGCTGCTCGAGATAGGCGTCAAAATCCTCGATCGGCCGCGTCGCGACCCCGCTCTCCATCGCCGCGCGCGCCACCGCCGGCGCCACCTCGCGAATCAGCCGCGGGTCGAAGGGGCTCGGAATGATGGACTCCGCACCGAACTTCGAGACCTGCCCGCCATAGGCCGACGCGACCACATCGGAGGTCTCGCGCATGGCGAGGTCCGCGATCGCGTCCACGGCGGCGATCTTCATCGCCTCGTTGATGTCGGTGGCGCCGACATCGAGCGCACCGCGGAAGATGTGCGGAAAGCACAGCACGTTGTTGACCTGGTTCGGATAGTCCGAGCGTCCGCTGGCGATGATCGCGTCGGCGCGCGCCGCCTTTGCATCCTCGGGCAGGATTTCAGGGTTGGGATTGGCCAGCGCGAAGATCAGCGGGGTGTCGGCCATCTTGCGGACCATGTCCTGGGTCAGCACGCCGGGGGCCGACAGCCCGAGGAAGATGTCCGCGCCCGCGATCACATCGTCGAGGGTCCGGGCCTCGGTCTCCTGCGCGTAGGCCTCGAGATAGGGGTTCATGCCCTTCTCGCGCCCCTTGTAGACCACGCCCTCGATGTCGGTGAGGGTCACGTTCTCCTTCGGGAGCCCCATTTCGACGAGGAGGTTGACGCAGGCCAGCGCCGCCGCGCCGCCGCCCGACGTCACGAGCCGGGCCTCCGTGATATCGCGCTTCGCGAGCCGCAGCCCATTGCGGACAGCCGCGCCGACGATGATCGCCGTACCGTGCTGATCGTCATGGAAAACGGGGATGTTCATGCGCGCACGAAGCCGCTTCTCGATCTCGAAGCACTCGGGCGCCTTGATGTCCTCAAGGTTGATGCCGCCGAAGGTCGGCTCCAGGGCCGCGACCACATCAACGAACTTCTCGACATCCGTCTCGTCCACCTCGATGTCGAACACGTCGATGTCGGCAAACTTCTTGAACAGGACGCCCTTGCCTTCCATCACCGGCTTGGAAGCGAGCGGACCGATCGCACCGAGACCGAGGACGGCCGTTCCGTTGGTCACCACGGCCACGAGGTTCCCTCGCACCGTGAGTTCCGCCGCGCGGGCGGGATCTTCGGCGATCGCGAGCGACGCCTGGGCGACCCCGGGCGTGTAGGCCCTGGAAAGGTCGCGCTGGTTGGCCAGCGGCTTCGAGGCGACGACCTCGATCTTGCCCGGTCGGCCATCCCGATGATAGCGCAGCGCCGCTTCGCGAATGTCTTCCGCCATCAACCTTCTCCGTTCCGAAGCACCGCCGCGCGAGGCCATCATCCGGGCCCTGCGAGGCCCTCCTCGTTAGATGCGTGATCCGCCCGCGACTGGCAACCGGAAATCGAGCAAAACCATGAGAACACGAGTATATTCCCGCTTTGTGAAATGAGCGAAACCCTCACAGCCCCCGACCTTGCACGCACATCGCCCGGCCGCGTGGCCTGGCAGACCGGCGACGGCCTGCAAGCCTACGACGCGGCCGTCGCGGCGATGGAAGCGCGCGTCGCGGCGATCCGCCACGACGGCGCCGATGAACTCGTCTGGCTCGTCGAACACCCGCCGCTCTACACCGCCGGAACCAGCGCCCAGCCGGGAGACCTCCTCGACCACGACCGCTTTCCCGTGTTCCCGACCGGCCGCGGCGGACAGTACACCTATCACGGGCCCGGCCAGCGGGTGGCGTATGTCATGCTCGACCTGCGTGAACGCGGACAGGACCTCCGGGCCTATGTGCGCGGCCTCGAGGCGTGGGTGATCGCGACACTCGCGACGTTCGGCGTCACGGGGGAGCGGCGCGACGGACGGGTGGGCATCTGGGTCGCCCACGGCGACGGGCGCGAGGACAAGATCGCGGCGATCGGCGTACGGGTGCGCCACTGGGTCAGCTACCACGGCATCTCGATCAACCTGGCACCCGATCTCGAACATTTCTCGGGCATCGTACCCTGCGGCATCGGTGAAGAGCATCTTGGCGTGACCAGCCTCGCCAGGTTGGGCGTCGATGCGGGCATGCGTGACCTTGACGCCGCGCTGCGCAGCAGTTTCGCGGATATCTTCGGCTAGGCCGTCGGCCGCTTCGCGAAGCCCTGGCCGACCAGCGGACGCGCATCGACGGGTTCGCGCATCACCTCATCGACCCGGGCCGCGGGCGGGCCTTCGTGGCAGTTGCCGATCATCCGTTCGACGGCGGGGACCGGTCCGGCGAAGACGGCCTCAACCGTGCCGTCGGCACGGTTGCGGACCCAGCCATCGAGACACAGGTCGCGCGCGACATTCTCCGTCCAGGCGCGAAACCACACACCCTGCACGCGGCCGCGGATCACCACCCGCTCGGCCACGATATCCGTCACCACTCGAACTCGATGATGGCCTGATCGACCGCGAGGCTGTCGCCCGGGGCGGCATGGAGCGTCTTCACGACGCCGTCCGCGGCTGCCCGCAGCACGTTTTCCATCTTCATTGCCTCGACGACCGCGACCTCCTCGCCTGCGCGGACCGGAGTTCCCTCCTCCACGGCGAGCGATACCAGCAACCCCGGCATGGGCGACAACACGAAGCGGCTCATGTCCGGCGGCACCTTCTCGGGCATCCGGGCGTTCAGCTCCGCACCACGCGGCGACAAAACCCGCACATCCGCCTCGACACCGCGATGGGTCAGCCGGTAGGCGACGCCCAAACGGTCGATCTGGAACGTCGCCGTTTCCCCGTCAAAGAGGGCCGCAAACACCGGATCTCCCAGACCCCAGTCGGTAGAAAGCGCGACGGCGCGCCCGTCGACCGTCACATCGGCCCCGTCGGCGCCGAAGAACAGTTCAACCTCGTTCGTGTCCGCGCCGATCTGCACCCGCCACATGGTCTCACCCGCCGGCCATGCAGGCGCGCCGGTCAGCCCGGTCTGGCGGGCGCGCGCCGCGTAGCGGCCATGCACATAGGCTGCGACCGCGGCGAAACGGTCGCGCAGGTCCCCTTCGGGCGCCGCGGGCGAGTAGCCGTCCGGATATTCCTCGGCAATGAAGTTTGTCGTCAGCCGGCCCTCGGCGAAGCGGGGGTGCGCCAGGATTGACGCCAGGAACGCCGTATTGTGGCCCGTGCCCCGGATGAAATAGCCGTCGAGCGCATCCTGCATCCGTGCGATCGCCGCACCCCGGTCCGGTCCGTGGGTCGCGAGCTTGGCGATCATCGGGTCGTAGAACATCGAGATCTCGGAACCCTCGCCCACGCCCGTGTCGATCCGAACCGTGGTCCCGTCCTGTACCGGCGCGCGGTAGCGCACAAGCCGCCCGATGGCCGGCAGGAAGTTGCGGCTCGGATCCTCTGCATAGACGCGCGTCTCGATGGCCCAGCCATTGAGGCTCACGTCTTCCTGGGTGAGCGTCAGCTTCTCGCCGTCGGCGACGCGGATCATCTGCTCGACCAGGTCCAGCCCGGTCACCATCTCGGTCACCGGATGCTCGACCTGGAGCCGCGTGTTCATCTCGAGAAAATAGAAGTTGCGGTTCTTGTCGACGATGAACTCGACCGTGCCCGCGGAGCGGTAATCGACCGCCGCGGCGAGCGCACATGCCTGCGCCCCACTCGCCGCGCGGGTCTCGGCATCCAGGAATGGCGACGGCGCCTCCTCGACCACCTTCTGGTGGCGGCGCTGAATAGAACACTCCCGCTCGCCGAGGTGGATCACGTTGCCATAGGCGTCGGCGAGGACCTGGATCTCGATATGGCGCGGCTCCTCGACAAACTTCTCGATGAAGATACGGTCGTCGCCGAAGCTGGAACGGGCCTCGTTCTGGGCCGAGCGGAAGCCCTCGTCCACTTCGTCGGCCGAATAGGCGATCCGCATCCCCTTGCCCCCGCCGCCGGCGGACGCCTTTATCATGACGGGATAGCCGATGTCGTCGGAAATCCTGATCGCTTCCGGCACATCCGCGATCGTATCCATATGCCCAGGCACGGTGCTGACCCCGGCCGCGTCGGCGAGCTTCTTGGACTCGATCTTGTCGCCCATCGCCGCGATGGCGTCAGGGGGCGGGCCGATGAAGGCGACGCCTTCGGCCTCGAGGGCGCGCGCGAAGTCGGCGTTTTCGGACAGAAAGCCATAACCCGGATGCACCGCGTCGGCGCCGGTATCCCGGATCGCCGCGAGTATCCTGTCCACCACCAGATAGCTTTCGGCTGCCGGCGGCGGCCCGATGTGCACCGCCTCGTCGGCCATCCGGACGTGCAACGCTCCAGCATCGGCGTCCGAATAGACCGCCACCGTCGCAATGCCCATGTCGCGGGCCGTGCGAATGACGCGGCACGCGATTTCGCCGCGGTTGGCGATGAGAATCTTCTTAAACATGCGACGAACCTACGAGAGCATGTTGCAGTGCGCAATCCGGGAATTCGGACCCGGATCACCCCATGAACACATGGACGAAGCAGTGGCACAGCCTTAGCCTGCGGGTCATGCGCAAGCCCGACAGCATCTCCGAAGCCGCGGCACCGCACCGGCGGCGCGTCGGGCTTGCGACGCTGCTCGTCGGCGGCGTGACGCTGCTCATTCTGATCGCCGTCGGCAGCGTGCTGACCCTGACCGTCACGGGCGCGACCCAGAACACCTTCTCCCTCCTCGGCGCGCGGGCAACGACGACCCTCGATCTCGTGGAAGCACGCATCGACGGGCAGTTCGATCCCGTGGTTTCTGCGGCCGAGCAGCTTAGCGCCCAGTTTGCCGATGGCCGGCTCGACCTCGAGGACAAGCGCGACCAGGCATTTCAGACATTCGCAGGAATATTGACGGCGCTGCCCCAGGTCACGGCAGTGCTCTATGTCCCCGAACGAGGCAACGCACTGCGCGCGACTCTCGCCGAAGGCCTCGTGATTCCGGTGCCCGACGCGCCGGTGTTACTGCAACGCCAAGCGCGTGGTCTGGAGGCCGCGCGGGCCATCATGCAAACCTCCCAATGGTTGCCGCCCTTCTGGATTCAGGCGGTCGCACAACCGGTCGTGACGGTACTTGCTCCGGTCCGCCGCGCAGACAGTTTCGAGGGCGTGGTCATTCTCTCGGTGACCATGGAGAATATCGCATCGTTCCTCGAGGAGCTGACGGCGCGGAACGAACTTCACGCGTTCATCGTTTATGACGGAGATTGGGTGCTCGGCCATCCCGACCTGCGCACGGTTGACTTTCCGACGGGCAACAATTTTCAGGAGAATCCGCTGCCCCGGCTCGGAGACCTGGACGACCCGGCCTTCGCCCTGCTGGACGGCGGTGGCGACCGCGCCGAGGCGCTGTTGCGGAATGCGCCGCGCGTTTCCGACGCCCGTGTCGACAACGACCGGATCGTGATCACCCGCGACACAGACAGCTAGGGGGATCGCCCCTGGACCATTGGCGTCAGCCTATTGCGCGAGGAGGTCGGCAACGAGGTCGAACGGCTCATCGGCATGACCGTGGTCGGCCTGATCATTCTCGTGATCGCCGTCCTGATCGGTTTCCTGTTTGCGCGGCACCTGAACCGCCAGATCGGCGGTCTCGTCAGCTCTGCGAGCGCGCTGACCCGGCTCGATGTCGCGAACGCACCCGAACTTCCCGACAGCCGGATCGCCGAACTGTCCGACGCCGCACGCGCCTTCAACCGCATGATCGGGGGCCTGCGCCTGTTCGAAACCTATGTGCCCAAGCAGCTTGTCCTTGGCCTGATGCAGCGCGGCGAGACCATCGAGACGTCCGAGGAGCGGCTCCTGACGATCATGTTCACGGATATTCGCGGCTTCTCGACCCTGGCCGAGCATATGGACGCCGGCGAGGTCGCCGACATGCTGAACGCCCATTTCGAGATGCTGGGGAGCGCCATCGAGGCCGAGGGCGGCACCGTCGACAAGTATATCGGCGACGCGATCATGGCCTTCTGGGGAGCGCCCGAGCCGGCACCCGACCACGCGGCCCGCGCCCTGCGCGCCACGGCCGAGATCCAGCGCAGGGTGCGCGACGACAACCACCGGCGTCGTGCGGCCTGCATGCCGCCGCTGAAAGTTCGGGTGGGCCTGCACACCGGGCCGGTGATCGTCGGCAATATCGGCTCGGCCAACCGCGTGAATTACACCGTGGTCGGAGATGCGGTGAACACAGCGTCGCGCCTGGACTCCCTCGCCAAGGAGTTCGCGGGTGACGAGGACTGTTACGTCCTGATCAGCGGCGATACCCGCGATCATGCCGCAACCGATGCGGAGGAATACAACCTCGCACATCTCGGCGAACAGGAGATCCGGGGCCGCGAGGGCACCGTTTCGATTTTTCAACTCGACGGCATAACGGGCCGTGCTAGTGAGCCCCGATGACAAAAGACGAACTCGAAGCCCGCATCGCGGCGTTCCCCTACTGGTACCACCGGATCGAACTCCCGGACGGGGTGGTCACACCGGGCTGGGCGCCGATCGACGCCGGCGCATACCGGGTGCCGGAGGACCTGACCGGCAAGCGGGTTCTGGACATCGGCGCGTGGGACGGATTCTGGACCTTCGAGGCGCTGAAACGGGGCGCCAGCCAGGCCATCGCGATTGACGACTTCTCGGATTTCGTGGGTCACCTGGAAACGGAAGACCGCAAGGCGTGGGAGACGTTCGACCTGTGCCGGGAGGCGCTCGGCTACGACACGGAGCAGTGCCAGCGCCATGAGCTGACGATCTACGACCTGACGCCCGACACCTTCGGCACCTTCGACTATGTCTTCTGCTTCGGCGTGCTCTACCACCTGCGCTGGCCCATGTACGCCATCGACAAGCTGGCCGCCATGTGCACCGGCGATCTGTTCATCGAATCGGCCATCGCCGACGACTTCAGCGCCTACCGGGGCGCCGGCAAGGGCTTCGGCACCGAGATGGTGATGGAGTTCTAGCCCAACGACGAGTACGGCGAGAACGAGACCAACTGGTGGGCGCCGACGCTCAGATGTATGAGCAGCATGGTCAAGGCCGCCGGGTTCGACACGGTGCGCGGCTGGAAGCTCGCCGACCCGGCTTCCCGAATGCCGCGGCTTCGTGTGGGGCAGCAAGACCTGAGCGCACCCGCCCCGCTAGAGGGGGATGTTGTCGTGCTTCTTCCAGGGATTCTCGAGTGACTTGTTCTCGAGCAGCCGCAGTGCCCGGCAGATACGCCGGCGCGAGCTGTGTGGGTAGATCACGTCATCGATGAAACCCTTCTGCGCCGCCACGAAGGGATTGGCGAAGCGCTTGCGGTATTCCTCGGTCCGTGCCTCGATCTTCTCCGGATCGTCGCGATCCTCGCGATAGATGATCTCCACCGCCCCTTTCGGCCCCATGACGGCGATCTCCGCTGTCGGCCAGGCGTAGTTGATGTCACCGCGAATGTGCTTCGAGGACATGACGTCGTAGGCGCCGCCATAGGCCTTGCGCGTGATCAGCGTGACCTTCGGCACCGTCGCCTCGGCATAGGCGAACAGCAACTTCGCGCCGTGCTTGATAATCCCGCCATATTCCTGGGCCGTCCCCGGCAGGAAGCCGGGCACATCGACGAAGGTCACGATGGGAATGTTGAAGCAGTCGCAGAAGCGCACGAACCGCGCCGCTTTCTTGGAAGAATCGATGTCGAGACAGCCGGCAAGCACCATCGGTTGGTTCGCGACGAAGCCGACCGTGCGACCCTCCATGCGACCGAACCCGATGACGATATTCGCCGCGTGATCGGCCTGCAGCTCGAAGAAATCGCCCTCGTCCACCACTTTGACGATCAGTTCCTTCATGTCATAGGACTTGAGGGGATCGGTCGGGATCAGCGTGTCGAGCGACGGCTCCTCCCGGTCAAAGGGATCGCTGGTCGGCCAGACCGGCGGTTTCTCGCGATTGTTCATCGGCAGGAAGTCGTAGAAACGGCGGAGCTGCAGGAGCATCTCGACGTCGTTCTCGAAACCGCCGTCCGCGACGCTGGACTTCGTCGTGTGGGTCGAGGCGCCGCCCAGCTCTTCCTGGGTCACCTCCTCATGGGTGACCGTTTTCACGACCTCCGGTCCCGTGACGAACATGTAGGACGTGTCCTCGACCATGAAGATGAAGTCGGTCATCGCGGGCGAATAGACCGCGCCACCCGCGCACGGCCCCATGATCGCAGAGACCTGGGGAATGACGCCCGACGCGTTGACGTTGCGCTGGAAGACCTCGGCATAGCCCGCGAGGGACTCGACCCCTTCCTGGATGCGCGCACCGCCGGAATCGTTGAGGCCAAGCAAGGGCACGCCGTTCTTCATCGCCATGTCCATGACCTTGCAGATCTTCATGGCATGGGCCTCGGACAGAGAGCCCCCGAACACGGTGAAATCCTGAGAGAAGACGAAGACCTTGCGCCCGTTGATGAGTCCCCATCCAGTCACGACCCCGTCGCCCGGGATCGGCTCGACGTCCGCGGTCATCTCGTTCGGCGCCTGTTCGACGAACATGTCGAACTCCTCGAAGGAATTCTCGTCGATGAGGAGTTCGAGGCGCTCACGCGCCGTCAGCTTGCCCTTGCCGTGTTGCGATTCGATGCGCCGTTCGCCGCCGCCCAGCCGCGCGCGAATCCGGCGGGTTTCAAGCTGCTCCAGAATATCCTGCATGACGCGTCCCCGGCGTAAGCTGAATGAGCGTCCCACATAGCAGGTTTTCCGGCGTCCATGCCAGAAGACGGCAGCGGCGCTCAGCCCGCGCGCAGCAACTCCAGAAAGTTCGCGCTGCAATCGATCTCGGCCCGCAGGATGTCGCGCCGCGCCCGGGCCTCCTCTTCCTCCCCCCACAGCTCGACCTGGTAGGACTCGTCGAGCTGACCGACATCGAAGGCGGTCGCGGCATCCAGGTGACCGCGCGACAGGGCCAGGGCCACGATCACCGAACCGCTGGCCGACGTCACGACCCCCAGCGCCGCCAGCTCGTAGAGGTCGTGGTCGGCGACGGCGACACGGATGCGCGCGAGGGATTCTTCCGGCTGGTCCACAGGCAACAATCCATCCGTCACAATCAGTTCGCTGCCATAGGTCTCTTGCGCCCAGTCGAGCAGCGGTTGCCAGACCCGCGCCTGGCGGACGACCAGCTCCTGGGGCGCCTGGGCGCGATAGCAGACCAGATCCGTCCCGCCATAGGCGGCGATCTGATTGATATATCCCTCACGGTCGTCCGACACGCGATCGACCGCGGTTGCGGCGATCCGGGTCAACGGCATCGATTCCACATCGATTTCCTCGCCCTGACGGTGCCATTCCTCCGCGATCGCATTCGCCAACGGGGCGCCCGGGACCTGTAGGGGCCGCCGGAGCGGTGTGCGAACGCCGCGTCCGTCGAGCAGCACCTCGTGGGCCCCGTCATCCGTGACCGGTGCAGTGGAGACATCCGTGTAGAAACGTTTCATGGCGATCAGAGGTCCTAATCCGTATTGCCCGTCGGCCCCCGGTTCACACCTGGGCCGGCCGGCCGGTTCTCCAGCGGCGCGGACGGCGTCGGGGCCGATTGCCCCTCGGTCGTCTTCGCGTACTGGACGCAAGGGTGGTTGTTGCCGCCGAGGTCCACGAGCCCGATCAGGGCCGCCGGCGGGAAGACAATGCTGCCCAGGAGCGAGCCAATCTTCGCCAGCGTGCCAAGGGGATCGGGGAGGAAACTCGGGTCGTCGAGCGGTCCTCGGACGAGAACAGGTACGGCGAGGCTCAGATCGAAGCCGCGCGGCCGGGGCTTGATCTTCATCTTGAACGTCTCGGTTCCGAGGTCGATATCGCCCTCCGCCGTCACGGTGATGACCTCCGTGCTCAGCAGATTGACGCGACTGGTTGCGACGCCTTTCGCGAACTGGAAGTCGTTTGCCATGCAATCGACGGTGACCCAGTCCTTGCCGCCGAGCGCCTCGCCGATGCCCGAGAACAGCCCGCTGACATATCCGAGCCCCTCGTTCCGCATCCGGCCCTGTCCCATGAGCTGGCGCGCATGGCCATCGAGGCTGGCGGCAATGGCGGCCGCGGAGTTTCCGGATCCCGACAGGGCGATGTCGACGGCGCCGGTCCCCTCGAGCACATCGAGGTCGGCAAAATCCTTCAGAAGCTGTCCGATCTCCAGGTTCGGCGCGCGAAGCGACACCGTCACGAGCGGTGTCTCGGCTCGCGCGTCGAGGCTGATATCGCCACGCAGCGCACTGCCGGCATATCGCGCTTCCAGCGGGCGCACAGCGAGAGCGTCCTCCTCGAGAACGAGACGCAGGTTTACGTCCTCGAAAACGCCATAGGGGGAAATCAGCCTGCGGGGCCTGAACGATATGTCGAGATCCGCCGAACGCAGGAAATCCAGCGGCAGCGGGTCGTCGGAGAAGATCTTCTCCCGGCGTTCCGGCGGCACGTCGGCCTTCGCCTCTTCCGGGGATACGATTGCGGGCCGGCGCGCCGGTTCGTAGTCGGGGAAAAGCCGCGTCAGATCTGTCACCTCGGATGTGGCCGTCGCCTCGATCTCCAGTGCGTTCGGATCGAAGGTGATGCGTCCCTGGCCGGCCAGGTCCGTGATCGCGCTGCGAAACGTGAACGCATCGACGCGTACCTTCTCGAGGTCCCCCTCCAGCGAGGCCGACAGGTCGACAGGCCCGAGTTCAGGCCACGAGATGCCGAGCAGCGGCTGGAAAAGGCCGAGCCGCTGTTCGTTTCCGGCAATGTCGACGCGATAGCTCTTGAGCGGCTGGTCGGCATCCACGTCGAGGACGACCTCGCCGCTCGCGCGCAGCCGGTCGATCGCGAAATCACGGAGCGAAAGGCGAATCTCCGGCAACGTGCCCACAATCGCGACCGCGCCGCCAACGGATCCCAGGCCGGCGAAGTCGTCGCCCAGCATCTCTTGCAACGGCGCCAGCGGCTGGTCGGTCGCGGTCACGTCCAGATCGAGTTCCACGCCGGGCTCGTCCGCCTCGAGATCCGTCACGTCAACGTGCCCGCTGGCCCGAAGCCCACCCGTCGTCAGGCCGGTCGTTTCGGCGCGGACCTTGTCCAGGTCCCCGATCGCGCGAATTTCGCCGCTGATCGGCCCCGCATCCGGCAACGTGACCCCCGCGATGGGATTGACGATGTCGATGCTCTGATTGTTCGCGGTCACGATCAGGTCGTAGGTGACATTCGGATCGTCCAGGACGGGCCCGACCGTCACCGTACCCGACACAAGACTGTTCGCGACAGCCACCCGGTTGGGCTCGAAGCGCATGGCGTCGAGGTCCCCGCGGATATTCACGATCCCGTTTACCGGCCCGAACTGCGCGAGCGGAATCCGCGCGAGCGGCTCGATCGGGGTCAGCTCCTGCCCCTTGAATTCCGCCTTCAGGTCGAACTGCAGGTCGGAGATATCGTCGGAGAGCGCCAGTCTCGTTGTCCCGGACACGCGTATGTTGGCGGCGTCGAGCGAGACAAGGTTGACGATGGGCGCGCGCTGGTCGCCGCTGATGTTCGCCGACAGGTGCATCGGGCCGAGCACGGGTAACGGGGTTTCCAGGAAGGGCTGGATTTCCGCGAGCGCGTCGCCCGAAACGAGGACATCGACGTCGAAGCCGTCGGGATTGCCCGGGCCGCGCACCGAACCGTCGATCTCGACGTCCAGGCCGAGTGCTTCGCCTGCCAGGTCGAACGGTACTTCGCGATCGCCGCGAATGATGTCCTCCCAGGAGCCGATCTGCCCGTCGAGGTCGATCCGGGCCTGCTTGTCGGCGATCCGGATGTCCGCGGCGATATCGATGTCGAGTGGCGCGCCGGGCCCGGCCGGGAGCGCCTTGACCCGTTCCACGGTGGCCACCGTCTCGTTGCCGGCGATCCGATCGCGGATCGTCACGCCGACATCCTCGATCTCGAGTTCCGCGATCTCCAGGTCGATATCCAGGTTGCCTGTCCTGTCGGAATCTTCGTCAGACGCATCGGTGGTCCCGAAGTCGAGGCTGCTGCGGCCGGACTTATCGGTCTCGATATCGATGCGGGCGCCCCGCACGACAAGGCTGTCGACGTCCAACCGGCCTTGCAGCAGCGGCAACAGCGCGAAGCGAATGTCGATTTCCGAAACCCGGACCATGTCGGGCGTTTGCGCCCAGTCCGGGTTCGAGAAACTCACGTCGCGCAGCGCCAGGCGCGTCGTACGGCCCCAGGCAAACTCGATCGGTGCGCCGATCGTGAGCGTGCGCCCCGTTTCCCGCTTGATGTAGTCCGCGATCCGGCCCTTGTGGTCGTTGGGGTCGAGATTGAAGAGGATGGCCGCGCCGGCGACGGCCAGCGCGACGACCAGCACAAACACGATCTTGATGGCGGTGCGCACACGCATCGGAAAACCCCGGATACCCTCGAATTATGACCGTATCAGGTCATGCTCGGGTCGAAGCCGACGAAACGCCAGCTTTTGACCAGTGTTTGATCCAGCGGCGCCTCGAGCGTCAGGCGTTCGCCGGTGGCAGGATGTGGCAGGGTGAGGCTCCGCGCATGCAGATGCAGGCGCCGCGGAAGCCCCTCGACGCCGCTTTCCGCACCGCCATACTTACCGTCACCCACGATGGGCGTGCCCATCGCCCGGCAATGCGCGCGCAGCTGATGGGTGCGCCCCGTGCGCGGACGCAGCTCGAGCCAGGCAATACGCCGGGCGGCATGATCGATGATCCGGTACTCGGTCTCCGCATCCTGCCCGTCATCGACCGACACGACCCGCTGCTTGCCCTCTGCGCCGCGCTTCGCCAGCGGAATGTCGATCACGCCGGCCTCGTGCTCGGGAATGCCGGCCACGAGCGCCCAGTAGGTCTTCTCCACGTCGCGTCCCTGGAACAGCTCGGCCAGGCGTGACGCGGTCGGGCGGTCGCGCGCGAGGAGCAGCAGGCCGCTCGTATCCTTGTCGAGCCGGTGGACGAGGCGCGGTCGCTCGGGCGCGTCGAACTTCAGGGCATCGAGCATACCGTCGAGATGCCGGTGGGTCTTCGACCCGCCCTGCACGGCGAGCCCCGCCGGCTTGTTCACGGCAATCAGGACATCGTCGCGATAGATCACGGCGTCGCGCAGCGCGGCCGCGTCGTCGGCGCTCACCGGCGGGCGCGTGTTTTCGTGCAGTTGATCCTGCGCGCCGGACATCGGCGGCAGGCGGATTTCCTGGCCCGCGCTCAGCCGCTGACCCGGCTTGGCGCGGCGGCCGTCCACGCGCACCTGACCGGTGCGCAGCCATTTCGCCACCTGCCCGTAGGACACATCGGGGAAATGGCGCTTGAACCAGCGGTCAAGGCGCACATCATCGTCCGCGGCCTCGACCGCCACATGCCGTACCGCCTGGTCGGAACCGCTCATGCGATCACCAGCCGCGCGAGCCGTATCCCGAGCACCAGCGCGCCGAGCGCACCGATCACCGACGCCAGCACATAGGCCGCCGCCAGCACAAGCTGGCCGCGCTCGTAGAGCGCGACGGCATCGAGCGAGAAGGTGGAGAAGGTCGTGAAGGCCCCGAGCCCGCCGACCGTCAGAAGCGCGCGCAGCTCGGGTGAGACGGACCAGCTCACGGCCATGACATGCACCAGCACGCCCATGACGAAGGACCCGAGGATGTTCACCGCGAGCGTTCCCCACGGAAACCCGTGGCCGACCCATGCGACCATGCCGACATTCACGAAATGCCGGCCCAGGGCGCCGACAGCGCCGCCGAAGGCGATCGCGAGCACCATGTTCATTGGCTGTTGTTCCCGCGCTCGGCGCGCAGTTTCGACCAGTATTCGAGGCGCTTCGCGATCTCCCGCTCGAACCCGCGCTCGACCGGTTCGTAGAACCGCGCGCGATCGATGCCGTCGGGGAAGTAATCCTGCCCGGAAAACGCCTCCTCGGCATCATGGTCATAGGCATAGCCGTCGCCGTAGCCCAGATCCTTCATCAGCCGGGTCGGCGCGTTCAAGATGTGCTTGGGGGGCGCCAGCGAGCCGGTGTCCTTCGCCATGCGCATGGCCGCGCCGAAGGCCTTGTAAGACGCGTTCGATTTCGGCGCCGTCGCCAGGTAGATGACGCATTGCGCGAGCGCCAGCTCACCCTCGGGCGAACCGATCCGTTCATATGCCTCCCACGCCGCCAGCGCGTGGGGCAGCGCCTGGGGATCCGCGAGCCCGATATCCTCGACGGCCGCGCGCGCCAGCCTGCGTGCCACGAACCGCGGGTCCTCGCCGCCGGCAAGCATCCGCGCAAGCCAGTAGAGGGCCGCATCGACGTCCGAACCCCGCAGCGACTTGTGCAGCGCACTGATCAGGTTGTAGTGGCCCTCCTGGCTCTTGTCGTAGAGGGGTGCGCGTTTCTGGACCGTCTCGATCAGCCGCGCGGTGTCGAGATCCGCATCCACACCCAGTCCAAAAAGCTCCTCCGCGAGGTTCAGGAGATACCGCCCGTCGCCGTCCGCCATCGCCTTCAGCGCCCCGCGCGCATCCGCATCGACCGGCAGCGCACGCCCCTCGAGCCGCTCGGCGCGCGCGAGCAACTCCTCCAGCGCGGGCTCGTCGAGCCTGTTCAGGACGAAGACCTGGCACCGCGACAGGAGCGCCGCGTTGATCTCGAAGGACGGGTTCTCTGTGGTCGCGCCGATCAGGGTGACGGTGCCGTCCTCCACATAGGGCAGGAATCCGTCCTGCTGCGCCCGGTTGAACCGGTGGATCTCGTCGATGAAGAGCAACGTGCCCTGGCCGCCGGCACGCCGTGCCTGGGCCCGCTCGAACACCTTGCGCAGGTCCGCAACGCCCGAGAACACCGCCGACAGCGGCTCGAAGGTGAAGTCGGTCTCGTGCGCGAGGAGCCGGGCAATGGTCGTCTTGCCGCAGCCCGGCGGCCCCCAGAGAACCATGCTCGCCAGCCGACCGGCCGCCACCATCCGCCCGACCGGCCCCTCGGGCGCGAGCAGATGGTCCTGGCCGACGACATCGCCCACGGTCTCCGGTCGCAGGCGATCGGCCAGCGGACGCGGCGCCTGGCTGGCGAACATCTCGGACTGGGTGTCAGCGCTGCTCATGACGCGCCGTTCAGCCCGCGACCGTAAGCGAGAACAGCCGGCCGTCGCGGCATACGGTGATGGTCCATTGCGGACGCTGCGCCGCCGTTATCTCGCGCAGCCGTGCCACATTCTCGATCTCGACATCGTTGACGGCAAAAATGACGTCGCCCAGCTGGAAGCTCAGGCGGTGCGCCGGGCTGCCGCGCGCGATCGAACGGATGACAACGCCCTCCTCGAAGTGATCGCGGCCCATCTCTTCCGCGACGGCGGGCGACAGGTTGGCGACCGTGGCCCCCGCTATCGGATGGCGCCCCTCGAGGAGGCGTTCGTTGCGCGGCGGCACTTCGGGCGGATGCTCGAGGGTCAACGAAACCTCGAGTTCGGCGCGCGGTCGCCGAACCGCAAGGCGGGCCTCGTCGCCCACAACCCCGGTCGCGATACGAAAGCGAAGCCCCTCGGTGTCGAAGACGGGCTGGCCGTTGATGGCGGTGATGATGTCGCCGGACTCGAGCCCCGCCCGCGCGGCGGGCCCGCGCGGATGTATCTCGGACAGGATCACCCCTTCCGGGCGCGCCAGGCCAATCGCCTCGGCGATGTCGACCGTGACCGTATCGAAGGCGGCGCCGAGCCACGCGCGGCGGAGCGCCCTGCCCGCCGCCGCGCCGTCGATCACGGTGCGGACCATGTTGGACGGGATCGCGAAGCCGATCCCCTGGCTGCCGCCGCTGCGCGAGAAGATCGCGGTGTTGATGCCGGCGAGCGTGCCATCCATGCGCAGGAGCGCCCCGCCCGAATTGCCCGGGTTGATGGCGGCGTCGGTCTGGATGAAGAAGTTGAAGTCGGAGATGCCCACCCGGGTGCGCGCGAGACCCGACACGATGCCGCTCGTGACCGTCTTGCCGACGCCGAAGGGGTTGCCGATCGCCAGGACAAGATCGCCCACCTCCAGCTCATCGCTGTCGGAAAGCGCGATGTGCGGCAGGACCTCGTCGCCGGCATCGATCTTCAGGATCGCGAGGTCGGTGCGCTCGTCCTCGCGCAGGATCGTCGCCTCCAGTTCGCGCCGGTCGGACAGAACGACGGTGATGCTGTCGGCCCCCTCGATCACGTGGAAGTTGGTCACGATCAGCCCGTCGGGTCGCACGATCACACCCGAGCCAAGCGAGTTCTCGAATCGCTGCCGCGGCTGGGCCGGGCCGAGCGAATCACCAAAGAAACGCCGGAAGAACGGGTCGTTGAACAGCGGCGACGCCGGGCCGCGGCTGCGCACCGCCTTGCGGGTGAAAACGTTGACCACCGCCGGGCTGGCCGCGCGCACCAGCGGCGCGAAGGAGAGCATGACCTGCTCGCGGCCATCGGGGACCGCCCGCTGCGCCACGGCCGGCTGCACCACGCCCACAAGGGCGGCGACGAGGACAAGGATCGAGATCGTTCGCATGGGCTGATTTTATCCTGCTTCGCGGCGTCTTTCACCGCCGCAGACGCAAAAGGCCGCCCGGAGGGCGGCCCTGCGATACACAATCTGCTGAACGAAACTCAGGCAACGGCCTCCTGGAGCTCTTCCTCGTCGGCGAACTGCACCGGCCCGGAATCGAGGCCCTTGGCGTCTTCGTCACGATCGACCAGCTCGATGATCGCCATGGGCGCGGAATCGCCATAGCGGAACCCGGCCTTCAGCACGCGGGTATAGCCGCCCGGACGATCCGCATAGCGTTCGGCCAGGGTCGAGAACAGCTTGTCGACGAGCGCGCGGTCGCGCAGCGTCGAGATCGCCTGGCGGCGCGCATGAAGATCGCCTCGCTTGCCGAGGGTCACGAGGCGGTCGACGATACGCCGCAGCTCCTTCGCCTTCGGAAGCGTCGTCGAAATCTGCTCGTGCTTGATGAGCGCCGCCGCCATGTTGGCGAACATGGCCTTGCGGTGACTGCTCGTCCGATTGAGCTTACGCGGACCCTTGCGGTGTCGCATCTTACCTACTCCTGGTTTCGGGGACCGTTAGAACGGCTCCTCGAGGCGTTTCGCCAGATCTTCGATATTCTCCGGCGGCCAGGCCGGAATTTCCATGCCGAGGTGCAACCCCATCTGGGCGAGCACTTCCTTGATCTCGTTCAGCGACTTGCGGCCGAAGTTCGGCGTGCGAAGCATCTCCGCCTCGGTCTTCTGCACCAGATCGCCGATGTAAACGATGTTGTCGTTCTTCAGGCAGTTGGCCGAACGGACCGACAGTTCAAGCTCGTCGACCTTGCGCAGAAGGTTGCGGTTGAACTCGAGCTCGTCGTCGACTTCCTCGACCGGCTGTGCCGCCTTCGGCTCCTCGAAGTTCACGAAGAGCTGGAGCTGGTCCTGCAGGATGCGCGCAGCAAGCGCCATGCTGTCTTCCGGCGTGATCGCGCCATCGGTCTCGATATCGACCGTCAGCTTGTCCAGGTCGGTCCGCTCGCCCACGCGGGCGTTGCCGACATGGTAGGAGACCTTCTTGATGGGCGAGAACAGCGCGTCGACGGGGATCAGGCCGATCGGCGCGTCCGCGGCGCGGTTCTGCGCGGCCGGGACATAGCCCTTGCCGGACTCGACCGTCAGTTCCATGACGATCCGCGCGCCCTGGTCGAGGGTCATGAGGATGTGGTCCGGATCCATGATCTCGATGTCGGGACCCGTGTCGATCTGGCTTGCGGTCACTTCGCCCGGGCCGGTCGCGGTCAGCGTCATACGCTTGGGCCCCTCGCTGTGCATGCGCAGCGCCATGCCCTTGACGTTGAGCACGATGTCCGTGACGTCCTCGCGCACGCCCGGGATCGAGGAGAACTCGTGGAGCACACCCTCGATCTGGATCGACGTCACCGCCGCGCCCTGCAGCGACGACATGAGCACGCGCCGCATGGCGTTGCCCAGCGTCAGCCCGAAGCCACGCTCGAGAGGCTCGGCCACGACCGTCGCCTGACGCGACGGATTGGAACCGCCCGCGATGTCGAGCTTGTTCGGCTTGATCAATTCGGTCCAATTCTTCTGCAGCATCTGCATTCGTCCTCAAATCTTGGCCGGCGCACCAGCGCCGGGGTTCGGCTTTCGCCGACGGAATGTCTCAATACGCCGCCCCTGCGGGCGGAAAATCAGACGCGGCGACGCTTGCGCGGCCGGCATCCGTTGTGCGGGATCGGAGTCACGTCGCGAATGGCCGTGATCTCGAAGCCAACGGCCTGCAGCGCACGCAGCGCGGATTCGCGTCCGGAGCCCGGCCCCTTCACCTCGACGGCGAGGGTCTTCATACCGTGCTCCTGCGCCTTCCGGCCGGCGTCTTCCGCCGCCATCTGCGCGGCATAGGGCGTCGATTTGCGCGAGCCCTTGAAGCCCTGCGAGCCCGCGGACGACCAGGCAATCGCGTTGCCCTGCGCATCCGCAATGGTGATGTGCGTGTTGTTGAACGTCGCGCTCACATGCGCCACGCCCGAGGTGATGTTCTTGCGTTCGCGTCGACGGACGCGCGTTGTCGCGGCCTTTGCCATTCCTGCTCTACCTTGTCCTGCGCCCTAGACTTTTTTCTTGCCGGCGATCGGCCGTGCCTTGCCCTTGCGGGTCCGCGCGTTGGTGTGGGTGCGCTGCCCGTTGACCGGCAGGCCCTTGCGATGCCGCACGCCGCGATACGATCCCAGATCCATGTAACGCTTGATGTTCATCGCGACTTCGCGCCGCAGATCACCCTCGACCTGGTAGCCCTGGTCGATCATCTCGCGCACCCGGATGACCTCGTCGTCGGTCAATTCGTGCACACGACGCTCCAGCGGGATGTTGCACTTTTCGCAAATCTCTTCCGCCTTCGCGTGACCGATCCCGTGGATATAGGTCAGCGCGATCGGAACCCGCTTCTGCGTTGGAATGTTGACACCTGCAATACGCGCCACGCTCCGAACTCCTTCATGGTTGCGGTGCGGTCAAAACGGCCAAATTTGGTAAGGCTGCCCGAGCGGCGGGATTATATGAATTTCCGCCATAGGGTCAACAGCTTAGCCCGCCGAAATGATCGCCCCGATCTGTTTTGACACTTCGTCGATGGACTGCATCCCATCGACCCTCTTCAACATGCCCCGGGCCTCGTAATACGGGAGGATCGGAGCGGTTTGTTCGTGATAGACGTCGAGCCGATGCTTGAGCGTCTCGGCGTTGTCGTCGTCGCGCCGTTCGGCCTCCGGCGTCTCCGCGACACGGGCATTGATCCGGTCGATGAGAACCGCATCGTTGACCGCGATCTCGATCACATGATCGAGCGGAAGTCCCTTTTCTTCCAACATCTTGTCCAACGCGTCGGCCTGCGCCGTGGTGCGCGGGAACCCGTCCAGGATGAACCCGTTCGCGCAGTCCGGCTCGGCGATCCGCGCCGAAATGATTTCCACCATGATCTCGTCGGGCATCAGCTTGCCGGCGTCCATGACGGCCTTGGCCTGCTGCCCCAACTCGCTGCCCGATGCGACGGCCGCGCGCAGCATGTCCCCGGTGGACAACTGGACAACACCATGGTTGTCCACCAGGACCTTGGCCTGCGTACCCTTGCCCGCCCCCGGCGGCCCGAGAAGAATGATGTTCATTTCCTTCGCCCCGAATGCCGCTAGCCGCGGCGCCCCTTCAGCTTCGCCTTGCGGATCAGTCCTTCATACTGGTGGGCCAGCAGATGGCTCTGGATCTGCGCAACCGTGTCCAGCGACACCACCACGACGATGAGCAGACTCGTACCGCCGAAGAAGAACGGCACCGAGAACCTGGATATCAGTATCTCGGGCAGCAGCGCGACGAGCGTCAGATAGGCGGCGCCCACCACCGTCAGGCGGGTCAGCACATAGTCGAAAAACTCGGCCGTGTTCTTGCCCGGCCGGATGCCGGGAACGAAACCGCCATTCTTCTTCAGATTGTCGGCCGTCTCCTCCGGATTGAAGACGATCGCCGTGTAGAAGAAGGCGAAAAAGATGATCAGCACCGCGAACAGCAGGAAGAACAGCGGCTGGCCACGCCCCAGCACCGCGGTGATGGTGTTGAGGATTCCGCCTCCGCCTCCGCCTGAGAAGCCCGCGATCGACACCGGCGTCAGCAAGATCGACGTCGCGAAGATGATCGGAATGACACCCGATGTGTTGAGCTTGAGCGGGATGTGCGAGGACTCTCCGCCAAACATGCGGTTGCCGACCTGGCGCTTCGGATACTGGACGATGATCCGGCGCTGGGCCCGCTCGACGAAGACGATGAAGGTGATCACGGCGATCGCGAAGATCAGGAAGCCGATGATGAACAGGGCCGAAAGCGCACCCGTGCGGCCGAGCTCGAGTGTCGATGCCAGCGCCGTGGGCAATGCCGCGACGATGCCCGCGAAGATGATCAGCGAGATGCCGTTGCCGACGCCGCGCGCGGTGATCTGCTCACCCAGCCACATCAGGAACATCGTGCCGCCGACGATGGTAATGACCGTGCTCGTGCGGAAGAAGAGGCCCGGATTGTCGACCGCCGCGCCCTGCGAACTCGACAGGCTCTCGAGACCGACAGACAGTCCGTAGGCCTGGATGACCGCAAGCGCCACCGTGAGGTAGCGGGTGTACTGGTTGATCTTCTTGCGGCCGGACTCGCCCTCTTTTTTCAACTGCTCGATGCTCGGCGAGATCGCCGTCATCAGCTGCATGATGATCGCGGCGGAAATGTAGGGAATCACGTTCAGCGCGAAAATGCTCATGCGCGACAGGGCGCCGCCCGCGAACGCGTCGAACACGCCGAGAATGCCGCCCGACTGCTGCGTGAAGATGTCGCCGATGATCGCCGGATCGATACCCGGAATCGGGATGAACGTACCCAGCCGATAGACAATCAGAGCGCCCAGGGTAAACCACAGGCGCTTCTTGAGCTCGGTCGCCTTCGCGAAGGCGCCGAAATTCAGATTGGAGGCGATCTGCTCGGCTGTACTCGCCATCTATCTTTCCGTCCGCAACATTCCGTTACGACCCAAATGGGCTAGAACCCGCCAGGATCAAAACACGTTCCGTTTACGCGTCGTCGTCACCCGATGCCGACTCGTCCGCCGTGTCGGCGGACGCGGGCACGGTCTTGACCGCGCGCGGCTTCTTTTCCTTGGGCTCGACCGACACCTTGACCGATCCACCGGCCTTCTCGACCGCCGCGACCGCGCCGCGGGTCGCGCTCGTTACCTCGAGATCGACCTTCGCCGTCAATTCGCCGCTGCCCAGGAGACGCACGCCGTCGCGCTTGCGACGCACGACGCCGGCTTCAACCAGCGCATCCTCGGTGATCGCAGCAGCCGCATCGAGCTTCTTGGCGTCGATTGCAGCCTGCAGGCGGCCCAGGGTGAGCTCCACCAGGCGCGCGCGATTGGGCTGGGTGAAGCCGCGCTTCGGCAGGCGGCGATACAGCGGCATCTGGCCGCCCTCGAAACCCTTGATGGCGACGCCCGAACGGGACTTCTGACCCTTCATACCGCGGCCGGCAGTCTTGCCCAGGCCGGAACCCGGTCCGCGACCGACACGCTTGCGCGCGCGGCGGGCACCCCGATTGTCTGACAGTTCGTTGATATTCATGATCTTTTTCCGTCAGCCGGCGTCTTCGACGCGAACGAGATGCTTGACCTTCTCGATCATGCCGCGCACGGCAGGTGTGTCTTCCAGTTCACGCGTGCGGTGGCGCTTGTTCAGCCCGAGGCCGATGAGCGTCTGCCGCTGGTCCGCCCGGCGCCCGATGGGGCTGCCGTGCTGGGTCACGCGCAGGGTCTTCTTTGCCTCAGCCATTCTGCGCCTCCGCCTCTGCGGCCTCGGCCTCTTCGCCACCGCCGACCGAATCCTGAACGCCGCGACGCCCGATGATGTCCGCGACCTTGAGCCCGCGGCGCGCGGCCACGGTGCGCGGCGACATCATGTTCTCCAGCGCCTCGAAGGCGGCCTTGATCATGTTGTGCGGGTTCGAGGTGCCGATGGACTTCGCAACGACGTCCTGGACACCAAGGCATTCGAACACGGCACGGAGCGGGCCGCCGGCGATGATACCGGTACCAGCGGGTGCCGCGCGCAGAACGACGCGTCCGGCACCGAAATGACCGTGGACATCGTGGTGCAGCGTCCGGCCTTCGCGCAGCGGAACGCGGACCATGGAACGCTTGGCCTGATCGGTCGCCTTGCGGATCGCCTCGGGAACCTCGCGCGCCTTGCCGGAACCATGCCCGACCCGGCCACGCTGATCACCGACGACGACGATCGCGGCAAAGCCGAAGCGGCGTCCGCCCTTCACGACCTTCGCGACACGGTTGATGCTGACGAGGCGCTCGACGAACTCGTTGTCTTCGCGCTCCTCGCGACGTCCGCCCTCGCGGCGATTGCGTTGTGGTGCCTGTGCCATTCCTGACGACCCCTAGAAGTTGAGTCCGCCGCCACGGGCGGCTTCGGCCAGGGCTTTCACCCGGCCATGAAAAAGATAGCTGCCCCGGTCGAACACGACGTCCGACACGCCGGCGGCCTTGGCCCGCTCGGCGATGAGCTTCCCGACCTCGGTCGCGCCCTCGACGTTCCAGCCCTTGCCGGACTTGAATTCCTTGTCCTGGGACGACGCGGACGCGAGCGTGGTGCCCGCATTGTCGTCGATGACTTGCGCATAGATGTGCCGGCCGGACCGGAACACGCTGAGCCGCGGCCGGCCGGTCTTCGCGACACGGCGCAGCTTCGAGCGGACGCGATTGCGCCGCCGGATCGCCAGATTGCGTAGGCTCGACGTCATTTCTTCTTACCTTCCTTGCGGATGATGTACTCACCCTCGTACTTGATACCCTTGCCCTTGTAGGGTTCCGGCTTGCGGTAACTGCGGATCTCCGCGGCAACCTGCCCGACCGCCTGCTTGTCCATGCCGGAGACGACGACGGTGGTCTGGCCCTCGCAGTCGATCGAGATCCCCTCGGGGATCGGGAAATTCACGTCGTGGCTGAAGCCGAGCTGCAGATTCAGGTTCTTGCCCTGAACCGCGGCGCGATAACCGACACCGGTAATCTCCAGCTTCTTGGAGAACCCTTCCGACACGCCCGTGACGAGATTGTTCACCAGCGCGCGCGACGTACCCCACGCCATGCGTGCACGCTGGCTGGTCGAGCGCGGCTTGACCACGAGCTCGCCATTGTCCTGCGTGATCTCTACGTCGTTCGGCAGTTCGACCGACAGCTCACCCAGTTTGCCCTTGGCCGATACCAGCTGGCCGTTGATCTGGATGTCCGTACCGTCAGGAACGGTGACCGGGCTGCTTCCAACTCGCGACATTTCACATGTCTCCCTAAATCGCACCAACGCCTAGAAGACGTGGCACAGCACCTCGCCGCCAACATTCTCCGCGCGGGCGACGTTGTCGGACAGGACACCCTTGGGCGTCGACAGGATCGCGATACCGAGGCCGCCATAGACCTGGCGCAGGTCGCGAATCTTCGAATAGACGCGACGTCCCGGGCGCGACACGCGCTGAATCTCACGGATGACCGGCGTGCCTTCCTGATACTTGAGCTCGATGGTGATTTCCGAAATTCCCTGGCGCAGCTCGGCAACGCTGTAACCGCGGATGAAACCCTCGGCCTGCAGGACATCGAGCACACGCTCGCGCATGCGCGAGGCCGGCGACGTCACGGAGCCAAGGCCCGCGCGCTGACCGTTGCGGATTCGCGTGAGCATATCGCCGAGCGGATCAGACATCGACATACGTGCGCCCTCCTACCAGCTCGACTTCACGAGACCGGGAATCCGGCCCGTGGAACCCAGTTCGCGCAGTGCGATGCGCGACATCCGGAACTTGCGGTAATACGCCCGCGGACGGCCCGTCAGCTCGCACCGGTTACGGACCCGAATCTTCGAGGAGTTGCGCGGCAGCTTCGCGAGCTTCATGCGCGCGGCGAACCGCTCCTCGGGCTGACGCGAAGAATCGCGCGCGATGGCCTTCAGCTCCTCGCGCTTGGCGGCATACTGGTCAACCAGCTTGCGCCGCCGCTTGTTCTTCTCGATCGCACTCTTCTTTGCCATATCGTTGGTTCTCCTGACCGACGTCTACTCGCGGAACGGCATCTCGAAGCCGCGCAGAAGTTCGCGCGCTTCGTCGTCCGTGTCCGCTGTCGTGCAAATGATCACATCGAGGCCGCGAATTTCGTCGACCTCGTCATAATTGATTTCCGGGAAGACAATCTGCTCGCGCAGCCCCATCGCATAATTGCCGCGCCCGTCGAAACTTGTCGGGCGCAGGCCGC
The DNA here is from genome assembly GCA_038140435.1 of Rhodospirillaceae bacterium. Lineage (GTDB taxonomy): Bacteria > Pseudomonadota > Alphaproteobacteria > UBA6615 > UBA6615 > UBA8079. Next base: position 6,343 of record JAYQGE010000017.1, on the reverse strand, counting down.
GAAAATCGCGGACGCGCGGGAGGGCGATCGTCACCAGGCGATCGAGGAACTCGAACATCCGGTCGCGCCGCAGGGTCACCTTGCAGCCGATAGCAACACCCTCGCGAAGCTTGAAGTTCGCGATCGATTGCTTGGCCGTGGTGATCTGCGCCTTCTGGCCGGTGATCAGTCCCATCTCGGTCGTTGCGGATTCGATTTTCTTCGAATCCTGCGTGGCTTCGCCAAGTCCCATGTTGAGAACAATCTTGTCCAACCGCGGCACTGCCAGGTCGTTCGGATATCCGAACTGCTCTTTCAGCTTCGGTTTGACGACAGTCTCGTAATGCTCGGCCAATCGTGCAGTCATGTCACACCTATTGGTCAATGATCTCGCCGGACCGCTTGGCAAAGCGCACCTTGCGGCCGTCGTCGAGAGTCTTGTAACCGACGCGCGTCGGCTTCTTGGTATCGGGGTCGATGAGCGCGACGTTCGACGCATGCAGCGTCGCCTCGAACTCGTTGATGCCGCCGGGCGACGTCTGGGTCGGGCGCTGATGACGCTTCATCATGTTCACGCCCTGCACCAGGACCCGGTTGCGCTCGCGGTCAACGCGCAGCACCTCGCCGGTCTTGCCCTTCTCGCGGCCCGTCAGCACAACGACCTGGTCGCCGCGCTTGATCCGCATCTTCGTCTTCGCGTTCGTCGCCATCACAGCACCTCCGGCGCCAGCGAGATGATTTTCATGTACCGCCGGGCGCGCAGCTCGCGTGTCACCGGCCCGAAGATACGGGTCCCGATGGGCTCGCCCTGCGGGTTGATGAGCACCGCAGCGTTGCTGTCGAAGCGGATCGTACTGCCGTCGGAGCGGCTTATGTCCTTCTTCGTGCGTACGATGACGGCACGATGAATTTCGCCCTTCTTCACGCGCCCGCGCGGAATGGCTTCCTTCACGGACACCACGATCACATCGCCCACACCGGCGGTCATGCGCTTCGAACCGCCCAGCACCTTGATGCACTGCACCCGGCGCGCGCCGCTGTTGTCAGCGACTTCCAGGTTGGTCTGCATCTGAATCATAGTCTTATGTCCTCAGTAACGCCGCCGGCAAAATCGCCTCAGGCGCCAACCTTCTCAATCACTTCAAAACGTTTCGACTTCGAGATCGGGCGGCATTCGCGGATGCGAACCACATCGCCGATCTCGAGGCTGTTGTCTGCGTCATGCGCCGCAATCTTCTTCGACTGGGTCATGAACTTCTTGTAGATCGGGTGGCGAACACGCCGGTCCACGCGAACCGTGACCGACTTGTCCATCTTGTTGCTCACCACCGTGCCGGTAAGAACGCGTCGCGGCATCCTGCTGACTCCTGTAAGCCCGTTATTGCGCCTGACGGCGCTCGTTGAGCACCGTCTGCACGCGCGCGATATCCCGTCGCACATCGCGCACCCGCGCCGTGTTTTCCAACTGGCCGCTCGCCTGCTGGAACCGCAGGTTGAACGCCTCTTTCTTCAGGTCGCGCAACTGGTCGCGCAACTCGTCATCGGTTTTCGCCCGAACGTCTGCCGCCTTCATGTCCCTTACCCCAACTCGCGCGACACGATGCGCGTCTGCAGCGGAAGCTTGGCCGATGCGAGCTCAAACGCCTCGCGGGCAACCGCATCCGGCACACCGTCGATTTCGAACATCACACGGCCGGGCTTGACGCGGACCATCCAGTATTCCGGCGTGCCCTTGCCCTTGCCCATGCGGACTTCCGCGGGCTTCTGGCTGACTGGCACATCCGGGAACACCCGAATCCAGACACGGCCTGCACGGCGCATGTGACGGGTCATGGCACGGCGCGCCGCCTCGATCTGGCGCGCGGTCACGCGGCCCGGCGTGACGGCCTTGAGCCCGTAGGAACCGAAGTTCAGCGACGTGCCCGACTGGGCGACGCCACGGACGCGTCCCTTGTGCTGCTTGCGGTATTTTGTTCGTTTTGGACTGAGCATCTCTAAACCTCCGGGCGGCTACCGAGCCGGCATCCCGCCCGACTGCTGTTCCTCGATCCGACGATCCTGCGCCATCGGGTCGTGTTCCATGATGTCGCCGCGGTAGATCCAGACCTTCACGCCGCAGGCGCCATAGGTGGTCTGGGCCGTGGCCGTGCCGTACTGCACGTCGGCGCGCAGCGTGTGCAGGGGCACACTGCCCTCGTGGTACTGCTCGGTCCGGGCGATCTCCGCCCCGCCGAGACGGCCACCGCACATGACGCGGACGCCCTGGGCACCGAGCCGCATCGCGTTCTGCACCGCGCGCTTCATGGCGCGGCGGAAGCCGACACGCCGCTCGAGCTGCTGGGCGATGTTCTCGGCCACCAGCGCGGCATCGATCTCGGGCTTGCGCACCTCGACGATGTTCAGGCTGACCTCCGAACCGGTCATCCGCGCGACGTCTGCGCGCAGCTTCTCGATGTCGGCGCCCTTCTTGCCGATCACCACGCCCGGACGCGCCGAGTGGATGGTGATACGGGCCTTCTTGGCCGGACGCTCGATGATGATCCGGCTGACGCCGGCACCCGCGAGACGCTTCTCGAGGACGCGCCGCAGCTCGAGATCCTCCAGGAGGAGATCGCCATAGGCCTGGCCGTCGGCGAACCACCGGGAATCCCAGGTGCGGTTGATACCGAGACGAAGCCCGATCGGGTTGATTTTCTGACCCATGCTTATGCCTCTCCCTGCTCGCGGACGACGAGCGTGATCTGGCTGAACGGCTTGTGGATGCGCGCAACCCGGCCACGCGCACGGGCGCGCCAGCGCTTCATCACCAGGCCCTTGCCGACCGTTGCCTCGGCGACGACCAGGCGATCGACGTCGAGCTGATGATTGTTTTCGGCGTTTGCGATCGCGCTCTCGAGGCCGGCCTTGACCGACTGCGCGATCCGGCGCCGCGAGAATTCGAGGTCCATGAGTGCGCGCTGCACCGGCTTGCCGCGAATCTGCTCGGCAACCAGGTTGAGCTTCTGCGGGCTGACGCGAAGATTCTTCACGATGGCCCGGGCCTCGTTATCACCGAGGCTGCGCGGTGTGGCTTTCTTGCCCATGACTATCCCCGCCTCGACTTGCGGTCGGCCGCGTGACCGAAATAGGTCCGCGTCGGCGAGAACTCGCCGAACTTCTGGCCCACCATGTTCTCGGTCACCAGGACCGGGATGAACTTCTGGCCGTTGTAAACACCGAACGTCAGCCCGACGAACTGGGGCAGAATCGTCGAACGGCGCGACCAGGTCTTGATCACATCGTTGCGTCCCGATTCCCGCGCCACTTCAGCCTTCTTCAGAAGGTAGCTGTCGACGAACGGACCTTTCCAAACAGAACGTGCCACTGCCGTTCTCCTCTACTTCGCGCGCCGGCGCAGGATGAGCGAATCGGTCTTCTTGTTGGACCGGGTCCGCTTGCCCTTCGTCGGCTTGCCCCACGGGGTGACCGGATGACGGCCGCCGGACGTCCGCCCTTCGCCACCGCCATGCGGATGATCGATCGGGTTCATCGCGACGCCGCGCACGGACGGGCGCTTGCCCAGCCAGCGCTTGCGCCCCGCCTTACCCAGCTTGATGTTGCTCTGGTCGGGATTGGACACCGCACCGATGGTGGCCATGCACTCCTGACGGACCATGCGAACCTCGCCCGACGCAAGCTTGAGAAGCCCGTAGCCGCGGTCGCGACCGACCAGCTGCACATAGGTTCCCGCCGCGCGGGCCAGCTTGCCGCCGGCGCCGGCCTTGAGCTCGACGTTGTGGACGATCGTGCCGATCGGGATCGAGCGGATCGGCATCGCGTTGCCCGGCTTCACGTCGGCGCGCTGTGCCGCAATCACCGTATCGCCGACATTCAAACGCTGTGGCGCGAGGATGTAGCTCTTCTCGCCGTCTTCATACGCGATCAGCGCAATGAAGGCCGTGCGGTTCGGATCATATTCGATACGCTCGACCGTCGCGGGCACGTCGAACTTGCGACGCTTGAAGTCCACATGCCGGTAGAGGCGCTTGTGTCCGCCACCGCGACGACGCGCGGTGATCCGGCCGGTGTTGTTGCGACCGCCCTTCTTGGTCAGACCCTCGGTGAGGGACTTCTCCGGGCCGCCCTTCCAGAGCTCCGAACGGTCGACGAGGACGAGTCCGCGCTGGCCGGGGGTGATCGATTTGAACTGTTTCAGTGCCATTTCGAACCCTCTAGACGCCCGTCGTGATGTCGATGGACTCGCCTTCGGCGAGGCTCACGACGGCCTTCTTGACATCGTTGCGACGACCCGGCTGGCCACGCCAGCGCTTCGTCTTGCCCTTTTGCAGGATCGTGTTCACCGCGGTGACCTTGACGTTGAACAGACCTTCGACGGCGGCGCGAATCTCGGGCTTGGTCGCGTCGACCGGCACCCGGAACACGACCTGGTTGTGCTCGGAGACCATGGTCGCCTTCTCGGTGATCACCGGAGAGCGTACCAGCTCGTACATCCGCTCGGTCGAAACCTGGATGCGGCCGCGGGGCTTGCTGTTCGAGCTCATCGGAGGCGCTCCTGAAGCTGCTCGACGGCCTGACGCGTCAACACGAGCGTGTCGCGGCGCAGGATGTCGTAAACGTTCGCGCCCTGCTGCGGGAGCAGGTCCACGCCCGGAATGTTGCGGGCGGCGAGCTGGAAATTGCGGTCAATCTCGGTACCGTCGACGATCAGCGCCGACGAAAGACCGAGCGCCTTGAGCTGGGCCGCAACGGCCTTCGTCTTCGGCTCGGATGCGCTGGCCGCATCCAGAACGATCAGCTTGCCCTCGGCCTGCTTCGACGACAGCGCGGTCTTGAGCGCGAGCTTGCGAACCTTCTTGGGGAGGTCCATCGAATAGTCGCGCGGCATCGGGCCGAACGTGGTCTGACCGCCACGCCAGTGACCGGCCTTGCGGTCGCCGGCACGCGCGCGGCCAGTTCCCTTCTGGCGCCACGGGCGCGACGTGCTGCCATTGATCTCGCCACGGGTCTTCGTCTTGTGCGTACCCTGGCGGCGCTTGGCGAGCTGGTAGTTCACGGCGCGCACGAGCAGGTCCTTGCGGACCGGCGCACCGAACACACCGTCGTCGAGATCGATCTCGCCGGCGGCCTTGTTCTCGAGATTGACGACCTTGAGTTTCATGACGGTCAGTCCTTCGAATCCGTATTGTCGTCCGCACCGGCGTCTGCCGCGTCGGCAGGCGCGTCCTCGGCCGCGGCTTCCTCGACGACCTCTTCCGCCGGGACGTCACCGGCTACCGTCGGATACGGCGCATCCTCCGGCAGCGACTTCTTCACGGCATCGCGCACCAGGACATAGCCACCCTTGGAGCCCGGCACCGCGCCCTCGACCAGGAGGAGACCCTCCTCCGCGTCGGTGGTCACGACCCGCATGTTCTGCGTGGTGACCCGGCTCGCGCCCATGTGGCCGGCCATCTTCTTGCCCTTGAACACCTTGCCCGGATCCTGGCACTGGCCGGTCGAACCGTGGCTGCGATGGGAAATCGAGACACCATGGGTGGCACGCAGGCCGCCGAAGTTGTGGCGCTTCATCGCGCCAGCGAAACCCTTACCGATCGAGGTGCCGGTCACGTCCACGAACTGACCCGACACGAAGTGCTCCACGCTGATCCGTGCGCCGACGTCGAGCACTGCGTCGTCGGCAACGCGGAATTCGACGAGCTTGCGACGCGGCTCGACCTTCGCCTTGGCGAAGTGCCCGCGCATGGCCTTGCTGACCCGCTTGGTCTTGGCCGCACCCGTGCCGACCTGGAGGGCCGTGTAGCCGTCGCGCTCGGTGGTGCGCTGATCGACGACGTCGCAGCCGTCGACCTTCAGAACTGTAACCGGGACATGATTGCCCACATCATCGAAGATGCGGGTCATCCCCAGCTTTTGTGCAATGACGCCGGTACGCATCTCGGCCCCTTAAAGCTTGATTTCCACGTCGACACCCGCCGCCAGGTCGAGCTTCATGAGCGCGTCGACCGTCTGCGGCGTCGGATCGATGATGTCGAGCAGACGTTTGTGGGTGCGGATCTCGAACTGCTCGCGCGACTTCTTGTTGACGTGCGGCGAACGAAGAACCGTGAACTTCTCAATCCGTGTCGGCAGCGGGATGGGACCCCGAACCTCTGCACCGGTCCGCTTGGCCGTACCCACGATCTCGCTCGCCGACTGGTCGAGCACCCGGTGATCAAAGGCCTTGAGCCGGATCCGTATATGTTGACTGTCCATTTCGGTGTCCCGTCAAATTGATCGGCGGCTTCCGAGGAAACCGCCGATCCATTGCATGCCTATTCGATGATGGAGGTGACGACGCCGGCGCCGACGGTGCGGCCACCTTCGC
>JAYQGE010000016.1:21898-82078 GCA_038140435.1 Rhodospirillaceae bacterium | reverse complement strand
CATCGTCGACAAGGAGCCGCACGGCCTGCGCGGAGAGGTCCTGGACACGCTGATCGCGCTCAAGGAGCGCGGCACCCAGCTCGTGCTCGGCCTGCGCGACATCCTCGACGATCCGCTGTTGCTGGCCCCCGAATGGCAGACCAAGAACGTCCTCCCGGCGCTCGAGAATCTCTACGACGAGATCTGGATCTACGGCCTACCCCAGGTCTCGAACCCGCTCGAGGGCCTCGACCTGCCGGCCGCCATCACCCGCAAGACCACCTACACCGGCTATCTGTGCCGCGCCCTGCGCAGCGGCGCCCCGGCGCCCAACGCCGAGAAGCCCCTCGGCGACCGGCCCTATATCCTCGTCACCGCCGGCGGCGACGGCGACGGCGAGATGATGTTCGACTGGGTCTTGCGCGCCTACGAGAACGATTCCGCCCAGCCCGTGCCGGCCTTCTTCGTGTTCGGCCCGTTCCTCGATCCCGACCTGGTGGCACGTTTCACGGCCCGCATAGCCAAGCTCCAGAATGTCGAATCGATCACCTTCGACACCCATCCCGAGACGTTGATCTCCGAGGCATCCGGGATTGTCGCCATGGGCGGTTACAACACCGTGTGCGAGATTCTCTCCTTCGACCGGCCCTCGCTGATCGTGCCCCGGACCAAGCCCCGCCTCGAACAGTTCCTGCGCGCCTCGCGCATGCAGGAGATGGGCCTCGTCAAGAGGCTCGTCCCCGAGGCCGCCGCCATCGACCAGAACTCGGCGCCGGACTGGAAGCTGATGGCGACCGCGCTCCGGCACCTGCCGCAGCAGCGCGTGCCCTCGAAATCATCGAGCCCGAAAACGTCAACGCGCCCGCCGTCGCGGCGGCGGTGGGCCGCGCCGTCGCAAGCGCGGGCCCGGACGGCCGCGCGCCGGCTTCCGGCCTCGATCAGGACGGCGCGAGAAGCAGCGCCCGAATCCTGCGGGAAATGCTTGAAACCGCGATGTAACGAACCGGACTCGGGCACGAATCGGCACCGAATTGCCCCGCTTCACCTTTCCCCCGCCCCACCTCTCCCCGCAGGGCACAAAACCGCCCCGATTTTCCCCGCAATCCGGGTTACTCCGGGGTACCTAACCGTCTAGTCTTGGATCAGGGAGACAGTCCGGATTGGGGGGTCCGGGCCGCATAGGGAGTGCTTTCAAGCCCATGGCCTTGGCGATGCCCGACGACGCACACATGCCCGACACCGCGTGGGATGCTCTCGCGCGCGAGCTCGACGCGTGGGCGGCGGCGGGAAAAACCGCCACCTTATGGTGGCGCGACGACGATGCATCCCGCGCCGCGCCCGCCCTCGACCGGCTGCTCGCGCTCCGCGACGGCCTCGACGTTCCCCTCGCGCTGGCGGTCATCCCCGCACGCGCGGACGCAAGCCTGCGGGACCGTTTGGCAGCCGAACCTGCCGTCGCGGTGCTGCAGCACGGCTACTCCCACAAGAACTTCGCAGGCGGCGAGGGCCGCAAGATCGAGCTCGACGACAGCCGCCCGGCCGAATACGTCGTCGCGGACCTGGCGATGGGCGGCCAGGCGCTGGAGAAATTCGCGAACCGGCTCCCGGTCCTGGTGCCGCCATGGAATAGAATCGCGCCCCACCTTGTTCCCTTCCTGCCGGAGGTCGGCATTCGGGGGTTGAGTACAATCGGCGCGCGGACACGCAAGGACCCCATCCGAGGGTTGCTTCAGAACAACGTCCATCTCGACGTGATCGACTGGCGGGGAAAACGCTCCGGACAGGCGCGCGGGTTTCTCGGCGTTGGGAATGTCATCGCCGACGCCGTTGCACACCTGTCGGCACGGCGGACCGGCGCAGCGGATGCGGACGAGGCCACGGGGCTGCTGACCCATCACGCGGATATGGACCTTGAGACATTCGAGTTCGCGGCAGAATTTGTGAACCGCACCCAGGCCCACCCTGCGGTAGTCTGGCAGCCCGCCAGCGAGGTATTTTCGTGCCCATGAGCCAGCACCGCTATTCATCCCGCACCACCAACGCGGACCTGCTGCGCGCCGCCATCGGTCTCGCCTGCTGCCTCGTGCCACTCGTGTCCGTCGATCTGGGCACCGTGGTCACGCTCGTCTTTGCCGTCCCCGCCGCGCTGTTCGCGGTCTTCGGCCTGCGCACCTGGCGCAACCGGGGCACGATCGTCACGGTGGACGCGGACGGCATCGCCGCGGGCAGACAGGCCATCGCCTGGGATGCGCTCGCCACCGTGAAGCTCTCCTACTTCTCGACCCGGCGCGACCGCGAGAACGGCTGGATGCAGCTCAAGCTCGCGGGCGGCGGCACGACCATCACCGTGAACTCCGGGCTCGAGGAATTCGAGGTGGTCTGCCGCGCCGCCTTCGAGGCCGCGCGCAGCCATGGCATCGAGCTCACGGACGCCAGCGCCCGCAACTTCGCAGCGCTCGGCCTCGGCGCGATCGTCCCCGACCACGATCCCGTCCCCGCCGCGCTCACCGGATGGGGCAATCCGGCGGACTGGCGGCGATGACCGATCTCCTCAACGTCCGCGACCTCAAGGTCGATTTCACCGTCCATGGCGACCAGCTACGCGCGGTCGATGGCGTGTCTTTCCGCATCCGCCAGGGCGGCACTACGGCCCTGGTCGGCGAGTCCGGCTCGGGCAAGTCCGTGTGCAGCCAGGCGATCATGGGGATCCTGCCGAACATCGGCTCCATCGCCGGGGGCGAGATCCTGTTCACCGATCCGCGCGGCGACGGCACCCCGGTCGACCTGGCCAGGCTCGAACGCGACGGCAAGCCCATGCGGTCCATCCGCGGCGGCCGCATCTCGATGATCTTCCAGGAGCCGATGACGTCGCTGTCGCCGCTCCACACGGTCGGCGACCAGATCACCGAGGCGCTCCACCTGCACCGCTAGGTGGACAAGGCGACCGGCATCGAGCTCGCCACCGACATGCTGCGCCTGGTCGGCTTCCCCGACCCGCCGCGCGCCATCAAGACTTACCCGTTCGAGCTGTCCGGCGGGCTCCGCCAGCGCGCCATGATTGCCATGGCGTTGGTCTGCCGCCCGGCACTACTCATTGCCGACGAGCCGACGACCGCGCTCGACGTCACGATCCAGGCCCAGATTCTGAAACTCATCAAGGACCTCCAGTCCGAGCTCGACATGGCCGTCCTCATGATCACCCATGACCTGGGCGTCGTCGCCAACGTCGCCGAGGAAGTGGTGGTCATGTTCCGCGGCAAGGTGATGGAGAGCGGAAGCGTCGAGGACATCTACCGCAACCCCGGACATCCCTATCTCAAGGCATTGCTCAACGCCGTCCCGCGCTTCGGCCTGGCCGAGGGCGAGCGCCTCGTCCCGCTGCGCGAGATCAAGGCGGAGACCGGAGAGCTGATCAAGCCCGACGCCGACCGCGGGCCCCAGGCCGCCGCCGGCACGCCGCTCCTCAAGGTGGACTGAATCTCCAAGGAATTCCTGATCCGCAAGGGCAGCTATTTCGGCTCCCAGGCCGCGCGCTCGGTCCTCGCCGTCGACGATGTCAGCTTCGAAATCGCACGGGGCGAATGCCTCGGCCTCGTGGGTGAGTCCGGCTGCGGCAAGACGACCACCTCGAAGATGATCATGCGCGCGCTCTCGACCGACAGCGGCGCCGTCACCTTCTACGACGGCGGCGAGCACGGAGGTCACCACGCCGATGGTGATCAGCTTGTCGAACTCGGCCCCGAGCAGGATCGTGTTACCGGTGATGTAGTCCACATAGTTCCGGGTGAAGGTCATCTCCCCGGCCTCGAACGCGGCGGCGTAAAGCACCAGCATCGACCAGCCCACGATGGCGGTGACCCCCGCCAGCTGCACGTAGCGCGCATCGAAGCGCAGGGCCCGCAACGCGATGAAGATGAAGACATAGAGCAGCGTCGGCGCCTTCAGATAGAAGGGCGGCGGCTGCTGGTAGGTGCGGTGGAACGACCAGATCAACACCATCAGCAGGAACATGTCGGCGATCACCGACAGGGTGAGGAACCAGCCCGGCAGCCGCGTCCGGCAGCTCGCCCAGAAGCGCAGCACGGAGAAGACGAGATACCCCCCGAGGACCCACGGCGTGAGCTCGAAGGCCAGTTCCGTGTTGCCGCCGTCCGGGGCCAGCAGGAATAGCCCGCCGAACAGCACAACGATAACGATCTGCACGACCGAGATAATCTGCTCCGAGCGATCCTGCTGGCGGGCCACGTCCTCGTGCACGCGCGCGGGCAGCGCCGGCGTGGTGCCGCCACGCAGGGCCGTGAGTGCCCGTGCAGCCGGGCCTCGCGTCTCGGCGTCCGCCGTCATATCGCTCTCGGGTCTGTCATCGGTGGGGATATGGCGATCGCCGGGGCGAGCTGCCCCTCAAAGCCCCGTGATCGGACCGTGTACCGGCGACACCGGTACAAGGAACCTAGAAAGTAAGCGTCAGCCCCTCGCGGGCGACCACCGTGTTCTCGAACCGGTCGCGCGCCTCACGCTCGATCTTTGCCATCGCCGCGTCGTCATGGGACGGGTCGTGGTGGAACGGCACATAGGTGCCGACCTTGGCGATCTCCGCCAGTGCCGCCCCCTCCTGCCAGGTCGAGTGGCCCCAGCCCTCGTGGGCCGGATACTCGTCCTCGGTGTAGGTGGTGTCGTAGATGAAGAGATCCACCCCGTCGATCAGGCCGAGGATCGCCTCGTCATGGGTGCCGGCGACGTGCTCGGTGTCGGTCACGTAGGCAACGGCCTTCCCGTCCCGCTCGATCCGGTAGCCGGCGGAACCGCCCGGATGGTTCAGAGGCGCGGTCTTCACCTGCGCGCCGCAGGAAAGCTCGAAACGGTCACCGGCCTTGAAGTCCTCGACGGATTTCGCCGCCACCAGCACGTCCATGGGGATGGGGAACAGCGGGTCGGACATCATCATGCACAGGACGTCCTGGAGCTTCCGGTCGTCAGGCAGGTGCCCTGCCCACAGGCGCAGGTTCGAGTCCGGGCAGTAGGCGGGCCCGAAGAAGGGCAGGCCGACCAGGTGGTCGAGATGGGTGTGGCTCAGGAGGATGTCGGCATCGACGCCGCTGCCCGACGCGGCGAGCGCGTTGCCGAGCGGGCGGATGCCCGTGCCGGCGTCGAGGATGATGTGGCCCGGTCTGCCGTCCGGCCCGGCGCCGCAGGTGATCTCCACGCAGGAGGTGTTGCCGCCAAACTCCGCCGTCGCCGGACCCGGGCAGGCAATGGACCCGCGAACCCCCCAGAAAGTGACCTCGATCCCCGCGGCCATGCTACGTGGTACCGGCCTTGCGATGGGCCGGACGCCGCACGGCGCGCCGGGTCGCGACATATGTCAAACCAGAATACATCGACGTGAGAATGAGCTATTTCCGCAGGGTCCGGTAATACCGGAGTGATATATCGTCGGGGGACGTCGTTTCTCTTGTGCGACCGTGAGCGGGACGACATGATCCCGTCCTTTCATCCCCGAGCTTTCCCCATGTCCAACCCCGCCACCCAGACCGCCGAGACCAACTGGACGGGCGTCGCCTACGGCATCGTGCTGGGCTTCGTTGCCGCCTACTTCCAGTTCAAGGTGCCGCCGGTCTTGCCGGTCATGTTCGACCTCTACGCCTACAACACGATCGTTGCGGGCGGCTTCATGTCGATCTTCGCGGTCGCAGGCATGCTGATCAGCGTGCGGGTCGGCCGCGCGATCCGGCGCGACGGCGCCCAGCGCTACCTGATGGCGGCCTTCGCACTGATGCTCGGCGGAACCGCACTGGGGCTCGCGTTTACGGAATCCGGCACGGTGATGCTGACCTCGCGGCTGATCGAGGGGTTCGGCGCCGCCGTGCTCGCCGTCTGCATGCCGGCCTTCGCCAACATGAGCGCCGGGCCGGGGCATCTCCCCATCGTTATTGCCGCCCAGGCGACGTGGATCCCGGTCGGTCAGCTGGTGGCGAACCTGGTCGCCCAGCCGGCCGTCGCCCAGAGCTTCTGGCAGCCGGTCTGGTGGTTCGGCGCCGCGGCCACCATCGCCGTCGCGCTCTGGACCATGTGGATCGTGCGGCGGGGCTCGGTTCCCGGCGTCGCCCATACGCGTACAGTCGAAAAAGCGGAGAACTCCGGGGTAAAATCCGCCACCAGTACGTCAGACGACCCGTTGAAGCCGCGCGAGATCCGCGCGCTCTGGGTCGCCGCCGTCCTGTTCTTCCTCTGGCAGGCCCAATTCATGGGTTACTTTACCTGGCTGCCGGTCTACCTGGTGGACGCCCGGGCGTTTTCCGCCGACGGGGCGGTGCTCATAAACCAGATCCCCGTGGTGGTGCTGCTGGTCTTCTCGCTCGTCGGCGGGATGATTCTTAAGACCGGGGTCGGCGTGATTAAGCTGCTCACCTTCGCGCTCGCGCTGCAGGGCGTCGGCTGGGCGATGATCCCGTTCGCCGGCTCGTCCGCCGTGGGCCTCGCAAGTCTCGTCGTCTGGGGCATCGCCGCCGGGCTAACGCCGACGTCGCTCTGGGCCCTGCCGTCCACCCTCGTCGGCGGCCACCGGGCCGGCACCGACGCCTTCGCGGTGGTGCTGACCGGCCGCTATCTCGGTATTCTCGCGGGGCCGCTGATCGCCGCGGGCGTGTTCGAATGGACGGGCGACTGGATCACCGTCGCCTGGACCTTCGTGCTGATCGCTGCCGCCACCATCGCTGGCACCCTCTACCTGGGCGTACGCATACGCGCGCTGCGGGCCCAGGAAACCGGGGTCTGAAACACATACCTCATGCTGAGCCTGTCGAAGTATGAGGGGCGTCCTCGCCCTTCGACAGGCTCAGAGTGAGGCGTATCGGGTCGCCTACGGCACCAGCCGGTACCCGCCGGGCTCGGTCACCAGCAGCCGCGCGTTCGACGGGTCCGCCTCGATCTTCTGGCGCAGCCGATACACGTGGGTCTCGAGCGTGTGGGTCGTGACCCCGGCGTTGTAGCCCCAGACCTCGCCCAGGAGCGTGTCGCGGCTCACCACCTTGTCGCCGGCGCGGTACAGATACTTGAGGATCGCCGTCTCCTTCTCGGTCAGGCGCACCTTCTTCTCGTCGGCGTCCACCAGGATCTTCTGGGCCGGCTGGAACGAGTAGGGGCCGATCGTGAAGACCGCGTCCTCGCTCTGTTCGTGCTGGCGAAGCTGGGCGCGCAGGCGCGCGAGCAGCACGTTCAGCCGGAACGGTTTGGCGATGTAGTCGTTGGCGCCGGCGTCGAGACCGAGAATCTGGTCGGCGTCGGTGTCGTGGCCGGTCAGCATGATGATCGGGCACTTCACGCCGTTGCGGCGCATCAGGCGGCAGACCTCGCGCCCGTCCATGTCGGGCAGGCCCACATCGAGCAGGATCGCGTCGAAATACTCGTCCCTGGTCACCTCCAGCGCGTCGGCCGCACTGGACGACTCCGTGGTCGCGAACTCCTCATGCAGGCGAAGCTGCTCGGACAGGGAATCGCGCAGCGCCTCGTCGTCGTCAATGAGGAGAATCTTCTTGCCGGTCGCGCTCTTGGTTTCCACCGCGCTGGTCATCGCCGCACCCGCCATTGTCATACACTCACCTGGACGCCGCGCCAGAACGCGACATGGTCGCGGATACTGGCCGCGGCCTCCTTGGGCTCCGGATAATACCACGCCGCATCCGCGTTGACCGCGCCGTCCACCTCGACCGTGAAGTACTTCGCGGTGCCCTTCCAGTGGCAGCCCGTGGTCGTCGCGCTCTCGGCGAAGTATTCGCGGTTGAGTGATGCGAGCGGGAAATAGATGTTCCCCTCCACCGTCTCGTAGGTGTCGCTCTCGGCGAGGACGACGTTGTTCCAGACTGCTTTCGCCATAAGGGCCCCCTTCGGTTCCCTCAAGAGGTGGCGTCACGAAACGGCAATGCAAGGCGTGCGCCCGGATTCCCGGCCCGCACAGGCGATCACATTCAAGCGAGCAAACCGGCGCGGACATTCGTCCGTATAGCAAGACATGTGCGCGGCCCCGTATTGCCGGAAGGGGGAGGTTGGCGCATATTCCGCCGCGAACCGGCCGGCACCAACAGACGAACCGATGCAGCAGCTCCCCAACACCCTCCAGCCCGTCGAACGCGCGATCTCCGATCTGCGCCGCGGCGCGACGATCGTCCTCGTCGGCGCGGACCAGGCGCTGCTGGTCCATCCGGCCGAGGGCGCGACGGCGGCCCGGCTCGGAAGGGTGGCCGGCCTCGCCAAGTCGAGCCCGTCCCTGCTACTCACCGGCCGGCGCGCCCACATCCTGGGCCTCACCGAAAGTCCCGGCGGCGCGGTCCGGATGGCGCTCGGCACGGGCATCACCGCCGAGACCGTGCGCATGATGGCCGACCCGGCCGCGCCCCAGTCCGAAGAGAATGTGCCGGCCATCTCGATCTCTCAGATCGATTCGGCGACGCGCCCCGGCGCCAACGAGATCGGCGCAATCGAGCTTCTCAAGCTCGCCGGCCTCCTGCCCGCCGCCGTCGTCGCGGCGGTACCGGCTGAGCGGATGGAGTATCTCTCGGCCTGGGCCGAGGCACAGGCCCTGCTCACCGTCGACCTCGAGCATGTGCGCAATTACCAGGAGATCGAGGCCCGGACCCTCGAGCGGGTCGGCGCGGCGCATGTGCCGCTGGACACCGAGGAGAATGTCGAGATCGTCGCCTTCCGGCCAAGCGACGGCGGACGCGAGCATCTCGCCCTCGTCATCGGCGCCCCCGACCCGGCCGCGCCCGTGCTGGTGCGCCTGCACTCGGAATGCTTCACCGGCGACCTTCTCGGAAGCCTGCGGTGCGACTGCGGCGACCAGCTGCGCGGCGCGATCGCGGAGATCGGCAAGGCGGGCGGCGGCATGGTCCTCTACCTCGCCCAGGAAGGCCGGGGCATCGGCCTCGTCAACAAGCTCCGCGCCTACACCCTGCAGGACCAGGGGCTCGACACCATCGACGCCAACGAGCAGCTCGGCTTCGAGGCCGACGAGCGGCTTTACCGCACGGCCGCCGAGATGCTGCGCCAGCTCGGGGTCGGCACCGTGCGCCTCATGACCAACAACCCGGACAAGGTGGCCGCGCTCGCGGAGTGGGGAATCGACGTCGCCGAGCGGGTCGAACACGCCTTCCCGTCGAACGAGCACAACGCGTTCTACCTCGCGACGAAGCGCGACCGGGCGGGTCATTTGTTCTAGGGCCCCGGCAAGAACTGCCCGCGGCGCGGCGGACGCCAACATTACGCCCTCGCCAACCCACTGATACTAAACGCATAAATATTTGTCCGCGCTGGCCCCGGGCTTGCACCGCGTCCGGTGTCATGGGTCTGATACCGAACATAGAACGCAGCGAAGCCATGCTCGGCTTCAACGATCCCACGCTCGCCGTGGGCTCGGGCGCGGACACCGCGAAAATCGACCTCGCCGAGGGCGACGGCTTCCTCGCGACCCTGCTCGACGTGATCAATCCGCTGCAGCATATGCCCGTCGTCGGGAGCCTCTACCGCGAGATCACGGGCGACGAGATCAGCCAGGCCGCGAGTATCGCCGGCGGCGCGCTCTTCGGCGGCCCGATCGGGCTTGCGTCCGCGACCGCCAACGCCATCTTCGAGCAGGCCTCGGGCAACGACCTCATGGGCCACGCGGTCGCGCTCTTCACCGACGGCGCGCACGACCCGCTGCTCCAGGCCGATGCGGGCGACGCGGTGCCGAACGCGACTGAGCAGACCCAGGTCGCGGCGCTCGCGCCCTTGCCGGAACCGCCCGGCACATTCGTTGTCGCCGGTCAGCCCCCGCTCGCCGCCCATGCGCGCCAGGCAGCACCCGCGCTCGACCGTCCCGTGCCCGAACGACCCGTGACGCAACAGGCGACCACACCGCAGCCGTCGGAACCGGCGGCAACACCGGTCAGCGCAAGTGCCGAGACCGATGCCTTCCTGCAGTCGCTTCCGGCCAACTGGGTGAACGAGGCGCTGCGCGACGCGGAATCCCTGAACGCCGCGCTCCAGAGTGGCGAGGCGCCTGCCCCGAGCGAGGCGAAGCCCTGGGTCGGGAACGCCATGCTGGATGCGCTCGCCAAGTACGAGGCCATGACCCAGGCCCGGACGGATGCCCGGAACAACGAGGCGCCCCGGTAAGCGAGCCCGGCTTCCGCGCGGTGCCGCGCGCGCCTAGACTTCCTCCATGGACCTGATCGTAAATCCCGAAAGCGGCCATCGCGGCACGCTGTCGTTCGGCGATGCACGCTTCGCCTGCGCGCTCGGCCGCGCGGGCGTCGTCGCCGACAAGCGCGAGGGAGACGGCGGCACCCCCGCCGGGCGTTTCCCGCTGCGCGCGCTCCGCTACCGGGTGGACCGGCTCAGCACCGCGGAGACCGGCCTCCCTGCCGCCCCGATCGCCGAAAGCGACGGCTGGTGCGACGATCCGGCGGACCCGGCGCGCTACAACCGGCCGGTCACCCTCCCCTATGCCGGCTCGGCAGAAAAAATGTGGCGCGACGACGAGCTCTACGACCTGGTGGTGATTCTCGGCCACAACGACGACCCGCCGGTGCCGGGCGCGGGCAGCGCGATCTTCCTGCATTGCGCCAGCCCGGATCTCGGTCCGACCGAGGGTTGCGTCGCCCTGCCTCGCGCGACGCTGCTCAAGCTTCTCCCGCGGCTCACGCCGGAGACGATGATCGAGATCAGGCGGGCGTAACCCGCGCGCCGAAAACGCCGGTGCCCACCCGCACATGGGTCGCGCCGAGCTCCGCCGCAGCCTCATAGTCCGCCGACATGCCCATGCTCAGGCCCTCGAGCCCGTTGCGCGCAGCGATCTCGCCCAGCAGCGCGAAGTGGGGCGGCGCCGGTTCGTCCGCCGGCGGGATGCACATCAGCCCCGCAACCGGCAGATCCAGCGCCCGGCACTGGGCGATGAAGCCGTCGGCATCGGCCGGTGCGACGCCCGCCTTCTGGGGCTCCTCGCCGGTGTTCACCTGCACGAAGCAGTCGAGCTGGCGGCCGGCCCGGTCGAACTCGCGCGCGAGCCGGTCGGCGAGCTTCGGCCGGTCGAGGGTCTGGATCACGTCGAACAGGGCGACCGCGTCGCGCGCCTTGTTGGTCTGCAGCGGCCCGACAAGGTGCAGCTCGAGATCGGGAAACGCCTCGCGCCGCACCGCCCAGTGCGCCTCTGCCTCCTGCACCCGGTTCTCGCCGAAGACCCGGTGTCCGGCGGCGAGCGCCGCGGCGATTCGTTCGTCGGGCTGGGTCTTCGAGATGGCGACCAGGCGGACGGCACCGGCGTCCCGCCCGGCCCGGGCCGCGGCCGCCGCGAGCCGCGCGCGAACCGCATCCAGCCGGCCCGCGATATCGTCTGCAATGTCGTCTGAGATTTCAGCCTCTGCGGACACCCCGCACCTCCGTCCCGCGAACCCGATGTTCGCCGCACCAACATCGTACTATAAGGGGGCCATGGCAAAACGAATCGACACATTCGCGGACCTGATCGCGCCCGTCGGCGAGGCAGAGTTCTTCGCGGAGTATCACGACCGCAAGCCGCTCCACATTCCCGCGCCGTCGCCGGACAAGCTCGACGACGTCATGACCTGGGACAAGCTCAGCGCGATCCTCAACATGACCGCGATCTGGAGCCCGGCGAGCCTGAAGCTCTATCTCGACACCGAGGCGGTGCCGGTCGAGAAATACTGCCGCCAGGCCATCGACCGGAACAACCAGCAGACGATGCAGCCCGACGCGGAGAAGGTGAAAAGCTGGCTGCGCCGGGGCGCTTCGATCGTCGCCAACGACATCGACACCCTGACGCCGGGCCTGATCTCCGCCGCCAATGCGCTGGAGGCGCGGCTGGGCGCGAAGGTTCAGAGCAACCTCTACTGTTCGTGGGAGACCCACCAGGCGTTCCCGACCCACTTCGACACCCACGAGGTGTTCGCGCTGCATGTCGCGGGCGAGAAGGTCTGGCGCATCTACGAAGGCCGGCTCGAGAACCCGATCGCGAACGACGCATTCAAGAATGTCGACGAGGGCTTCAACGCCGCGAATCGCGGCGAGCTTCTGGAAGAGATCACGCTGCGGCCGGGCGACGTACTCTATATCCCGCGCGGCCAGTATCACGACGCGCTCGCGTCGAGCGAGGGCTGCATCCACCTGTCCTTCGGCGTGACCCACGTCATCGGCATCGACATCATGACGATGCTGTTCGAACATGCGATCGCGGATCCCGCGATCCGCTCCAACATCCCGCTCAAGGGATCGGACCCGGCGGAACAGCGTGCGTGGGTCGAAGGCCTGGTTGACCGGGTCGCGGAGATCGGCAGGAGTGACGCGTTCCACGCAGCGATCGGGCCCATGCACAATGCGTTCCGCTATGACCGGGGCGGCATCGACCTGCCCGGCGACGCGCTCGTAGAAAGCGATGACGACCGGTTCGAGGTCGCGGTGAAGAGCATCAAGGTCGTGCGCCAGAACGGCAAGGCGCTGCTCGAGAGCGCCAAGGGCCAGGTGCCGATCCCCGGAGATATCGTCGAGCCGGTCTCCTGGATCGTCAATACCGGAAGCTTCTCCGGCAACGAATTCGCCAAGGCGTTTCCGGATCTGGATGCCGCCGCGCGCGCCAAATTGATCCAGGATCTGTCGTCGATGCGGGTGATCGCGCCGGCCTAGAGCCCCTGGAATCCAGCTTACAGCCGCCGATTCATCGAGCGATTCCAAGTCTTTGATAACCTATATGGTATGTTTGCGACCCTCTGACGCCTAAGGATTGAACAATTCCAACGATTCAAGGCGCTTAGAAACTGTTGTCGAAATGCAACAATTGATGAAATTCGTTGCGGAATAATCACTGAATTCGTTGCAACACCCAGAGTTTCAGAGTTTCATCCTCCGCAAGGTTTCGGGACAGGAGTCTGGCGCCCTTGAAGTGCCAGTTGCCTCGGAGCTGACTCTGACCCCTAACCGGGTCAATCGCGGACGCAAGTCCATGAATTTGGAGGTTGAATAATGAAGAAGACTCTCTTGGCCACCACGGCCCTGGTGGGTGCTTCGCTTCTCGCTGCTCCGGCCAACGCCGGCACGGTGGGTTCGAAGGACAACATGAACGTGACCCTCGGTGGTTTGTTCTGGTTCTCCGCCTATATGAAGGAAGAAGACATCACCGCGAACAACGGTCGTGGTTATGGCTTCACGGTCAGTGAATCCGAAGTCCATGTTCGTACTTCGGCCACAGCCGACAACGGCATGAAGTACGGTGTCCACATCGAGCTGAATGCGGGCGCCGCCGACGCCCCGGCCGTTGACGAGGCACACGTCATGATCGCCAGCCCTTCTTGGGGCACCATCGAACTGGGCGACCAGGACGATGCCACCAACCGTATGCTGGTTGGTGCGTGGAACGCGACCAAGGGCGCGGGCGGACCGTTCGGCGGTCTGGGTGACCTGAATACCGTGTTCAACGGTAACGGTACGGACAACCTGCAGTCCCGCGCGGACTGGCAGGTCTTCACGACCTCGGATGCCACTAAGGCGACCTACTTCTCGCCGAATTTCTCGGGCTTCCAGATCGGTGCTTCGTGGACCCCGGACTCGGGTGAGAGCTCGGGCGGCCCTGCGACCGCCGACTCCGATGCCAACGGCTCCTTCGAGAACGTCCTCGGCCTGGCCGTCAAGTACTCGGGTAAGTTCGACAGTGTCGGCGTCACCCTTTCGGCCGGCATTGAAAAGGGTACGGATGAGGATGCTGCTGGCGCTGAGATCGAGGATCTCGACGTTATGGGCATCGGCGGTAACATCAGCACCGCCGGCTTCACGATCGGCGCCCACTACCGCGACTATGGTGACACGCAGCTGACCGCGGCCCAGACGGCCGCCGGTGCGGACTCGGGCAACCAGTGGAGCCTCGGCGTCGGCTACCAGGCCGGCCCGTGGGGCATTAGCGCCTGGTATCTCAAGGGCGAGAAGGACAACACCAACACGTCTCCGGCCGGTGCGCGCGAGACCGAGATCACGCGTTATGGTCTGGGTGCCGGTTACAAAGTGGCCCCGGGTTGGGACCTGCGTGCGGAACTCACGTTCAACAACGTGGACAACGCGACGTCGGCCGCCGGTGTGGGTACTACGACGGACAACGACGGCAAGGGCTTCCTGCTCGTCAACCGTTTCGTCTTCTAAGCTAACCTACAGCTTGACGAGAAAGCAGGGCGGCAGATATCTGCCGCCCTGTTTTTTTGTGCCCGATTCTCTGCTAATGATTCGGCAGTTGGTTTCAACATGCCCGCGGGCATTCGAGGCCGCCGAACATCGGGTTTAACTATGACCGCCAAACACACCCTGCGCGTCGTCGCCGCCGTCCTTCTCCTCGGCCTCACAGCATGCGAGGGAATCGAGAGAGAGCCCGCGGATGTCGATGGTTTTAGCGACAAGGAACGCAAGAGCGCGGGCAAACTCTTCGGCGACATAAATCTTTTAGGCGGCGCCGAGGACACCGACAATAACTCCGGCATCGGCGTCAACGGCTTCCTCTGGCGCGCCTCGCTCGACACGCTGTCGTTCCTGCCGCTGTCGTCGGCAGACCCTTTCGGCGGCGTCATCATCACCGACTGGTACGCGCCGCCGGAGAGTCCGCAGGAACGGTTCAAGGTGACGGTCTACATTCTTGGTCGCGAGCTTCGCTCGGACGGTGTCCGCGTAGCGGTCTTTCGCCAGAAGCGGGCGGGCGGCAACGAGTGGCTGGACGCAAATACCGGTGAGGACACCACGACTAGCCTGGAGAATGCGATTCTGATGCGCGCCCGCGAGCTGCGCATTTCCCAGTCGGACGGCTAACGGAAAACGCGCCGCCCGGTCTCGTTTCGACACGAAGATTTCCCGCGCGCCCGCGATCCGGCATCGCGAACGCCGACAAGGTTCCCGGTCATGTCCCAACGCTATAATTTTCGCGAAGCCGAGCAGAAGTGGCAGGCCGCCTGGAGGGAGCGCGGAACCTTCGCGGCCACCGCAGACCGAGACAGGCCGAAATACTACGTGCTCGAGATGTTTCCCTACCCGTCGGGCCGGATTCATATGGGCCACCTGCGCTGCTACACGCTCGGCGATGTGGTTGCCCGCTACAAGCGCGCGCAGGGTTTCAACGTTCTGCACCCCATGGGCTGGGACGCCTTCGGGCTGCCGGCCGAGAACGCCGCGATGGAAAAGGGCGTACATCCGGCCTCCTGGACCTACGAGAATATCGCGACCATGCGCGGGCAGCTCCAGGCCATGGGTCTGTCCATCGACTGGAGCCGCGAGTTCGCCACCTGCGATCCGTCCTACTACCGCCACGAACAGTCCATGTTTCTCGACTTCCTGAAAAAGGATCTCGTCTATCGCCAAGACGGGTGGGTGAACTGGGACCCAGTCGACAACACGGTTTTGGCCAACGAGCAGGTGATCGACGGCAAGGGCTGGCGGTCGGGCGCACCGATCGAGCGTCGCCGACTATCTCAGTGGTTCGGGCGCATCACGGCATTCGGCGAGGAACTTCTGTCTGCGCTGGAAAAACTCGATCGCTGGCCGGCGAAGGTCCGGGCGATGCAAGAAAACTGGATCGGCCGGTCCGAGGGCGCCTTCATCGAGTTTGCGTTCACTGAGCCGCGCGACACCAACCTCCGGGTCTATACCACGCGCCCGGACACGATCTTCGGTGCAAGCTTCTGCGCCATCGCCGCAGACCATCCGCTTGCTGAGGAAGTCGCGGCGCGCGACCAGAAGGCCGCCGCCTTCATCGAGGAATGCCGAAAGCTCGGCACCAGCGAGGAGGCGATCCAGACGGCGGACAAGTATGGCTACGACACGGGGCTTCGGGTGAAGCATCCATTCGCCGACGGCGTCGATTTGCCCGTTTATATTGCCAACTTCGTGCTGATGGGCTACGGCACCGGCGCCATCTTCGGCTGCCCCGCCCACGACCAGCGCGACCTCGACTTCGCCCACACCTATGACCTGCCGGTGATCCCGGTGGTGATCCCCGACGGCGCCGATCCAAAAACCTTCGACGTCGGCACCGAGGCCTTCACCGACGACGGGAAGCTCGCCAACTCCGACTTCCTCGACGGGCTCGACGTCGCGGCAGGCAAGCGCGCCGTGATCGAGCGGCTGACGGATGCCGGAGAGGGCAAGGGCGCCACCAACTATCGCCTGCGTGACTGGCTGGTCTCGCGCCAGCGCTACTGGGGATGCCCCATCCCGGTCGTGCACTGCGACAACTGCGGGATCGTGCCGGTTCCCAAGGACGATCTACCCGTGGTTCTGCCGGACGATATCGATTTCGAATCACCCGGAAACCCGCTCGACCGGCACCCAACCTGGAAGCATGTAGGCTGCCCATCCTGCGGCAAGCCGGCCGTGCGCGACACCGACACGTTTGACACCTTTATGGATTCCTCCTGGTACTTCGCGCGGTTCTGCTCACCTGACGCGGACGAACCTGTGACCGAGGCCGACGGCGAGTATTGGCTACCGGTCGATCAGTATATCGGCGGGATCGAGCACGCGATTCTGCACCTGCTATATTCGCGCTTCTTCATGCGCGCGATGCGCGACACGGATCACCTCGCCATCGACGAACCATTCGCCGGCCTGTTCACGCAAGGCATGGTCAATCACGCGACCTATCGCGACAGCAAGGGCGAGTGGCTGGAGCCACAGCGGGTGGTCGAGAATGACGACGGCAGCTTCGTGCGCGCCGACAATGGCGACGCGGTCACGGTGGGCCGGATCGAGAAGATGTCGAAGTCGAAGAAGAACACGATCGATCCGACTGACGTCATCGCGTCCTACGGTGCCGACACGGCCCGGTGGTTCATCCTCTCCGACAGCCCGCCCGAGCGCGACATGGAATGGACCGACGCAGGTGTGCAGGGCGCCTACCGTTTCGTGAACCGGGTCTCGCGGATCGTCCTCGAGAATCTGGAAGGCCTGCCGGAACTGGGCGCCGATCCGTCCGAGGCGGCGGCCGAGGACTTGCGCCGCGCCGTCCACCAGGCGATCGCCGACGTGACAGAGGATCTCGAACGGTTCCACTACAACCGGGCGGTTGCCCGGCTCTACGAGCTGGTGAACACGGTGTCCGCCGAGATCAAGGACGGGGGCGCCCCCGGCGCGGCCCTGCGCGAGGCGCTTGAGACAATCGTCCGTCTGATCGGTCCGATGATGCCGCATCTCGCCGAGGAGATGTGGCGCGCACTCGGACAGGAGGCGCTCCTGTGCGATACCGCCTGGCCGCGCGCGGACGAGACGCTCCTCGTCTCGGACAGCGTCACGCTTGCAATTCAGGTGAACGGCAAACTTCGTGGTGCGGTCGATATCGCGGCGGGGGCCGACGAAGAAACTGCTATCTCGGCCGCCCGCGCTGTCCAGAATGTGGCCGACTCCATCGGCGACAAGGATGTGCGGAAGGTGATCCATGTGCCGGACAAGCTGGTGAACTTCGTTGTCTAGGGTGCGCGCGTTTCTGGTGACCGGATTGCTTGTGCTCAGCGCGTGCGGGTTCGAACCTCTCTATAGGACTGCGGACCGCGGCGCGGAGACCGAGCAACTGCTCAGCCGGATCGAGGTGCCCCCGATCGCCGACCGGCTCGGTCAACTGGTGCGCACCGTGCTAAACGATCGCCTAAAGCCGCGCGCCGCGCCGCAGCCGCTCTACGCGGTCGTCGTCACGCTCACAGAATCGACGCAAGGCCTTGCCGTACGCCGTGACGCCAGTGCCACCCGCGCAAACCTTATTGTCAATGCGACGTTCACCCTGTCGGACATTTCCGGCGGTGAGAATTTGCTGAGCGGCAAGATCCGCTCGGTCAACGGCTACGATATCCTGACCTCCGACTTCGCGACCCTAGCCGCGGAAAAGGACGCTCGCCGGCGCGGCGCGCGCGACGTCGCGGATGCCATTTTCGACCGCCTGGCGATTTACATGTCACGAGTGGCGAACCAGGCGCCCGCCGGGCGATGAAAGTGTCTGCCGGGCGCATCGCGGGTTTTGTCGCGAACCCCGATCCTGCGATCTCGGCCATACTCGTTTACGGCCCGAACGCCGGCCTGGTCCGTGAACATTGCGACAGCATAGCAAGGACAATCCTCAAGGACCCCAACGACCCATTTCAGTCAGTCGAGCTGACAGGCAGCGCCATGACGGACACCCCGACACGTTTGGCAGACGAGATGCTGGCGCTGTCCCTCGATGGCGGGCGGCGGCTCGTCACGGTAAGGGATGCAACCGACTCGATCACCAAGAGCCTTGAAAATGCGCTCGACGCCGGTTCGGATAGCGGCATGAACGCCGTCGCGCTCATCGAGGCGGGAACGCTCACTGCGCGGTCGAGCCTACGAAAACTCTGCGAGAAACGCGACGATTGTGCCGCCCTGCCCTGCTATGCCGATGACGAAGAGTCCCGTGCGCGGCTCGCGCGTGCCCTGCTCGAAGAGGCCGGGATCGGCATCGATCCCGTCGCGCTGAGAACCCTAACCGGGTTCCTTGGCGACGACCGGTTGTCCAATCGCCGGGAGCTCGAGAAGCTTATCCTTTTCGTCGGCCCGGAGGGCACGGCGGAGGAAGCGGATGTGCTCGCGGCCGTCGGAGACATCGGTGCGACCTCCCTGGATGAAACAGTGTTTGCCGCGGCAGGCGGAGACATTGGTCAGCTCGACCGGTCGATCGAACACTTCTGGGCCGAAGGGGGCGAACCGATTGGCCTGATCCGTGCCACCCAGCGGCACTTTCAGCGTTTGCACCGGGTCGCCGGGCTGATGGAGACCGGCACCCGGTACGAGGAAGCGGCGAAGAAATTGCGCCCGCCGGTATTCTGGAAACAGTCGGGCCCGTTTCAGCACCAGGCCCGCAGCTGGTCACGATCCCAGCTCGAACTCGCCCTGTCCCGCCTCGGCGAGGCCGAACTGGTGCTCAAATCGACGGGTACCCCGGCCCAGGCCGCTTGCGGCCGGACGCTCTACGCAATTGCCAGTATGAAACGAGGATAAACCCGTAAAACAATGAAATAATTAATAAATTAGGCGTCTATCGGCCGATTGAGCCGGCGCAGTACGTCGTCGAGCTGATCGAAAGATGAGAACTCGATGGCCAACACGCCACGGCCCGAATTTTCGCCCCCCTTCGGATTGATCGAAACCTTCAACCCGAGGACGTCGGACAGGTCGCGTTCGAGGGCGAGCGTGTCTGTGCTTTTGGCAGAGGATTTCTTTTTCCCGCCCCGGCTTTTCGAACTCTTGCTCACCCGATTCTCGATATCGCGCACGGTCATGCCGTCGGCGGCGATCTGCCGCGCTAGTGCGACCGCGTCCTCACGTCCCACCAGTGCGCGGGCGTGACCCGCGGTCAGTTCACCGCGATCGACCATCTCGCGCACCTCTTCCGGAAGCGTCAGCAGCCGCAGGATGTTCGCGATGTGGCTCCGGCTCTTGCCGATGGCCTTAGCGAGCGCATCCTGGGTGTGTTCAAAATGGTCCATCAGGCGCTGGTAGCCCTCCGCCTCCTCGATCGGCGACAGGTCAGCGCGCTGGATGTTCTCGATGAGCGCCACCTCGAGCGCCGCCTGGTCGTCGAGCTCACGGACGATGACCGGCACCTCGTGGAGCTGGGCACGCTGAGCCGCGCGCCAACGCCGCTCGCCAGCGATGATCTCGTAGAGATCGTCCTGCACCGGATCGCGGCGCACCAGGATCGGCTGGAGAATTCCCTTCTCGCGGATTGAATCGACCAGGCTTTTGAGTTCGGCTTCATCGAAGTTCATGCGCGGCTGAAACCGGCCGGGGTGCAACTGCTCGATCGGCAGTTCGCGAGCGGGCCGTGCCTTGTCGAGTTCCTGATAGTCTTCGCCGTCGTCGCCCAGCAGGGCCGAGAGGCCGCGGCCGAGGCGGGGCCGGGAGGTCGGCTCGCTCATTCCGCGGCCTCCCCGATCGGCGCGACGCCCTCGCGGCGGAGCATTTCCGCCGCGAGCCGCGCATAGGCCTGGGCACCAGCACAAGCGAGATCGTAAACGAGCGCCGGCTTGCCGTAGGATGGCGCCTCGGACAGGCGTACGTTGCGCGGGATCACGGTCCGGTAGACCCGGTCGGTGAAGTAGGCCCGGACATCGTCTTCGACCGAGCGGCACAGGTTGTTGCGGCCGTCATGCATGGTCAGGACGATTCCCTGGATGTCGAGCCGCTCGTTATAGGCACGGCGAATCCGCTCGATGGACTTCATGAGCCGGGTCATGCCCTCGAGCGCGAAATATTCGCACTGAAGCGGCACCAGGACCGAGTCCGCGGCAACGAGCGCGTTGATCGTCAGAAGCCCGAGTGCAGGCGGGCAATCGATCAACACATAGTCATACTGTCCGAGCACCGGGGACATGGCCTCGCGCAGGCAGAACTCCCGATTGGGAATATCGATGAGCTCGATCTCGGCGCCCGCGAGGTCGGCCGACGCCGGGGCGACGGAAAGGCCCGGGATCTCGGTGCGGCAGATTATGTCCGCGAACTGGCCGCCGCCGATCAGCGCATCATACACATCTGTTTCATATTCTGAAACACCGAGGCCCGTCGATGCGTTGCCCTGGGGATCGAGATCGACGACCAGGACACTCTGGCCGCAGGCCGCGAGGCCGGTCGCGAGATTGATGGCGGTCGTCGTCTTGCCGACGCCGCCCTTCTGGTTGGCCACGGCAATGGTTCGGGTCCCCCGCGCGCGCGCCGGGCCCTCCGGCGCAAAAGGCCCGAAAACCGGGCGTTCGGCCTGGCGAACTGACGGATCGTCGGTAACGTCATGATCGGACACGAGAGAGACTCCCTATTTGCAGCACCGCGCCCTCCGGGTCGGAGAGGCTCGGGTGCCGGTTCACATTCATATTCCAGAATTCGTTCGCGTTGGTCAATTCCGCCGACACCCGTGCGCCCTTGAGAAAAAGGCAAAATCCATCGGACTTCAGGTGCGCTGACGCATGATCGAGAAGCACGGGAAGGGGCGCGAGCGCCCGCGCCGTTACGACATCATATGCGGCGTCTGGCGCAAGATCCTCGATCCGGCCCTCCACGATTTCGGCCGGCGCATCGGTCAGGCGGCGCACCTCGCGGAGAAACGCGCATTTCCGCGCATCGGATTCGGCCAGGACCACCCGCCCTCCTGTGACGATCGACAGGGCCAGGCCCGGGAAACCCGCGCCGCTCCCGAGATCGAGAACCCGCTTGTCCGGTCCGGCCCAGCGTGCGAGCTGGGCGGAATCGAGCATATGCCGGCGCCACAGATCGTCCAGGGTCGCAGTCGAGACCAGGTTGATGCGCGGCTGCCAGGCCCGAAGCGTGTCGGCGTAGATCTCGAGGCGACGGATGGCGTCGGGCGCCAATGTTTCACGTGAAACATCGCGCTTGAGGATGTCCGTGAAGGTATCGGAAGTCAGGGGCGCGCCGATATTCATGGCCACCCTATAGCAAGGATGGGAGACATCACCAAATACTATATGTTGGGTATTATGCGGCGTAAGACCCGCGCTTTATGTGCCGGAGCAAAAGAACCAGCGCCGCCGGCGTAACCCCCGGAACGCGTCCAGCCTGGCCAAGCGTTTCGGGCCGGAGCCGCGACAGCTTCTCGGTGATCTCGTTCGAGAGCCCCGGCACCCGATGATAGTCCAGCTCGTCCGGAAGGCGCAGCGCCTCGTCGCGCCGATAGGCCGCGATGTCTGCGGCCTGGCGATCGAGATAGCGTGCGTACTTCGCCTCGATCTCCATGGTCGCGCGGACGTCCGGGTCGATATCGGAAAGCTCAGGCCACACCCGGGTGACGTCGGAGAAGTCCAGATCCGGCACGGTCAGGAGATCGAAAGCACTTCGGCGCACGCCGTCCCGATTGACCTGTATTCCTTGCTCAGCAAGGGCATTGGGAGTCGCGTTGACCGCCTCGAGACGCGCCCGCGCGGCATCGAGTGCGGCAGCCTTCCGCTCGAACGCCCCGGCACGCGCGCCGCCGACACAGCCGAGTTCGACGCCCAGGCGCGTCAGGCGCTGATCAGCATTGTCCGCCCGTAGCACCAGTCGGTACTCCGCGCGCGACGTAAACATGCGATACGGCTCGTCCGCGCCGCGGGTTACGAGGTCGTCGATCATGACGCCGATATAGGACGTTGCCCTGTCGGGCCGAAAGCGGTTTCCAGATCCTGACGCGCGCAAAGCAGCATTGATTCCGGCGACGGCTCCCTGCCCCCCGGCTTCTTCATACCCGGTAGTGCCATTGATCTGACCCGCCAGGAAAAGCCCGGTAATCCGCCTCGTTTCTAAAGTAGTGCCAAGCTCTCGCGGATCCACAAAGTCATACTCTATCGCATAGCCCGGCCGGATGACTGTCGCCCGCTCAAGCCCCGGGATGGTCTTCAGGAGGGCATGCTGGACGTCTTCGGGCAGCGATGTGGAGATGCCATTCGGGTAAACGGTGTGATCGTCGAGACCCTCGGGCTCGAGAAAAATCTGGTGCCGGTCCTTGTCGGCGAAGCGAACGACCTTGTCCTCGATCGAGGGGCAGTATCTCGGGCCGCCGCTCTCGATCTGGCCGGAATAGATCGGCGCACGGCCCAGGTTCGCCCGGATCAGAGCGTGAGACTTGGGCCCGGTGTGGGTGATATGGCAGTCAATCTGGGGCGTCGTAATCGCGTCCGTCATGTAGGAGAAGGGGACCGGCGGATCGTCGCCCGGTTGCCGGTCAAGACCCGACCAGTCAATCGTCCGTCCATCGAGCCGCGGCGGCGTTCCGGTTTTCAACCGGCCCAGCGCAAAACCTGCGCGTTCAAGAGTGCCCGACAAGCCGAGGGAGGGCGCTTCGCCATAACGGCCCGCGGGACGCTGCTCGGTGCCGATATGGATGACACCCCGCAGGAAGGTCCCGGTCGTCAGGACGACACTTCCGGCCGGGATTTCGCGGCCGTCAGCCAGCACAACTCCCGCCACGGCGCCCGCACTATCAAGCACAAGGTCCTCCACGGACCCCTCGAGAATATCGAGATTCTCCTGCTCCGCCAGCAAGGACTGCACGGCCTCGCGGTAGAGTTTCCGGTCGGCCTGGGCCCGTGGGCCCCAAACGGCGGGGCCCTTCGTGCGATTGAGCATCCGGAACTGGATCCCGCCGCGGTCGATGGCGCGGCCCATGATGCCGTCGAGCGCATCGATTTCGCGAACAAGGTGTCCCTTACCGAGCCCGCCGATGGCCGGGTTGCACGACATCTCGCCAATGGTTTCGACTTTATTAGTGACGAGCACGGTGCGCGCATCGACACGCGCCGACGCCGCCGCGGCCTCGCAGCCGGCGTGGCCGCCACCGATCACTACAACGTCGTAGCTTTTATCCATGGAAGAGGGGCGGTCGGCATGCATTTCGCAGGCTATTTAGGCGGTCGCGCGTGTCGTGTCAAAGCATCGCCGGGCCCAGTGGTTTGTCTGACCTGATCAGCACCGGGAATCCGGTGTTTCACGTGAAACACCCGCAACCCGCCATACCTACTTCCCGATACAGAAATCCCGGAAAACCGTGTCCAGAACCTCGTCAATATCGACGCGGCCGGTGATCCTCCCGAGCGCCCGGAGGGCGACACGAATATCTTCCGCGGCGAGCTCCGGATAGGCCGCATCTCCCGCATGAGAGAGTGCGGAAACGGCCTCGTCCAGCGCATCACGATGCCGCCGGCGGGTCGGCAAGGCGCTCTCGCGACCGTCGAGCCGCGACCTGGTTTCGTTACGCAGGAGATCCATCAGTCGGTCGAAGCCGTCGCCGGTCACCGCCGAGACATCGACAGACGGAAAACCGGCGGGCAAGGGATCGCGGGCGGGCGCACCGTCCAGGAGGTCGATCTTGTTTCGAACGACGATGGCGTTTTCCGCAATCAGCGGCCGGATGCGATCCGGAATCCCGTCGGACGTTGCATCCAGGACCACGAGGGTCAGCGCCGCCTCGGCCGCGCGCGCCTCGGCGCGGCGAATACCTTCGGCCTCGATCCGGTCGCCCGCCACGCGAATGCCGGCCGTATCGGAGATCGTTACGGCATAGCCGCCGAGATTGAGCCGCACCTCGATCACATCGCGCGTCGTACCCGCAATATCTGATACGATCGCGACGTCACGATTTGTTAACATATTGATAATACTCGATTTTCCAACATTCGGGGCGCCAACTATGGCGACCGGAAAACCG
The DNA here is from genome assembly GCA_038140435.1 of Rhodospirillaceae bacterium. GTDB lineage: Bacteria > Pseudomonadota > Alphaproteobacteria > UBA6615 > UBA6615 > UBA8079. The sequence continues at coordinate 57,888 of JAYQGE010000016.1, read as the reverse complement.
TCGCGAATCTGTTCTCCGCGTGTCGCGTCGTCAAGATGGGCCGCGATCTCCCCGCGAAGTTCGCCGATCCGTGCGTCCGTTCGGGATTTCAGCCCGTCGGGGAGCTCCTCGTCGGAAAAATCGATTTCCGCTTCGGCATGGCCCATCAGATCGACCAGGCGCGCCCGCCAGCCCTCGTAGAGGTCGGCCAGCGACCCATCGTACTGGCGGAGCGCCAGGCGCCGCTGTGCGTCCGTCTGGGCCGCCACGAGGTCGGCCAAGCCCTCTGCGGCTGTCAGATCCAGCTTGCCGTTCTCAAATGCCCGGCGGGTGAACTCGCCAGGTTCAGCGTGTCGTGCACGGCCCGTGGCTGCGATCGCTTCGAACAGCATGTCGAGTACGGCCCGCCCGCCATGGACATGCAGTTCCACGACATCGTCGCCAGTGAAGCTCGCCGGGCCGGGGAACCGCAGCACGAGCGCCCGGTCGATGGTATCGCCGCCAACGCTCACAAGGGTCCGCAGCGCCGCATGGCGCGGCGGCGGCAGGTCCGACGCGCCAAGATCGGCGAGCACCGCGTCAGACGCGGGGCCGGACAGGCGCACCACAGCCACGCCGGCCGCACCGGCGCCGCTCGACAACGCGTAGATCGTGTCGCCGGACACCGGTTACTTCTTCGCGCCGCCCGTGGCGTTGGACATCGCCGACCAGAAGCTGTTCTGGAACTGCTCCCAACCCTCGCTCCCATCCGGCATCCAGGCCTTGAAGAGGGTCTGGGGGTCCATGGACGACATCGCCGCCATGGCCTGTTTCTGCCATTCCTCGACGACGGCCTGCTGGGCCGCCGAGACGTCCGGCAACCCCATGAAGGCCCGCGCCTCCTCCGGCGTGCAGTCGATATCGATCGTGACTTTCATGTCCCTACCTCCACTTGCCGGCTTGCCTATCGGGGCCGGCGCACCGACATTGTCCCTTGCCGTTCCGCCCCAAGCCGCCCGAGCCCCCATGACCGAGACCGCGTCCGAAAACCTGCTGGCGAACGAAACCAGTCCGTATCTTCTGCAACACGCGGACAATCCCGTCCACTGGTATCCGTGGGGCGACGAGGCGCTGGCCCGCGCCCAGGCAGAGCGGAAACCGATCCTCCTGTCGATCGGCTACGCCGCGTGCCACTGGTGCCACGTCATGGCCCACGAGAGCTTCGAGGACCCGGCGACGGCGGAGGTGATGAACCGGCTGTTCATCAACATCAAGGTCGACCGTGAGGAACGGCCCGACCTCGACGCCATCTACCAGGGCGCACTCGGGCTGATGGGCCAGCAGGGCGGCTGGCCGCTGACCATGTTCTGCACGCCCGAGGGCAAGCCCTTCTGGGGCGGGACGTATTTCCCGCCGCGCGCCGGTTTCGGTCGTCCCGGCTTCCCGGACCTGCTGGAACATATCGACAAGATTTACCGCACCGAGCAGGACAAGGTGCAATCCAACACCGGCGCGATCCTCGGCGCGCTCGGCGAGATGGCCCAGCCCCGGTCCGGTGCGACGCCGGGTCCGGACCAGATCGCCCACCTCGCCAACCTGATGGCCGACCAGGTGGACGCGCGCCACGGCGGGTTCGGAACCGCGCCGAAGTTTCCCCAGTGCGGCGTCCTGCAACTCATCTGGGCCCATGGCAGCGAGCTCGCACGATCGAACGTGACGCTCACCCTCGACCGCATGGCCCAGGGCGGGATCTACGATCATCTCGGCGGCGGCTTCGCCCGCTACGCGACGGATGCGGCCTGGCTGGTACCCCACTTCGAGAAGATGCTCTACGACAACGCCCAGCTGCTCACCCTCTACGCCCAGGCCTGGCGGCGCACAGAGAATCCGCTCTACCGGCAGCGATCCGAGGAAACGGTCGGCTGGCTGTTGCGCGAGATGACCCATCCTGAGGGCGGCTTCTATTCGACCCTGGACGCGGATTCCGAAGGGGTCGAGGGCAAGTTCTACGTCTGGGACGAGGCCGAGATCGACGCGGTGCTGGGGGACGAGGCCGGCTTCTTCAAGGACGCCTACGACGTCCGGCCCGACGGCAACTGGGACGGCCACACGATCCTCAACCGGAGCCGCGACCCGGAACTGAAGGACGATACGACCGAGGCGCGGCTGACCGCCGCCCGCAAGCTTCTCTTCGCCGCCCGCGCACCGCGCACCCGCCCCGGGCTCGACGACAAGATCCTGACCGACTGGAACGGGCTGATGATCGCCGCACTGTCGGAAGCGGCGATGACGTTCGACCGGCCCGACTGGCTCAACGCCGCGCGGAGCGCCTACGGGTTCGTGCGGAAAAATCTCTCGACCGACGCGAATGGCGCGATCGAGCTCTCCCACAGCTGGCGGAACGGCGACGCGCGCCACCGGGCGACCCTCGACGACTATGCCGCCCTCATGGTCGCGGCACTGGCGCTTCACGAGGCGACGGGAGAGGGCGGCTACCTCGACGATGCGGCCGGACTCGGCGCAACCGTCGAGGCGCAGTTCGCAGCCGCCGACGGCGCCTATTTCTTCACCTCCGACCGCGCGACCGACGTCATCACCCGCACGCGCACCGGTTTCGACAACGCCACCCCCGCCGGCAACGGCCTCCTCGCCGTCGCCTACACCCGGATGTTCTTCCTGACCGGCGTGCCTTCCTATCGGGACCGGGCGGCCGGGATCGTCGAGGCGTTCGCGGGCGAGCTCCAGGACAACGCCTTCGGCTACGGCACGCTCCTGCGCGCCGCCGGCCTCCTGTCCGAGGCCGTCCAGGTGGCGATCATCGGCGACCCGGGCGACGACGACACCCGGTCGCTCCACGCCGCCGCCTATTGGGGTTCCATTCCCGACAGGATTGTCTCGGTCGTCGCACCGGACGGCGCGCTGCCCGACGGCCACCCCGCGACGGACAAAGCCCAGGAAGGCGGACGGGCGACCGCCTATGTCTGCCGCGGACCGGTCTGCTCGCTGCCGATCACGGACGCGGACGCACTCACGCAAGAGCTCGCGCAATGACCGACGCCTGCATCGTCGGGACGCCGGTCGGCCGGGTGCGGATCGAGGCCGCGAGGGGCGCGATCACCGTGCTCGCCTGGACCGACGAGGCGCTTTCATCGCCGAGCACCGATCTTCTCCGGAGCGCCACCAAACAGCTTGAGGAATACTTCGCCGGGAGCCGCGAGCGCTTCGACCTGCCGCTCGCGCCGTCGGGCACCGACCACCAGAAGAAGGTCTGGCAGGCCATGTGCGACATCCCCCAGGGGGCGTTGCGGACCTATGGCGACATCGCCGACGAGATCGGCTCCTCGGCCCGGGCCGTGGGGACGGCCTGCGGCAAGAACCCGATCCCGATCATCGTGCCGTGCCACCGTATCGTGGCGGCGGGCGGCGGCATCAGCGGCTACTCCGGGCGCGGCGGCACCGCGACCAAGCGGCAACTGCTCGACCTCGAGGGCGTCCGGCTGGATCGCCAGGCGTCGCTCGATCTTGAAGCGCCCAATCCGGGCCGATAGGCTCGATCCAACACACTTTTTCAGGGGGAATTCACATGGTCCACGCGATCCGATTCTACGAGCCCGGCGGGCCGGACGTCATGAAGTGGGAGGAGGTCGAGGTCGGCGATCCCGGTCCGGGCGAGATCCGCGTGAAGCACACCGCGGCCGGCCTCAACTTCATCGACATCTACCTCCGCTCGGGCGCGCGTCCGGTCCCGATGCCGAACGGGCTAGGGCTCGAGGGCGCGGGCGAGATCGTCGCCGTGGGCGAGGGGGTCACGGACCTCGCGGTCGGCGACCGGGTCGGCTATGCCGACATGCCGCTCGGCGCCTATGCCGAAGAGCGCGTGATGCCGGCGAAGATCGCCGTGAAGCTGCCCGACGACATCTCCGACGAGCAGGCGGCCGCCATGATGCTCAAGGGCATGACCGTCCAGTTCCTGATCAAGTCCTGCTTCCCGGTCCAGCGCGGCCAGACCGTGCTGTGGCACGCGGCGGCCGGCGGCGTCGGACTGATCGCCTGCCAGTGGCTGAACCACCTGGGCGTCACCGTGATCGGCACCGTGGGCAGCGAGGAGAAGGCCGAGCTCGCGAAGGCCCATGGCTGCCACCACACGATCAACTACAAGGACGAGGACTTCGTCGAGAAGGTGAAGGAGATCACCGACGGCGCGGGCGTGCCGGTCGTGTATGACGCGACGGGCAAGGACACGCTGCGCGGCTCCATGCAGTGCCTGCAGCGGCGCGGCTACCTGATCAGCTTCGGCAATGCGTCGGGCGCGCCCGACCCGGTCGAGCTGACGGAGCTCTCGGCCCACGGCTCGATCTACGCCGCCCGTCCCATGCTGTTCGACTTCACCGCCGAGCGCGACGAGCTTGTCGCGTGTGCGGGCGACCTGTTCGACGTGGTCTCGTCGGGCGCGGTCAAGATCGAGATCAACCAGCGCTACCCGCTGTCCGAGACCGTCCAGGCCCATATCGACCTGGCCGGCCGCAAGACCACCGGTTCGACGATCCTGATGGCGTGAGGCGGGCATGGTCCCGCCGAGCGCAGCGCCCGTCTGGTACACACTCAACGAGCCAGAGGGATTCGAGCTCCCGCTGTTCCTGCCCGGCCTTTTTTTCGTCGCCGTGATCGCTATCGCGCTAATCGTGATTCGTCGCCGAAAGTGACGCTGCCGCAGGATGAGGGGGCGTCGCCCGCCTGACCGGTTCAACCGTTCAGGAGCGTGCGTTCGAGCCAGCCGGCGACCAGCTCCGCGATCGCGTCCTCGCGGTCGTTGTAATAGTGGTCGCAGTTCTCGACGATCTCAACATCGCACGGGCCCGCGCTCGCGGCGGCGAAGTCCTCGGCCGGATAGACCTCACGCAACTCCTCGTCCCCGCGCACATAAAGTGTCGGACAGGTCACGCGCGGCGCGGTCTCGACCGTGGACGGCATCGTCGTCAGGCGATCGATGTAACTCCGCGCCGTCGCGACGTACCACCAGCCGGGCAACAGCATGAGCTCGTCGCCGCGCCCGTCCGCGACCATCGCCTCGGCCTCCCGGAATATTTCCTCGGTGCGCGCCCCACCGAGAAGCCCGGTCTTCGGCGCGAGGTTGCCGTTGGTCTTTCCCCCGGCATGGGCCGAGAGAAGCACCAGCGCCGGGGTCTCGGGGTGATTGGCAACATGCTGGACCCCCAGGAAACCGCCGTTGCTGTGCCCGATGATGACCGGGGCGTCGGACCCGACAGCCGAACCCCGCTCGGACGCGACCCACTTCGCGGCGAACTCGTTGTCGGCGATCGCCTCGGCCGTGGTCTGGAAGGCGGCGCCCTCGACCGCCCGGCTGTTGCGGTTCGACAGGATGTCGTGGCCGCGCCGGTTGAAGGCGAGGCAGGCAAAGCCGAGCGCCGTCAGCGCCGGCGGCAGGAAACGCGGCGCGCCGACATAGAAGTTCATGGTGTTGCCGTGGAACAGCAGAACCGTGCCGACCGTGGCCCCGCCATCGGGTTCGTACCAGGCCCCGTCGAGGGGCTGGTCGGTGTCGGTTTCGATGGTGACGAGTTCAGTGCGCATGGGCTTCCAATCCTGAAACCACAATCGTCATGCCCGCGTAGGCGGGCATCCATTGCCGCCGGCGCATGCCAGGCGAACGAAGGTGTTCATAGACTCCCGCCTTCGCGGGAGTGACGAGGAGAGTAGACGGCTGAACCCCTACTGGTTCATCGTGTCGTAGAAGTCGTTGTTGTTCTTGGTCGACTTCATCTTGCCGAGCAGGAACTCCATGCCGTCGACGACCCCCATGGGGTTGAGGATGCGGCGCAGCACCCACATCTTCGACAGGGCGTCCTTGTCCACCAGGAGTTCTTCCTTGCGGGTGCCTGACTTGGTGATGTCGATCGACGGCCAGACGCGCTTGTCCGAGAGCTTGCGGTCGAGGACGATTTCCGAGTTACCGGTGCCCTTGAACTCCTCGAAGATGACCTCGTCCATGCGGCTGCCGGTCTCGATCAGCGCGGTCGAGATGATGGTCAGCGAGCCGCCCTCCTCGATGTTGCGCGCCGCGCCGAAGAATCGCTTCGGGCGCTGCAGCGCGTTGGCGTCCACGCCGCCCGTCAGCACCTTGCCCGAGGACGGGACGACGGTGTTGTAGGCGCGCGCAAGCCGCGTGATCGAGTCGAGCAGGATCACCACGTCGCGCTTGTGTTCGACCAGGCGCTTGGCCTTGGCGATCACCATCTCGGCGACCTGCACATGCCGGGTAGCCGGTTCGTCGAACGTCGAGGAGATGACCTCGCCGCGCACCGTGCGCTGCATGTCGGTCACTTCCTCGGGCCGCTCGTCGATCAGCAGCACGATCAGGTAGATGTCCGGATGGTTCGCCATGATCGCCTTGGCGACGTTCTGCATCATCACGGTCTTGCCCGTGCGCGGCGGCGCCACCAGCAGGGCGCGCTGGCCCATGCCGAGCGGTGCCACCATGTCGATGACCCGGCAGGACGGATCCTTGTTCTCGGGATCGTCGATCTCGAGCTGGATCTTCCGCTCGGGATAGAGCGGGGTCAGGTTGTCGAAATTCACCCGGTGTCGCGTGCTGTCGACATCGTCGAAATTGACCTGGGCCACCTTGGTGAGTGCGAAGTAGCGCTCGCCGTCCTTGGGAGAGCGAATCTCGCCCTCCACCGTGTCGCCGGTGCGCAGTGCGAAGCGCCGGACCTGGCTCGGCGAGACATAGATGTCGTCGGGGCCGGGCAGGTAGTTCGATTCCGGTGAACGCAGGAAGCCGAAGCCGTCCTGCAGCACCTCGAGGACGCCGATGCCGGTGATCGGCACCTCGTCCTCGGCGAGCTCCTTGAGGATCGCGAACATCATGTCCTGGGTGCGCAGGTTGCTGGCGCCCTCGATCTCGAGCTCCTCGGCGAAGGTCAGGAGCTCGCCGGGGGTTTTCTTCTTCAGGTCTTGGAGTTTGATCGCTTCCATAGGGATGCCAGTTCTGTGTTGAAAGCCTACACGCCGCATCGGTCGGAAGCCGAATTCGGGTGGGGCGTCGGGTATGGTCAGCGGAAGTTCGTGGTCGCCGACGGGGAACGCCGGAGGAAAACGACTTATGCGGAAGGGTGTGCGCGCTCGTACATGATGTTGCGCGCGGACATTACGCACTTAGTGAAGCGGCGCCGTCAAGTCAATGTTTGTGACACAAATGCTTCAAACCAAAGCCGGATTCGCTCCGGCCGGCGCCCGGATCAGAACGGCCGGGCGATGACCATGACGACGATCACGATCAGCAGCAGCGTCGGCACCTCGTTGGCGATACGGTAGGTCTTCGCCGGCCGCGTATTCGCGTCGTCGCGGAAATCCTGGAACCATTTCGCGAACACATGGTGGGCGACGGTCATCGCCGCGATCGCCGCCAGCTTGGCCCAGATCCAGCCCGCGCCCCAATCGACGACCCCGGGGGTCGCCAGCAGGAGCCCGCCGAAGACGAAGGTCGCAACCATCGCCGGGTTCATGATCGCGCGCAGCAGGCGGCGCTCCATGACCTTGAAGGTCTCGGACGTCTCGGAGCCGGATGCCGCATCCGCGTGATAGACGAACAGGCGCGGCAGGTAGAGCATCCCCGCCATCCAGGCGATCACCGAGATCACGTGCAGCGACTTGATCCACGGGTAGGCGCTGGCAAGGAAATCATCCATCGGACATCACGCCGCCGCAGCCGGGCATTTCGCCCAGTCGGCCGAACAGAGACGGCCGCCGGCCGCACCCGGGTTGCCGCTGCAGATATCGCAGCCCGCGTCGATATTTCCGCGCACCAGGTCGGCGAGCCCGGCGATGAAGGACGGTGTCGTGTCCACGGTCGGGACCCGGATGTATTCCGGCACGCCGGCCTTGTCCGCCAGTTCGCGATACTCGATGTCGAGCTCCACCAGGGTCTCGGAATGTTCCGAGACGAAGGCGATCGGCACGACGACCGCGGCCTTCCCGTCCGCGCCCGCGCGCGCGATCTCGTCCTCGGTGGAGGGGCCGATCCACTCCAGCGGTCCCACCCGGCTCTGGTAGCAGCACAGCCAGTCACGTTCCCCGCCGAGCTTCGCCATGACGGCCGCCGCCGTCTGCTCGACCTGCCACTGGTAGGGATCGCCGCCATCGACGATCTGCTTCGGCAGTCCATGGGCCGAAAACAGGATCCGCTGGCCTTCCGATGGCGTGGAGGCCGCCGTGAGAGCGGTTTCCAGCCGTTCGGCAACGGCCTCGACGAAGCCCGGATGGGTCGGATAGCAGCACAGCGCGGTGACCGGTATGTCCAGGCGGCGCTTGCGCGCGGTGATCTTCCAGACCCGCATCATCGAGCCCACCGTGGTCGTCGAGAACTGCGGATAGAGCGGCAGCAGGACGATCCGGTCGGGCTTCGTGGCGATCACCGCGTCCATCACCGCGTCGCACATCGGATGCCAGTAACGCATGGCGACATGGCACGCGAACGTCTCGCCGCCGCCGGCGTTGAGCACCGCCTCCAGGGCCTCGGCCTGGGCGCGCGTGTTCGCCAGCAGCGGAGAACCGCCGCCGATATGGGCGTAGATCTCCCGGGCGATGGGCGCGCGCCGCTTCGAAATCACCTTCGCGAGCGCCCAGCGAATCGGTGCCGGCGCGCCGATGATCATCGGGTCGTTGAACAGGTTGAACAGGAACGGCTGAACGTCCTCGGGCCGGTCGGGCCCGCCCAGATTGTAGAGGATCACGGCGGTGGTCATGGATGTATCCTGTTCACGAGGGCGACCATGCGCGGACGATCTCCGCCAGCCGCTCCACATGGACCGGCGGCGTGTCCTTGTGGATGCCGTGGGCAAGGTTGAACACGAACGGCCCCCCGCCGAGGGCATCGAGGATGTCGCCCGCGGCGCGCTCCATCTCGGCCCCGCCGGCCATCAGGTACGCCGGGTCCAGATTGCCCTGGACCGGGCAGATCGGCTGGACTCTCCTTGCCGCATCGGCCGCGCTGATAGATGCATCCAGGCCGACCGCATCCACGCCCGTCCCCCGGATATATCCTTCGAGGCGGTCACCGATTCCCCGCGCGAACCCGATGACCGGAACATCGGGGGCGCCGGATTTCACGCCGGAGACGATCCGCGCCGTGGGGTCGATCACCCATCGGTCGAAGTCGACCGCGGGGACGGCGCCCGCCCATGTGTCGAAGATCTGCAAGGCCTGGGCCCCGGCCTCGATCTGGGCCAGAAGGTAGGCGGTGGTGGATTCCACCAGGATATCGAGGAGGGCATCGAAGTCCCCGCGTTCGCGCACCGCCCAGCTCTTGATGGCATTGAAGTCCCGGCTCGATCCGCCCTCGACCATGTAGGTCGCGACGGTCCAGGGCGCACCGGAGAATCCGATCAGCGCCACGTCCTCCGGCAGTTCCGCGCGCACCCGGGACACGGTCTCGAACACCGGCGCGAGATGGCCGAGCGTCTTCCCGGGATCGAGTTTGGCGAGATCCGATCCGCTGGCCACGGGGGTGAGCACCGGGCCCGTGCCCTCGACGAACCCGACCTCCTGGCCGATGGCATCGGGCACCACGAGGATGTCGGAGAACAGGATCGCCGCATCGGCATGGAACCGTTCGATCGGCTGGAGTGTCACCCGCGCGGCGCGTTCGGGCGTGTAGCAGAGATCAAGGAAACCCGATTCCTGGGCGCGGATTTCCCTGTATTCCGGCAGGTAGCGTCCGGCCTGGCGCATGAACCAGAAGGGCGGGCGCGGACCCGGACGGCCGGACAGGGCATCGAGAAAAAGGTTGGTCACGGGTGCGAAAACCGATGCTGGGGTTTGGTGGCGGGTGGTGGCGAAAGCGGTGCGACTATGCCGATCCGGTTATCCTGGCGCATCCCAAAAAATAGAAATTGAACGAAGTGAAAAGTGAAATGACGTTGTAGATGTCCGGTGAATCCGAGGGATATCTCCTTGTTCACAAATTCATGCACTGCTCGGTCCCGGCGAATGTGCTCCCGGGCAGATCTGTTTGCAAATCGCGCAATGCATTGTTCTGGTTTTCATTCGTGTCCGACACGCATGTGGATCACTCGGGCCGAAGGTTTGGATTCCCTGTGCACCGTTTCCGGCATACCGCCTGTTGGAAACTTTATTTGCCTTGGGATGACAGGGCGGTTTTCGAACGGCATAAGGTTGAACAAATTTTCGACGCCGGCCCGCGGTGCGACTTATCCCCGGTATGATTGCAGTTGCTCCCAGCCGAAAGGGTGCTTCATGGCCGAAGACGACGACGTTTTTCATCTGCATATGGTGTCGGATTCGACCGGCGAGACCATTCGATCGGTCTCGCGCGCTTGTCTCGCCCAGTTCTCCGACACCCCGTCGGTCGAGCATTTCTGGCCGATGGCGCGCACCCCGAAAGCGATGGATCTGGTGCTCGAGGAGATCGGTGAAAATCCGGGACCCGTGATCTTCACCCTGGTGGATGACGATCTGTGCGAGCAGCTCATCCGCGGCTGCCGCCTTCGGAAAGTACCGTGCATCTCGGTCCTGGACCCCGTCATCGCGGCGGTCGGAAACTATCTCGGCCGGCAGCCGACCCACCGGGTGGGCGGCCAGCACGAACTCGACGCGGCCTATTTCGCGCGGATCGAGGCCATGGACTGGTCGCTGACCCATGACGACGGCCAGCGCACCGAGGAACTCAACGGGTCCGATATCGTCCTGGTGGGCGTCTCGCGGACCTCGAAGACACCGACCTGTCTCTACCTGGCGAACCGGGGAATCAAGGCCGCGAACGTGCCCTATGTGCCGGGGGTGCCGCTGCCGCAGAGCCTCGAGACGCTGACCCATCCGCTGGTGATCGGCCTGACCAACGATCCCAAGCGGCTGGTCGAGCTGCGCCGGGCCCGGCTCACCTCGCTGCACGAGCACGAGGAGACCGACTATGTCGATCCGGAGACCGTCCGGGCCGAGATCACGGAGGCGCGGCGGTATTTCGCCCGCCAGAACTGGCCGGTGATCGATGTGACCCGGCGCTCGATCGAGGAGACCGCGGCAGCGATCATGACGGTGTACAACCGTCGGCTCGAAGAAGCGGAAAAGAATGCCGGCGACTGACGGGATGCGTGCCGCTGACGACCGGCCGATCGTCTTGGCGTCGGCGAGCGCGGTCCGCACCCGGCTTCTCGCTTCCGCCGGCGTTCCGCACGAGATACTGCCCGCCGACATCGACGAGGCCGACGTCCGCGACCGGCTGCTCGCCGAGGACGCACCCCATGAGCAGGTTGCCGAGGTGCTGGCGGAACTCAAGGCGCAGAAGATCGCCGCGGCGCGACCGGGTGCCATCGTCCTGGGCGCGGATCAGGTCCTGTCATGCGAGGACGAGCTGTTCGAAAAACCGGCCGGGCGTGACGGGGTGCGCGATCATCTGCGCCGCCTGGGGGGCAGGTCGCACACGCTGCACGCAGCGGTCTGCGCGGTGATCGACGGCCAGGTCGCGTGGCACCATACGGCGCGCGCGGATTTGCGCATGCGCGCATTGTCGGATGAATTCATCGAGCGCTACGTGGCGGCTGCGGGAGACTCCGCCTGCCAGTCGGTCGGCGCCTATGAAATGGAGGGGCTGGGCGTGCACCTGTTCGAGGCCATCGACGGCGATCTCTATTCGATCCTGGGATTGCCGCTCCTGCCGCTCCTGGATTTCCTGCGGGGCGAACGGGTGGTGATGGCATGAGCGTGGAACCGAAAGCGGGCGTCATGGGCTGGCCGGTGGGGCACTCCTTGTCCCCGGCCCTGCATGGCCACTGGCTCGCGCGCCACGGGATCGCGGGCAGCTACGAGGCGATTCCCGTTGCCCCGGAAGACCTGCCGGCGGCGCTCGCCGGACTGGCGGCGGATGGCTACCGGGGGGTGAACCTGACGGTGCCCCACAAGGAGGCCGCGCTTTCGCTGGTCGACGATGTTGACGAGGCGGCCCAGCGGATCGGCGCGGTCAACACCATCGTTGTCGGCGACGACGGTCGTCTCACCGCCACCAACACGGATGCCTACGGGCTCATCGAGAATATCCGCGCGGGCGCAGCGGCTGCCCTGGAGAGCCGTTTTGGCGACCGCCCCGCCGTGATCCTCGGGGCCGGCGGCGCGGCGCGCGCGGCGATGGTCGGTCTGGCGGACGCCGGTGTCGTCGAGATCCGGATCGTCAACCGCACGGTCGAGCGGGCCGAAGCGCTGGCGGCCCTCGCGGGGATCGCCGGGTTGCGGGTCACCGCCCATGGCCTGGCGGGTGCGGAGGCGGCGCTCAGCGGTGCGGGCCTGCTGCTCAACACCAGCACCCTCGGGATGACCGGACAGCCACCGCTGGAGCTCGACCTGGAGAACCTGCCCGAAGACGCGGTGGTCAACGACATCGTCTATGCGCCCCTGGAAACCGGCCTGCTTGCTGCCGCGCGGGCCCGGGGAAACCCGGTGGTGGACGGTCTGGGGATGCTGCTGCATCAGGCGCGTGCCGGGTTCCGCGCCTGGTTCGGGGTCGATCCCGTGGTCGATGAGGACCTGCGCGCCGCGGTCCTGCGCGCCCGCGACGGACAGGGCGCCGGGCAGGACGCCGGACAGGGTGACGACGCATGATTTTGCTCGGCCTCACCGGCTCGATCGGCATGGGCAAGTCGACCGCGGCCGACATGCTCCGGGTGCTGTGCGTGCCGGTCCATGATTCCGACGCAACCGTGCACGGCCTGTTCGCCTGGGACGCGGAATTGCGCGCGGCGGTCGATGAACGGTTTCCGGGCGTGCTCATGGCGGACGGGGTGGACCGGGGCGCGCTGGGGGCGGCCGTGTTCGGCGATGATGCCGCGCGGCGCGATCTCGAGGCGCTGGTCCACCCGCGGGTGCGCGCGGCGGCCGATGCGTTCGTGCGCCATCACCGGCGCCAGGGCGCGGCGCTGGCGGTCCTGGATATCCCGCTCCTCTACGAGACGGGCGGCGAGGGCCGGGTGGACGGTGTGATCGTGGTGACCGCGCCGGCCTGGCTGCAGCGCCGCCGGGTGCTCGCCCGGCCGGGTATGACCGAGGAGAAGCTCGATGGCATTCTTGCCTCCCAGATGCCCGATCGCGAGAAACGCCGCCGCGCGGACTTTGTCGTGGAGACGGGTGCGGGCAGGGCCTATACTTTCCGGCGTCTCAAGCGGATCGTGATGGCGGTCCGCGCCGCCCGACGGTCTGGCCCGCCCGGCGTCTTCCAGTAGCAAGCGAAACCGGGCCGGGCACATGCGCGAAATCATCCTCGATACCGAAACCACCGGGCTCGATCCGGCGAGCGGCCACCGCATCGTCGAGATCGGCTGCGTCGAGGCGCAGCACCACATCCCCACCGGCGAGACCTATCACGTCTACATCAACCCCGAGCGCGACATGCCCGAGGAGGCGTTCAACGTGCACGGGCTGAGCGAGGAGTTCCTGTCGGACAAGCCCGTCTTCGCCGAGGTGGTGGCGGAGTTCCTCGCGTTCATCGGCGATGCGAAACTGGTGATCCACAACGCCAGCTTCGACATGAAGTTCATCAACGCCGAGCTCAAGACGCTCGGCTTTCCGGTCCTGCCCATGGAACGTTCGGTGGACACGGTCGCGCTCGCACGGCGCACCTTCCCCGGTGCCCAGGCGAGCCTGGACGCGCTGTGCCGGCGCTTCGAGATCGACCTGTCCCGGCGCGAGAAGCACGGCGCGCTGCTCGACGCCGAACTCCTGGCCGAGGTCTATCTGCAGTTGCGGGGTGGCCGGCAGCCGGATCTCGCGCTCGCCGGCGGGCCGGCGAAGAGCGATGCGGGCCCGGCGACGGTCCAGCGCCAGGCGCGCCCTGCGCGCACACACGCGCCCAGCCCCGAGGAGCTGGCCGCCCATGCCGTGCTGGTGGAAAGCCTGAACGACCCGATCTGGTCGTCGGGCGACTGACCCCGGCCCCGGGACCGGGAGACTAGAGCTCGAACTCGAACTTCTGCTTGTCGTCGCCGTCCTTCTTGTCGCCGGCGCCGTTTCCGGCAGCAGCCGGCGCGGCAGCTTCGCCGCCCTCGGCCTGCATCTGCGCGACGCGCTGCTGGTAGAGGGACATGAAGTCGATCGGCTGGACGAGCAGCGGCGGGAAGCCGCCGTCGCGCACCGCGTCGGCAATGATCGCGCGAGCGAACGGGAAGAGCTGGCGCGGCGCCTCGATGTAGAGCAGCGGCGGCACATACTCGTCCGGCACCTCGCCGATGGAGAAGATGCCCGCATAGACGATCTCGACGATGAAGAGCTGCTCCGATCCGGCCGTGCCCTCGGCACGCAGGGTGAGCGTCACCTCAAAGGCCTTGTCGGCGATCTGGTCGGCGTTCACGTCGATGGCGATCTGGATGTTGGGCTCGCCCGACTGCTGGCTCAGCGACTGGGGCGCGTTGGGATTCTCGAAGGAGAGGTCTTTCACATACTGGGCGTTGACCATCATCATCGGCGCGCCGCCGGGGTCGGTGCCGTCCAGGTTGGGGGCGCCTGCATTCTCGTCAGTCATGGCTCGATCCATATCGTTGGCTGTGCGCGCGGGCGCGCGCAGAAACTCGGCGCAATGGCTAACACGGACGCGCTGGGCCGGACAACCGCGGGCGCATGCGGGCGCGAGCCTACGAGCCGCCGATCCGGCGGGAGGGGTCCGCGGGCGCATCATCGTCGTCGCGGCGCACGCCGAACTCCTCCCCGTCGATGATCGGCCCGCCCGGGCCGCGCGGCGGCGGGCCGCCGGACACGGAAAAATAAACGTTCCGCGAGCGTGCCATCGCCGCCCACACGCCCCGTCCGAGGATCGCGCGAAGCGGCGGGATGAGGAGTGCGAAACCCAGCGCGTCGGTCAGGAACCCCGGGGTCAGCAACAACAGTCCGCCGATCAGCAGGCACACGCCGTTGAACAGCTCGCGCACGGGAAGCTGCTGGCGGTCGAGGTCGGCCCGGGCGCGGGCCAGGGTCGCGAGGCCCTGCTGGCGCAGCAACGCGGTGCCGATGACGGCGGTCAGGATGACCAGCCCGATGGTCGGCCAGACGCCGATCGATCCACCCACCTGAATGAACAGGTAGATCTCGATCAGGGGGATGCCGATGATCAGGGCGAGTATCAGGAGCGGCATTCTTGTTCTTTCGTCGCGTTGTCCCTATCTAGGGACCGTAACCCAGCGCACCGTCGGGCGACCGGCCTTGTATCCGCCGCTGGTATCCGGCGGACCAAGAACGTAATGTTGGTGCTGTTGAGACGGCGAACAACCCGCTTTCGGCCGCACCGGGAATTTCGGGCGCCGGCACGGGCTTCCAGGGATACCGACGGCGAAACGGACGGCGCGTGGCTTTCTTAGACATAATCCTCATGGCGATGGTGGCCGCCTTCCTGGTGTTCCGCCTGCGCAGCGTCCTCGGCAAGCGGACGGGCCACGAACGCCCGCCCCACGATCCCTATGCCGGCCGTGAAGATGCGCGCGCGCGCCCCGAGGCCCAGGATGCGGGCGACGACACCGTGGTCGCCCTCCCGGACCGTTCGGGCGACCGCGCGCCGAAAAGCGATATCCCGGAGGATTCCCCGGCCGCTGGTGGTCTGCGCGACGTGCAGGCCGCGGACGGTAATTTTGCCGCGGGCGAATTCCTCGAGGGCGCACGCATGGCCTTCGAGATGATCGTCACCTCGTTTGCCGCGGGCGATCGCGACACGCTGCGCCCGCTGCTCAGCGACGAGGTGTATGACAACTTCGCCGGCGCGATCGAGGCCCGCGAGGGCCGCGACGAGACCATGGAGATGACCCTCGTGGGCATCCGCGAGGCCGAGATCCTTGAGGCGAACATGGATGGCCGGGTGGCCTTCCTGACCGTCAAGATCGTCTCCGAGCAGATCGAGGTGGTGCGCGACGCCGGCGGCGAGCCGGTCTCGGGCGATCCGACGAAGGTCGCAACCGTGACCGACATCTGGACGTTCGCCCGCAACACCCGCTCGCGCAATCCGAACTGGACCCTCGTCGCGACCGAAGCGCCGAACTGAGCCTGGTGTCCCGCACCCGGCATGCCCCGACATTCCGGTTCTCCCCGAAACGCGCCCTGCTGCTCGCGGGCATGATCGCGCTCGCCGCCTGCGGGGCCGAGGACGAGCCTGCGCCCGTGGCGGAAACCACCTACACGCCTGTCGCGTTCGACGCCCTGCCCGGCTGGAACGCCGACGCGATGGCCGAGGCCCTGCCCGCCTGGCGGCAGTCCTGCGGACGCCTGGCCCGGCTCGCGGATGACCGGCAGATCGGTCCGGCGGATGCGAACGTCGCCGGGACCGCCGGCGACTGGCGGCCGGTCTGTGAAGCGATTGCCAATCTCGTTGATGCTGACAATGACGGCCTGCGCGCCCTGATCGAGGCCGAGCTCGTGCCGCTGCGTGTTGCGGGCGCCGAAGACGATCCGGGACTGTTCACCGGCTATTACGAACCGATCATCGAGGCGGCGCGGGCGCGCGACGGCGATTATGTCGAGCCGATCTACGCGCTGCCGGACGATCATGTTTTCGTCCGGCTGGAGGCATTCGATCCGTCCCTCAAGGGGCGCAGCATCGTCGGCCGGGTCGAGGACGGGCGCCTGATTCCCTATCGCAAGCGCGGCGAGATCGAGGCCGGCGCGATCGCGGAACAGGCGGAACCCCTGTTCTGGGCGCGGGACGTCCTCGATGTCTTCATCCTGCAGGTCCAGGGCTCGGGCGTCGTCGCCCTGCCCGACGGGTCGCGCACCCGGGTCGGTTTTGCCGGCCACAACGGCCACAACTACGGGTCCGTCGGCCGTGAGCTGATCGCGCGCGGCGAGCTCAGCGCGGGCCGCGCGGGCTGGGAGGATATCCGGGCCTGGCTCGAGGCGAACCCCGAGATCATGCGCGAAACGCTCGCCGTGAACCCCCGCTTCATCTTCTTCCGCGAGATCGACGGTGACGGTCCGACCGGTGCGGCCGGTGTGACGCTTACGGCCGAGCGCTCGATGGCGGTCGATCCGGAACATATCCCCCTGAACGTCCCGGTCTGGCTCGATGCCGAGCACCCGGATGGGGATACCCGCCTGCAGCGGCTGATGCTGGCCCAGGACACGGGCAACGCCATCCGCGGCGCGGTGCGGGGCGATTTCTACTGGGGCACGGGGCGCGCGGCGCTGGACAAGGCAGGCCGGATGAAGAGCCGCGGTGCCTATTACATCCTCGTGCCGCGCGGCGCCGCTCCGACCGGCTGACGCCGGTCCGCGCGCTCGCGTTGGAAGCCGGGCGGAATGTGCTAAACAGGATGGAAAATCCGAGGAGAGTGCGATGAGCGACGGCCCGCGCGTGGCGCTGTTCGTCACCTGCCTGGTGGACCTGTTCCGGCCGAGTGTCGGCTTCGCGGCGGTGAAGCTGATGCAGGACGCCGGCTGTACGGTCGAGGTGCCCGAGGCCCAGACCTGCTGTGGCCAGCCGGCCTTCAACTCCGGCGACCGCAAGGACACGATCACGATCGCCAAACAGGTGATCGAGGCGTTCGCGGGCTACGACCATGTGGTCGCGCCGTCGGGGTCGTGCGCCGGCATGATCTCGAAACACTATCCCGAGCTGTTCGCCGACGATCCCGAATGGTCGGCGCGGGCCGACGAGCTCGCGGGTCGCACCCACGAGCTGGTCTCGTTCCTGACCGACGTGCTCGGCGTGACCTCGGTCGAGGCCGCCTTCGAGGGCACGGTCACCTATCACGACAGCTGCTCGGGCCTCCGCGAGCTCGGCATCCACGCCCAGCCGCGCGGGCTCCTGGACGGCATCGAGGGGCTGCACCTGCGCGAACTCAAGGACGCCAACGTGTGTTGCGGCTTCGGCGGCACCTTCTGCGTCAAGTATCCCGACATCTCGAACAACATGGTGTCGAACAAGATGGAGCGGATCGTCGCCACGGGCGCCGAGACCCTGCTCGCCGGCGATATGGGCTGCCTGATGAACATGGCCGGCAAGCTGCAGCGCGACGGCGCCAACGTCCGGGTGCGCCACGTGGCCGAGGTTCTGGCGGGCATGGGCGACGAACCGGCGATCGGCGAGCCGCAAGACGGTCAGGGGTGAGTATCATGAACGTCCACTCGACCAGCCGCAACTTCAAGAACAACGCGAAGGAGCAGCTCGCCAACGCGGACCTGCAGGCGGCGCTGAACAAGGCGCGGGGGCATTTCGTCGATGGCCGTTCCACCGCGCGTGACAACCTGCCCGAGTTCGACGCGCTCCGCGACCAGGCCAGGGACATCAAGAATCACACGCTGGAACATCTCGACTTCTATCTGGAGGCCTACGAGGAAAAGGTCCAGGCGAGCGGCGGACACGTCCACTGGGCGCGCACCGCGGCGGACGCCCAGCAGATCGTCCTCGACATCTGCCGCTCGGTCGATGCGAAGGCCGTCAACAAGGGCAAGTCGATGATTGGCGAGGAGATCGAGATCAACGAGGCGCTCGAGGCTGCCGGCATCCGCCCTGTCGAGACCGATCTCGGCGAATACATCATCCAGCTGCGCGGCGAGCGCCCGAGCCACATCATTGCGCCGGCGGTGCATCTGACCAAGAACCAGGTCGAGCAGAGCTTCCGCGAGAACCATACCGAGCTGGACCCGGATCGGGTGCTCGAGGAGCCGCCGACCCTCCTCGACGAGGCGCGGACGATCCTGCGCAAGAAATACTTCGAGGCCGAGGTGGGCATCACGGGCGCGAACCTGCTGATCGCGGAGACGGGCTCGTCGATCATCGTCACCAACGAGGGCAACGGCGACCTTTCGCAGCTCATCCCCAAGGTGCACATCGTGCTGGCGAGCCTCGAGAAGATCGTCCCTACGCTCGAGGACGCCGCCACCATCCTGCGGGTGCTGGCGCGCTCGGCGACGGGCCAGGAATTCTCCAGCTACACGACCCTCTCGACCGGTCCCCGGCGCGCAGGCGATCCGGACGGGCCCGAGCAGTATCACGTCATCCTTCTCGACAACGGCCGGACCGACATGCTCGGCACCGAGTTCGAGGAGATGCTCCGCTGCATCCGCTGCGGTGCCTGCATGAACCACTGCCCGGTCTATCAGTCGGTCGGCGGGCACGCCTATGGCTGGGTCTATCCGGGGCCCATGGGCTCCGTCCTCTCGCCCGGCCTCCTCGGAGTGGATGAGGCCGGCCACCTGCCCAACGCGTCGTCCTTCTGCGGGCGCTGCGAGGAGGTGTGCCCGATGCACATCCCGCTGCCCAAGATGATGCGCCACTGGCGCGAGCGGGAGTTCGAGAGCCACCTGTCCCCCGGCTCGGCCCGGGTCGGGCTCGGCCTGTGGGCCTTCGTGGCGCGCCGCCCGCGGCTCTACCAGCTGGCGACGGGTCTCCAGATGCGGTTGCTTTCCTGGATGGGCCGCAAGCGTGGGCGGTTCTCGTCGGTGCCGCTCGCCAGGGGGTGGACCAAGTATCGCGAGCTGCCGGCGCCCCAGGGCCGGACCTTCCAGTCGCGCTGGAAATCCGGGGAGCGGCCGCCCATGAGGAACGGGGCATGAGCGGGAAAGATCAGATTCTGGGATCGCTGCGCCGGTCGAAGGGCCGCGACGGACCCGTTGACGCCGAGACGGCGGCGGCCCTGCGCGCGCGGATCGACGGCCATGCGCGGAACATCGTGCCCGCGCGGACGGACCTGGACGCGGGCGGACTTGTGGATTTGTTCGAGACCATGGCGACGAAGGTGCATGCCACCGTCGAGCGGGTGTCGGACATGGCCGACGTGCCGGGCGCCGTCTCGGACTATCTGCGCGGCGAAAACCTGCCGTCCGAAGTCGTGATGGCGCCGGACCCGAGCCTCGACGCCGCCCCGTGGAGCGACAACAAGCTCCTGGACATCCGCCGGGGCGTGCCGGGCGAGCCCGATCAGGTAAGCATCACCTCGGCGCCCCACGCGGTGGCCGAGACGGGGACGCTCGCCATGTTCTCCGGGCCCGATCACCCCTCGACCCTGAACTTCATCCCCGAGACCCATGTGGTCGTGCTCCCCGCCAGCCGGGTGGTGAAGTCCTACGAGGACGTGTGGGACGCCGTGCGCGCACAGGCCGCCGACGGCGCATCCGGACGCGGCGGGCTGCCGCCGCGCACGGTCAACTTCGTCACCGGGCCCTCGCGCTCGGGCGATATCGAGCAGACGCTGCTGCTGGGCGCCCACGGCCCGCGGCGGCTGCACATCGTCATCGTTGAGGACGACTGAGCGCGGCGATGGCCTCCGGCGACAAGGACGGCGACGAGGAGGACCTGTTCCGCCGCGCACTCGCCGACGCCCAGCCCCTGAAGCGGCGGCGGCCGCAGCCGGCGAAACCCGCTGCCAGGACGACGGCCGCGCGCGCACCGAAAAAGAAGAAGCCGGCGTCCGCGCCCGTGTCGCCATCCCGGCCCGCCATCCGTCCGCCGCCGCCGCCCGCGCTGGCGGCGGGTGATTATGCCGCGGTGGATCGCCGCACCGCCGACCGATTCCGGCGCGGCAAGCTGCCGATCGAGGCGCGCCTCGACTTGCACGGCATGTATCAGGACGCGGCACACACCGCGCTCACCGGTTTCATCACCGAGGCCGCTGCCGCCGGCAAACGCTGCGTGCTGGTGATCACGGGCCGGGGCTCGCGCGAGGGTTCGGGCGTGCTGCGCGCCCGCCTGCCCGAGTGGCTGAACCAGCCGCCGTGCCGCGCCCATGTGCTGGCGTTCACCACGGCCCGCCCCGAGCATGGCCGGGACGGCGCGTTCTACGTGCTGCTGCGCCGCAAGCGGGGAGCCGCGTCATGACGCCGTTCGGGGCCAAGGTGCGGGCTTATCGCGAGGAGCGTGGCCTGACCCTGAAGGCGATGGCCAGGGATCTCCAGATCTCCGAGGCGTATCTGTCGTCGCTGGAACATGGCTATCGCGGCCGCCCGTCCGAGGCGCTGGTGGTCCAGGTCTGCGAGTATTTCAACCTGATCTGGGACGACTACGAGGAGATGCACCGCCTCGCGCGCCTGTCCCATCCCAAGGTGACGGTGGACACGTCGGGGCTGAGCCCGAACCACACCGAGCTCGCCAACACGCTCGCGGAGAAGATCCGTGGCCTGTCGGACCAGGATGCCGCCGCGATCCTCGCGCGGCTCCGGGGCGATTTGTTCTAAGCACCTTCGTCATGCCGGCGCAGGCGGGCATCCATTGTCGCGGACGCCAGCCCGGGCAGGCATGGGTGTCTATGGACCCCCGCCTTCGCGGGGGTGACGAAAATTGGTCGGCTGGCCCGGCCCTGCCTCTGAAATTGGTAGGGGCGGGTTTGAAACCCGCCCCTGCAAGACCCGAACCTGTAGTGTCTATGTCCTAGTCGAACATCATCGCGACGCAGCGGATCCAGCCGCCCGACGCGCCCTTGATCTTCCAGGGCATGCAGCTGACCATGAAGCCGTGGTCGGGCAGCGTCTCGAGGTTGAGCAGCTTCTCCATATGGCAGTAGGGCTGCTCGATGCCTGCCCAGTGGCCCTGCCAGACCTTCATCGCGTCATGGTCTCGCGCGTAACTCTCCTGCTGCAGCGAGAAGGGCGCGTCCCAGCCCCAGGCGTCGATGCCGGTGACCCGCACGCCATGCTCCTGGGTCAGGAAGAGCGTCGCCTCGCGGCCCATGCCGATGCCGCGGGAGAGATACTCCTCCGTGCCGTAATATTCGGATGCCTTGGTGTTCACGAGCACGATGTCGAGCGGCTGGAGCTCGTAGTCGATGCGCTTGAGCTCGGCCTCGATGTCCGACGGCTGGACGATGTAGCCGTCTTCGAAATGCCGGAAGTCGAACTTCACGGCCGGGCGATAGAACCAGTCGAGCGGCAGCTCGTCGATGGTCTGCATCGGGTTCCCGTCCTTGTCGACCGAGTGGTAGTGCCAGGGCGCATCGATATGGGTGCCGTTGTGGGTCGTCAGCGTGACGATCTCCCAGGCCCAGCCCTCGCCGTCGGGCAGGTCCACCGCCTTCATGCCGGGGAAGAAGCTCGCCATTGCGTCGGCGTTCTCGGCCTGCGTCACATACTGGATCTTCGGGCGCATGATCTCGGGGTCGACGACGGTCTCGTTGTCCAGCGCCATCGAGAGATCGACGATCTTTGTGGGTATCTGCATGGGTTCCCCCTGGGTGCTCGTGTTGTTCGTTGGCGCCAGCTTACGACGCGCGAGAGGAGCGGGAAAGACGCGAGCAAGAGATGCCCGGGTCAAGCCCGGGCATGACGGGAGGTTTTAGGGCGTGCGCGGCAACAAGATCGTCATGCGCGGACTTGATCCGCGCATCTTTCCCAAAAGGGTCGAGTACTCGCCTAAAGGATGAACTTCGACAGGTCCGCGTTCTTGGTCAGCTCCTCGAGCCGCTCGCGGACCATGGCCTCGTCGATGGTGATCTCCTCGCCGTCCCGGTCGGGGGCGGAGAAGCTGATCTCGTCGAGCAGGCGCTCGAGCACGGTGTGGAGGCGACGCGCGCCGATATTCTCCACCGTCTGATTGATCTGGGCCGACATCTCCGCGAGCGTGTCGATCGCCTCCTCGGTGAAGTCGAGGGTCACGCCCTCGGTGCCCATCAGCGCCACATACTGGCGGATCAGCGAGTTCTCCGGCTCGCGCAGGATGCGGCCGAAATCCTCGCGGGTCAGCGCGCGGAGCTCGACCCGGATGGGCAGGCGGCCCTGGAGCTCGGGCAGCAGGTCCGACGGCTTCGCCAGGTGGAACGCGCCC
Organism: Rhodospirillaceae bacterium; assembly: GCA_038140435.1. Taxonomy (GTDB): domain Bacteria; phylum Pseudomonadota; class Alphaproteobacteria; order UBA6615; family UBA6615; genus UBA8079. The sequence goes on along the minus strand of JAYQGE010000016.1, from coordinate 35,177 downwards.
GAGGCGATGAACAGGATGTGGTCGGTCTTCACCGCGCCATGCTTGGTGACGACGGTCGTCCCCTCGATCAGCGGCAGCAGGTCACGCTGCACCCCTTCCCGGCTGACATCGGCGCCCTGGCGGTCGGACCGCGCGGTGATCTTGTCGATCTCGTCGAGGAAGACGATGCCATTGTCCTCGACGCTGGTGAGCGCGTCGCGCACCAGCTTCTCCTCGTCGAGCAGCTTGTCCGCCTCGTCGCCGATCAGGACGTCGTAGGATTCCGCGACGGTCATCCGGCGCGGCTTCGTCTGCTGGCCGAATGCCTTTCCCAGCATGTCGTTCAGGTTGATCATGCCCATCTGGCCGCCGGGCATGCCGGGGATGTCCATGGTGGGCAGGCCCATGCTGCCGGTGTCGGCGACCTGGATCTCGATCTCCTTGTCGTCGAGCTCGCCGTTGCGGAGCTTCTCGCGGAAGGATGCGCGGGTGGACTCGCTGGCATTCTCGCCGACCAGCGCGTCGAGGACGCGCGCCTCGGCATTGAACTCGGCCTGGGCGACCACCCCGCGGCGCTTGGTCTCGCGGGTCATCAGGATCGCCTGCTCGACCAGGTCACGGATGATGGATTCCACGTCGCGGCCCACATAGCCGACCTCGGTGAACTTGGTCGCCTCGATCTTGATGAAGGGCGCGTTCGCCAGCCGCGCGAGCCGGCGCGAGATCTCGGTCTTGCCGACGCCGGTCGGGCCGATCATCAGGATGTTCTTCGGCAGCACCTCCTCGCGCAGATCGTCGGGCAGCTGCTGGCGCCGCCAGCGGTTGCGCAGCGCGATGGCAACGGCGCGCTTGGCGTCGTTCTGGCCGATGATGAAGCGGTCGAGCTCGGAGACGATCTCGCGCGGAGAGAAATTGGTCATGAGGGTCCCGTTACAGGCTTTCGATCGTCAGGTTGGTGTTGGTGTACACGCAGATGTCGGCGGCGATCCCCATCGCCTGCTCGGCGATCTGGCGGGCGTCGAGATCGTCCCGGCCGATCAGCGCGCGCGCCGCGGCGAGCGCATAGTTCCCGCCCGAGCCGATGGCGATGATGCCGTCGTCCGGCTCGAGCACGTCGCCCGTGCCGGTAAGTACCAGCGAGGCCTCCTTGCTGGCGACCGCCATCATGGCCTCGAGCCGGCGGAGATACCGGTCCGTGCGCCAGTCCTTCGCCAGCTCGACGCAGGCGCGGGTGAGCTGGCCCGGATGCTGCTCGAGCTTCGCCTCGAGCCGCTCGAACAGCGTCATGGCGTCGGCGGTGGCACCGGCGAAGCCCGCGATCACGCTGCCGTCGCCCAGCGGCCGCACCTTGCGGGCCGACGCCTTGATCACCGTCTGGCCGAGGCTCACCTGTCCGTCGCCGGCGATGACGACATCGTCGCCCTTGCGGATCGACAGGATGGTTGTGCCGTGCCAGGTCGGGATGCGGTCGTCGGAGAGGGTGGTGTTCATGGCTCGGGTGTCCGCGGTGGGGTCTGTCGGGTCGAGGCCCTGAGTCCTGCCGCATCCGCGCGGCGGGCGCAATGGCCCGGCCCCATCCATGTGGGCCCCGGCAGAGCCCGGATCAAGCCCGGACGGCCGCGGTGGGGCGGGTCAGGCGAGGACTTCGATGATGAAGCGGAAGGGCGTGTCGTGGCCGCCGGCCTCGATCCGGTTCTCGCCGATGTAGAGTGAGACCGCGTTCTTCGGCTCGTCCAGGCCGATACGCTCGCCATTCACGAGGGTCCCGAGCTGGCTGCCCGCGTCGCGGATCATCAGGCCGGGGCGTCCCGTCTCGATCACGAAATGGTGTCGCGACAGGTTGTAGGGCCGCTCGTCGGGGAACTGCAGCTTGACGTCGGTGCGCGGGACCTGCTCGCCCCGGTTGGGCTTGCGCCCGACGCCGAACGGCGTCTCCTTGATCCGGATGCCGCGCTTGGACATCTGGCCCAGGGTCGCGTTCGAATTCGGCCGCAGCAAGACCGCGGACCAGAGGCCGGGTGCCGCGATGTCGCCGGAGACCGGGGCGGGGCCCCGCTTGCCGGTGATTGGAATCACGTTCGGGTCGTCGAAGCCGCTTTCCGGCTCGGCCCGCGCGAATGCGCCGCCGGACGATGTGGAAGAGCTCCCCGTTTCCCCCCCCCGTTTCCGCGAGCGGCACCAGAGCCAGCCCGCTCAGGAGCTGGGTCGCGGCCCGCCGCACCAGCTCCGGGTTTCGGGCCATCTGGGCGGCGACGGTGGCGCGATCGACCATCGCCGCCTCGACCGGCCCGGCCGCGATGGCGCTCAGTTCCTGGCGGCCGCCGAACAGCAGGCTTGTCGCGCCGATCACGTCGCCCTGGCGCGCGTCGCCGAGCAGGGTGCCGGTGGCGTTCCGCAGCTCCACATGGCCGCTGAGGATGACGAAGCCGGCGTCCGGGTCCGCGCCCGCGCGCAGCAGGTATTCCTGGTCGGAGAAGATGCGGGTGCGGCCTGGCAGGCTGTTCATGGCGTGACGAAAACGGGGCTGGAAGTTCGCCCCATGATGCCGAAAACCGGCTGCGTCGCCAATCGCGATCGCGTGTTCCACGGGCCATCACGCTGCTGCCGCGCCTGTTTGCGGGATGGCGCCGGGCCGGTGCGGGTGCTATCTAGGCGCCGCATTCGGTCCGAAACCGGTTTGCAGGAGCAAAAACCATGAGTGTTCAGGAACTTCCGGAGCGCGGCGCGGGGCGTACCGCCGAGGTCGTGCGCACGACGAAGGAAACCGACATCTCCGTCGCGGTGAACCTCGACGGCACGGGCGCGTATGACGTGGAGACCGGCATCGGTTTCCTCGACCACATGCTCGAACAGCTCTCGCGCCACAGTCTCATCGACCTGACGGTGCGCGCGAAGGGCGACCTGCACATCGATTTCCACCACACGACCGAGGATTCGGGCTACGCCGTGGGCGAGGCGATCAGCAACGCGCTGGGCGACCGCCGGGGCATCCGCCGTTACGGCGATGCGCTGGTGCCCATGGACGAGACCCTCACCCGGGTTGCGCTCGACGCGTCGAACCGCCCCTTCCTGGTCTGGAAGGTGGACTTCACGCGCCCGAAGCTGGGCGACATGGACACCGAGCTGTTCCAGGAATGGTACCGCGCGTTTGCCCAGTCGGCGGGACTGACCCTGCATGTCGAGACGCTCTACGGCGAGAACAACCACCACATGATCGAGTCCTGCTACAAGGGCCTCGCCCGCGCCCTGCGCACGGCCGTGGAGATCGACCCGCGCCGCGCCGACGACGTGCCGTCGACGAAGGGCGTGCTGGGCGGCTCGATCGACTGACCGGCCGGGCGGCCGGCATGGCGGACAGGAACGACACCGAAGCCGGCGCCGCGCGCCGGGCCGAGACCACACCGGGGGCGTTGCCCACGGCGGTGAGCGCGGCCGCCTATGGCCCGCTCGTGCGGCTCAGAAAACGCATGGTGGACGCGATGGTGGCCCGCCGCGCGCGGCGCGCGGAGGCTGTCCTGCGCGCGAACGGACCCCTGTGGGAGCTGATGACAGAGGCCGCCGCCGGCACGGCGGTGACGGGCGCGTCCTACTCGGACTACCTCACCCTCTACGAGCAGGTGCGGGCCTTCCGGCCGCGCGAGATCCTCGAGTGCGGAACCGGCATCTCGACCGTTGTGCTCGCTTACGCGCTGATGGAGAACGCGGCGGAGGACGGCGGCGAGCCCGGCCGGGTGACCTCCATGGAGGACGATCGCGGCTGGTTCGAGACGGCGTCGGCACGCCTGCCGGAGGCGGTGCGCGGCGTGGTCGATCTGATCCACAGCCCGAAGGTGGACGGCTTCTACAAGTGCTTTCGCGGCGTCCAGTACGAGTGCCTGCCCGACCGGCCCTTCGATTTCGTCTTCTCCGACGGGCCCGACCGTCACTCGCCGGTGACCCGCGATGACGTGCGCTTCCTGCGCAAGGAATCCTTCCTGCCGGACCTGCGATTGTTTTCGACGACGGAGCTGAAGCTGCGCATGGCGCGGCAGGACGAGGTTGAGGGCTAGGCAATGGCCACGAAGATCTACACCGTCCACACGAACGGCTGGTCCGCATCGGCCGACGCGGACGCGATCCTGATCCGCGAGGGGTTCAACGTCGCCGCCTTCCTGTTCGGGCCGTTCTGGGCCCTGTGGCACGGCATGTGGCGGACCGCGATCGTGCTTCTGCTGCTGGCTGCCGCGGTCAGCGGCGGAGCCATGGCCGCCGGCCTGGCGGACGGCGCGGAGCTCGTCCTCTCGCTGGGCGTCCAGGCGGCGACCGGGCTCTGGGGCAACGACTGGCGCCGCCACGTGCTCGCGCGCCGGGGCGTGCTCGAGCGCACCGCGATCGCGGCGCCGGGCTATCGCGACGCCGAGCGGCGCTACCTGGTCGGGGGTGCCTGAGCCGATGGAGACGGTCGCCATCATCGACTATGGCTCCGGCAACCTGCGCTCGGCGGCCAAGGCGTTCGAGCGGGCCGCGCGGGAGGCCGGGCTCGCGCGCGAGATCGTCGTCACGGAAGCGGCTGATGTGGTCGCTCGCGCGGACCGGGTGGTCCTGCCGGGCGTCGGCGCGTTTCGCGATTGCCGGGACGGGCTCGCCGCGCGCGACGGCATGATTGCCGCGCTCGAGGCCGCGGTCGTCGAACGCGCCCGCCCCTTCTTCGGCATCTGCGTCGGGATGCAGCTCATGGCCACGCGCGGCCTCGAGCATGGCGAGACCGACGGCTTCGGCTGGATTCCGGGCGCGGTGGTGCCGATCGCCCCGGCGGACCCGGCGCTCAAGATCCCCCACATGGGCTGGAACGAGCTCGACCTCACCGCGACGGACCATCCGCTGTTCGCCGACCTTGCCGGCGGCGCACACGCCTATTTCGTGCACAGCTATCAGCTTGCGGCGGAGAACGACACCGACGTGCTGGCGCGCGTGGACTATGGCGGCGCGATCACCGCGGCCGTGGGGCGTGACAACATGATCGGGACCCAGTTCCACCCGGAGAAGAGCCAGGCGATCGGCCTCGCGCTGATCGCCGCCTTCCTGGAGTGGACGCCATGATGTCGGGATTTTTTACGGCACCGGCCCGCACCGGCGAGGTGTGCCGATGACCGATACCCAGATCGAGCGGCTGGCGGAGTTCCGCGGCAACGACCTGGCCGACCTGTGCGACGCGGCCGAGGCGGCGATCGTCGCGGGCGGCGGCTTCGGCTGGCTTGCGCCGCCGCGCCGCGATGTGATGGAGGCCTACTGGCGCGGCAACCTGCTGGTGCCCGGGCGCACGGTGTTCGTCGGCCGGCTCGACGGCGTGATCGCGGGGGCCGCCCAGCTCAACCGGCCGCGCGCGTCGAGCGAATCCCAGTCCTTCGCGGTGAACGTCTCGACCTTCTTCGTCGCGCCCTGGGCGCGCGGCCACGGGCTGGCGCCGGGGATTCTCGAGGCCTGCGAGGAGCTCGCCCGGCGCGAGGCCTACACGGTCCTCAACCTCGACGTGCGCGCGACCCAGGAACGTGCGATCCAGGTCTTCGAGGAGAGCGGCTATGTGCGCTGGGGAACCCACCCGAAATACGTGCGGGTCGCGGGCGAATATATCGAGGGCTACTACTACATGAAGGACCTCTGACCGCCATGATCCTGTTTCCCGCCATAGATCTGAAGGACGGCGCCTGTGTGCGCCTGCTGCGCGGCGAGATGGACGCGGCGACCGTGTTCAACGACAGCCCGGCCGACCAGGCGCGCGCCTTCGTTGAGGCCGGCGCGGACTGGCTGCACATCGTCGATCTGAACGGCGCCTTCGACGGCGAGTCGGTGAACGGCGATGCGGTGCGCGCGATCCTCGACGTGACCCGCGGTGCCGGCGTGCGCGTCCAGCTCGGCGGCGGCATCCGCACGGCCGCGCATGTTGCAGGCTGGCTTGCCGACGGTATCGACCGGGTCATCCTCGGCACCGCCGCGGTGAAGGACCCCGACCTGGTCATCGACGCCTGCAAGGCCCATCCGGGCCGGGTCGCCGTCGGGGTCGATGCGCGCGGCGGCCGGGTCGCCGTCGAGGGTTGGGCCGAAACCTCGGACCTGGCCGCCGACGAACTCGCCCGGCGTTTCGAGGACGCGGGCGTGGCCGCGCTGATCTACACCGATATCGACCGGGACGGCGCGATGGAGGGCCCGAACGTGGACGCCACCGTCGCGCTCGCCCGCGCCATCTCGATCCCGGTGATCGCCTCGGGCGGGGTGTCGAAGCTTGAGGATGTCGAGGCGTTCCTGCCCCACGAGGCGGACGGCGTGGCGGGGGTCATCTCGGGCCGCGCGATCTACGACGGGCGGATCGACCTGGCCGTGGCGCTGGCGCGGCTCCGGGAGGCCGGGTGATGCTCAAGGTGCGGATCATCCCCTGCCTCGACGTGAAGGACGGTCGCGTGGTGAAGGGCGTCAACTTCGTCGATCTGCGCGATGCCGGCGATCCGGTCGAACAGGCGCAGATCTATGACAGGGCGGGTGCCGACGAGCTGTGCTTCCTCGACATCACCGCCAGCCATGAGGACCGGGACATCATTTTCGACGTGGTCGCGCGGACGGCGGAGGCCTGCTTCATGCCGCTGACCGTCGGTGGCGGGGTGCGCACCGTGGACGATATCCGCCGGCTGCTGCTCGCGGGCGCGGACAAGGTCTCGATCAACACGGCGGCGGTGAACGACCCGGAGTTCGTGCGCGCGGCGGCAGAAAAGTTCGGGACCCAGTGCATCGTCGTCGCGATCGACGCCAAGGCGGTCGAGAGCGAGGGCATCGACGGGCGCTGGGAGGTTTTCACCCATGGCGGGCGGAACCCGACGGGCCTCGACGCGGTCGAATGGGCCCGGCGGATGGAATCGTATGGCGCGGGTGAGATCCTGCTCACCTCGATGGACCGGGACGGCACCAAGTCCGGCTTTGACGTGGAGCTGACCCGGGCGATCGCGGATGCGGTGTCGATCCCGGTGATCGCCTCGGGCGGGGTCGGGACACTCGACCACCTTGTCGAGGGCGCGCGCGACGGCCATGCTTCGGCGGTGCTTGCCGCGTCGATCTTTCACTTCGGCGAGCATTCGCTGGGCGAGGCGAAGGCCCACATGGCGGCGGCGGGCGTGCCCGTGCGGCCGGTCGCCGGGGAACAGTTCGAGGAGACATCGTGATGGCCGACAAACCGAACGCGGAAATTGTCGATGCGCTCTACGCCGTGATCGAGTCCCGGGTCGGGGGCGACCCGGACACGTCCTACACGGCGCAGCTTCTGGCGCGCGGGACCGGCAAGATCTCCGAGAAGGTCGGCGAGGAGGCGGTCGAAACCGTTGTGGCGGCGCTGAGCGAGGGCCCGGAGGCGCTGGCGGCGGAGAGCGCCGATCTGATCTACCACCTGTGTGTGCTGTGGGCCGATGCCGGTATTCGCCCCGAGGATGTCTGGGCGAAGCTCGCCGAACGCCAGGGCATCTCGGGGATCGAGGAGAAGGCGGGCCGGGAGGGCAAGTGATGGCGGAGATCGACATGACCTACGACAGCGAGAATATTTTCGCGAAGATTCTGCGGGGCGAGATTCCCTGTAACAAGGTCTACGAAGACGACCACGCGCTGGCCTTCCACGACATCAACCCCCAGGCGCCGACCCATGTGCTGGTGATCCCGAAGGGGGCGTATGTGTCGAACGCGGACTTCACGGCCAACGCCTCGGATGCCGAGATTGCGGGCTTCCTGCGCGCCGTGGGCCAGGTCGCTCGCGAGCTCGGGTTGGAAGCCCCCGGCTACCGGATTCTCGCCAACCACGGCGCGGATTCAGGCCAGGAAGTGCCCCACTACCATGTGCATGTCTTCGGGGGCCGGCCGCTCGGGCCGATGCTGAAGCAGCCGGGATAGGCGGTTGCCGCCGGCCCTCCCCGCGTCCAGAATGAATCCGACAGCGAACGGAGGATGCCATGACCTATGAGAGTTTCGATCTGCACGAGATGTCGCCGGCCTGCGGCGCGATCATCGAGGGCATCGATCTTTCGCAGGACCTGACGAACCGGCAGTTCGACGAGATTCACCAGGCGCTGCTCGAACGAACGGTCATCATCTTCCGCGACCAGGACATCACGCCGGACCAGCAGGTGGCCTTCGCGGGCCGCTTCGGCGAGCCGCAGCCCTCGGCCGTGTCCGGCTTCGAGAAGAGCAAGGACAATCCCGAGATCGACATCCTCGAGTATGACGCGTTGAACCCGCCGCATGTGACCCGCGACCTGTGGCATACGGATTTCGCCGGGACCGAGCGCCCGACCATGGGCACGGTGCTCTACGCCAAGGACATCCCGCCGCGCGGCGGCGACACGCTGTGGGTCAACATGGTTGCCGCCTACGAGGCGCTGTCGGACCGGATGAAGGCCCATCTCGACGGGCTGTGGGCCTATCACGATTCCTACCAGCCCTATTCCGAGATCTCGCGGCCCGAGATGTACGAGGGCGACAAGGGCACGGACTATCTGCGCGACAAGCAGGCCGCCTATGTGCCGGCGCTGCATCCGGTGGTGCGCAAGCATCCCGTGACGGGCAAGAGGGGGCTCTTCGTCAACGAGTCCATGACCACCTTCATCAAGGACATGGACCGGCGGGAGAGCGATTTCCTGCTCCGCTACCTCTTCGACTATCTGCGCACGCCCGAGTTCAACTACCGGCACAAGTGGAAGACCAACGACCTCGCCGTCTGGGACAACCGGTTGTCGCTGCACTATGCGCTGTTCGACTACACCGAACATCGGCTGATGCACCGGATCGTCATCCAGGGCGACGTGCCGCACGAATAGGCCGCACGAACTAAGTCGAATGAATCGGCGCGTGCGCGCTAGTTCGCCGCGATGTTGTCGATGAGCCGCGTCTCGCCGAGCCAGGCGGCCGCGAGGACCCGCAGGGGTGTGCCGGCCGGGACCTGATCGACGGGCAGAAGCGTCTCCGCCGCCCGAACCTCCAGATACTCGATCGGGGCGAACCCGGCCGCCGCGAGCAGCTCGTGGCCGGCGGCGCAGGCGACGTCGGCCCCCTCCCCGGCGCGCAACCGCTCCGCCACCACCTGCAGCGCCGCGTGCAGGCGCGGGGCGTTCGCCCGGTCGGCGGGCCCCAGATGGACGTTGCGCGACGACATGGCGAGCCCGTCGGCCTCGCGCACGGTGGGCAGTCCGACGATCTCGACCGGAATGTCGAGATCGCGGGCAAGGCGCCGGATCACCTGGAGCTGCTGGTAGTCCTTCTCGCCGAACACCGCGCAGTCGGGCAGCGCCTGGAGCAGAAGCTTCGTGACGATGGTCGCGACACCGGCGAAGTGTCCGGGCCGGTGGGCGCCGCACAGGTCCCGGCTGATTTCGGGCACCTCGACCACCGTCTCGAACCCGTCGGGATACATCTCATCGACCGATGGTGCGAACAGCAGATCGACACCGTGCGCGCACAGGGTGTCGATGTCGCGCGCCTCGCGGCGCGGGTAGGTGGAGAAATCCTCTTCGGGACCGAACTGGGTCGGGTTGACGAAGATTGTCGCCACCACGCGGTCGGCGTGATGCCGTGCCGCCTCGACGAGGGCCATGTGTGCGGCGTGCAGGGCGCCCATGGTCGGCACCAGCCCGATGCGGTCACCGGCCTGCCGCATGTCGGCGACGGCGGTGCGCAGGTCGCGGACGGTGCGGACGACCGAGAGCTCCGACACGCGGCGGCGTCCCTAGCCGTCCGCCGGCACGGTGTCGGCGAAGCAGTGTTCGGACGCGGGAAACGCCCGGGCGCGCACGTCGCTCGCATATGCTGCGGCGGCGTCGCCGACCTCTGTGCCCAGCTCGGCGTAGCGCTTGACGAACTTCGGTGTGAAGGCGCCGAACAGGCCCACCATGTCCTCCGTCACCAGGACCTGCCCGTCGCAGGCCGGAGACGCGCCGATCCCGATGGTCGGGATTTCGATATCTTCCGTGATCTCGCGCCCGAGGCTCTCGGGCACGCCCTCGATCACCACGGCGAAGGCGCCGGCCTCGGTGACCGCGCGCGCGTCGTCGCGAATGGCCTGTGCCCGCGCGTCGTCGCGTCCCTGGACGCGGAACCCGCCGAATGCGTTCGAGGACTGGGGGGTAAGCCCGATGTGGGCCATGACCGGAATGCCGCGCGCGACGAGGAAGGCGATGGTTTCGGCCATGGCCACGCCGCCCTCGAGCTTGACGGCCGCGCAGCCGGTTTCGGCCAGGACCCGTGCTGCGGCGGTGTACGCCGTTTCCGGCGAGGCCTCGTAGGATGCGAAGGGCAGATCGACGACGATGCAGGCGCGCGAGCTGCCGCGCACCACGGCTGCGCCGTGGGCGATCATCATGTCGAGGGTCACGGGCAGCGTGGAGTCGAAGCCGTAAAGCACCATGCCGAGGGAATCGCCGACCAGCAGGAAGTCCACATGCGGATCGAGAAACCCGGCCATCGGGGCGGTGTAGGCCGTCAGGCTGACGATGGGCTCGCCGCCCTTGCGGGCGCGGATGTCCGGGACGCCGATGCGCCGGATCTGCGATTGTGTGCTCATGCTCCGTTCCCCCGGGGCCGAAAGGCTTTTTCCGGCGGGGCCATTCGATGGGCCCTCATTGGGCGCGAAGGCTATTTGTGCATCGCACAAAAGGCAAGGGGCCGATTTCGCGGGATTTCAATGCTGCGCCGCACAATTCCTGTTTTTCCCGGAAGTCCGGGGCTTGCCGTCTTGCTGGTCTGCCGGTGTCTCGCTTTATGCTGCAGTTTATGTTGCGCAACATAGGTGCAGCATTTTGCCGGTCGGTGTTCAGTCGCGCCCCAGGATCGTGACGCAGGCGACCGCTTCCTCGATCCCGTGGAACCCGCCGCCATTCTCGGCGATTGCGAGGCGTGCGCCCTCGACCTGCCGGCTGCCGGCCTCGCCGCGCAGCTGGGTCGTCAGCTCGAAAACCTGGGCCAATCCCGTTGCGCCGACCGGGTGTCCCTTGGATTCGAGCCCGCCGGACGGGTTGACCGGGATCCGGCCGCCGAGGCTGGTGGCGCCGCTTTCGGTCAGCGCGCCCCCTTCCCCGAAGCCGCAGAAGCCGAGATTCTCGACCTGCTGGATTTCCGCGAACGCGGTCGCGTCGTGGACTTCCGCGACATCCATGTCCTCAGGTCCGACGCCGGCGCGTTCGTAGGCGTCGCGGGCCGCGAGATGGGTGATGTGCCGGTCGAATTCCTGCGGATCGCGGTCGGAGCCCGTGCGCAGCGCAGTTGCGCGGATTTTCACCGCCCGGTCGCGGTCGAAGCGGTCGAGTTCTTCCTCGCGGCAGAGAATCGCGGCCGCCGCGCCGTCGGAGATGGGCGAGCACATGGGCAACGTCAGCGGCCAGCTCACCTTGCGGGCCGCCATGACCTCGTCGACCGTCATGGCCTCGCGATACTGGGACAGCGGGTTGTGGGCCGAATGGGCGTGGTTCTTGGCGGCGACCGCCGCGATCTGTTGCTGGGTCGTCCCGAAGGACTTCATGTGAAACTTCGCGAGCGCGGCATACACATCCATGAACACGCTGCGCTGGCCGGTGTCCTCCTCGCCGTCCGGGTCCGCCACCCCCTGCCCCAGCGCCAGCAGCCGGTCGGTCGCCGCGGCGACGTCATGGACGTCCCAGCCGCCGTCGAAGACGGAGAACATCTTCTCGCGGTCCTCGTGGAACATCTTCTCGGCGCCGATGGCGAGCGCGACCCCGCCCCGGCCGGCCTGGAGCCATGTCGCGGCCATGTCGAGGGCGGTCGAGGCACTGGCGCAGGCGTTCTCGACGTTGGTCACCGGGATTTCCTGGATTCCCATGTTGCGGAGCGCGATCTCGCCCGGGATCGAGCCCTGGCCCTCGAGGATCGCCTGGACGGCGTTGGAGAACCAGGCTGCCTCGATGTCCGCCACATCGGCTCCGGCGTCAGCCAGTGCGTCCGTCACCGCGGCGCGGGTCATGTCCTTGATCGGGCGGTCGAGATAGCGGCCGAAGGGCGTCATGCCGACACCGACGATGTAGATGTCGCTCATTGGGGGTCCCCGTTGTTGTCTGCGCAGCTTAGCGCCGTGTCTTGCCTGCGGCCAAGGCGTGCGCGCTATCGTCTCCTCACGTGGGCGAACATCGCCCGGCCCGCACCGTGTTTTTTGCCGCCAGAGACGCTCGGTCGCCGGAATCCGCCCGAATGCGGCCATAACCCCGATTCTCTGAAACTCAACCCACGAAATCCGCCCGAACGGTGCCGCGGAAGGCCTTCGTAATGGGTCTTACTTTGTACTACTATCAAGGCACTACACCTTGGTGGTTAAGGCATTGCAAGAAGTATGACTGGCATACCTGTGCGCCGGTGGCCGGGGCGTCGATCCGGCGGAAATTCTTCGCCACATGGCCAAATCGGAAAATTTTCACTTTGGGAAAATCGATTCGAAACGGAGGCACCCCGAGCGCGAATATGTGTACAATAATACCTACTTTTCGGCGCACCGTTCCCGATGGAGCAGGTATAACTTTGCACTACTTATGGGGTACTACTCGGCGGTAGCTAAGGGCTTCGGCAACGTAGTGCCTTTTGAGCGGAGCGTCCGGCGCATCGGCCTCGTTAGCATTAAGATCTGCTAATGTACGGGCCACCCTGAGGACCCGGTGATACCCGCGGGCGGAAAGCTTCAATTTCTCCGCCGCATCGAACAGGAGCGCTCTTCCGTCGGCGTCCGGCCGGGCGACCGCCTCCAGCAGTTCGCCGTCGGCCTCGGCGTTCGTGCGGACATCCGTTCCGGCGTAGCGTGCCGCCTGGATATCCCGCGCGGCGGCGACCCGGGCCGCCACCTCTGCCGAGCCCTCGGCAGGCGGCGGCAGCGCCAGGTCGGCTGCGGACACCGCCGGGACGTCGATGAACAGGTCGATCCGGTCCAGGAGCGGCCCCGAGAGCCGCGCCTGGTAGTCGGTGGCGCACCTGGGCGCGCGCGAGCAGGCAAGGCCAGGGTCATCCAGATGGCCGCAGCGGCAGGGATTCATGGCCGCAACCAGCTGGAATCGCGCCGGATAGGCCACATGATGGTTCGCCCGCGCCACCCCCGATCAGGGCCGCGAGGGAGGCCGAATGGTGCGGATCGCGGAACGGCCGCGCGGTTGCCAGCCCGCCGTCCGGGAGGATTCCGGAGACCGAGTGGATCATCGACACCTCTAGTGTTTCATCTGGTGAAAGAGGCGGCAGAATCCCGGGCAGGCGCTGGGCGAGCATGGACTTTCCGGCACCAGGCGGACCCGACAGAAGGAGGTTGTGG